>JBBIVW010000009.1:40938-96239 GCA_037439525.1 Anaerolineae bacterium
TGCCCTTCCCCCAGGATACGGATGTGGTTTTGTGGGCGGGGTTTCTATACCCCGCATTCCCCTTGACAATGATTTCCCCTATCCCCGCTAAAGGCCCTCGCACCCGCGCTGCTTGGTGCTTATAACCGGAAAAACAAGCGTGCGACTTCGGGTATAATGAGCCCGAATCACTTGGGGAGCTCCCCCCTGCGGCTGTGTTTATGCGCAAACCCCAAATCTCGCCCGAACAGCGCACCGCGCTGTTGAAGACGCTCAAAGCCCTCACCAGCCTCCCGGCGCAGGTGCTGTATTACGGCGCGGCGCTGGCTGCCATCGCCCTCATCCCTGGCGCCTCATTGCCGCCCGCGCTGGCTGTCCTCGCCGGCGGCGTGGGCGTAAACGCCCTCAGCGACATCCTCAAAGGCGTCGCCCGTGGCGAGCTCAGCGAAGAGCATATCCGTAAGCAAGTAATTATATTAGGCGGAGAGGTTTGACATGGAAGTAAACCTGGCCGTCGCCAAGATTAACAAATACGCCAGCGCGGAGAGCGGCGATACGGTGGAGGTCATCGAGCGCCCCAAAGGCGGCCTTTCGGTGGTCATGGCCGATGGCCAGAGCTCCGGGCGGGGGGCTAAGTCGGTGTCCAACTTGGTGGTGCGCAAGGTGATCGCCTTGCTGGCGGAGGGGGTGCGCGATGGCGCCGCAGCGCGTGCTGCATCCGATAGCCTGTTCACCGACCGTCACGGCAAGGTTTCCGCCACGCTGAACATCCTTTCTATCGACCGCCTGACGCAGACCCTGGTCATCACCATCAATAACCCCTTGCCCGTTGCCGTATTGGAGGCTGGCCAGGTGAGCCTTTTGCCCTCGGAGGCGCGTCCGATCGGGCTGTATTTCGACACGCGCCCGCACATTGTGCAGTTGCCCCTGCAACCTGAGTTGATCGCCATCGCCTTTACCGATGGCTTGATGCACGCCGGGGAGCGCAAAGGCATGAAGCTGTCCCTCGAAGAGGAACTCCAGCGCCTGAGTCGCCAGTCTGTCGAAGCGGGGTTTCTGGCCGATGGCTTGCTCCAAGCCGCCCTCGCCCTGGATGAGGGGCGTCCCGTGGACGATATCAGCGTGGTTGTCGTCGCCGTTGTGCCGCACCGCGGCGACCTCATCCGCCGTATGTCCGTGCGCCTGCCGATCTAACCCTCCATGAAGCGCCATATCGGTCTTGTCGGTCCCTGTGGTTCGGGGAAAACCAGCCTTTCCGAGGCTTTGAGCCGGCGTGGTTTTCATGTCACCGCCATTGCCCAGGAGCATTCCTTCGTGCCCGACATGTGGCAGCGGCTGACCAAACCTCAGGTGCTGATTTATTTGGAGGCGTCCTATGCCACTACGGTTGCCCGCAAGGGGTTGCCCTGGAGCGAGCAGGAGTACCAGGAGCAACTCCGCCGACTGGCGCACGCCCGCCAACACGCCCACCTGATTCTCTCGACGGACGGTCTGACCCTGGAGCAAACCCTGCGCCGCGTGCTGGATTTTCTGCACCAATACGAAAGCGCGCGGCGCGCATGATTATGGTATTGGACAATCCGTAAAATAGGGGGTATAATCGGGCGTTGCCAGCCATAGGCTGGTATTTGTTTGCAAGCGGAGGCGCGTGATACATGACCAAACGCAATCAAAGATTACTCATTCTCGTGGGGTTGGTGCTCGCCCTGGCGGTGTATATCAACCTGCCGAACAGCCCTGGCATTCATATCGGTCAAATCAACAAGGATTTCACCACCCGACTGGGATTAGACCTGGTTGGCGGGGTGCAAACGCTCCTGGAGGCAGATCTGCCCGAAGGCGCGGTCATCGAAGCCGAGACCATGCGCACGGCGACGACCATTGTCGAAAACCGCGTGAATGGATTGGGCGTGACCGAAGCGGTTGTGCAGCAGGCGGGCGACCGGCGCATCGTGGTCGAATTGCCCGGCGAAACCGACCCTGAACGAGCCCTGGCGACGATTCGCAAAACCGGCCGATTGGAATTCGTCGATTTCTCCCACCTGGACGAGGCTCAAATCTTCGAACTCGTTGAAAGCCAGACGACGATCTACACCGATGATGGCCTGACCCCCGAAGAAGTCGCTCAGCTTCAAGCGACCCTCCCCCTGACCGACACCACCACGCTCACCGAGTCGATCCCCTTAGTGGCGCGGCAGGTCTTCCACACGGTCATGGGAGGCGAGGAGCTGAGCACGGTGCAGGTGCAAACCGACCCTCAAACCGGTCAGTATGTCATCGCCTTCGAGCTGAAATCCAAAGGTGCAGAGGTATTTCGCGATTTCACAACGCAGCATGTAGGTGACACCCTAGCTATCGTGCTAGACAAGAAAGTCATTTCTGCCCCGCGCATCAACCAGGCGATCACCGATGGCAAAGGCATGATTACAGGCAACTTTACCTATGAAACGGCAAACGAACTGGCCATCCAGTTGCGGTATGGTTCGCTGCCCATCCCCTTGAAGATTGCCGAAGTACGCACGGTGGGTCCTACCCTGGGACAGGATTCACTGCGTAAAAGCCTGATCGCCGGAGCCATCGGCTTTACCATCGTCATCCTGTTCATGACCCTGTACTATCGCTTGCCAGGGGTGGTGGCGGATATCGCCATCATCTTCTACGCCCTGCTGGCATTTGCCATCTTCCGTTTCATCCCGGTGACGTTGACCCTGCCGGGTGTCGCCGGCTTCCTGCTCAGCACAGGCAGCGCGCTGGATGCCAACATCCTCATCTTCGAACGTTTAAAGGAAGAATTGCGCAGCGGACGACAGCTCCTTCAGGCGTATGAACTTGCCTTCAAGCGCGCCTGGCCTTCGATCCGCGATTCGAACATCGCCACTCTCATCACCTCCGGCATCCTGTTCTGGTTCGGCTCCACCTTTGGAGCGACCATTGTCAAAGGCTTTTCCATCACCCTGGCGCTGGGTGTGCTGGTAAGCCTGTTCACCGCGCTGGTTGCCACGCGTGCGCTTTTGGGCTTGGTGCTAGCGCAATGGAAATCGAAGGACCACGCAAAGTGGTTTGGAATCTAGAGGTGCTTCATGAATATCCTGAGCAAGCGTTATTACTTTTTTGCCCTCTCCCTGCTGATCATCCTGCCGGGGATGATTTTGATCGGCATTCTGGCGGCCAACCATGAACTACCCCTGGCGATTGACTTCACCGGAGGCAGTCTGCTCGAAATCCAATTCGCCGGCGCGGTGCAGCCTCAACCTGCCGAGATCATCAGCTTGTACAACCAACTCGGCGTGGAAGATGTCAAAGTGCAGACGACCAGCGAAGGCACCTACGTCATCCGCACCGTCGTGTTGGATGACGCCTTGCGCGCCAGCATTGTCGATCAGCTATCCAGCCGATTTTCGTCGCAGATCACCGTGCTGCGCTTCGAAACGGTTGGTCCAACCATCGGCAATGAAGTCACCCAACGCGCAGCGCTGGCTGTAGGCGTTGCTGCGCTCATCGTCATCGTGTATATGACCTTTGCCTTCCGCGGCATTCCCCATGCCCTGCGCTATGGCTTGTGCGCCATCATCGCCATGCTGCACGACATCCTCGTCGTGTTCAGCCTGGTGGCGTTCGGAGGGCGGTTTTGGGGCTGGCAGATCGATGCCCTCTTCCTGACCGCTTTGCTTACCGTGATCGGTTTTTCCGTGCAGGATAAAATTGTCGTCTTCGACCGTGTGCGGGAGAACACCAACATTCATCGCCGCCTGCCCTTCGAGACCCTGGTGAATCACTCCATTGTGCAAACCTTGCAGCGCTCGATCAACACGCAGTTGATGACCGTGGAATTCATGCTGCTCGCCCTGGCTCTATTTGGAGGCATCACCTTACAGGAGTTTGCCCTCATCCTCTTGGTAGGTCTGGCAAGCGGTACATACTCATCGATTTTCATCGCTGCGCCCATTCTCGTCGCTTGGGAAAACCAGGAATGGAAGCGCTGGTTTGGTCGTGGCCGCAGTCAAGCTGCCGCTTGAGCCACAGAACGCACCTGCCAGGGCGTAGGGAGAACCCTCCTTCGCCCTGGCTTTTTAAAAAGCCGATTTTCAAATCATCAGCTCTTTGAAGAGCATCAAAAGCAAGGCGCTGCTCGCCAGGAATGGACCGTACGGCAGGCTATCCTGGCGGGTGTAACGCCCTGTGCCCATGCGGTAGAGCAGATAGACCAGGCTCATCAGCCCACCCAACAAGATGGCCAGCAACAAACCCGCCAGCACGCCCGGCCACCCCAAAAGCAGTCCAACCACCCCGCTCAGATTTACGTCGCCAAAGCCCAGGGCTTCTTCGGTGATGTGGATGCCTTGCAGGCGTCGCAAGAGCTTGACGAACACATCGCCTGCCAGGTAGAGCAAAAGCATGATGCCAAATCCGCCGCCTCCTCCGATGAGGGTCGTCGCCCAGCCGTGAACCAGCCCGCCCGAGATCAGCGCTGCCAGCGCGCCTGCCAAACTGACCACATGCAAGATGAGACGATGTTCGATGTCAATGACCATCACCAGGATAAAGTAGCTCAAGAAGAACGCCGCCCATGCCGGAGGAAAACTCCCCCGGTAACCCCAAAAGATGTACAGGAAACCGAGGATGGTCACGATCTCCACCCCCCAGGTACGCCATCCACGTCGATGGCCACAAGCAGGACATCGCCGTGGGAAGAACAGATAGTTAAACAAAGGAAAGACTGTTCCACATTGGGTGCAGCGAGGCGATCTCAGCCTGCGATGATGTGGCAAAACATCGGAAAGGTAATTGACCAACATACCTGTTAGTGCGCCTGCCACGATCCAAAGGAGAGCTTTAATAATCAAGGTCATTTTGAATCCGCGCGGTTTTTTGGGGTATTATATCCTGTGTTGCCATCGAGGCGTTTCTACACTACTTTGACCTAATCTACGAGAGGAGCTATGGATCGTTTCATCATCGAAGGCGGTTATCCCTTGCGCGGCGAGATGACCCCGGCGGGAAACAAGAACTCTGCGTTACCTTTGTTGGCCGCTTGCCTGCTCACCGATGAGCGCGTCATCTTGCACAACGTGCCGGAAATCAAAGATGTACAAGCCATGCGTGCCTTGCTGAAGGATTTGGGTGTCTCCATCACTCAAAGAGGAGGCAATACATGGGAGATTCAGGCAAGCAAAGTGCGTAGCGTGAACCTGGATGCAGAATTGTGCCGCCAGATTCGCGCCTCGATTTTGTTAGCCGGGCCAATGTTGGCGCGCACCGGAGAGCTGGAACTACCTCCCCCTGGTGGTGATGTCATCGGACGCCGCCGCCTGGATACGCACTTCCTGGCTTTCGAGCGCTTGGGCGCGGAGACACATTATGCGCGCGAAAAACACCTCTTTCGCTTTGAAGCCAAGAAATTAGTTGGGACGAGCATTTTACTAGACGAAGCCAGCGTTACAGGGACGGAAAACGCCATCATGGCTGCAGTGTGTGCCCAGGGTGAAACCATTATCCGCAATGCCGCCTCCGAGCCGCATGTTCAGGAGCTGTGCCATTTTTTGAACACTCTGGGAGCAAGGATCGAAAACATCGGCTCCAATACCATTCGCGTCAACGGAGTGAAGCGACTGCATGGCGGTGAATTTACCATTGGTCCGGATTATCTGGAGGTGGTCAGCTATATTGGCGCTTCGGCGATCACTCAGGGTTCCCTGCGCATACGCAAAGCGGGTGTGGAATACCTGGATATGATTTCGATTGTCTTCAAGAAACTGGGGGTTACCTGGAACACAGATGGCGAGGATATCCTTGTGCCTGCGGAACAGCCTCTGGTCATCCAGCCTGATTTGGGAAACGCCATCCCGGAAATCAGCGTCATGCCATGGCCCGCCTTCCCCACAGACCTGATGAGCATTGCCATTGTTGTCGCCACTCAATCCAAAGGCGCGGTGCTGTTCCACGACTGGATGTACCCCAGTCGCATGTTTTTCGTGGACAAACTGGTCAGCATGGGGGCGCAAATCGTTTTGTGCGATCCCCACCGCTGCATCGTTCAGGGACCGACGCGCCTATATGGCGAGCAATTGGAAAGCCCGGATATCCGCGCCGGGATGGCCCTGGTGCTGGCCGCGCTGGCAGCCAAAGGCACGTCTGTGATTCGCAACGTGGCACAAATCGATCGCGGCTATGAACGCGTGGATGAGAAATTGCGCGCTCTAGGGGCGCGCATCCAACGCGTGTCGAGCTGAGTTGGATCAGGCTGGCGTTTTCGGCGTCTGTTCCACCACAGCCAGGAACTGGCTGACCACCTCGCGCAACATGGGTTCGGGTAAAGCGCCCACCTGACGGTGCACGACCTTCCCCCCTGAAATGAACAACATAGTGGGAATGCCCTGTACGCCGTATTTCATCGCCCATTCGGGGTTTTCATCGGTGTTCACCTTTGCCACTAATAACTTCCCCGCATACTCTTTAGCCAGCTTATCCAAAATCGGCGCGACCATTTTACACGGTCCACACCAGGGCGCCCAAAAATCGACGATCGCTGGAATCTGGGATTGCAACACGGTCTTTTCGAACGCCGCGTCTGTGACATGGATTGGTTCTGAAATCAAGGTAGCCTCCTGATCGAGTGGTTCTTCAATGATGCCATTTAGATGCATCAAGCTGTGAAAAAGTTACATGTGTGTTCCCGGTTTTGGCGCGCTGTTCTCCGTTGAGCCTTTAGGATATAATCGACCCCATGACGGAATTCCTTCGCGTTCATCTTCGTACAGATTATACCGTCAACATCCCCGAATTTAGCGGTCCTTTGGACTTGTTGTTGCAGCTCATCGAGCGACAAGACTTGGACATTACCAAATTGTCTCTGGCGAAGGTGACCGACCAGTTTCTGGAGTATTTGGACCAACTGCCCCATAAATTAGCCGAAGAAGTATCCGCCTTCTTGGTCATCGCCTCCAAGCTCATCCAGATCAAGTCGGAGCTTTTGTTGCCCCGACCGCACCTTCCACTGAGCGAGGAGGAAGACATCGGCGAAGCGCTGGCACAACAATTGAGGGTGTACAAGCAATTCAAACGCGCCGCCGAATATCTCAGCCTGCGACAAATGAACCAAATGCGCACCTACGCTCGGATGAGCCGTCAACCTTATGCCGAAGTCCGACACAGCCTGGGAGAAATCACCCTCGAGGAGATTGCCGCTATCGCCCAGGAGGTGTTCTCACGGCAACCGCAATCTCGCACGCTGGGTGAAGTCATCCAACGTCACCGCGTGACCATACGCGATAAGATTCGCCTGATCACAGATTATTTAAAAACACATCCGCGTGGCAAGTTTTTCAGCCTTTTTTCCAAAGAACATCGCCGATTGGATATCGCCATCACCTTTTTGGCGCTGTTGGAGTTAGTGCGTAGAAGACTGATCCAAACACGTCAGGAGCGCCTTTTCGAGGATATCGAATTCGAAGCCATCGCCGAAGTAGACTTGGACCAGGTGGAGTTCGAGTTGGAATTTGGCGAATGAACGCTGCCTATGCCTAACCGACTGATCCACGCCTTATCTCCATATCTGCTGCAACATGCGCACAACCCGGTCGATTGGTATCCGTGGGGCAAAGAAGCTTGGAAAAAAGCCAAAGCCGAGCACAAGCCCATCTTTTTGAGCATCGGCTATGCCGCGTGCCACTGGTGTCATGTCATGGCCCACGAATCCTTCGAGGACGAAGCCATTGCTGACCTATTGAACCGGCATTTCGTCAACATCAAAGTGGACCGCGAAGAACATCCCGAAGTTGATGAAATCTACATGCATGCCGTAGTCGCGCTCACCGACCAGGGTGGTTGGCCGTTGAGCGTCTTCCTGACGCCTGAGCTAAAGCCCTTTTATGGCGGCACCTATTTTCCGCCGCAGAGGAGGTACCAATTACCCTCTTTTCGAGAGGTGCTGGAGGCGATCATCCGCTTATGGCGCGATGAGCGCCAACGCTTGCAGGAATCCAGCGAACAAATATACGTCTATTTACGGGCCAGCCAGCCCAACCTTGAGTCCGAACAGGCATTCACCCCTTCCTCCAAAATGTTGGATGAGGCTGTGCTCAAGCTGGCTCAGGAGTTCGATTGGAAGCACGGCGGCTGGGGAAAAGCGCCTAAATTTCCGCAAGCCATGCTGCTCGATTTCCTCTTACGTCGTGCGTATCGCGGCGACCGCCTGGCTTTGGATATGGCGAAGCGCACATTGGACGCCATGGCGCAAGGCGGGATGTACGATCTCCTTGGGGGTGGCTTCGCTCGATACAGCACGGATGAAACCTGGACCATCCCCCACTTTGAGAAGATGCTCTACGATAACGCCCTGCTGGCGAGGAACTATCTGCATGCTTATTTGCTGACCCAAGACCAGAGTTATCGACGCATCGCCATAGAAACCTTGGAGTTTATGCGCCGCGAGTTGGCCTCCTCTGAACGCTTCGAAGGCTTCTATTCCAGCTTGGATGCAGATGTAGATGGAGTTGAAGGCAGGTACTACGTTTGGACGCTTGCGGAAATCGAAAGTGTGCTTGATGCCGCCGAAGCGCAAGCCGGGAGACCTACTCCGCTGCGCTGGTTCGATCTTTTTCGCCAGGCATTCCATCACGAGGGCGATGTGCAATTCGAAGGTGGCATCCTGCTCAAGCGCAAGGCGGATGATAACCAACTAGCACAACGCTATGGCCTCCCCGAGCATGAAATCCGCGCCATGCTGGAGGAAATCCAGAGCGCTCTATTTGCTGCACGTCGTAATCGTGTGATGCCGTTGGTGGACGATAAGGTTTTGCTTTTTTGGAATGGTTTGGCTTTAGGTGTGTTTTCTGAGGTTGCGATATTTTTGGGTGTTAATGGCTATGCGCAATTTGCAGAAGAATTTACCTCTTTTCTGCTCACTCAACTGTACAGCGAACAGGGACTCTTGAGGGTATATCGCCGCGGCATGGCGCAACATCCCGCAAGCCTAGCGGATTATGCCTCGCTTGCCCTGGGCTTGCTGCACCTGTATCAATGCACGTTTAACCCGCGCTGGTATCAGATCGCGCGTCAGCTCGTCGATAAAGCCGTTCGCCTATTCCAGCGACCTGAAGGTGGCTTCTTCGATACACAGGCAGCGCGCGACGACCTCATCATCCGCCCGATGCAGATTCAAGACCTTGCCACTCCAAGCGGCAACTCAATGATGGCGATGTGCTTGGTGGTGCTTTCTGCACTCTCGGGCAACCAGGAGTATCGCCTTTTGGCAGAGAAAAGCCTTGCCCTGATACAGCCGTATCTCGATTATCCTACAGCAATTGGCAACTGGCTCAGCCTGATGGACATGCTCGCGCATCCCCTCTACGAGGTCGCCATCCTCGGCGATACCTCGCATCCAGAATTCCAGCGCATGTTGGAGATTGTCCGCACGCGCTACCGCCCAGACATCGTCCTGGCAGCTTCCCCCTACCCCACCGACGCAGAAGCGCCTGAGCTGCTGCGCCAACGCGAGCCGATCGACAGGCAGCCAACGGCTTATGTCTGCCAGCAATTTGTGTGCCACGCCCCGTCTCGAAGCGCATCCGAGCTGCAAGCGATGTTGCAACAACCCACGAATCGACCAACCGAGGTGTAAACCTTACATGGATCGAAAATCCCTCCTTCTTCTTCTGGCTGCACTTGCCTTGTTAGGCGCCGTCCTGCCGCAGCCCTCGCCAAACACATGGATCATCCCTGGTGGAGGCTTGAACGACATTCTTGCGGAAATTTTTACCCAGGCTCAAGACTTGATCGCGGAGACACAAATCGATATCCTCATCGTGCCGATCACATTGATTAGAGATGGAGCGCAAACCCCGCAGAGAGCGCGCCAAGAACTGGAAAACGAAGCAGAAGCGCTGCTCGTCCAGGCGCAGGCTGCCTGCGAGCAGGTGTTCGCCACACATGGCAAGAGCTGTGCTGTGGAGGTGCTGCCGATTTATTCCCGAGAAGAAGCTCAGGACAACCTACTCGTCGATCGCTTGCTGGACGCCAAAATAGACTTCATCCTCCTACCGGAAGGCACTCCCTCCTCCACGGTGAGCATATTGAAAGACACCTTGCTTGAATTGGGTTTAGGTGGGGCGCTTTCTCAGGGAAGCCTTCTGGTGGGCTTCGGCGAAGAGGCAGGGCAATACTGGCTAAGAAGCCATGCCGATATCGAAAACCCCTTCCGCTTCGGTGCGGTGACGCGCAACCTCCCAGTCGAAGAATGGGGCTTGAATTTCGCCTTACAGAACAACCTGGTCGAGACGCATTTCTTCGCCTTCGACCGCCTGGCATACCTGCTCAACGGTATTACCCTGCCCGAAGGACCGCATCTCGCATTGGGGATTGACACTCAAGCCGCGGTGTTCATCACGGACAATATCAGGTTGAGCAAAGTTGTCGGCGAATCCTACGCCATTCTTCTTGACGCAGAAACCTATCACGCTGCCAGTCAAACGCGCTACTTAGGAGAGGAACATCTGCTGAGCACGCGTAATGTACTCGTGCACCTGATGCAGCGTGGGGAGTACGACTATGACTTCAATCGCCGCGCCTGGGGAAATCTTCCTACACCCAACAAGCTGTCCCGCGACTTTCAAAGCCTGATCCTACCGAAAAGTGCCGGAGCGCTGTTTCTCACTCACTCTCTGAGCACTTCGCCTCAGCGAGCTCTGCTGCTCACCGATTTCATCAACACGAGTGGCGGCGAAAATGCTTCTCTATTGATCATTGCCAGCGGCTATGCCTCCGAAAGTCAAGCTTTGGAAATCATCGCTCAACTGACGGCAGACATCCCGGTACATTACGAAACCATCGCCCCGCCACAACTGGACTTGCTCACCGTGGAACAGATCGAAGCATATAGCGGCATCATCTTGAGCATGGGACCAGCTTCCTGGCCAACCTCAAACGCGTTGAATCTCATCCGAACCGCTTGGGTAAACGGCGCCAACCTGATATTAGATGGCTATGCACCCGTCTTCGCGGGAACCGCCTATTTTGCACCCACACAAATCCACCCTACATCCATGTTCGACGAAACCCCTCTCCCCGGCTTTGGCCTGATCGACGCCTGCATCAGCCGTGTGCCCGAGGAACAGGCTTATTGGTTGGAATTCTTTTCCCTAGCCTATCATTGCCCCTCTTTATCGGCTATTCGGCTCACACCAGGAGCGATGCTTAAATTTTCTAGCTCCGTGCCCCAAAACGTAGGGGACAACTCCATCCCGATATTGGATTTACGCCATGCGCAAATCCGCCCTGCGGCTTATGTGGGCATGGTCTTCGCCTATGGATTGCTCGATGTGCTTGCACCTGGAGAAGCGATCGAAAATCAAATCGCCGATGTGGCGCGCGCCCCAATTCCTTTCCCTACACCGATCATCGTCTTGCCCACCTCGACCGATACGCCAACCGTGGTTGAAACGCAATTCTCCCCCACCGCTCTGATAGAGCTTTCTCCCTCGCCCACGGTGACACCCACACCACGTCGCCGTCGTCTTACGCCTACACCCACCCCTATGGAATTTCTGGGCGAAGAAACACCCCTCCCTCCCCCGCCGGTGGATCCGATTCTCAAACAATCGATGATTCTCGTCGCGGCGATCATTGTGGCCATCGTTCTCTTGGGGGTGGTCATTAATTATCGCCTCTTGCGCCGCTGAGCGATTCCTCAAGCCTGAGGTAAAATGGAAAAACCAACAACTACATTGCAGGAGAGATTTGGATGAAACTGGCCATCAGTGGAAAGGGTGGCGTCGGTAAAACCACCATCGCCGCCTTGTTAGCTCAAGCGTATGCAGATATGGGGCGGGATGTCCTGGCGGTGGACGCGGACCCATCCCCGTGTCTCGCAGGCGCGTTAGGCTTCCCGCAAGAGTTGCGCGCCGCCTTGCGTCCCATTGCCGAAATGGATGAACTCATCGAAGAACGTACTGGCGCCAAGCCGGGCACGATTGGCGGCTTTTTCACCCTCAACCCCCGTGTGGATGACATCCCTGAACGTTTCAGCGTCAAACACCGCAACGTTCGCCTGCTGGAGATGGGCTCTGTGGATACCGGGGGGAGTGGCTGCATTTGCCCAGAGAGCGCCATGCTGAAAACGCTGTTCACCCACCTGCTCTTCCGCAAGGACGATATCCTTATCCTGGATATGTACGCTGGCGTGGAACATCTGGGTCGAGCAACTGTGGACTTCGTTGACGCCATGCTCATCGTCGTCGAACCTACGCGTCGGAGCCTGGGCACAGCGGCACAAATCAAAAAACTGGCTTTGGATATCGGGCTGAACCGGTTGTACCTGGTGGGGAACAAAATCCGCGACCACGACGAAGCTCAATTCGTTCAGGATGCAACGCCAGACCTTCCCGTCTTGGGTATTTTCCCGGCGAATTTATCCGTCCAGGAGGCAGACCGCCTGGGCATCCCGGTGTACGATCATGTGCCAGAGTTGCGTCAGATGGCGCAACAAATGGCGCAGAAGCTCTTACAGGTGAGCACAAGCAAATCTTAGAGGTAAATGGAGGCAGGATGACGACCACCATCGCTTTGGCTGGCAAGGGAGGCGTGGGCAAGACCACCATCGCCGCCATGATCATAAAATTTCTCATCGACACGACAAAGGGGTCGGTTTTGGCGATTGATGCAGACCCCAGCAGCAATCTAAACATGGCTTTGGGAGTGAGCTTGGATTGGACGGTGGGCGATATCCGCGAAGACATGTTGGCTCAGGTCAAATCTTCGCTTGGCGTTGGCGGAGCAGCTATGGGCTCTCTACCAGGAGGGATTTCAAAACGCGAATACTTGGATTATCACGTGCGCTCTTCCCTCGCCGAAGGCGATCATTTCGACTTGATCGCCATGGGACGGCCAGAAGGACCGGGGTGTTATTGCGCCGTAAACCACAACCTGCGTGAGGTAATCGACGCCATGAGCAACCATTATCAATATGTGGTTATCGATAACGAAGCCGGCATGGAACATCTCAGCCGCCGCACCACGCGCGATGTTCAACACCTGATGATCATCTCAGATGTCTCCATGCGGGGCATCGTCGCCGCCGGACGTATCGCCCAAATCAAAGACGAACTCGATATCCGCATCGAAAAAACCCACCTGGTGCTGAACAAGCATCAGGGAGAAGTCCCCGATGCCATCTTACAGCAAATTCAAAAGTTAAACCTGCCGCTCGCCGGTGTAATCCCACCAGACGACCAGGTGATCGAATGCGAATACACTGGTAAGCCATTGATCCAGCTCGCACCCGAGTCTCCCCTATACCGGGCTGTGGTGGAGATCATGGAGAAAATTTTGAACAACGCCAATTGATCTATGATCATTACGATCTCGAGACTGATGGGTAGCCAGGGATGCTCCATCGCGCGTATGGTCGCCGAGCGCTTGGGTTTCCCATTGCTCTGGCGAGAGCTTATCCATCGCGCTGCGGCAGAGAGCCGGGCGCATACCGTCGCACTAAAAGCCATTGACGAATTGGGGTTGTTAGGGCTGAGCCTTGACGATGAGGAATGTCAGGCATACCAGCAAAGCATTCGAGCCATTATCATGGACATTGCCCGTCAGAAAGACGCCGTTATCCTGGGCCGAGGCGCGCAGGTCGTCCTGAAAGATCATCCTTCAGCATTGCATGTGCGCCTGATCGCCCCATTGGACCTGCGTGTGAAAAACCTAATGCGCCAGTACCACATCAGCGCACAACAAGCCAGAGCGCGTCTCGAAGCCAGCGATCGCTATCGCCAAGAGTTCTATCGCAGAATTTTTCATGTAGATTGGGAAGACCCGACCTTGTATCACCTCATTCTCAACACAGGCCTCATCGGCGCAGAACGCGCTTGTGATCTCATTGTCCATGCAGGGACATTCATCCTAAACGTCGAGGCGCACAAAGATGTCTAAAGAACACCCATCCCCACCTGCTCATGAGAAGCCACGACCTACATTTGCTCATCCCATTGAAGAACAATTCGCCCGAATTTTGGATTTTTATGGCATTGTCTGGGAATATGAACCGCGCACCTTCCCGCTGGAGTTCGATGGAAACCAACAGGTCAAAGAAGCCTTTACTCCAGATTTCTACCTTCCCGAGCAGGGTGTATACATCGAGCTGACCACCATACGTCAACACCTGGTGCATCAAAAGAATCGCAAGATCAAGAAGTTGAAAGAGCGCTACCCCGATGTGCACATCATTCTGCTGAAAAGGACGGACATTCGTAAGCTGATGTATAAATTCGGTTTAGATGCAGAAGCGATGAACATCGCTGAGCGATAATATTTTTACTGAGGAGAAGTGCACCCATGCTTGAAGATGCGACGCAATCCCATGCTGCGTTCATGCGCGACATCGAAGAGGTCATTCTGACAGAAAGCCAGTTACAGGAAAAGATCTCCCTTTTAGCCAAACAAATTTCCAAAGACTATTTCGGACTTAACCCCCTCTTTGTGGGCGTGCTGAAAGGGGTCTTATTTTTCATGGCCGACCTGCTGCGCCAAATCACCATCCCGCACGAGATGGATTTCATCGCCGTTTCCAGTTACTCCCCCGAGACCAGGGATCAGGGGGTGGTGCGCATGGTGAAAGACCTGGAAATCCCTATTCAAAACAGGCATGTACTCTTTATCGAGGATGTCATCGACACCGGATTGACCTTGAATTACATCCTGGAAACCTTGCGCATCCGCAACCCAGCCAGCCTCGAGGTGTGTGTGCTCTTCAACAAGCCCACCCACCGCCTGATTGACATACACCTGAAATACAAGGGGTTTGACCTGCCAGACAAGTTCGTTGTAGGTTATGGATTGGATTACCGGGAAAAATATCGCCATCTCCCCTTCCTGGGCTTGCTGAAACCGTATGTGTTTCAGAAATAAAAAAGTGCAGGGGCTCCAAGTAACCTTCAAGCGTCCCAGTTCAGTTCTATTGAGGCTGACAGACTCCACTTGCGTGGATTGAATTCAGTCCTGTTTAGAACCTCTACCCGATAATCGTTCTAGCTCTCTCTTCCTCGACTACCCTGCGGCAGTCTTCAAGAAGATGTTCAGCCAGTTTGGTCATCGGTTGACCTTACACGCCAGATGAACCCATAGGATCCATCGGTTGCGTTGTAAAGTGCTCTGGAGATGCTTTCCAATTTCTTGGAACGCCCTGCAGAATGTAGTGTACAGAAATTGCAGCCTGTTGTCAATAGGTTTAAATGATAAGAATCAATTTCTAATCTGGGTTTCGGCTCAATCAACTTTGCATCAGTCGATTTAAACGAGGCTAAAGCCCTAAAAATCCCTCCATCTACCATATTGATCATAAAAAATTCCTGTATTGATTGCCTATCTGATGCAAGATGCCTCACGAAGCGTGGCTGATTTCTCGGACCAAGCTTGAAATGAACTCATGCATGCGCGCATAATGCGAACCCGGCCAGTACACCTGGTCGCACCGCTGACATAGATAAAACTCATCATAGTATTTGCGCGTCAGAGGCAATAGCCGATGCATCACTGCGCTCTTTTCCACACTGGCCAAAGGGTAATTGCACCGCAAACAGCGGTGAAACGGGAGGATCTGATCGACAAGTTGAAAATTGATCAAAATTTCTTTGAGCTGTTCACGAGGAAT
Organism: Anaerolineae bacterium; assembly: GCA_037439525.1. Taxonomy (GTDB): domain Bacteria; phylum Chloroflexota; class Anaerolineae; order Anaerolineales; family UBA4823; genus JBBIVW01. Next base: position 56,558 of record JBBIVW010000009.1, read on the forward strand.
CAATGAGCGAATCCAATAACCGTTGACGATGGCTTTGCGCATCAACAATCCTCGGTCACGGCTGACGAGAGTCCTATCGCTTTGCGCGCATAAGCTCTCTAGAGTGTCATCTTGATAATCGTTCTGATACCACGTATCAAAACCACACATGCGCATATAGGTTGCCAGTTTGCCCAGGTGGTTGTCCAGGATGAACTTATGTTCGTGGCGCTGATCGATCCCAATGGTTGGGTATTTAGGAAGCACCTCGATACAATCCTGATCCTGAACAAGGTAGGAGAGGCTTACTTCACCACCGTTCACGCGAATTTTGCCCACTTCGGTGTGTGGGATGTGCAATGCTTCGATGAGATGTTTGACCGATTGGCGCCCTCGAAAATGCACCGTAACCGGCGAACCCTCATCCCCGTCAGATAACAGGTCGAGGAGAGAACCGCTAAAGCGGAATGTCGCCGTTAGCTGCCTGTCTTCTTTAGACATGTCTGCCAGTCACGGATACCATTTCACCATTCCGGTATGCCATAAAAAATTTTACCACCTTGACCCGATGGTCACAGGATGTTAACATCAATCAGAATTTTTGCTTGCACATGAGGAGTGGAACATGACCTATGCCATTGGAATCGATGTCGGTGGCAGTCTCATCAAAATCGGTCTGGTGGACGATACAGGCAACCTTACCGCCAAAAAAGAGCTGCCCACCCCCACAAGTGGCTCGGCGGAGCAAATATTGAATCACATCTCCGAGCAGGTTCAGCAATTGACCTATGCCAGACAGATAGATCTAAAGCAGGTAGTCGGCATTGGAATCGGTATGCCCGGTCACATTAATCCAGACCGGAAATCTTCGGCTTCCAGCAATGTGCCGCGACTGGATCATTTTCCGCTGGTCGATTTCTTTCACACCCGCTTCAATCTGCCCACTTACCTGGACAATGACGCCACGCTTGCTGCGATGGCAGAGTATCAGTTTGGGCAGCACCCCAAGACAGAACGTTTATTACTCATGACTATCGGCAGTGGCATCGGCGCAGGGTTGATTATCCATGGTGAACCCTATCGCATGACGCGTGGCTGCAGTGGAGATCCTGGACACATCATTGTTGATCCAACCCTGAAGTGGAGGTGTCGCATCGGCTGCCGCGGCTGCCTGGAAACAGTTGCTTCGGGTCAGGCATTAATCCGCAATGCGGCTGCGCGGGCAGAGTGGGATCCACAATCTCCTTTAGGAGAGTTATTCCATAAAAACCCCACGGTAAGCGCATACGATGTGATCGCATTGGCACGCATGGGCGACCCGCATTGCTTGGAATTGTTGGATGAGATCAGCCATTGGTTGGCGCTTGGGTTGGTTTCTTGGTGCTATTTCTTCGATCCTCAGGTTATTTTGATCGGGGGCGGGCTCAGCGAAGCCGGGGATTTGCTGCTCTCCTCCATACGCAGCAAGATGCTGGAAATTGGCATCCCGACGTATGTCCAGAATGTGAACCTATCGCTTGCCCGGTTTAGAAACGAAGCTGGAGTTTTAGGCGCTGCCTCGCTGGTCTTCATGAACCCATCCACTTCAGGAAGCGAAAAAGACGGTGAATAACACAGATAACGGTAGACCTCTTAGAGCCAGCCAAATGGACAGCGCCATGAACAGGCAGAACACCTCCAACAGGAGCAAGACCGCTAACATCCCTGCAAAACGAAGGGTTGCCTCGGAAAGCACGGGTTGTGGTGCGCGCATATCGTGATTATATCAAAATTAAATCTGGAGCCGCCTTGGGTGACTGAAACGAGGTGATAATCCTTTGAATTACTTCTAGGCATCAAACGAGTGGAGCGGACATGCAAGACGGGCACAATATAATCGAAATCGATGGTTCGTTTGGAGAAGGCGGCGGGCAGATTTTGAGAACCGCCCTCACGCTTTCGATGATCCGCGGAACACCGTTTGTCATCCATCGAATTCGCGCCCAGCGCAAGAACCCAGGCTTGAGAGCCCAACATCTTAGTGCCGTAGAAGCTGCACGCAGCATCTGCCAGGCGGAGGTAGAAGGGGCAACGCCTGGCTCGACAACCCTCTCCTTCTCACCCGGCAGAATCCGTTCAGGCAGATACACCTTCAAGATTGGCACAGCCGGGGCGACTGCATTGGTGCTGCAAACGGTGTACCTTCCCTTAGCCAGGGCGAGCACCGCTTCTACGGTACAACTTCATGGTGGCACCCATGTGCCTTGGAGCCCTTGTTTCCATTACTTGGCATTCCAGTGGGCGCCTGTGCTGGAACAGCTTGGCTTTTCGATCCAATTACAGTTGCTAAAAGCCGGATTTTACCCTCAAGGCGGGGGGCACATCAGCGCCACGATCCGCCCCGCGAGCCGGTTGCATCCGCTCTATGTTGAGGCACGCGGCGCGTTGTTGGAGATCACCGGGCTATCTGCCGTCGCCAATTTACCCCTAGAGATTGCTAAAAGGATGAAAAGGCAAGCCTTGCTCCGCCTCTCCGAAGAATTATCCTCTCGGGAAATCCAGCCCAAGATTTCCACCCTCGAGCTTCCATCTTTCAATAAAGGTGCGTTTATTCTACTCATGGCGAAGTTCGAGCAAGGCGCGGCGTGTTACTTTAGTTTGGGCGAGCTTGGAAAACCCTCCGAAAAAGTAGCCGACGAAGCCGTGGACCGATTGCTGAATTTCTTCGATACACCAGCTACGCTGGACGAATACCTCGCCGATCAGCTCCTGCTGCCTCTTTCCCTGGCGCAGAACACCTCTCAATTCATCACCCCGCGCCTGACGGACCACCTGACGACCAATGCAGCCGTCATTCAAAAATTTCTTGAAGTCGAGATGATTATCGAGGGAGAACAGGGTCAGCCGGCTTTGGTGCGCATCATCCCGAAAAGTTCAGGGTAAGCCAAAAACGCGCAATTCCCCATCGGCGCTAAGCACCATGAGCGTGCGCCCATCTGCAGAAAATTGCACCTTCAGCACAGGCGCACGGAAGGTAAGTTGGCTTAACATCTGACCACCCGAGGCGTTCCAAATGGTGACCAGCGGGACAAAATCGCCCGAAACCTCTCCCGCAGAGGCAGTGGCTAAAAGCGCGCTGTCTGGAGACCAGGCGAGAGAGGTAATGTAATCCTGATGCACCAGGGTGGCAAGCACTTGTTCTGTCTCTACTTGCATCACCGCTACCGTGGCACGCGCCACCCAGGCGATCTTCATCCAATCAGGAGAAAGCACGGCTTCGTTCAATTGAGGGCTGGCGGTATTCGTCCACTGCACGCGGCGCGGTTCCTCGCCTGTTTGGAGATGTGCGAAATACAGCGAAAAATCGGATGGGTTGACGTAGGCCAGCATATCCCCTTGCGGCGCGAGGGAAACATCCGTCACCCAGAAAGGCAGCGTCTGCTCTAAAATTTTGCGCGCCTCCAATAAATTCCATACGACCACTCTGGCATCTACCGTGGAATAAGCCAGACGCTCCCCCAAGGGTGAGATGGCGAGCGAGGCGATGTCTGCTGAAGCGCGTTCTAACAACTTCGCCTGGTGACCGGTTCGCGCATCGAGGGTGTACATCTCGCGTGTATCGAGCGACCAGGCAACAACATCTGCGCCTACCGCTGAAGCAAAGAATCGCACCCCCGGTACAGAGATTTGCTCTTCTATCGCTCGCGCCTGAATTCCTACCATCGCCAGCGCTTGTTCGGTCAGGTACAGGATGGCGCCGCTCTGCGGTAAATAGGCGAAGTCTATAGCGCCGCTGAGGGTATATGTGGTTTCAGGCTGGAGGGCGCTTACATTCAGAGAGGTGATCGTTTCATATGAGGGGGTAGGCTCGTTTACTATCTGATTCTCAACAGCTTGTGTAGTCGCCGTTGCCGAAGGTTGTGGTTCGATGTATTGAGTCGCCCCAACATCATTGCTCGGGAAAAAACTACACGCTTGCAATAGGCTAGTGATACATAAAATCGCGCAGAACGTTCTCATTGTCCATCAGCACTACAGTTGGCTCTTCAACGAACAAAGCCCATGCCGGCATCCATATTGCGCATGGAGATCGCCTGGCAACAACAGGCGTGCACGCACAGACCACATTGGCTGCAACGGCTCAATTCAATATACGGTGGCTCTCCATGATCGATTTGCACGATCGCACGTGTGCGGCATTCTTTGATTGCCTGGCAGGGCGTACAAGCCTGACATGCCTGCCAATCGATTACCGGTGTCAACATAATTCTCGCCAAACCTACCGTTAAAATCTCTCATATCATACCCCCGATGAACCCTTTTTTGCAAGGTGCACTTTCCAAAGCTTGAACAAAGGACGCCCTTTCTGGTATATTCGCTCCATAGTTTGCAACACCGCTGGAGAAAGGATGCCTGCCCAAAACCGTCGTAGCATGAAAATCGCCGTGCTATCGGACATTCATGCCAACCTAGTAGCGCTTACTGCTGCCCTGGAAGATGTCGATCGCTGGAGCCCAGATTGGGTCGTCTTCCTTGGGGATATTGTCAATCGCGGACCCAAGCCGCTGGAGTGTTTACAGCTGGCGCAATCCTTTGCCGCGTTGTACCCCAGCACCTTCGTGCTCGGCAACCATGAGGAATATGTCTTAGACCAGGCAAACTCTGCAGCGCCTCCCGAAAGCCCACAAGCGCAGGTGCACCAGGCTTCTCGATGGACACGAGAACGCTTAGGAGATGCGACTGCCTCCCTCGTGGAGTTCCTGCCTTATGTGGACATCCCGGTACCATTTGGCGGCTTAGCGCGCTTCGTACACGGCTCGATGCGTGCCACGCGCGACGGGATTTATGCCCACACCTTCGCTGAAAGCTTTGCCCAACGATTAGGCTTAGAGCCTGAGGATTCGCTCAGCGCCTTTTCGTTGTTTTGTGTCGGTCACACCCATCGGGCGTTCATTTCTCAAAATGACCACGTGCAGGTGGTCAACGCCGGTTCGGTGGGCCTTCCCTTCGATGGCGACCGGCGCTTGGGGTATGCGCGTCTCACATGGAAATCCCGGCAGTGGCAGGTAGAACTGAGGCGCCTGCCCTACGACCTCTTGCAAGCCGAATTCGACTTCTACACCACACAGTACCTCACAGGTGCCGGTCCCCTGGCGCAACTGGTGTTGATCGAATTGCTTACTGCGAGCTCACAGCTCTACCAATGGGCGCGCGATTATCAGGACCAGGTGCTGAGCGGAGAAATCTCCATGCTTCGTTCAGTCATGGAACATATTTATCGCTTGCACAACCCTGGTTATCCAGTGAAAATAGAGGAATATTGATTGCTCATCCCATGACAAAAGACGCTTTCGGGCGGCTCTAAACACTGGTAAAATTTCCTTAGTCGTCCTGTTTCTGACCGTCAACACATATATATGTGAAATGAAAAAGCCATATATTTCCTCAGAAAAGATCATCGTCCATTCCCACGGCGTTGAACGGGAAAAAGGGGAAGTGATTGGCGAGATGCCCGTTAGTCTGACCGTAAATGGAACAGTTTGGTTGACTTTTATGTGCACCCCCGTAGATTTAGATGCATTGGCGATTGGCTTTCTGTATAACGAGGGCCTCCTAAAAAGCAAGCGGGATATCGCCGATGTGCGCGTCTGCCCTGGCCTGGATAATGTAGATGTCTGGCTAAATATCTCGGTTAAAAAGCCACGTAAAGTTTTTCGAACGACTGGTTGTACCGGAGGGGTGACTTTCTTAGACGCAGAACAATATCTCCGAGAGCAAGACTCAGCCATCAGCCTGAATGGCTGGACTTTATCCACAGAAAATGTTTTATCCCTTGTCGGTGAGTTGTTCAATCAACAAAGCCTTTATAAGCAAACCGGCGGCGTGCATACCTCGGCACTTTTTAGCGAAGATGGATTAGTGTTTGTAGCCGAAGATGTCGGTCGGCATAATACGCTCGATAAGCTTGCAGGGAAATGTGTTTTGAATGAAGTAAAGGCGCATCGTTTAGTCTTGCTTACTACGGGTCGCATCAGCTCCGAAATGCTCCAAAAAGCACATCGCATGGGCGTCAAAGTAGTCATCTCGCGCACTTCGCCCACTTCACTCAGTCTGGAATTAGCACAAAAAGCCGGCATCACGCTTATCGGCTATGCACGCCGGGATCGATTCACCATTTATACACACGCTCAACGCATCGCGTTGAACTGCGAAAACAGCATGGAACACAAAACACCTGCATAATACAATCTCGACAAAAGAGGCGCCACGATGTCCAACTATCTCCACCCCCATATCCCCATCGATACTCAGATGATTGAACTTGTAGAAAAATACGGAAATGACCCGGAACGGGTGCTTGAAATGCTCGTCGAACTTCAAGAGAAATCAGGTTTCCTCGATCCAGAAACCATTCGAGAATTCGCCCGCGCGATCCAATTGCCTGCGAGCACAGTTTTCGGGATTGCCACTTTCTACTCCATGCTAGCCACAACTCCCAAAAAGATGGGCAAAATACGCATATGCGATGGACCTGCCTGTTGGTTACAAGGTAGCCAAGCAGTCCATCGTCTGCTCGAACAAAAGTATGCCCACAATACGCATTGGGAGGTAGAGCGGAGCAGTTGCCTGGGGCTTTGTGACCATGCCCCAGCCGCGTTAGTAGATGACCACCAGGTTGGTCCCCTTCCGGCTCAGGAAAAGCACCTACCTGATGACCCCCGAAAACTCTCCCTTTCCGCGATAAGCTATGTTACTCCACGAAAAGGAGAAACTCGGGTCATGCTCGCCAGACTGGGGAAAATCGATCCTACCTCGATTGATTCGGCGCGTCAATTAGGTGCTTATCAGGCTTTAGAGAGAGCGCTTCAAATGAAACCACAAGAGGTGATCCAGGAATTAGAGAACTCGGGTCTGAGCGGTCGAGGCGGTGCGGGCTTTCCGGTAGGCAGAAAGTGGCGTTTTGTGGCTGAGGCACAGCGCCAGCCCAAGTACATCATCTGCAATGCTGACGAATCCGAACCCTTGATTTTCAAAGACCGTATTTTGATCGATAGCGACCCACATCAGATTCTGGAAGGAATGATCATCGCTGGTTATGCTACAGGCGCTACCCAAGGTTTTATTTACATCCGAGGAGAATATCCACAGCAAGCTTCCATATTAGAAAACGCCATTGCTCAAGCTGAAAAGAACCATTACTTGGGCGATCGCATCCTGAACCGTGACTTTTCTTTTCATATCCATGTCCACCGCGGCGCAGGAGCGTATATCTGCGGCGAGGAAACAGCGCTCATCGAATCGCTGGAAGGCAAACGGGGAGAACCGCGCTTACGCCCCCCCTATCCTCCAGCTTACGGCTATAAAGGATGCCCCACGCTGGTCAACAATGTCGAATCCTTTGCCTCTGTACCTTCGATTATCAATAAAGGCGCGAAATGGTATCAATCGCTCAGCAACTGGCGCACTGCCGGCACAAAATTATTCATCGTTTTGGGTAAAGTGCGCCAACCGGGGATTTTCGAAGCCCCCTTTGGCATCACCTTACGCCAGGTGATCGAGGAATTTGCTGGAGGCATGTTGCCTGGTAGTGAATTCCACTTTGCCCTCTGCGGAGGCGCTGCAGGCACATTGGTTTCCTCAGCCCACTTAGATATACCCATAGACTATCAATCGGTCAAAGATGGTATTTCGATTGGTGCAGGCGCGTTCCTCATCTGCGATCAAAACGATTCACCTGTGGCAGTGCTGCAACAATTGATGCACTTCTTCGCGCTTGAATCGTGTGGCAAATGCACCCCGTGCCGCGTCGGAACGCACCGTGCGTATCAAATCCTCACCCATTGCGTAAATGCTCAAAGCAATGCACAGGAGATCAACGAACTCGCCGAACTTGCGCGATATTTGCATGACGCTTCTTTTTGCGGGCTTGGGCAATCGGTTGCCTTGCCGATCGAATCCGCATTGAAAAATTTTGCCCGCGAATTTTCTGAAAAGATCTCCCCACAGAGCGCTTATACGCCCAGCCTCTAAACTTTACTGTCAAATGACATAAACGGAGCAACCCATGAGTATGCACATCAAAATCAACGGCGTCCCTTATCAAGTCGAAAAAGGGAAGACAGTATTGCAGGTCGCTCAAGAAAATCACATCCGCATCCCCACCTTGTGTTACCACCGCGACCTTACACCTACAGGCAATTGCCGCATGTGTGTCGTGGAAGTTAGCGGCGCCAGGTTCTTACAAGCTGCCTGTGTGACCGAGGTTTGGGAGGGAATGGAAATCGCGACCGACAGCGATCGCGTGATTCGCTCCAGAAAGCATACCCTAGAATATATGCTTGCCCACCACCCTCCCGACTGCTTGGTATGCGATGCCAGTGGGGATTGTGAACTACAGGACCTGGCGTATGAATACGCAGTAGATGTTCCAAAATGGGGCACCCATGGAACGCGCTACCCGGTTGATAGCGATCCCAACCCGTTTATACGCGTGGATTTCAATAAATGCATCCTGTGCCGGCGTTGTGTACTGGCTTGCGAAGAAATTCAGGGCAGGTTTGTCTGGGGAGTGGCACAGCGCGGTTTCGAAGAAAAGATCGTCGCCGGGGCAGATACAACTATGCTGAACGCGCGTTGCGAATCCTGCGGTCAATGTGCAGCTTATTGCCCAACCGGGGCTTTGAGCGATAAGATGTCCCACGGACTAGGGCGCGCCCATCAAATCACCAAAGTGACCACTACTTGCACCTATTGCGGAGTCGGATGTCAGCTGGATCTTAACGTTCGGCATGGTCGGATTATCCGCGTGACCTCCAACCCAAATGCCCCGGTCAATGGTATGGCTTTATGTGTCAAAGGTCGCTACGGCTATGATTTCGTCCACCATCCTGAACGTCTGAAAAAACCCAAAGTACGCCGATACCTGCTGGAAGGCACACCGAAAAGCGGGATAGACGATCCCTGGGTTGAGATCGATTGGGAAACCGCGCTGAGCATTACCGCTAAAAAACTGGTCGAAATTCGCCAGGCACATGGCGCAGATCGCATTGGCGTGCTTAGCTCTGCGAAATGTTTGAATGAAGAAAATTATCTGATGAACAAATTTGCGCGTCAGGTCATAGGAACGCATAACATTGACCATTGCGCCCGTCTTTGCCATTCCAGCACCGTTGCGGGGCTTGCCATCTCTTTCGGCTCTGGCGCAATGTCCAACTCGATGGACGATGTAGCTGATTTTGCGAAGGCGATGTTGATCATTGGTTCGAACACCACAGAGCAACATCCGGTTTTTGGCACCAAAATCCGCCAGGCGGTGCGAAAACGCGGCATGAAGTTAGTCGTAGCTGACCCGCGCAGGATCGATATCGCTGAGTTCGCCACTCTTCACCTGCAACACCAACCGGGTACCGATATCGCCCTTTTGAACGGTCTCATGCACATCATTCTGGAAAAAGGTTGGGAAGATCGGGAGTTCATCGCTGCACGCACAGAAGGATTTGAAGAATTTAAAGCCGCCCTTCAGGATTATCCACCAGCGCGCGTCTCAGAGATTTGCCAAGTGCCACAGGAACAATTGTTTCAGGCAGCCGAAATCTTAGCATTGAACAAGCCCATGGCTGTCGTTTGGGCGATGGGCATCACCCAACACATTGTTGGTGTCCCCAATGTGATGAGCCTGGCAAACCTGCAAATGCTCTTGGGGAATATGGGGATTCCCGGAGGAGGGGTGAATCCGCTACGCGGGCAAAACAACGTCCAGGGAGCATGTGACATGGGAGGCTTGCCAAATGTGTACCCTGGTTACCAGCGCGTGGATCTGGAAGATAACCAAAAGAAATTCGAAGAGGCATGGGGAGTATCTTTACCAGTTCACCCAGGCATGACCGTTACCGAGATGATCCCAGGCATTCTCGATGGCAAGATCCACGCCTTGTACATTTTGGGCGAAGACCCAATCATGAGCGACCCGGATAGTAATCACATCCGCAAATGCCTAAATCAATGTGACTTCATCGTTTTGCAGGAGATATTCCCTTCGGAGACCTCATTCTATGCCGATGTCCTCCTTCCGGGAGTGAGCTTTGCGGAAAAAACAGGCACATTTACCAACACAGAAAGGCGCGTGCAGATGGTGCATGCGGCGATTAATCCACCGGGCGAGGCAAAACCCGATTGGCAAATCACAGCGCTTTTAGCTAAAAAGGTGATCGAGCTGAGCGCACAAAAGGTCGAACCTGCTTCATTTTCAGGATGGGATTATCAAAACACATCAGAAATCATGGATGAAATCGCTGCGCTTACCCCAATTTATCACGGCATTTCCCACTTCCGTTTGGAGCAGGGGGAGAGACTTCAATGGCCGGTAAAGGACAAACATCACCCCGGCACCCCAATCCTTCATGTTGGAACATTTACCCGCGGGAAAGGCAAATTTACACCCATCGAACACATCCCTCCGGCTGAAATGCCCAACCAGGAGTATCCGTTCATCTTGACCACCGGGCGAGTGCTATATCACTGGCATGGTGGCGAATTGACCCGACGTGCGCAAGGGCTTTTGGAAGTATATGAGCAGCCAAAAATCGAAATAAACCCTGAAGACGCCACACGTTTAGGTTTGAATGGAAATAAGGAAGTCATTGTAACATCCAGGCGCGGGCGCATTCGCGCTTTGGTATGGATCACTGAACGTGTTCCGCCAGGAATGATCTTCGCCAATTTCCACTTTCCACAGGCATCGGCCAACGAGCTCACGCATCATTCATTAGACCCGATCGCTAAGATACCAGAATATAAGGTCAGCGCAGTGAAGGTCGAAGCAGCATAAAATTGCCAAGGATCACAAGCGTGATCCACCTATCGAAAGCGCAAAGCTGCATAGAAAAAATCCCCTATTGCCAATGGGGGTTTTTTCATCTATACTAATGGACATCACATCAGGTTCTAATGGCGTGTTCCACTTTGTGGATAGTGGACGAAGAGGAGAAGAAGCTATGACAAAACCACGCAATGCCAACCTGTTGATTTTGGGATGGATCGCTTTGATCATCACCAGCCTGGCGTGCAAATTGCTCCAAAGCCTGGCGATCTCTACCCAAGAACCCGGCTTTGTGTACACCCTGGCAGCACGCACATGGTCGGCGATGGAAACCCAAAAAAGAGCCACCGAAGGACTAACAGCGCCCACCGCAACCTCTTCGTCAACCAACACCTTAATTCCAACGAACACAAACACGAATACACCCACGAATACGTTCATTCCAACGGCTACCAACACCCCCATCCCCAGTTTTACCCCACTCCCCACTCGCACGAACACGGTAATGGCCTCATTAACTCCCGCCGTTCGCACCACCACACCGCCTTACGCCACCAACACCCCAGTGCCTTGTTATGCAGCTCAAGTGCTCAAGCATATCACCATCCCCCATGGCACGCCCCTGCCCCCAGGCACTGTGTTCATCAAGATTTGGCGCATAAAAAATGTGGGCTCATGTGCCTGGACGACCAGCTTCACCCTCGTCCCCGTGGGAGGACACTCTATGGGTGGGCAACCTGTAAACCTGCCTTACAAGGTCAACCCGGGGAACAGCGTGGACATCGGCGTCGTGCTCACCGCGCCGGGTGCGCTGGGCAATTACCGCGGCGATTGGATGTTGCGCACCGGTAACATCTATTTTGGTGAAGGTCAGAGTGGCAGCACGCCATTTCGCGTCAAGATCAGCGTTACCAATCCGGTGAACAACGTCGTTTTCAGCTATGTGAACAACCCCTGCGCAGCATACTGGAATACGAACGCGGGTTTGCTCATCTGCCCGGCTTCCTCGCCAGGCGCAAGTTCGGGGTTTGTCTTGCGTTGGAACAATCCACTTTTAGAGACAGGTCCGTCCAATCAGCCAGCCCTTTGGACCCACCCGGCGATGCAAACGGGAGGATTTATCTACGGCACATTCCCAGCCATACCGGTGTTTTCTGGGGATCGGTTCATCACTCAGATTGGGTGCTTGGGAGGATATTCTGGCTGTGATGTCACTTTTAGACTCTATTACCAATTCCCCGACACCGACCGCGTGCAAATGGGGGAATGGCATCAAATCTATGACGGTGTGACTCAATCATTGAATATTGACCTATCCTTTTTAGCCGGGAAAAAGGTAGCCTTGACCTTTTATGTTTATGCCAACCTGCGACCGAATCAGGCCGCCGCTTTCTGGCTCAACCCAATCCTCTGGAGACCAACGCCGCCCACGCTCACACCTACTGCGACATCCACATTTACGCCAACAGCCACATCTACTGCAACTTCCACAGCAACCTCTACGGCAACTTCTACGGCAACCGCTACAGCAACCGCTACGGCAACCCAAACGCCAACCGCCACAGATACCCCAACGGAGACTTTAACACCCACTGCCAGCCCAACATCCTCATAAGGTATCTATTGTTCTGAAAAAGGTAGCGTTTGGTAGGCCATGAAGATCACCAGAAAAGTTTAGCAGCGCTTAGGCAAGCTAGGCGATGTGCAATATGCCCATCGGTACTGAAATTGCCGTAAAACCATGCACGAAAATAAAACACGCATGCTTTGGAGGCCATCATGAATAGACCCTTGCGTTGGTTCGATCTCTTCACCGTCAACATCTATTTCCTAGCCTTGACCACCTTGTCTCAAACCATGACCCCGCTGGTCGTCCCATTGCTTGTCCAGCAGTTCGTTGGCGAAGCCCAACAAGGCACGTTTTACGGCACAACGCGCTTATGGACGCTGATGGTGGCATTGCTGGTGCAGGCGCTGATGGGTATGCTTTCCGACCGCCACCGTTCATCCTGGGGGAGAAGGCGACCTTTCATCCTAATCGGCACTCTAGCAGACTTTGTTTTTATCGTTTTGATCGGCTTCACTGCCGGCATGGAGGGCATGACCGGTTTCTGGGCTCTGTTCATTTTGCTCATCCTTTTACAAATCTCATCGAATACGGCACAAGCTGCAGCACAAGGCTTGATTCCTGACCTGGTCCCCGAAGAGAAGCGCGGTTTGTATTCCGGGGCTAAATCGCTGCTCGAAGTTCCCATTCCTCTGATCCTGGTCGCCTTTACCATTGGAAAATTGATCGCTGCGGGACACATGTGGAGCGGCTTGTTCGTCGCCATGGGTATCGTGTTGTTTGCCCTGCTGGTAACCATGTTTGCTCCTGAACGCCCGGCGCAGGAATCCCCCCCGCCCTTTGACTGGGCGCCTTTAATCCGCCTGTTCTTGATGACGGCGGTGTTTACCCTGATCATCCTGGGGTGTGGCTGGGTGGTGCGCCAGGCAGGGCAAATCATCGCCATGCGACAGGTTTCAGCCGCCATGCTGCTGGGCACAATGGGCTTGCTTGGCTTGATTGCCATTTCGATAGCTGTGGTGGTGGGTATTGTTCTGTCTGTGCGCCTCGGCCTTGGTCAAGAGGCGCGCAATAACCCTTCATTCACATGGTGGGTCGTTAACCGTCTATCGTACTTAGTGGGTTCGACAAATCTGGCAAGTTTCGTCGTGTACTTCCTGCAAGGAAAGCTCGGCTTGGCACGCGAACAAGCTGCGGGCCCAGCCTCTCAGTTGATCATGTTCATTGGCTTGTTCATCCTTATTCTAGCAATCCCCAGCGGTTGGTTGGCGGATAAACTGGGGCGCAAGCCCCTGGTGATCTTCAGTGGATTGGTAGCGACCATAGGGACGATCATTATCATCTTCGCGCCCAATCTCACTGTAATCTATATCGGCGGCGTGATCGTCGGCGTTGCGACCGGGGTTTTCTACACCGCGAATTGGGCGCTTGGCACAGAGATCGTCCCGCAATCAGAGGCGGGAAAATACCTGGGCATCTCGAATCTAGCCGGAGCAGGCGCAGGCGCTGTTGGCGCCTACATCGGAGGTCCGATTGCCGACCTGATCACGCGCCACCTCCCAGATACCCCTGGATTAGGCTATATTTTGCTTTTTGCTATCTACGCCTCCCTGTTCTTGTTCTCGATTTTCGCCGTTTCGCGTGTGAAACTACAAAAATCCGCTCAATAACACAGGAGATCCATATGCCACAACTCATCGCCGCCATCGATCAAGGCACCACCAGTACGCGGTGTGTGCTCTTCGATCATCATGGAGCCATGGTTGCCATCGCTCAAAAGGAACACGACCAAATTTATCCCCAACCCGGCTGGGTCGAACACGACCCTCTCCAAATCTGGCAGAAAACACAGGTGGTTGTGCGCCAGGCGATGCAGCAAGCCCAGGTCACAGCTAAAGACATCTCTGCCATCGGCATCACCAATCAGCGCGAAACTGCGTTGCTTTGGGAACGAGCCACTGGCAAACCCGTGTACAACGCCATTGTCTGGCAAGACACACGCACCAAAGCCATCTGCGACACCCTGGCGCGCACATATGGCCAGGAGGGCTTCCGAGAAAAAACCGGGCTTCCACTAGCCACATACTTTTCCGCGCCCAAGATTCAATGGATATTAGAGCATGTGCGCGGGGCAAAAGATCAAGCCCAAAAGGGCGAGTTGCTGTTCGGCACCATCGACACCTGGCTCATCTGGTGGCTCACTGGTGGCCCAAATAGCGGCGTGCACGTCACCGATGTGACCAATGCCAGTCGCACGATGATGATGAACCTGAAAACCTTGGATTGGGACGAAGAGATCTTAGCTGCATTGCGCATCCCTAAACACATCCTGCCCAAGATCGTCCCCTCGAGCGATCCTGCTACCTGGGGGACCACCCACACCGATGGTGCGCTGGGTGGTGAGATCCCCATCTGCGGTGATTTAGGCGATCAACAGGCAGCCTTGGTGGGCCAAACCTGCTTCGAACCCGGTGAAGCGAAAAACACCTACGGTACAGGCTGCTTCCTTTTGCTCAACACCGGCAATGAAATGGTGCATTCCGAACATGGCTTGCTCACCACCGTTGCGTATCGCTTCGGCGAACAGCCTTGCATCTATGCCTTAGAGGGTTCCATCGCCATCACCGGGGCATTGGTTCAATGGTTGCGCGACAACCTCAACCTGATTCAAACCTCTGCGGAGGTGGAGAGCCTGGCGCGCACGGTGCCTGACAATGGAGGCATTTATTTCGTGCCGGCATTTTCCGGGCTGTTTGCACCGTATTGGCGGTCTGATGCGCGCGGTGTCATCGTTGGATTGACGCGCTATATCCAACGTGGACATTTTGCCCGCGCCGCGCTAGAAGCCACGGCTTTTCAAACAAAAGAGGTCCTGGAAGCCATGAGCAACGATTCAGGGGTGCGCCTTTCCATATTGAAGGTGGACGGGGGCATGGTGAACAATGAACTGCTCATGCAGTTTCAGGCAGACATCCTCAACCTGCCGGTGGTGCGCCCGACGGTCACCGAAACCACAGCCCTGGGTGCCGCCTATGCCGCAGGGTTGGCTATTGGCTTTTGGAAGGATCTAGCAGATTTGCGCGCCAACTGGCACATGGATAAGACCTGGCAACCCGCAATGGATGAAGACACGCGCCAGAATTTATACCGCGGTTGGTTGAAAGCGGTACAACGATCGCTGAATTGGCTGGAGTGAGAGATTAGATTGCAGCCCGAATCGCACAGCTCCTCTCCAAAACGCTCATGTTTCGGTTGCCTGAGTCTGGCAACCTTTATCGCGCTGCTTGTCTGGCTGGTGAGCATACCCCTCATCCGCCATGCTGCCATCTTCTTCGCTTCGATCAACCCGGTTCCGGAGCTGAGAACCCAGGAAGCCCTGGCTGCGGCAATCCAGGGGCTGCTGGTGTTGCTTCCAATCATGCTCGCCCGCAAGTTGCTGCGCCATCACTCGCTAGGCCAGGTTTTTCACGCCTGGATTCTGGCAGCGGTGTTTCACTGGATCACCCTGCCAGGATATTTGGCAGCTATTGATGCAGCGCCTGTCCAGCTGATTGTAAATTCACTAGCTGCCATCCTCATGCTCCTGATTCTGCAGATCAAGCACCGCGCCTCTCAAGATGCGCCTCAAGCGCAACCGCTCAACCCAGACGATGAGCAATCTCATGCGCCCCTATTGGTGCGAAGCGCTGGCATTACCCTAGTTTTTACGTTATCTGCCCTACCCTGGATGCGCATCGGCGCGTTGGGCTCCCCAATGGACACCTTGCTTGCTTTAGTTATGGCTGCCTGTATAGGCACGCTATGCGCCAATCTCATCAAGCCTGGTCATGCAGCCATTCAAGACGCTTTTAGTGAACGCAAATATACACGAACCACCTGGCATCTGCTCCATGCCGGGATGACCGCTTACCTGCTGAGCAGCGCACTCAGCATTCACTTCAGCGGCATGCAGCTGTTGCTCATGGTGCTCATCCCTTTTGTCAGCGTTCCTTTGACGCTTTTAGCGATATGGCAAGACACCAACCGAGTAAAGTCGAAAACAGCTCTTCCTGCCCTGCTCTACAGCCTGATCATTAGTTTACCTTTGGTGTTCCTGGACGCAGATGAACTGGTGCTGGTTTTAAATTCGTCATTTGGGGAAATTTTCTTCTTGGCAATGCGCGCTGCCTTCTATACAGCAGTGTTGTTGCTTGGTGCTACTTTAGGTTTGAGGTTGTTAGGTAGAGTGGCGCAAACAATTTGGGATCGATTTAGGGATGATAATAAAGAGGCAGTTAGTCGTGGCATTTTTATAGCGATAATATGGCTATGTGCAATTAGCCTCGGTTATGCATATCTCCACACCCCGCAGCCTGGTTTTTTTGGTGAACGCTACTTTGTCATCTTTAAAGACCAAGCCAGCCTAGAACCCTTTTTGAAAATCTCTGACTTGACGCAACGCAAACAGGCTATGTACTCCGCCCTCGTCCAACATGCCCTCCAAACTCAAACGCCTATACGCAATCAGCTCGACCAATGGGGCATCGAATACCGCAGCTTTTATCTGATCAACGCCATGGAAGTGGAGGGTAATCCTTGGTTGCGCCTTTGGCTGCAAGGTCGTCCGGAAGTCGATCGCCTGCTGAATAGCCCGGTGTTGCGCCCGTTGCCCCAACCTCCTGAAGGCTTTGCTGGCACTACACCGCTAGATTCAGCAGCCCTGTGGAATCTGGCTTCTCTTCATGTGCCAGAGGCTTGGGAGGCATTCCAAGCCCAGGGAGAAGGCATCCTTATCGGCCAAGCGGATAGCGGCGTCGAGCTTCAACACCCCGAACTAATGGATAGCTATCGTGGCGCTCCAAACCAGCACGCGTTCAACTGGTATGACCCATGGTTCGGCGCTTCCGAACCCGTGGATTACAACGGTCATGGCACACACACCCTGGCGACTATTCTCGGCAATCAAGTGGGCATCGCACCCAAAGCCACCTGGATTGCCTGCTCTAATTTAGGTCGCAACTTGGCGAATCCAGCCTTATACCTTGAATGCATGCAATTTCTTTTCGCTCCGTTTCCGCCTCATGGAGACGCCTTCTTCGATGGACATCCAGAGCTTGGTGCGCACATCCTCAACAACTCATGGGGTTGTCCGGAGATCGAAGGCTGCGATGCGCTCACTTTTTCGTACGCGGCTCAAGTCTTTCAAACGGCGGGGGTGTTCTTCGTCGCCAGTGCAGGCAACGATGGCCCCCAATGCGCTTCGTTGAAATATCCACCCCCCATTTACCCGCAGGTATTTGCCGTCGGGGCAATCGATTCCACTGGCAATCTGGCGGAGTTCAGCAGCATTGGTCCAGCACTGCTAGATCACCAGACGGTGGTCAAGCCCGATCTGCTCGCCCCAGGGGTGGACATCTATTCTGCTCTGCCCGATCAAACCTATGGCTATTTGAGCGGCACTTCTATGGCTGGCCCGCATGTCGTTGGCGTTGTCGCCTTGCTTTGGTCCGCTTTTCCCCAATTGATTGGCGATATCGACACCACACAAGCCATCCTGATCCAAAGTGCCCTCCCCTACCAGGGTTTGTTGCCCGAATGTCCAGGCGCAGAGGATTACCCAAGCACCGCATCCGGGTATGGGGTGTTGGACGCCTATCAAGCCTTATTGACTGCTCAAAACCTACTGGCTGCGCGGAAATAGACATCGTCATGAAAACCATCCACATCGTGTCACATACTCATTGGGATCGCGAATGGTACCGCACCTTCCAGGCGTTTCGTATGCGCCTTGTGGAAACCCTGGATGCCATACTCGAGATCATGTCTTCCTCTAACGAATACCGCCATTTCACCCTGGATGGTCAAATCATCATCCTGGAGGACTATCTCGAACTGCGCCCCGAACAGCGGCAACGCATCATGCAGCTGGTTCAACAAGGGCGCTTGCACATCGGTCCATGGTACGTTTTGGCTGACGAATTTCTGGTCAGCGGCGAAGCTCTGATACGCAATCTGCAAGAAGGAAAGCGAAGCGGACAAGCGTTTGGACCTCTCATGCACATCGGCTATATCCCCGACCCGTTTGGCCATATCGGTCAAATGCCCCAGATACTGCAGGGTTTTGGCATCTCCAGCGCCTGCTTGCAGCGAGGTTTGGATGACCATCCCTGCGAGCTCTGGTGGGAATCTGCAGATGGCAGTCGCGTGCTGTTAAGCTATCTCCGCGATGGCTACGGAAACGCGGCGCACCTCCCGATGCACGCCCTCGAATCTTTTATAAAAGAAGCTGTACAAGTAGCCCAGGCGCTGGAACCTCATTCCTCCAGCGATCACCTCTTATTGATGCAAGGCACCGATCACATGCCGCCACAAAAGGATAGCGGGGTAATCATCGCTAAAGCCAACCCAAATAGCCAGGGTTATCTCCTCATTCATTCCTGCCTGGAAGATTATTTTGCAGGGTTGACCGACCTGATTCGTGACCCCACGGCGCATGATCTGCCCGTGGTGCGTGGCGAGTTGCGCGCCTCGAAACGCCACCACCTGCTTCCAGGCGTGCTTTCCACGCGCATGTGGATCAAACAGCGCAATCATGGCTGCCAGACGCTGCTTGAGAAGTGGGTAGAGCCTTGCAGCGTCTTCGCAACCCATTTCATTTCCCCGCAACCTGAAACCTCAACCCTTATTTCAGGCGCTCTATATGCGCCATTCATCCGTTATGCCTGGCGATTATTGATGCAATGCCATCCCCACGATTCGATTTGTGGATGCTCTCTCGACCAGGTTCACAACGAGATGCGCACCCGCTTCGACCAGGTAGAACAGGTTGGCAGGGAGCTTGTTGAACGGTTTTTGCGCCACCTTGCTGTCCAAATCAACACTTCTCCACCGCCCTTGTCCGCAGGTATGAGTGGCGAAGTGCTTTGCGCGGTAATCGTCTTCAACCGCGCACCCACGCAAATGTCTGGCCTGGTCTCCTTCCAGATACCTGTTCCAATTGCTGAAGAAACACTCTATCTACTCGATGAAAACGGGCAACACACCGAAGTCGAAATCGTCGCCCGCCATGTGCAAACCCTCATCGATCAACGTATGGATCGTGAAGCCTTCTTTACATTAGCCAACAGGCTGAATGATGGGCAGGTATCTGGCTTACCCATCCCGGAGACTGGCCTCTTTCGCCTTCAGGTACAACGCGGGCAGGGAGACGACTTGGAGGTGTTTGTCACCTTGCACGACCCCACCGAGCTGCAAAATTCAACACCGGACATCGCCCAAGCAGGTTTGAGCCTTTTGGCAGAGGCAGGGATTCAACGCATTCACTTGCGTACCCTCAAAGGTCAAACGGCATTGGAATTTGTCGCCCGCGAGGTACCTCCATTAGGGTATAAAACCTATTGGTTGATCAAAGGTTCGCGAAAACCCCTCAAGCGTCGCACACTCAAACTCTTGTCTCACGATTGGCGCATCTCAAATCAGTTCATCGAGCTGTTCTATGATGAGCGCAACGGCGTGCTCAGCCTGCTGGACAAAATCTCTCAAACCCTATATCCAAACATCAACCAATTCATAGACGGCGGGGATTGTGGTGATACCTACAATTATGCGCCTCCTGAACAGGATGAATGGGTGCACGCAAAGCTGATCGGCGCACGAATGAACGCGCACCAGGCATACACAAGGGTCGAGTTAAGGTATGAAATGCATTTGCCACGCGCTTTGACAACCGACCGCCAGCGCCGCAGCGCACAAAAAAGTACCATGCGCATCCGCTCTCTGGTCACCATCTGGCAGCATACCCCGATGCTGGAGTTTCACACCACACTCGAAAACCGCGCCAAGGACCATCGCCTGCGTGTCCACTTCCTCACCCCCGTGGATGCGTCAACCGCGTTCTACGACGGAAACTTTGAAATCGTCGAGCGACCGATAGGCGTGCCCACCTATGATGAAAGTTGGGTAGAAGAGCCACGCCCCGAACAGCCCCAGCAGGCATTTTCCTACATCAAAGACGCTTGTAAGGGGCTGATCCTGGCGAACAAAGGCTTGCCGGAGATCGAAATCTACCCCTCGGAACAAGGGTTGGGTATGGCTTTAACCCTGTTGCGCTGCATTGGTTGGCTTTCGAGAAACGACTGCTCCACGCGCCGAGGCCACGCGGGTCCAGAGCTTCCCCTTCCTGAAGCCCAAATGCCGGGTACCTGGTCTTTCGAATATGCCCTCATCCCATTCGACTCTGATCGCTTTTTAGCAAGCCTGCAGCAAGCATATGCCTACAGCCAACCGCTAAAAGCCACGTCTAGTGGCATACGCCACACAGGTATTTTGCCCCCTCACGCCTCGTTTGTCAGAATATCCCCGCCTAGCTTTATCCTCTCCGCCATCAAACTGGCTGAGGATGGGCGCGGCTTTATCTTGCGAGGCTACAACATTGCCAAAGAGCGGATTGAAACCAGGATTTCATTCATGCGTAGATTCAACAAAGCCTACCTGTGCAACCTGGCTGAAGAAGACTTGGCAGCTTTAGATATCTTGCCCGACGGCAGCCTCACGCTGGTTGCCGAGCCAGGGAAAATCGTGACTGTGCGTTGTTGTACGTAATTAGGAGGATGCTCGTGGATCGAAATCGTGGATGTCTGGAAGGTTTGCTGCGCATTGTTCTGCTCTCGTGGCTGTTCGATTGGCTGCAAGACCGTTTCGGCTTTGGGAGAGGCCTTTCCTGTACTGGTTGTGGTTGCGGATTGATCTTGCTCCTGATCTTTCTTGCCCTGCTCTGCTCGACCATAAGCGGAACCGATTGGCTACGCTTGGTGGCGGTTCTCCCCTTCTAAGAAATAAAAACCCTCCCACTCGACAACCAGTTAAAGAGTGGGAGAGGATTCTGCAAGCGCGCTTACAAGCCAACACTAGGAATAAGTATAGAAGCCTCGCCCTGTTTTACGCCCCAGATGCCCTGCTGCCACCATCTTGCGCAACAGATAAGCAGGGCGGTACTTATCCTCCCCCAAGTCTTGATGCAGCACTTCCATAATCGCCAGGACAACATCTAGGCCGATCAAATCGCACACCTCCAATGGACCCATGGGGTGGTTCATTCCCAATTTCATCACCTGGTCAATCGCTTCGACTGTGCCAACCCCCTCTTGCAGGGCAAAGATCGCTTCATTGATCATCGGGCACAATAAGCGGTTCGAAATAAAACCTGGTGAATCGTTCGCCTCCACCGGTGTTTTGCCCATTTTCTGACACAAGTCCAACGTCACCTGCGTGGTCTCATCCGAGGTCACTAAACCGCGGATAATTTCGATAAGCCGCATCAAAGGCACGGGGTTCATAAAGTGCATGCCGATAACTCGATCCGCTTTATGGGTGAGGCTGGCGATTTTCGTGATGCTGATGGATGACGTATTCGTTGCTAAGATGACCTCTTCTCGGGTAGCTCGGTCGAGTTGAGTGAAGACTTCGCTTTTCAGGGCAAAGTTTTCAGAAACCGCCTCGATGACGAAATCCGCTTCCGAGAGCGAGCCGTAATCGCGGACATAGCGAATGTTGCTCAATGTAGCCTGCTTCTGAGCTTCGCTTAGCTTCCCTTTTTCTACCAGCTTGATTACCGACTTTTGGATCATCGTTTTGGCTTTCTCCAGCTGCCCTTCGACGACATCCATCAAGATGACCTCGAAGCCCGAGGTTGCGGCGACTTGAGCAATCCCGCTCCCCATTGTGCCCGCACCAACGACAAAGATGGTTCTGATTTGCATGATCGACCTCACTGCTTTAAATTTAAAACAGCTCCACAGCCATGGCGACCGCTTCAGCGCCTCCCAAACATAAGGAAGCAATCCCCCGCTTCAAACCGCGGTGCTTGAGGGCATAAAGCAACGTCGTTAAGACACGCGCTCCGCTCGCCCCGATGGGGTGTCCGAGGGCGATTGCTCCGCCATGCACATTGACTTTCTCCCAATCCCAGCCATCCTTTGACAGAGCTTTGCCATTAGCGAGCACCTGTGCAGCAAATGCCTCATTGATTTCGATTAAATCCACATCCTTCAGACTCCAACCCACCTTCTGTAGCAGCAAAGGAATCGCCTTGGCAGGTGCATCGAACAGGTATTTCGGCTCGGTTGCCGCCTGAGCATAACCCACAATGCGCGCCAACGGTTTCTTACCCGCTTTTTCGGCTTTTTCCAGGCTGCTCACCACCACCGCGGCGGCCCCATCGTTCAAACCCGGTGAGTTGCCTGCGGTCACCTTACCGTCCTTCTGAAAAGCCGGCGGCAGTTTCGCCAGAGCTTCGAGGGTGGTATCCCGTCGCGGGGTTTCATCGGTATCGAAAATGGTCACCTCGCCTTTGCGACCTTTGAGCTCCACGGGGACGATTTCTTCTTTAAACAATCCTTCATCGCTGGCTTTCACGGCTTTCATATGACTGTTCAGGGCAAACTGGTCCATCGCTTCGCGTGAGATATCAAACACTTCCGCGATGAATTCCGCAGCATTACCCATACCCCAGTCTTCGAATGGATCCCATAATCCGTCTAATAAAAGGGCATCGGTCAAATGTCCATGCCCAAAGCGCAGCGATCCGGTGCGCCCATCGACCAGAAATGGCGCGCGGCTCATACTCTCCATGCCCCCACACACGAACAATTCACCGTCGCCCGCACGGATTGCCTGAGCGGCAAACATCACGGTTTTCAAACCCGAGCCACAAACTTTGTTCACCGTGGTGGCGTTCACCGTGGCCGGCAAGCCGGCAAACAATGCTGCCTGCCGCGCAGGCGCCTGCCCCAAACCTGCGCTGACCACATTCCCCATCAGGACCTCATGGATCTCATGAGGCTCCAACCCGGCACGCTCCACCGCCGCCTTCACGACCAGCGCCCCCAACTGTGTCGCTGTTAAGCTGCTCAGCGAACCCTGGAAGCGCCCGGAAGGCGTACGCGCTGCACTGACGATTACCGCTTGATGTTTTGTTTCATGTTCCATAATGTTCTCCTTGTCTCTTATCGTCTTGGTTTTTTGCGCTGCCCATGTTGTACCGTCTTATCCCACTCATTTTTGATTTTTATATACGTATCCTCGAGGGATTCAGGCAATACCCTGGTTCTGCCTAATGTGGACATGAAATTGGTATCCCCCACCCAGCGTGGCACGATGTGCATATGCACATGTTCCAGGATGCCGGCGCCAGCCGCCTCCCCGATGTTCATTCCCAGGTTGAAGCCCTGAGGACGATAAAGCGCCTTCAGGATGTGCAGGCACCAATTGGCTAATTGCATCATCTCGTCTTGCGTGGCTTTATTCAACTCTTCCAGTGAGGCTTTATGTGTTAGTGGGACGACCATCAGGTGCCCACTGGTATACGGAAAGCGATTCAATATGACAAATGTGTATTTTCCCCGATAAACGATCAAGTTCTCAATGCCATCTTCGACTTCTAATGCTCGACAAAAAACACACCCATCCTTTTCCTTCTCACTTTGGATGTATTCCATTCGCCAGGGAGACCAAATATAATCCAAAGCTGCCTCTCAAATTCGAAGATTCGGAACGCATCGCGACTCTGCCTAACCCAAAACCGCGGTTGCGATATCATGGTTTATTTTAGCAAAAAATTCGCCATCTGAAAGGAGATTTTTGCCGCAATTCCACGTCAATCAAACGATTAATTTTTGTTAGAATAGCACACAGACGCAGCATGAGACCCTTTGATCTGTTTGGCATCCCTCTTTGGACGGTCAGTGAATTGACCGATTACTTGAGCAACCTCATCGAATCCGATGAATTGCTCCAGGAGCTGTGGGTGCAAGGGGAGGTTTCCAACTTTTCCCGCCCAGCCTCAGGCCACCTGTACTTTACATTGAAAGATCGCCAAAGTTCGCTGCGTTGTGTCATGTGGCGTTCTGATGCCATGCGTTTATCCACCCCCCTGATAGATGGGCAATTCATCGAAGCCCACGGGAGAATAAAAATTTATCCGCCAGGCGGCGTCTATCAGCTCTATGTCGATCGCATTCAGACTGTCGGCGAGGGCCGGCTCTTCCAGGAGTTCCTAAACTTAAAAAAACGCCTGGAAGCAGAAGGCTTGTTCGAGCAAAGTCGCAAAAAGCCCCTTCCCGAGTGGCCTCAAACCATCGGGGTGATCACCTCTGCCACAGGAGCAGCCATTCGCGACATTTTGCGCACCATTAGCCGAAGATTTCCACTCGCCACGGTGATTCTCGCTCCTGCATCTGTGCAAGGTACAGATGCCCCCCCAGAGTTGATCCAGGCGCTCGAAAAGCTCAACGACCTGCGTGTTGAGGTGATCATCCTCGCGCGGGGCGGCGGCTCCATCGAGGACTTATGGGCGTTCAATGACGAAGGTTTAGCGCGTGCCATCGCGCGCTCAGCGGTTCCCGTGATCACGGGAGTAGGTCACGAAACCGACTTCACCATCGCCGACTTTGTGAGCGATATGCGTGCGCCGACGCCAACCGCTGCCGCAGAATTGGCAACGCCAAACATAGAAGAAATATCCGCAACGCTTCTGGAAAACCAACAGCAGTTGCGCAAAGTTTTTCTAAGTTTCCTCCAATACCGAAGCACACAATTACACCACCTGAATAGCAAGCTGAACGTTCTTTCTCCCATGCGCAGTGTGCAAAACAACCAGCAGCGTTTAGATGAATTCTCCTATCGCTTAGCGCTGCTCACCCAAAATCACCTGGAGAAGAAGCGATCTTCGTTGCAGAATCTGGCTCAAAAGCTTATCGCCTTGAATCCCAACGAGGTCTTACGGCGAGGTTATGCC
This sequence comes from Anaerolineae bacterium, assembly GCA_037439525.1. GTDB lineage: Bacteria > Chloroflexota > Anaerolineae > Anaerolineales > UBA4823 > JBBIVW01. The sequence continues at coordinate 81,674 of JBBIVW010000009.1, forward strand.
GTGGTGCAAACTCAGGCAGGCGCCTGGGTGACACGCATCAAACAAATACTCCCACAAGAGCCTGTCGTTGTCACTATGTACGATGGCCATTTCGATGCCGAAGTAAAAGAAGTGGTGCTCGATGATGAACGCGGATAGCCCACAGGTGCCCACAGAACCCACCTCACCCGTTGCTTTGCTTTGGGATCTTCACCAGGCTATGGACGAGCGTCTCAACCAGAACGTAAACCATGCATTCAATCTGGGCTGTTTGCTCAGCATGGCGCCGGGTGCTATCCTGGTGCTGCTCACTTTCCTGATCAGCAAAGGAAACATTTCGGCAACCCTGCTGGCGATATTGATTGCCGCCATGCTGATGCTTGCTGCTGCGAACCTCCTGGCGTATCTTTCCAGACGGGCCACAGCCCAAGTGTTTTACCAGCAACACGCCGCGCCGCGTATTCAATCCGCGCTTGCCGTATACCACACCTCACTGCATGAACTCTACCACCTGGCATGCCAGGAACTTCCGGATAATGCTCCACTGGTGCAACTGCTCTCCCGCGAACTGGCAAGTGACGATACTTTTAAAAACGAAGGGTAATAAAAAATGGCACAACAATTATCAGACCTATCTGAACTTACCTTCGAGGCAGCTTTCAAGCAATTGGAACAGGTAATCCACGAGCTGGAAAATAGCAACTTGGAATTGGATAAGGCGATCCAGCTCTTTGAACATGGCCGCCAGCTTGTAGAACATTGCTCGAACCTGCTGGCTCAGGCGGAGCTCAAAGTCAAGAAACTCAGTGGCACAGAACTCGAAGATTTCTCGCTAGAATAACCCCTGCAAATGGACATTCTGCAAATCTTCAGCAACAAACCGCTCATCATCGCTTTGACTGCTTGGACTCTGGCGCAATCCTTAAAAGTTCCGCTCGAATTTTTCACCACGCGCCGTTGGAATTGGGCATTGCTGTTCCGCGCCGGGGGCATGCCCAGCTCCCACTCCGCGTTGGTCGCCAGTTTGACCCATGCAGTAGGCTTATATGTGGGCTTTATTACTCCCTTGTTTGCATTGTGCTTCGTCATTTCTATGATCGTCATCTACGATGCCACCGGCATCCGCCGCCAGGCTGGTAAACATGCGGAGATCATCAACCGCATGATCACCGATCTTGCCAGCGGCCACCCCCTAAAAGATGAAGAGCTCAAAGAAGTTTTGGGACACACCCCTTTAGAAGCCTTCTTTGGGACGCTTCTTGGGGTCGTCGTCGCCCAATTGATGTGGTTGATCTGGCGATAGCCAATCTGCCTTCAGGTCATCCCTGGATCACAGGTACGCTTTCCGCGTTCTGCACTTCGACATATAAAATCGAAACCCAGCCGAATTCACGGCTTCCCCCCTGAAGTTTGATCGCCCACCACTGACCATCCGAACTTACTCCAACAATCTCGGCTTCCTGACCGGCGATCAATTGGGCAATCACCTCGAATTCTACCCCTGGTCCGCTGCGGATATTAACCGTAAATTTAGCGACCAACGTTGGTGTACCTTCTGCCGGCGTTGGGATGATCATTGTCCCAGCGATGTCTCCTGGAGAGATGACCGGTACATCTTCCTTATCTACCCCGACCACATAATCCACAGAAACCCAGCCAATTTCCCCGGTTTCAGGCACTCGAACAGCCCACCAAAACCCTTCCGGGTCGATGCCCAACGCCTGTATCGATTCACCTTGCTTCAAAGTGGCGATCTTTTCATAATTCAGCCCTGGGCCGCTGCGGATATTGACATTGACAAACGCGGTAAGTTCGTACATCGGCGCTGTAGGGGTGGGAGGCGGTGGAATGGAATCAGGCTCAACGGTAGGCACTAGGGCATCCACAGGCAGCTCCACATCTCCAGACAAGATCCAGCCCTCTGCCGGCTGCAAATAAGGCAGATAGATGCGCAACCACTGTCCATCTTCCGTTTTCGCGGTCACCTCCACGTTCGCCGAGGCTTCCAGCACGGCGAGTTTGGGGTATTGGATGCCGGGACCGCCATAGACCTCTGCAGCCCGAATCAGGCGCGCAGGCAGGCGTTCAACGGCTGTGGTCTGTGCTGTTTCGGTGAACATTTCATTGTTCTCAGGCGTGGCTCTGCGCAACAGCCGTTGGATGAGCCCGACAGCATTCTCCTGCCGTACACCACTCCAGGCAGGCGCGGTGCGCCCCAAAATCAAAATTAAAAAGGCGACAGTCAGCAAGACGAAGAGCCCCATCCACAACCATGTGCTCATCGGAAGTTGCGGAGGCAATCTGCGATAAGAAGGCGGGCGATCACCTTGGCTTGAAGGCCGCATTACAGAACCTCTTTTCCCCTTAGCTTGATTTTTTCCCATGCCAGACGGCGCAATGCTTCCACTTCTTCGATGCGCACCAGGAAGCCGACTGCTGCATAAACCGCCGCTGAGCCGAGCACACCACCCAAGACGATCACTCCAACAGGGAAAGCCTGTGACCATGTCAACCACACCAGAAGAAAGGCGATCATCCCCGCTGAAGCCAAACCCGCTTGGAGAAACCCGATGCCGATGCGGCGAAAATCCAAAGGTTTTAGCCGCCGCGCCATCAACCAAAGCAAGATCAGCGCTTCTATCCCCGTGGCAAGTGAGTTTGCCAGCGCTAAGCCGCCATGAGGCAGCCAGCCGATGCGGTGGAATAAAAACGAGAAAAGAAAGCTAAAACCCACATTCATGGACATCGCCATCGTACCCACCAAAACCGGGGTACGTGTGTCATGAAACGCGTAAAACGAGCGCGATAAAACCTCCACAAACGCATGTCCGACCAACCCCGCAGCATACCACAAGAGCGCCCAAGAGACGAGTGTGGTGGACCATTCGCTAAACTCTCCGCGCTGGTATAACATTTGCACGATCGGAATGCGCATCAACATCAGTCCAAGCGAGGCAGGCAGTGAGAGCAACAACACCCCGCGTAGGCTGGTGACCAATGAAGCGCGCATGCGCTCCAAGTGTCCCGTTGCGACTTGTTCAGAAAAGGTGGGCAACGCGGCAATGGCAAACGACTGTGCAATCGCCGCTTCGGGCATCAGCATCAACGTGAATGCCAGCACGATGGCGGTTACGCTCCCTTCCGGCATGCTGGATGCCAGGCGCGTATTGATCCAAAAGTTCAATTGCACCACAGCCACGCCCAGCAAGCGCGGGGCCATTAGCCGTCCCACCTCGCGGACTTCTGGCACGTTCAAGCCCAACATCCAAACATAGCTCCAACCCAGACGCATCAGATATGGCAATTGAACGCCTAAATGCAGGCTGGCTCCAATCAGCACGCCATAAGCCAATCCCCAAATCCCAAAATAGGGCTTCAAGACAAGCACGCCAAAAATCAACCCGACTTGATATAGCGATGGCGTTATCGCTGGGATAAAAAAAACCTTATAGGAGTTCAATATGGCCATCGCCAGCCCGCTCAGCCCAAAAATGGCTGCGGAGGGGAGCATCACACGCAGCAAACCAATAGTCATCTGCTCTTTTTCGGGCGCACTTTGAAATCCAGGGGCGAGGATATGTCGCACGATTTGAGGCGCAAACAGGGCTGCCAGAGCACATAAAACGGTCAACACCAGCAGAATCAGATTTGCCACGGAAGAAGCCAGCTTCCAAGCTTCTGGCTTTCGACCTTGGGTGAGCAAACCCGTGAACGTCGGAATGAACGCCGATGAAAGCGCCCCACCAGCCACCAGGTTGAACAGCGTTTCGGCAACCCGGTTGGCGGCGTTGAACGCTTCTATCTCAGCCGCGGTGCCAAAGGCGCGCGCCACTAAAATCTGTCGCACCAACCCAATCACGCTGCTCAGGATAAAGGCAAACATCACCGTGCCGGCAGCTTTGGCGATTTGCCTTCCATCAGATGAGCCTGATTGCATACCGCGATTATATCTCAAAGGCTCACCCCGTCCTTGACAGCCTCACCTGCAAAGGTTATAGTTAGCGCATATGAATACCAACGAGTTTGCACGTTCACCCAAGCTGAAAGAGGGGTTTGTACACCAAGTTTGGGATGTGGTTTCGAAGATCCCATATGGCCGTGTAGCGACTTATGGCCAGATCGCCGCATGCCTCCCCCCACCCGATATGATGTCTGCGGCGCGCTACTTCGCTTGGGGAGCACGAATGGTGGGCCGGGCTATGGCTGCCGCTCCCGAAGGCATTCCCTGGCATCGTGTGGTCAACGCGCAGGGGAAAATCTCTTTTCGTTCGCAAAGCTGTTACCAGGAGCAACGCCAAAGGCTGGTTGCAGAAGGGGTGCAGTTCGACGCGCACGAGCGTATTGACTTATCCATTTACGGGTGGAATCCATAGATTTAGGTGCAGTTAAATTACTGAGAGCCGGGTACGCCGCCCCCGGCTCTCTCTAAGGAGGAGAAGAAGAGAAATCGCCCTTCGATGGTGAATATACCAGTAAATTTTTAGCTTTGCTTGACGATTGGCTTCCGTTTACCCTACGATTACTATACGAATAGCCAACAATTTTGTTTATTTTTCAAAAAAAGTAATTTTTATTTCACATAGAAGGTTTTACAAAGAGAGTAGCTTCGTTTGAATAATTTATGAAAACCGCCGACGCACCGCACAACGAGATCATTGTTGGTAGAAAACATACCTGGAGATTGATCGCCAAAATCGCTGAGGGGGATGCCGGCGAGGTGTTTAAAGTCGAATCCATCCTGGATCAACAGCCAGGCATTTTGAAGAAACCCTCCCAAGACGCCTTTCCAACGGATTATATTCGTCAGGTGAGCCAGTTGCGCCACGAAGCCTTCGTGCTCAGCCTGCTCCATTTGCAACCTCCCCACAATCAGGTGGTCGTCCCCGAACTGTTGGATCGCAACCGCGAAGAAGATGGCGATGAACGCCACGCCTTTCTCATCCTTTCGCCTGCGAAAGGCATCCCACTTTCCCACCTGACTTCGACCTCGCCTGTCCAACCCGAGATGATCTTCGATATACCTGCCACCTCGAGCGCCTCCATGCTTCAGGTTGTTACCTATGTAGTCCAAAAGTGGCGCGCCAGAGATGAACCACCACCCTATCTCATCCTGCAGGTACTTGAGCGGCTACTTGGATTTCTCGAAACCATCCACCACATGGAAATCCAACTCTTGCACCAAAGGTATGCCGGCTTGATCTGGAACGATGTCAAAATCGAACATATCTACGCCGATCCATTTTCCAACCGCATGACATTGTTGGACTGGGGAAATGCCCAGTTTTTGGGCATAGATGGCATTTCGGACGATCGCCATTATTCGTGGAATAATGACTATGCGCAATACTTTTCGTGTTTCATGCACTTTGTGGAAACGCATTGCCCCTCCTTGCATTCCCAAATCACATGGCCAGAATTAAAATCTGGCTTCATAGACGACGAGCAACAAATACAACCTTTCAAAACCCACCTCCATACCCTGCGCTCCAATCTGGAGCATGAGATCGCCTCGAAAACCGCTCGCGAGAAGCGACTCCTTGAAAACCAAACTCCCGATAGCCAAACCCTTGAGGAGTTGAGCTCCGTTCAAGAGCTACTCCTCGACTTGGGAACAGTGCCCGATTTTCACCTCCAAGAGAAGGTGTTTTTACTTGGTGCGAAAAACCTCCTTGAACAAAGCGCTTTAGACGCCTTACTCCTCTATTGCGATCAGTCGTCGCGGCTGCCCTCGCCTTTTATAGCAAAAAGACGCCTTATTCATCAACTTACGGAATTGCTGAGCACCTCGCCAGACCTTCGCCCAGTGCTCCATCATGTCGTGGAGGACAATTGGACGCAACTCTATGGATGGCTGATCCAAACCGCGTCGCCCCACGTGCGTTCCAGGATTCCGGACGAAATGATCGATGAAATCCGTCATTTAGCCCTGGGCAAACCTGCCAGGCTTGTGCCTGAACCCCTCACCGCCCTAAAACGGGCGCTTTTTTCCTTGAAAGACCAACAATTGCGCCAGCAATACCATGCCCACCCTACCCCTTCGGCCACATCGCCGGCTGCGCAGCACGAAGAAGGCGAACCCAATGCCTTGGACATAGCGATCGAAAAGCTGGAACACATTATTCATCAGTGGACCTCGCCCCACCCTCTGCCGCCTCATTCGACGATTGCCTATCACGAGGTGGACGAACTCACACCCATAATTGCCAAACTGAACCCAATGGCAAGCGAAATCATCTTATCAGCGCTCGCCGCCCCGAAACAAACGCTGGAAGCGGTTCTCGAAAGCTGGGAAAACTTGGACTTCCCACACGTCGAGCAAGGCTTGCGCGCCTTGACGCTGCTGGACCCATCTCGCAAGAGACTGGCTACTGCCATGACCTCCTTACGCACCTTGAGCGCTTGGCTTACCGCGGTGCACAACGGTCCCAACAAAGACGAATCGGTGCTTGAATACGCCACACGCTTGGAAGTGCAGGGGCGCGAGCTTCGCCGAACGATCGCCCCAGCTGCTTGGTTGGAGGCCATCATCCAGGCGTTATCCCTTCTGCGCAGAGGAGAAGATGCTTTGACCATTGTCAAACTCCACCCGGTGACGCGCGAGTACTTTTCCTGGCTTTTGACCATGGACCCTCACCGCTCGCTTTTTACCGCTCATCCCAACGAGATCAGCCTGGAGAGGAAGCCGTTCGTTTTTCCACAATCGAGTCTTTCCGGCATGCGGCAAACCACCTTTGGAATATCGGAGGAGCTGCGCCTGCTGGAGGCAGTGGATCTATGGATCCCCGAAGCGCGAGGCTCCTCTGCAAGGGTGCTCCTGTGCGCATGGCCCACTCCAGATAACCGCACCCTGCAGGGTGCGATGAAGATCATGCATCCGAAACGCATCGCCTATGCGACCCCATTGTTCGTCGAAGAAGTGCACATCCTCAGCCTATTACAGAATGTGCCTGGGGTGAACCCATTGATCGAATGTGGCTTCCTCCTCCTCGATGAAAAGCTCAAGGTATTTTTGGAAGCAGAAGACCGCGTCATTGCCCCTCCTCCTGGTTGGTTCGAAGTGACGCGATGCGGACTGGATGCGGTGCACCAATTTGTCACCGAAGTAGAAGAGCGCCTTTCCCAAGGCTGGTTGCCTTATCTGATCACCCCGTATCATCCGGCGAAAAACAACCTGCTGTGCCTGGCGGATACCGGTTATACGCGGGGAAAATTCATGCCTCTGCTAGAGGCTTTGCGCGCCAGCATCCAAGTCTGCGATATCCTCGATGCAGCCCATACACGCGGCATCGCTTATCGCGATCACAAAATCTTGCATTACTACTGGCACGCAGAATCCAACGGCGTATATCTCATCGATTGGAACATCGCCAAAAGACAACCCCAAGGGTTGACCCAGGACGAGATACGCTTCGACCTGGTACAATTTGGAGCACGTACATTTTTCCACATGATCACCGGTCATCCTGCTCCTGGGGCACTTCCTCTCGGTCCAACCACTGTGGAGGAAGTGGAAAAAGCCCCGCGTGCCTTTACACCAGAATGGCGCTTCGACGATCAGAGGCTACCTGCATCCGTTAAAGGACTGAGCGAAGCTTTGCTGAGCGGAGCTTATTCCAGCGCACAAACACTGCGCAGGGATCTGGAAGATATCTATCATGCGCTCGTAGAGCTTATTCCCCAAAACGAGTCACCTTGAGGACCCTATGTCATTCGATTATGAAAACTTGACCACACGCGCCCAAAGCGCCTTATCCAGCGAGCCGGAATACCTCCAAGAGCTGCGCAACTGTTTTCTCGAATGCGACGATGCGCTGGATGCGCCCGAATTCGCTCATTTGAGCGCTGAGCAACAGCAGACATTGATCGCCTTGCACAAGACACTCCACATGCGCATCAAAGAGCTGGAAGCCGCGGCGAATGCACACTCAACAGGGGAAGAGAACACGGCAGCAAATCCGCCAGAATCCTCTCTAGCCTCACCAGACGAAACGCTCAATGCCGCACCACTTAAAGCGCATGACCCCCAAGCCGAAGCCTTGATGGAGCAAGCCGAATCGAACTTCTATAGTGGAAATTACCAAGAAGCCATCCGCTTGTTCGATAAAGTGCTAGAGATCGAACCCAACTGGGAACGCGCGCGGCATCATCGCTCCGAAGCAGAAAATTACCTGCGCACTGGTTATATCCCACAAGTCGCTTTACCGGCTCAGGCAGCTTCGGACTTTGGTAAGGCGCAATCCGCAGCGCGCCTTGGCCGCTTCGCGGATGCGCTCGATTTCTTCAATAAGGCAAAAGCCGCGCTGGAAGAGGCCGGCATATTTCGCTGGCAGGAAGGCTTGGATTTCGAGAAAAAACTCCACGAAAACATCGAGGCTGAAGCAGCCTACCATCAAGGCCTATCCTTATTCCAACTGGGAAAGCTGGAAGAAGCTATCGAACGCATCGAAGCAGCCTACCGCGCGACTGGGTTGCCTAGGTACAACGATAAAGCCATCGAATTACGAGATTTAAAAAAATCTGTATCCGAAATCACGGAACGGCTCGCCGCTCCGGAATTGACCATTCTGGAATTGAACGACCTCGCTGCCAAAGTAGACCTGTTGCATAACCAGTATGGCGAAAACCCTGCCTTTCAAAACCTGCGCCGCCAGATCGACCTCACCCTTCCCAAGGTAGGCAGAAAAGTTCTGGATAAATCCAGAAAGCTGAAAGCCAAAGCCGATCAATCAAATTCCTTGGAAGAAGCCATGAACCTGACAATCGAGGCCAGCAACGAACTGAACATCGCTCTGCAGCTTGGATGGAAAGATGAGCAGGCTGAACGGCTCCATGCCGACCTGCGAAAGCTCAGTCAGCAGTTGGAACAATACGAAAACGATTTAGAAAAAGCTATACGCGCGTATCATACGCACCAAAACTGGCCCGCAGATGCTTATCGCCTAAGTCGCCTCGTGCGTGCGCTCTACCCTGCAGACCCCCGCGTGGAACGCCTGTCCAAGCAGTTAAAACGCTATCGCCTGTTGCGCCTGTCGCTGAGAGGCGCTATTTTCTTGGTCATACTCAGCGTTTTGGCGTTGATTGGCAAAGCCGGCTTCGGCTACTATCAGACGTACGCTCTGCGCCTGACACCAAGCGCTACGCCAACCGCAACCGCCACATTCACGGCGACGCCAACCGCTACTTCGACAGTCACTCCAACCGCCTCACCGACAGCCACGAATACCCTCACACCAACAGCAACTCCGATCGCTGCCCTCACTCTGCGCGATGTTTGGGCGCGCAATGGCTGTTACGAAGGTTTTACCGCCGTCGGGCGCATACCGGCAAACAGCACCGTTGTCTTCCTACCGGCTGAGCGGCGCTTCGATGCCTTTGGACGTGAGTGTTTGCTGGTGGAATATCGCGGTTTTGAGGTTGCGTTCATCGGTTGGGTTTTGCTGGCAGACTTGGGTGCAGATGGCACCACACCCACACCCTCTATCACGCCGTCGCCATAAAGCGTGCCTAAGTGCGTAGCGGTAGAAACCGCTTCGCCAATTCGGCAAGTTGCAAAAAACCTACAGGCTTTACCAGGACGATGTCCACATTTTCCCGCACAAAGCCCACCAGGTTCGCATCCGCGCTGATGGCAATGATTTTAACCTCCGCCAAATCCGCGTCGCCACGCACGTCTCTGATGACCTCAACGCCGGAGTATCCGGGGAGCAGCAAATCCAACACCAGAAGTTGAGACTTCAAAGTGCGTAAGCGTTCCGCCACCTGATACCCATCGTGGAGCACCACGCATGCGAAACCGGCTTGCTGTACCGCCATGGCGAACATATTCGCCGTCAATTCGTCGTCTTCCACAACTATTGCCACAGGTTGGTTCATTTCCCGCTCTCCATCGCCTTTTTCAGAAAACCCGATGAGTTGCACCAGCTTGCGCGTGTTTAATTATAACCCAAATAAAACAAGTGAACCAGCTCAATATTATTTGTCCTCATGGGGCAAAAATTTGGTAAGATTATCACTAGATTAACCGCTCGAAGGAAAACGCGATGCCTCTCTCAACGATCTATAAATCCTGGTTTTTACTTCTATGTTTGTCCATCTTGACTTCTTGCAGCGTATTAGAGCAAAGCCTGCAAAAAAGTGGGCTGGTTTCATCTGCGACACCAACCGCGCCAATCTCATCACTTGGGGTTGAAGCGCTTGCGGGGAAGACCTGGAAACTCATCCGTTATAAAAATCTCAAAGGCACGATGCTCGATATCCCCTCTACCTATTCTCTGACGCTTTCGTTTTCCAAAAACGAAATCAGCGGTAGCGGGGGCTGCAACCTGTTTCACGCTTTATTGGTGGCCGAAGGAAACCAACTCGCCATCGGCAACCTGAGCAGCACGAACTCCTATTGCGTCTCCGACCCGCAAGCCATGCAATACGAAACGGAATACTTCCGCCTGCTACCGCAAACTTCCTTTTTCCACCTGGAAGGGAACACCCTGCTCCTGCAAAACCTCAACCAGGAAACGATTTTAGTCTTTTCTTCTGAGCTGGCCAAGTGATCACCCATCATAAAACATGTCATTTGCGAGATGGCAGAATGGCACAAGAGTTGCACAAAAGAATGCAAGGAAGTTATGATCTCAAACCCAACCACCTTTCTGCGTAATTTGAGCCAGTCTATGGAATGCTGCTTTCACGCCATCAATGCGTGAGGCGGATTTGTACATGGAGGAAAAATTATGACCCGTAAACGTTTGTCTAACCTAAGCACTATATGTTTGCTCGCCATGCTCCTTTCTTGGGTCTATATGCCTAATGCCACCCAGGCGGCGAGCAATGTCATTATCCCCTCCATCTCGATTCTCAATGTGGTCGCCGACCAGACGGTGACCTTGCGCACGCACAATTTCCCCGCCAACGACACGTTCGATGTACTCATGGGAAAGATGGGTACGCGTGGCGTAGGCGGCATCAAAGTCGCCACCATTCATTCAGGTGCAGGCGGTTCATTCGACTTCACCGTGGCGATACCCGTAGCCCTCATGGGACGGTACCAGATTGCCGTGCGTGTGCAAAGCACCCGACCTCATGGATTTTACGCCTACAATTGGTTCTACAATCGCACTACAGGCGACCCGATGTATGTAGATGGTCATATCCTCTCTGGAACGCCGCGCATCTTCATCAAATCCGTGGAGCGCAACCAAACCGTGACTATCACGACATTAAACTTCCCCAAGAACGACAGTTTCAATGTGCTCATGGGACGGATGGGCACCAAAGGTATCGGCGGCATCCTGGTGACCTCAGTATCCTCCGCCGGAGGTGGAATTTTGGAATTCACCTTCCCAATCCCAGCCGCGCTCCACGGATTGAGCAAAATCGCCATTCGCCTGCAAAGCAATACAGGTTCGGGATATTACGCCTATAACTGGTTCTTCAACACCACCTCTTCGACTGACGCAGCAGACCCTCCGGCGCTGGCTTATTTTGGCTACCCAACCATGCAAATCACCCATGTGATCCGCGATCAGGAGGTCACCTTCACGACCTCCAGGCTTCCACCCAACGATCACTTTGTCGTCCTGCTCGGCCCAATGGGGACACGCGGCATCAACGGCATTCAGGTCGCCGAGTTCGACAGCCTGAACGGCGATCCGCTGACCCTGACAGTGCCGATACCACCATCGTTGCATGGGTCTGCGCGCATCTCCATCCGCTTCCAAAGCTCCTTGGGCAGCGGCTATTATGCCTACAATTGGTTTTACAATACCACCACCCACTGAGCTTGCCTTGAATCCACAGCACCACGCGAAGCTTTCGGTTCCAGGCGCGATTGCTTCGCCATAGGATTTTGGGGGCGCCTGTCTCCCCCTCGTACCCAGCCAGGCTGCTCTTACCAGGCGTTCCGATAGGAGCCTGTGCCTTTATCGCACTTTCAAAGCCGCATTGCGTATTTGGGGAAAGGGCAATAAAATACTGGAAAAGCTCGCAAAACAGCACCACAAAAAGTAAACTATAGGAGTCCACATGCCAGCGCGTAAGACGGAGAAAAAAGAAAGAGCTCTCGACCCTGAGCGGTTGAAAGATTTCGAACTCAAGGTGCATCAACTCGCCCATCGATGCGATCCACAAACCTTGGGCTTCGCGACAACCGACGAACTCCCCGATCTGCAAATCGTCCTGGGGCAACCACGCGCCATACGCGCATTGGAGATTGGCAGCGAGGTCAGTGGCCCGGGATACAACATCTTTGTGGTGGGACAACCCGCCTCAGGACGCACCACCCTTTCTAAAGAACACCTCGAACGCAAAGCCATCTCTGAACCCGTGCCAGATGATTGGTGTTATGTGCAAAATTTTGCCAATCCACGCGCCCCAAAAGCTATCCGCCTAGCCGCCGGCAAAGGGCAGGAATTTCGCCGCGATATGGAGAAGCTGATCGAGCATTGCAAATTGGAGATTCCCAAAGCGTTTGAAAGCAAAGAATATGCCCAAGAGCGCGATCGCATTATCAACGAAGTGAAGAAAAAACAAGAAGCAGCCTTCATCCAATTACAGCAGCTTGCCGAACAGTTCAGCTTTATCGTCGCCCGCACTCCTTTTGGCATCGTCCTTGCCCCGGCGATCGAAGGCAAACCCCTCAAACCCGAAGAGTTGGAGAAGTTATCGGCGGAACAACGCGAGAAACTGGAAAAACTGCAAGCCCGCCTGGGCGAGGAAGTGGAGAAAACCTTACAACGTTTACGCGAGCTGGGCGAAAAAGCCAACCAAAGGCTGGGCGAATTAAATCACAGCACGATCGATTTCATCCTGCTCCCCTTTTTACAACATATTCAGAAAAAATATCAGGCAAACTCTGCCGTGCTCTCTCACCTGGAAGCAGTACATAAAGACATCTTGGAAAACGCCAACCGCTTCATTGCCTCCCAGAATGAAGATCAGAAACCCGCATTGCCCGTTCCCTTCCCAGAGGTGGATTGGACGGCGCGCTATGCGGTCAACTTGATTGTCGATCACCACGACACGAAAGGCGCCCCGGTGGTCGTCGAGACCCACCCCACATACCACAACCTTTTGGGAAGGATCGAGCACGAAGTGTTCATGGGCGCCTCGCGCACCGATTTTTCCCTAATCCGCGCTGGGGCGTTTCATCGTGCCAATGGCGGCTATTTGATTATCCCGGCGCGCGACCTACTCATCAGCCCTTATGCCTGGGAAGGGGTGAAGCGAGTGCTGCGTGACGGATGCATCCGCATTCTGGAGCTGGGCAGTCTTTTGGGTCTGCTCAGCACCGAAACCCTTGAGCCAGAGCCCATCCCTTTGAACGTAAAAGTCATCCTTGTGGGCACGCCGTTGCTCTACTACCTGTTGCACATCAACGATGAAGACTTCTCCAAGCTTTTCAAAATCAAAGCCGAGTTTACCAGCCTGATGGATCGCACCCCCGAAGCGGAAAAGGAATATGGGTTGTTCATCAAATCTGTGGTTATTGATAACCAATTGCCTCCATTCGATCAAACGGCGGTGGCGCGCATCATCGAGCACAGCTCACGCATGGCGGAAGACCAGAAGAAGCTTTCCACGCGCTTTGGCCTGATTGCTGACCTGGTGCGTGAATCGGCGTACTGGGCAAACAAAAAGGCGCGCCGTCGTACACCGGTCATCGTCTCCGCGCAAGATGTAGAAAAAGCCATCCAGGAATCCATTTACCGCCGCAACCTGATCGACGCCCGCATTCAGGAGATGATCGTCCAGGGCACGATCCAAATCCAGACAAAAGGCAGCGCAGTGGGCAGTGTCAACGCTTTATCCGTGTTCATGCTGGACGATATCGCCTTCGGCAAGCCCAACCGCGTGACCGCGGCAGTGTTTCCGGGGCGCGGCGGGGTGACGGACATCGAGCGCCAGGCGGATTTGAGCGGCAGAATTCACACCAAAGGCTTTTTGATCTTGAGCGGGTTCCTCAACAGCCGCTACGCAACCACCGGTCCCTTGAGCATCTCGGCAAGCATCGCCTTTGAGCAATCCTATGCAGAAATCGAAGGCGACAGCGCTTCAGCCGCGGAATTGTTTGCCCTGCTCTCCGCCATCGCCAACTGCCCCATCCGTCAGGACATCGCCATCACCGGGGCGATTAATCAACAAGGGCAGGTGCTTGCCGTTGGCGGGGTCAACGAAAAGATCGAAGGGTTCTACCACATTTGTAAAGCCATGAGACTGAGCGGTACGCAGGGGGTAATCATCCCCAAAGCCAATCTGCGCAACCTGATGCTGCAGAACGAAATCCTCGAGGCAGTGAACCAGGGCAAATTCCACATCTGGGCGATTTCCAACGTGGATGAAGGGATATCCATCCTTTCAGGCATCGAAGCCGGAAAGAAGAACCGTCAGGGGCAATATCCAAAAGGCACGTTCAACGCCATGGTCGTCGAGCGTCTGGAACAATTTTCAGAGCTGCTGAAAGAAGCGCCCCAAAAAGAGACAAAAAAGAACAAAACCTGAAAGCCGATGGTCGGCAGTACACCGTACCGCCAGCTTCTAGCTGGTGGCCGACCGAAGGTCGACGACAAAGTACCGCCAGGCTCTGCCTGGTGCG
>JBBIVW010000010.1:0-87253 GCA_037439525.1 Anaerolineae bacterium
GAACGCGCGATTAACTTGAGCGTTGTTGCGTATGTGCTCTCCAAAGTGATTGTCCTGGCGATTTTCGCCATCTTTCAGGTGATCAGTGTATTGTTCATCTTGGGTTTGCGGGTCGATCTGGATTTCCCCGGAGCGATTTTCACCGATAGCGGCGTCTTCGAATTATTCATCACGCTGTATTTAGGGGTCGTGGCAAGTATCCTCTTTGGTCTGTTCATCTCCGCCATATTACCGAATACCGATGTTGTCCTCTACGCCATCCTGGTTCAACTGTTCATTCAAATCGTGCTCTCAGGAACGCTCTTCCCTCTGGATACCACGACGGCTTCAAATGGGGTGGTCGGTTATTGGGTGATGGATGCCATGGGTTCCACAATCGACCTGGAAGGACTAAACGACAAGAGCGTTATTTGCCAGGTGACTGAGATTGAAATCCCTGCCATGCCTGGGAGCGAGCCCACGAAAGAGATAAAAACGGTGTGTGACTCGGCGGCTGGCGATTTATATCTGGACTATGAGCACTCAGAGGAGCACGTATTTTCCAGGTGGGTTGGTCTGGTCATCCACTCCATCCTTTGGTGTGTGCTCACTATCTTCATACAGGCACGGAAGAAGATTGAGTGACCAAAACAGCTATTGCCATTTATGCGGTGCACCTTTGGGGGAGGGCAGTCGCATATTTCGCCATAAAAAATGGCCGCGCCAGATGTCTCTAAAGGTGTGTGCCACATGTCAGGAAAGCAAGCCGAAGTGCTGTCATTGTGGCTTGCCCATGGCCGCAGAAAGCCTCAATGGCGCCTGCTCGACTTGCAACCAGGCTTATCGCTTATGTCTGGCTTGCGGTAAACCGGCGCGAAGAGCGTATTACTTCGAGGATGTAGGTCCCTACTGTTCTCGCTGCCTGAAAACGCAGCCCCCTTGTGATCTATGTTCTGCGCCTCTTACCCGGCAAAGCTGGAAATTGTCCGATGGCCGCATTTTTTGTGCATTATGTCATGCTACAGGAGTGTTTACACCTGCTGAGGCGGCAAGCATATTCGAGGAGTTGAAAGCTTTGCTGGTTCGTACCCTGGGCATCTCTTTGAACATCCCGACCGGTCTGGCATTGGTGGATCGTCGGCAATTGAGAGCCATCATTGAGCAGCAGTCTAGGGAAGTCAGCGAGCCCTCTGGCGGTAGCCATGAATTGGATCCTGAACGTACATTGGGCATCTACGTGCGGCGCGGGCTGCGACGTGGGATTTATGTGCAGTCGGGTTTGCCGCGCATGTTGTTTCTACAGATTGCTGCTCATGAATATGCCCATGCCTGGCAGGGCGAAAATTGTCCTTTGGCCATGGAGCCGGTGCAGCACGAAGGACTCGCCGAATGGGTAGCATATCACACCCTGGCAACATACAATTATCAAAGAGAGCGCCAGCGCATGCTGCGACGCGAGGATTTCTATGGTCAGGGATTGAGATGGGCATTAAAATTGGAGGCGCGCGCCGGGATGCAGGCGGTTCTGGACCAGTGTCGTTGCCCCGATGAGGCATGATTCGCTTGCTTCGTTTTTGTTGAGTGGTGCTTAACGGTTGGCATGATAAAAGAATGGTATAGGAGTAATATGGCGAAAGGTTTGAATCTCACGTGCACACCTTCATCTACAAGAGTGCCCACGACCGGGGGTGATTTCTATCTGCTCCTTGAGGTGTCCGGGGGTAAAGGCGCCGGATCGCTTCCCAGCAATATCGCGTTGACTCTGGATGTCAGCGATTCGATGAAGATCCGCATCGTCTCATCCCAGCAGTTTA
Organism: Anaerolineae bacterium; assembly: GCA_037439525.1. Classification (GTDB taxonomy): domain Bacteria; phylum Chloroflexota; class Anaerolineae; order Anaerolineales; family UBA4823; genus JBBIVW01. The sequence goes on from JBBIVW010000010.1 coordinate 1,794, forward strand.
GAAAGCTGGCGCGAAGCGGGCGCGTCCAGGAGGTGATCACCGATGGCATCCCGGTATACCGGTTTGTTGATGCGCCTCAAGAGGCATTCGACAAATCACCTAGCCGCATCGATTATGTCAAACAGGCGTTGAAAATTGCCAGTGATTACCTCCGGCCTAACGATATTTTTTCCGTGATCCTGTTTGCCAGCTCCGCGTTGATGTTGGTATCGGCGACAAGCGGAGAAGAGCGCTCAAGATTGTATTATGCCGCTCAGGAAATCGACCGGGCGCACTTGGGCAACGATACACAGATGGATGAAGGTATGCTGCTGGCTTTTGAGGAGTTAAGGAAGAATATATCCGACACGCATGCCAGCCGTATGATTATATTGACGGATGGACATACGCGCAATGTGAGCGAATGTTATCGCTGGGCTGAGCTGGCAAAGGAAGAGGGCATCAAAATTACCACTATGGGAATCGGGAATGAGTTCAACGAAGATTTGCTCATCCCTCTGGCGGATATGACCGGAGGCAACGCGTATTATATCGAGCGGCCGGACCAGATCCCCAAGATATTTCAGCGCGAGCTGGGTTCAGCCATGCGGGTGAGCTACCGTAATGTGGAAATCAAACTGCGCCTGGAAGAATGTATCGTTTTAAAACAGGTCCACCGCGTAAAGCCTGATTTAGGGCCTTTTGATGCAGGCCCCGACATGGATCATAGTTATTCGTTGTACATCGGCGACTATGAAACCGCCAACCCGCACGCGTTGCTTGTAGAGTTGCATGTTCCGGTATTACCCATGGGAAAAATCCGCCTGGCGCAAACTTTGCTCACTTGGGATGACCCAGCCGGTGGTTTGATGCGTCAGGTGGAGCGCAGTGATGTGTTCATCAATGTGACACCGGAAAGGCGTAAACCGAATGGCCGCGTGATGAACCTTGCAGAAAAAGTCGCTGCCTATAAGCTAGGCACACAGGCATTGCAAGAAGTACAGGACGCCTTGAAGAACCAAAACCAGGAGCAGATTAGCGCAGCGACGGTGCGCTTGCGGCAGGTGGCGACACGACTGTTGGACATGGGAGAGGCTTCATTGGCCAAGACGATGTTGCGCCAGGCAACCCACCTGGAGGAGAAAGGCGATCTGGATACAGAAGCAGCCAAGAAGATGCGCTACGAAACGCGACGTTTGACGGAACGCTTATGAGCATATTTTCGGGAGCAATGTCCACATGTCTGATTTTCTTGTGTTGAACAACTTGTGCAATCGCAACACAGTGCCCGTCCTCGACCATGCACAATTGGTCTATGCGCTGATTGAGATCTTGCCAGGCGAAACGCTGACGGCTGGCCGTATGCCTCTCAACTTCGCCCTCGTCTTAGACCGCAGCGGCTCTATGGCCGGACCAAAACTCAAAACGATGAAAGCAGCGGTTAAAAGCATTTTGACCCAATTGCAGAGCGATGACGTCGTTTCGATCATCACTTTTGAAACGAAGACCCAGGTATTGGTTGAGGCACAACTCGCTTCAGACATCACCAGATTCAACGCAGAAGTGGATAAGATTCGCGAAGGGGGAGGGACTAATATGGCTCAGGCGCTTCGTCACGGCTTAGAGCAGGTCAGCCGCTGGCAAGGCCCCGATCGCGTGAGCCGGATTATCTTGCTTACCGATGGAGAGGCGACAGATAGCGAAGATGAGTCGCGGCGCATTGCTGATGAAGCTGCTCAGAGAGGGATTCCAATCATCAGTTTGGGCTTTGGTAGCGATTGGAACGAAGAATTCCTCTTTGATATATCCGATCGCAGCGTTTTAGGGGAACCTGGCTCGCATGTTGGCATGGCGGATTACATTCCCAACCCCGAGGATGCTCTGCAGATATTCCAGGAGGTGTATCAGTCCATGCATGTGGTCGCCAAAGATGTCACTCTTACAGTGCGTATGGTTCAGGGCCTGGAAGCGCGCAAGGTGTGGCAGGTGGCGCCGATGATCAAAGACCTGGGGTATGGTGTGATCCAAGGTCGTTCCATCGTCATTCCACTGGGTCAATTGGAAAAAAGCGGCGCAGCTTTTTTAATAGAGATGATGTTGCCACCCAGACCGCAAGGGGCTGTACGCATTGCCCAGAGCGAAGTGAGTTATATGCTCCCCCAACAAGGGGAGCAATTCCAGCGCAGCGATTTGATCCTGAACTTTGCCGAAGAGGCGCATCAGGTCACCGATTTCAACCCGCGGGTGATGAACATCGTCGAGAAAGTACAGGCTTTCAAGTTGCAAACCCAAGCTCTGGCAGAGGCGGAGGTGGGCGATATCCCCAGCGCGACGCGCAAGCTGCGCCAGGCAGTGACATTGTTGTTGGCACAAGGGGAGACAGAACTGGCCGAACAGATGAAGACCGAAGCCGATCACTTAGAAAGCGCCGGTGAGATTTCCTCCGAAGGGAAGAAGACGATCAAGCTCACCAGTCGTAAGACTGTGCGCCTATCCGATGATTAGATCACATCCTGTACATTTTATGAAAAAATGAACTCAATTGACGAACGATAGCAAACCAAAATCGCAGGAGGAATAATGTCATCAAAACTTTGCTCAAATTGTGGAAGACCATTGCGACCCGGGGCGCGGTTTTGTGGCCATTGTGGCACCCCTGTTCCAGTATCCCCACCTGCGCCATCGGAGGCTCCTGTTGCCACAGGCGGGGAAGTGTGCCCTCACTGTGGCAAGCCTGTGCGACCTGGGGCGAAGTTCTGCAATAGCTGTGGCAAGCCCATCACGCCCGCAGCTCCGCCTCCTTCACCAGCCGCGGTTAAAGGGCCGATCTCCAAGCCGGTAGCTCAACCGCCATCCCCGCGAACCAAACCGGCGCAGAAAAAATGGTGGCTGGTGGTACTCATCGTTTTGTTGGTATTCTGTGTCATCGTCGCAGGGGGAGCAGCAATTGTGTATATTCAAGACCCATTTGGATGGCTCAGGACGATGACACCTACTCAGACGGTGCCCGAATCTCAGGCAACGCCAGCTACTGAGACGTTAACCCCGACGATCAGCCCAACGAGCGAGACAACCCCCGCTCCAGATACACCTGCGACAACGGAATTGCCATCTTCCCCGGAAACCGCCTCCGAAACTCCTTCTCAGACCACTGCACCGCAATTCATCTTTCGCGAGGATTTTGAAACACCTCTCACGGAAAACTGGCATCTTTGGGGATCGCCATTCCCGCAATTGCGCACCGGCTTTAGCGATCGTTATATGGAGCTTTTGGGAGAGATTCCAGGGACCTCAGGCGTGGCATCCAAGCTGCTGATTCAATTGACCCCCGGCACAGTCATTGAATTCGAGGCTCGACTGGTGGAAGATATTCCACAAAGTGTGATCGTCTTTCAGTGGAACCCGGGTGAGCAAAAAGCCCAACCGATTGACCGGCCAGGCATCCTTCAATTGACCGTTGACCGAAGACTCCTTATCCTGGAAACTGCGATGACCCAGGAACGTTGTGAATTGCCCATCAATGGTCTGGTCGTCCATACCTACCAATTAACCTTTGGAGATGGGGGTGGCGTTACAGTGATCGTGGATTTTAACCCGGCGCAAAGCTGCCAGGTCGCAAATATTGGCATTGTCCCTGTGGATGGTAGGATTTCTTTCAGTGGCAGGGGATGGGTGAGTAGTGTCAAGGTATATCGCCAGTGAACACGTTTAAAGGCGCGAGGTGACCACATTGAAGTGCCCACATTGTGGGCGTTTGCACCGAAGTGAGGCGCGCTATTGCCCTTTGACCGGCAAAATGTTGCCTAGGGGGGTTTCACCAGCCGCGCTTCCGCCGGAACAAGAGGGCATCACCGGCAAACTACCGCCCAATACGTTCCTGCATGGTCGTTATATGATCACGCGCAAGATAGGGCATGGGGGCATGGCAGCTGTATATCAAGCGACGGATACCTTCCGCCCGGGAACCTTATGGGCGGTTAAAGAGATGAGCGACCTAGCCTTATCCTCTCCTCAGGATCGAGCCTACGCGGTGGAGTGCTTCAATCGCGAAGCGACACTCTTACGCACGCTCGATCATCCCAACCTGCCCAAGGTCGTCGATGCCTTCACCGAAGGGGGAAAACATTATCTAGTCATGGAATTCATCTTTGGGGATACATTGCTCAGGCTTTTAAGCCAAAGGACGCAACCTTTTTCTGAAAGCGAAGTACGGCAATGGGCGCTGCAATTGTGCGATGTGCTGACGTACTTGCATGAGCAAAACCCCAAGATCATCTTTCGTGACTTGAAGCCTTCTAATATTATGCTAACCCCTCAAGGACAAATCAAGCTCATCGACTTTGGCATCGCGCGCTTCTTCAAGCCCTGGAAAGATAAAGACACCATGGCGTTGGGCACCCCGGGCTATGCCGCGCCAGAGGCAGGCAGCGGCCAGACAGACGAACGCAGCGACCTCTATTCACTTTGTGTCGTGTTGCATCAGATGTTGAGTCTGCATAATCCCGCGACGAGCATCTTCAATTTGCCTCCTTTGAGAGCTTTGAATCCGCGCGTCTCCGTTGACCTGGAGCACATTATCATGCGAGGCGTGCAGAACCGGCGAGAGTTGCGCTGGGATAGCGCGCGGACGATGCGCGCCGCGTTGCTCCGCCCAAATGCCCCCGGTTTTTCCGCGAGTGCTGGGACGCATGTGGCTGAATACGCACCCCCTGCACATGGCACGCTCGCCCGTCACCCGATTCCGCCCACAATGGCGACTCCAGGTGTGCGCCATGAAGCGCACATTTCGCACCCTCCGTTAGGGGAGGCCCCTGCCCCGCATTTGGTTTCAGTCTCCCGCCCAACAACGCGTCTGTTGATGGCTGCAGTGCAGCTCGACCCGAAGCAGTTGATTGCCATCTTTGTTGCTTTTCTGGCTGTGATGATGGCTACGACTTGGTTCTTTGCACAACCGCTTTCAGAGCTCAATATTGCCTGGAATAACCTGTCGGGGGTGATTGCCATATTTGGCGCCGCCGGTTATGCAGCTTATCCCCGGCGAGGAGTGCCCTTTCTGATGCATGTGTTTTTCTCGAGTGCGTTGATAGCCACATTGTGGATCCGTGTGCCTCAGGGGTATCGTTGGATCAACCTCATCCTTGCTTCGTTGATTAGCGGCATGGTCATGGAGCTTTGGATCGCCTCCTTGCCCTGGGTGAAGAAAAAAGGCCACCGCAATGGATGGAAAACAGAAGCGCTTTGGGTGGCATTGATGGGCATGATTGGCGCGGTTTTGATGTTGGGCTTGGCTACTGAAGGGATCGCCTTTGACAGCCTGGGATTGTGGTTTCTCAGTCCTATCTTTGCCTTGCTTGGCTGGTTTTTGGGTGATATGCTCAAGCAGTATCTGACATATAAGAAGACGGGAATGTGGCGCGAGATGTGAAGCTAAAAAGGAGGAATGGTGACGCTGACCTGTCCTAAGTGTAAACAAGAGAATCGCGATTCTGCTCGATTTTGTCAGTTCTGCGGGGCGCAATTGCGGGTACAACAAATCTGTGCGCGGTGCGGGACAGAAAACCCTCCGAACGCCAGGTTTTGCATTCAGTGTGCTGCTCCACTCTCCACACCGGTGGACCCTTCGCTGCACACTGGCGCTATCCCGCCCGCCACTCTGCTGGGAGGGCGTTATTCGATTATGCGCAAGTTGGGGCATGGCGGTATGGGGGCGGTGTATCTGGTGAGCGACGTGCGTTTGAGCGGAAAGCTGTGGGCGGTAAAAGAGATGAGCGATGCTGCGATTACGGATCCATTGGAGAAGCAAAACGCCGTTCAGGCATTCAAGCATGAGGCAGCTCTGCTTGCCACTCTGGAACATCCCAACCTCACGAAAGTGGTGGATTTTTTCGCAGATTTAGGAAAACATTTTTTAGTGATGGATTACATTGAAGGGCAAACGCTTGCCGAATTGCTTCAAACACGCCAAAAGCCTTTTTCCGAACACGAAGTGCTCCCCTGGGCTGAACAGTTGTGCCATGTACTTCATTACTTGCATTCTCGACCCCAGCCGATCATATTTCGAGATCTAAAGCCTGGAAATATCATGCTGGATCGTATGGGCAGGGTCAAACTCATTGATTTTGGCATCGCGCGTTTATTCAAGCCGGGGAAGCAACGCGATACGATGAGCTATGGCACTTCAGGATATGCCCCTCCGGAGCAGTATGGCAAAGGGCAGACAGATGTGCGTAGCGACATATACGCCCTGGGAGCGACATTACATCACCTGCTCACATTGCGCGACCCGGCAGATCAGCCGTTTCGTTTTCCCTCAATACGCTCGCTCAACCCCTCTGTATCCGCGCATGTAGATGAAGCCATTATGAAAGCTGTGGAGCAAGAGCCGGAAAAACGCTGGCAATGCGTAGATGATTTTGCGGCTGCATTATGTGCTGCTTCTCAACCCGCAAATGCCCCTGTGCCTCATGAAGAAGCGGTATCCCTTCCTCCCACCAGGCTCGCTGCGCCTCCGACTGAAACGGAACGCTCTTCCCCAACACCTGCGCCTGTCCCCCAATCGCCTGATGTGACGCGGGCAATGCGCGGTGTCAAACGCTCCGCTTTATTGCCCACAATCCTCATTTTTCTGTGTACCACGGCGCTGGCATACTTTTGGATTTCAATTCCTTGGTTTCATGAAATGCTCTTCAGCTCTCTCGGAGAAACCTTGGGCATTATGCTTAACACCTTGCTACCTGCATGGATTGTGCTGTTGGCGCCTATGCTAACGAAAAGACCTGGGATGGCGTTTCTGCCTACAGCTTTGGCAAGCTTGATCCTGGGCGTTGGTGAAGTCACATATGTTTATGCGGCCGGAGCCGAATTGCTGTTTGCGATTACACGTTATCGCAAGTACAATATATGGGTGTATTTTCTCTCTTTGGTTTCGGCTACTTTGGTTTCGGCTACGTTTGCGGTCAGAGCATGGTATGGTATTTTTAACTTTTACTTGCCAGAAATCCTGGGGCAGCTTTTGGGCATAACCATTGCTGCAGGTAGTATGGCCATCTTAGATAGGCGGATTTTTCGCATTTAATTTTTGGAGACAAAAATGCCCTTACAAACTGGACAGACTTTGGTAGATCGATATCGTATTGTACGCTTGCTCGGTCAGGGTGGCTTTGGCGCGGTGTACCGCGCCTGGGACACAAATTTAAAACGACCTTGCGCGGTAAAAGAGAACCTGGACACATCCCCTGAGGCGCAGCGACAGTTTGCACGGGAAGCTACGGTACTGGCCAACCTTTCTCATCCGAACCTACCTCGCGTCACCGATCATTTCACCATTCCAGGTCAGGGGCAATACCTGGTGATGGATTTTGTTGAGGGCGAGGATTTAGCCACCGCGGTTCAACGCCAGGGAGCACTTTCTTTCGAACAAGCGATACAATGGATATCTCAGGTCGCCGAAGCATTGGCCTACTTGCATACGCGGCAGCCTCCAGTCGTGCACCGCGATATCAAACCGGCGAATATTCGCATCACCCCCGATGGCAAAGCCATGTTGGTGGACTTTGGTTTGGTCAAATTGTATGACCCAGGATTGCAAACCACCATGGGTGCGCGCGCTGTTACGCCGGGTTACGCCCCACCCGAACAGTATGGCAGGGGCATTACGGATATTCGCTCGGATATTTACGCTCTTGGGGCCACCTTATACAGTCTGCTCACCGGCCAGGAGCCGGTGGAGAGCGTGCAGCGCTTGGCTGGCAGGCAGTTACCGCCTGTTTTTCAACTCAACCCCGCTGTACCCATCCATATTAGCCAGGCGATCGAGCGAGCCATGCACCTGGAGCCAGACCATCGTTTTCAAAGTGCTATGGAATTCTTGCAGGCTTTGCGCACGCTCGAAAAGACCATGGTAGTGGGCGGAGCGCCGTTGCGGGGTTCGACCGTGGCTGTGGGTTCTTCACCAGCAGCCGCCTCTCGCGAGGATGCGGTGCCTTTCCCGGAAGGGCTGTCAGCACCAAAAAAGAGTCGACCGCTTGCCATTGGTGCTGGTGTGGGCATCGGTGTGGCAGTGTGCCTGATTGGTGCTTTGATCCTGGGTGGCGTGTTGCTATCGGCATACCGGCGTATTGTCAAAGCCACGGAGGATGCCGCCTTTCAAGCCACGTTACAGGAAAAGGTTCGCATTACCCAAACCGCCCAACAAAGGGCAACGGAAGATCGTCGAGCAACCTCCACGGCTGCCGTTTTCGCCAATATGACCGCTACCGCGCGGGCGTATGAGGATTATCTGGACAATCTGGTTGCCAGTGGCATCCTGGTGTATGGACCAACCGACGGCAGTCTGGATCACGATCCCGACTCCGGTCTGATTTCAAGCCTGAGCGCGGAAGTGGATTTAATGAATTTCATTGTCGAGGTGCGCTTCTTCAACCCGTTCTCTACCTCTCAGGGAGCCTGGGATTATGGCTTGGGCTTTCGTCACACCCAGAAAAATGACCAATTTCGCCTGGTGGTGACTTCGGATGGCACCTGGGAGATTATGGATGTTGTGGGAGACCCGAACGTTGATCCATTCTCAGATGGGGAGCTCTTTAACCTTAATCTCGCTGAAGGGGCATCCAACCACATCCGTTTGATCTGCAACGGCGCAAAAGGCTGGTTTTATCTAAATGATGTCTTGATCGCCGAGTTGGATCTCTCTGCCCGTATGTTTTCAGGTGATGTGTTTATCGGCACGGGGTTTTATAAAGGGTCTCAACAGGCAGGTGCGTCAACGGTGTACAACGATTTTACCATCTGGTCCTTACCATAATGAAGATCATAGAGGAGAATGAAGCATGGCTACAAACACTTGCCCTCAATGCAATGCGCCAAACCGGGTAAGCGCTAGATTCTGTGCCAATTGCGGTGCACCGCTCTTGCAGGGCGTTTCACCTGCCCGACCTATGGCTCAGGATGTCCCCACCCTTCCTTTAGGAACAGAGCTTCAAGGACGGTATCGCATTGAAGAGGAGTTAGGCAGAGGTGGGTTTGGGGCAGTGTATCGCGCTTTTGACTTCAATCTGAACCGTTTTTGCGCTATCAAAGAAAACCTGGATACCTCTCCAGAAGCCCAGCGACAGTTTATGCGTGAAGCCACTGTGTTGGCGAATCTTTCTCACCCAAATTTGCCTCGGGTCACCGATCATTTTATCATTCCAGACCAGGGGCAGTATCTGGTGATGGATTTCGTCGAAGGACAAGAATTGGCGAGTCTGTTGCAGGAGCAGAAGACGATTCCGGTGCAGCGCGCCGTTGAGTGGATCCTTCAGGTTGCCGATGCCCTGACTTATATGCACAGTCAGACGCCCCCAGTTGTGCATCGTGATATTAAACCGGCGAATATCATCATTACCCCCATGGGGCGCGCCATGCTGGTTGATTTTGGCTTGGTAAAGGTTTATGACCCACATTTGCGCACCACACTGGGGGCACGAGCAGTCACGCCAGGCTATGCTCCTCCGGAACAATATGGACAGGCTACGACCGACTCGCGCACAGATATCTATGCCTTAGGGGCCACTTTGTATTACCTGCTCACCGGTCAGGATCCTCCCGAAAGCGTTGCACGCGTTGCCAGTGAAGAGGTTTTGGCTTTGGAGCGTATAAACCCTCAGTTACCGGCGGCTTTATGTAAAGTGGTTGCGCGCGCTATGGCCATCAAGCCGGCCAATCGTTATCAGGGAATGGGGGAATTCAAACGGGACCTGGAAGCCTGGCTGCAAGGTCGGCAAGAACCTTCGGTCAGCGTACCAGAGCAGGCGGTGCTTGCGAAAACCCAAGTGGCTGCGCCACCTGTCGAAAGGACATACCCTCAGACCCCGAAGGAAGCACAACCAAAACTTGCTTGGAAAACATGGTTGTTGGGCATTGCCGTCGTTGTGGTTTTAAGTGGACTGGGTATTATCTACGCCCTGATGCAGACGATAGTCTCGGAAGCAGATTTGCAGAACACCGTGGATGCGCGCGTTATTGCCACCCGCACTGCGCGCGCCAGGCTGACTGCCACAGCCCAAGGGTACTTGCCCTGGCAAAATGTCACTTTAGTGGATGCAGCTCGAGTTCAAGCGCAAGACGCATATTGCCTGGGCGGCGTCACAGCAATGCCATCCGGAACGCTTTTTCCTCTTAGCGTTTCTATTGCTGTCATGGCGCCTTCGCTGAAGGGGGGAATTTTACCTCTGGTTGAATTGGATCGTGTGCAACTCGCTGGCCAATTATCCCCCGACCAGCAATGGATTGCATTTCTCGGCAGGTGCCAGGATACCGATGGAGATGGGAAACTAAGCGAACAAGATTTTGCGGATGTTTTTGTAGTGCGCGCGGACTTTTCCGAAGTTGCGCGGCTGACAAATACCACAGACCGCAATGAAGTTGGCGTGAGATGGTTCGAGGAGGATGCTGGCACGCTCTTCTTGCAGTGGAGCGACAACCTGACGGCAAGTTGGCGTCTCGCGTTTTATTTTCAATGAGTTCATCATTTAACATCCATGGTGCATGAGTGAAAGGCGATTGATCCCCCTGAAATATAAAAGGTAGTTGAGTAATGGATATCACACCCGGGCAAATATTGATTAATCGTTATCGCATCGTATCATTGCTGGCTCAAGGTGGATTTGGCGCCGTCTATCTTGCCGAAGATTTGAACCTGGGTACACGGGTTGCGGTGAAGGAGAATTTGAGCACCTCCGAAGAATCGACGCGGCAGTTCAACTTCGAGGCTAAATTGTTGGCCACGCTGCGCCATGAGCATTTGCCGTTTGTGATCGATTACTTCAGCATTCCAGGTCAGGGGCAATATCTGGTCATGGAATATATTGAAGGGCAAGATTTACAGGGTTGGTTGGAGCGCGGCGCGCTTCCAGAAGCTCAGATCATCCCGATTTTTGAGCAGGTGTGCGACGCGCTGGCTTATTTACACGCCCAAAATCCTCCGGTGATCCATCGGGATATCAAACCGGCGAATATCAAGATCACTCCCACAGGCAAGGTCAAACTGGTAGATTTTGGCATTGCCAAAGTGTACAGTGCCTCCAAACGCACCACCGTGGGTGCGCGAGCTGTGACCCAGGGTTTTTCGCCACCCGAGCAATATGGCCGCGGCGGTACAGATGCGCGCAGTGACATTTACGCGCTTGGGGCCACGTTATATGCTTCTCTAACCGGCGAAGTGCCGCTAGATGGATTGCAACGGCAGCTAGGTACAGCTCTCAAATCACCTCGCCAGATTAATCCTTCGATCTCGCCGCATATTGAAGCGGTAATTTTACGCGCCATGGCCATGCGCCCAGAGGATAGATACCGCACTGTCATGGAGTTCAAAGCCGCCCTGCGAGCGGTGAGCGAACCGACACAGGTCATTCCACGCACGCAGAAGGCAGAAGAATTTGTGACCGTGCCCTCTCCAGCGGTCCAGGTTTACTCCCAAGAAGCGCTTTCCATCCCGGCGCCCAAAGAGAAAAAGCCATGGCTCGCCTTCTTGGCGGGGGTTCTCCTAGTTGTTTGTTTATTAGGCGGTATTGGGGTAGGTGTGGGGTGGGTGATGTATCGAGATGGCGGCACAGCGGTAAGCACCACCTCGCGTTTCGACCTTTTAGCTCAAACCAGCACTGCCTTGGCGTTGCAGTGGATCAGCACTGCCAGCCCCACCGCCTCGCGCACCTCAACTTCTACGGTGCCTCCGACACCTTCACCATCCTTTACGATAACCATTTCGCTCACGCCCAGCTCTACGCCTTTGCCCAGCGCTACGCCTACACCTCTGGTTAAGCCGACCTGGTATCCATGTGCCAACACCTATCCTTCACGGCTGCATGTAGGTGATCGGGCAAAGGTAAGCGAGGACCCACCTTACCCCAATCGTGTGCGCGCCCAGCCAAACACCACCAGCGATATACTCGGGTTGTTGGAGGTGGGTGAGATGATGGAGATCATTGGCGGGCCAGTCTGCTCGCAGGGCTGGATTTGGTGGGAAGTGCGCTCTCTCGCGAAGAGCCTGACCGGCTGGACCGCGGAGGGAGATGGAAAGGATTATTGGCTCGTTCCAGTGCCATAAACTCGCATCACCCAAGTATGGCAAATTTTACAGGTGCACAAGATATCTGAATTAATCGAATGCCTCTAAAAGGATACACCTCATGAGCTCTGATGACAAAGGAACGCGACCATTGCCCTCGCTCAAGCCTCGCTGGATTCAGCGGCTTCAAACAAGGCGTGGGCTTACGGTCTTGTTGCTTGTTTCGTTGGGGTTGCTTCTGGCTTCGGCGTTCAGCGCCTGGCTCATTGTGCGCAAGTACCCGTGGATATATCCATTCCAGCCTTCGCTTGCCCCGCCGCGTTCCTTGTCAGAATTGGCTACTGCATATCCGGAAATCGCTGATTTGCTTCAGGACCCAGACCTCGATTCGGCTTATAAAGACTTCCTCCTGGCGTATCAAGAAGGAGGGTTACCGGCGGCGATGGAGCTGGCGCGCGAACGCGGCTTGCTCTCTTCGAATGATGAATTACGCCTGACGCTTGAATTGGATACCGAAGACAGTGCGCCGCTCATCGCGCAATTGGAAGCGATGGGCATTATAGTCACCGCCGCGCATGGAAACCTGGTTGAGATTGCTGTACCGATAGAGCTCATTGAGCAATTCGTTCAGGGAGATCAATTACATACGCTTTTTGATCAGATTGGCGAGTTGGAGCACGTGAAGCGCATTCGCCTGCCGCGTTACGGTAAACAATTCATGGGAAGCGTCGAAAGCGAATCTCTGCCCGTAATTAACGCTGAGGCGTGGCATGCAGCCGGTTATCGCGGTGAGGGGATCCGCATCGGAGTGCTGGATTTGGGCTTCGGAGAATATAAGCGTCTATTGGGGAGTGACCTGCCTGCATCGGTGGTCGCGCGTTCGTTTATTTATGGTACGGAAATCGATCAAAGCGGTACCGTCCATGGCACCGCCGTGGCGGAAATCATTTACGATATTGCCCCAGGTGCTGAACTTTTTTTTGCCGCTTATAGCACCGAATTGGAACAACTGGAGGCGGTGAATTGGCTTGTTGCTCAAGGTGTGAAGATCATCTCCCATTCCGCTGGCTCCATTTATGGCCCGATGGATGGAAGCAGCACCCTTGCTCAGCTGGTAAACGATACTGTTGACAAAGGTATATTATGGGTGAACGCGGCAGGCAACTATGGAGATGGCCATTACCGCGACACCTTCAAGGATCGAGATGGCGACGGGTATCATGAATTTTCGCCAGGGGATGAATTGATGGGGTTTATCCCCTCGTCGAGTACGAGCATCGTCTTGAATTGGAACGCCTGGGATACGGGCGACCAGGATTTCGACTTGTATGTTTTTGACGATCAAGGAGAGATTCTTGCTAGCTCGGAAAACGTCCAGGATGGCGCTGGAGACGAAACCATGGAGTATCTAGACCTGGCTTTCTTCGATGAAGGGCCATATTATTTGGCTTTTTATGCTCGTCGTGTCACCCGTCCTGTGTTGTTCGATTTATTTGTGCACTATGCTGAACTCGAGTATTTCACCCCACAATATAGCGTGACGACGCCAGGTGATGCCATGAAATCCTTCACGGTAGGCGCCACCTTGTGGTCGAACGATCGGCTGGAGTTGTACAGCTCGCAGGGTCCGACCCAGGATGGCCGTCTAAAGCCGGAGATCAGCGCACCAGCAGGTGTTACCAGCGCGGTCTATGGCAAGGAGTTTACGGGCACTTCGGCTTCAGCTCCGCATGTCTCTGCCGCAGCGGCTCTCGTCTGGCAGGCGCACCCCGAATTCAGCGTCGACCAGGTCAAGGAATATCTTTTACAGCGTGCCATTGACTTAGGGGCAAGTGGACCAGATAATGGTTACGGGTATGGGAGGCTTTGGCTTGGGGACGTTTTTGGGGCACCAAGCACTCCCACGAGCGAGAGCCCTACGGATACGGCCACCCAACCCTCCGAAACCGTAACGGTGGTACAAAAATCTCCAACACCTACCCAACCGACCACATCCTCTACGGAGAGCAATGCTAACGAAGCCTTGTGGCTATTCTTCGGCTGTGTCGTCCTGCCCGGCGCCTTAGGAGTGGGCAGCGTGGGGTTGGTGGTGGTGGTAGTGATGTACTGGCGTTCAAATGTGCCCCCATCCAAGCCTCAACCGCCTCCCTCGATAACCCCGGCACCTGCTCAACCCCATCCCATGCACGTCCCTCTTGCTAGCGCGCCTCAACCGCAGATCGGACAAGCGGTAAAAACCTGTCCTCAATGTGGAAGTCCACAGCGCGCCCAAGCCAGGCATTGTACGAAGTGTGGTTATGCATTCCAGGATGCGCCTCCTGCACACAGGCAGCCCACTTTTTGTACCTATTGTGGCGCAGTTTTGAGAGCGACAAGCACGTTCTGCCCTCAATGCGGTCGCAAGATTCCGCCCATTGGATAATGATGCACATCGAATTCCTACCACCCCCAAAAGAACTCAATCTGACCTACGGTGAGGTACATGTTTGGTGCGCCAATCTAGAGGAGTGGCGTCCCTATTTGGAGGAATTTTACGAACTTCTCTCGGAGGACGAACGCCAACGCGCGGCGCGTTTCTATTTTCCCCATCTACGGGAAAATTATATCCTGCGCTGTAGCATTCTGCGCCATTTACTTTCTCATTACACCACCATCCCGGAACGCAAAATCTGCTTCCAGTTCGGAAAGCACGGCAAGCCCTTTCTTGCAGGAAAGAAACGCGCCACCCAAGTGGAATTCAACGTTTCTCATTCCCACGAGCTGAGCCTGTTTGCCTTTGTTAAAGATCGAGATGTAGGTGTGGATATCGAAAAAGTCCGCCCGGATCTTGACTTTGCCTCTATAGCCAGACGATATTTTTCAGCGCAAGAGATTGAACAGCTTTTTTCGCTGCCCGAAGAGAAGCAAGCCGGCGCATTTTTTCAAGGATGGACCTATAAAGAGGCGATTATCAAAGCCGAAGGCAGTGGTCTTTCCATCCCTTTGGATTGTTTTTCGGTCACTATGCACCCAGAAGAGGAAGCTGAGCTATTGGAGGCGAGTCTACCCAGCTTAGACCATCAGTTGTGGACGTTGAGGCGTTTATCGCCAGCAGAAGGATATGCCGCTGCACTGGCCGTGAAAGAGAAGGGGGTACGCGTGAGCTGCTGGAGATATTCCCGAAACGCGTTTATTTGAACCTCACCTGCTCGCTCTTCGCACGGGCGGCTGGCAAAGCTCTGATTTGACCCTGGGGCAATCATGCTTTAGAATCCACCTGTGTGCCGTTGAAGATTTCACGCGATTTTTGGAGGTACCATTGGATACAAGTCTCATCGCTAGGCATGAAGCCTCGAGGTTGACACGGGGGTATGTGATTTGTTTCTCCGGCACGATGGTTTGGTCGACTACCGGCATACTCATCCGCTATTTGACAGAGAATTTTCACCTGCCGGCGCTGGTTTTGGCAGTTTGGCGGGACGTGTTTGTCTTCATGGCGATGGCGTTGATTCTTTCATTAGTTTCCCCAGCCTTACGACGGGTGGACAGATCCCAATTCAAGTTCTTGCTGTTGTACGGCTTCATTCTTTCGTTGTTCAACTCTTTGTGGACCGTTTCCGTGGCAATGAACGGCGCCGCTGTGGCAACAGTGCTGGCGTACAGCTCTGCGGCTTTCACCGCTATACTGGGCTGGCGTTTATTCGGCGAGAGGCTGGATGCCGTTAAAGGTATCGCCGTTTTGCTCAGCCTGGCCGGTTGTGTATTCGCCGCCGAAGCGTACAGTATCAACGCCTGGCGTCTGAATCCATTAGGGGTGTTTACC
This sequence comes from Anaerolineae bacterium, assembly GCA_037439525.1. Taxonomy (GTDB): domain Bacteria; phylum Chloroflexota; class Anaerolineae; order Anaerolineales; family UBA4823; genus JBBIVW01. Next base: position 17,621 of record JBBIVW010000010.1, read on the forward strand.
GGATTGATGACCGGTCTGGCGTTTGCCGGTTACAGTTTGATGGGCAAAGCTGCTTCCATGCGCGCACTGAATTCATGGAGCGCCTTGCTCTACACATTTCTGATTGCGGCTGTATTTCTATTGTTATACAACTTCATTGCCACCGGCTTGCCGTACGGGATTGCCTCCACCAACATGTTTTGGTTGGGTAATTCCATTGCCGGATGGGCGCTTCTGGTGCTGCTGGCTGTGGGACCAACGATAGGCGGCTATGGGCTGTATACGATGAGTTTGGATTATTTACCTGCCAGCGTTGCCAACATCATCGCCACACTGGAGCCGGTGATAACCGCTGCGCTGGCTTTCTTGCTTTTGAATGAGCGCTTCGTCCTGCCTCAATGGATCGGAGGCGTGCTCATCCTCCTTGGGGTGTTTTTATTGCGGTTGCGGTCCACACCGATGGCAGGAGGAAGTCAGCCCAATGGACCTCCGGCAGTTACCTGAGTGACTGGAAAGAGGCTGCTGAGCGAGGTGGGTTTCCCAAAACTCATTGTAGGGAGAAGCGATTGTCTGCAGGGGGTGTCCAGAAGGACTTGCCGTAACGCGGCTTCATCGAAGCCGAAAGGCTGGAGCACGTTTGCCACGGCGCGCAGCAGCAGGGTGGTGTAGCGTTCTATATCCACACCTGCGGGGTTGGGAGGGTGGCTCAGTTCCCAGGCATGCACACCAGGCTTACCGCGCATGTAGATGAACTCAACGCGCTGTCCAGGGCGCAGTTTCCTACCAAGGGCTTGCAACTGCGCCGCCGCGCGCGCGGCTGGGGAGGGGCTATGGTAAGCCTCCACACAGCGGCTGAGTTTCTGGCTGAGCACCAGGGCTTCCAGAGGCACGCGGGCGCGGCGCAACTCGGCAAGCCTGCGTTTTGCCATCGCGATTGCCGCCTCCGGATGAGTCTCGTCTTGCGCCAGGAGTTGGAGCACCTGCATTTGCACTTCCCGGACGAAGGCAGGGGTGTCGCGGCGGCGCGCTTCGATGCCGCGTACTCTCAGGCTGCCATTCTGGAAGACCCCGAAGTAACGGTTAGGCACAGGCACGCGCTGTTCCACGCGTGAGGGCAGAAAGGCGATCCAGCGGTATATCCCCTCCAGAGCGATGGGCAAGCCGGTGCGCGCCGCAATGGCTTCTAACAGCGCCTGAAAATCGGCGCTTTCTTTTGCCCCTTCTTTTTGCACCCACAAGCCATCTACGTACATGTGGAGCACAATATAGCCCATCTCTTCGGCGGTCTCTTTGGCGCGCAGCAGGATTTCCCGTCCGTATGCAGTGACTGCCTCGTGGGCCTCGATGCGACCAAAGCGTGCATTCTTGTAGCCCATATATCCGAAGCAAGTCACCAGCAGCCATTTGTGCGCCGAGGCGCGCGCCTGAAAGGTTTTGCGGCGCGCGTCCCAGGGAGACATATGGATGAGTTGCTGCTTGAGCGCCATACGCTTGTTCAGCAACGGCGCCAGCGTGTTGGGAATCAGGCCGCGCGCCTGGCTGCCATCCGCACCTTCCAGGGGAAGCAGGTCGTCGGGTTTGGGCGGGCAGGCGGACACGGTCTCTGGGGAGATGTTGAAGTGCACCATGATTCCAGGATACATGGAGACGAAGTCGATCTGCGCAACGCCATAGTGCACGCCAACCAGAGGTTGATAGACGAACCCACCCTGGTCTGCGGCGAACATCTGCCGCGCGCTCTTGGGGCTTTCCACTTGTTGTTTATGCCATGGGATGAGCACTGCCTGGCGCAGCGCGGTGAGGATTTGCATGGCAGATACCCCAGTTCCGGGAGAGACGCGCGCCGCAGTTTGCACCGGCAGGCAGGTGATGCGCGCCGCCTCGAGGATGCCTTCTATCTGGTAATCCTCCCACAGCATCGCGTTGCGGCGATCGATGTGCCAGCGACCAAAGAGGTGCACCTGCCGCCCGCGGTAAATGACCTGACCATAGGAGAAGTAGGAACGTTCGGGACGGGAGGCGATGCCTCGCCGGGTGTCCCGGTTCAGGGGCAGGGAAATGCCATTGCGCCTGGCGCCTGCCAGCAGGTAGGGCAAAAGCCATGTGTCGCCCCATGTGGTGAGGAGCAGGTCGGGATCGAAGCGCAGGAGCAGGGCGCGCAGGTTGATCAGCAGCGGGCGCAGGGGCTCGAAAGCCAGGCGATAGGTGGCGGTCCGCGGATTTCCCTCCGCAGTCGCGCGCACAAGCAAATACTTGGGGAGCCTTCGATGGGGATTCTCTTCGGGTTCCAGGCATAGTGTCCTTATCGGTGGCCTGGCGGGCTCCAGGTCCCATGGGGAGTCAAGTACTTGTATGCCGCGGATGTGCCCCTCAGCGTCTGCCTCGACCTGGCAGCGCGCCAAAGGGAAGGTGCCAAAGGCAGCCGCATGTCGCAGGGAAAGAGGCAGGTCGGCATCGAAGTAAGCCAGGTATGGAAAGGCAGCCGCCACCTGTTGAAAGAGGCGCGGTTGTTCAACAGGCCGATGGACGCGCACTCCCAAGACGGGAATGCACTGGCCGCGAAACAAATCCAGGCGCTCGGCGCGAAAGAGATCTACATCGACGCGCTGGCGGCGCACATAGCGCCACAGGGCGCGCAAGGCGCGGCGCTCGCCCGCGGCGTAGAAGGTGATGGGAAAGTCTTGAAAAAACTGGCGGCGCTGACCATCTTCTCCCAACAACCACAGCACCAGCCCATGTGTGCCATCTGCGTAAATATCGAGGAGCCAGCCGTGGTGTTCAGGCATGCTCCTCCGGGCGTTGGGCGCGCATCTCTTCCAGCAGGCGTTCCAGGCGCAAGACCTTTTTATGCTCCTCCAACAGCATAGCCAGGAGGAACGACTCGAAGGGTAGAGGGTGGGCGGCATAAGCTGCCGCAGCCAGGTGCTGGCGCGCAGCCGCGAACAAGTCGTCCAGGGCGATTTGATCGGCGCGGCGCAGCGCACGGCGGAAGCGCGCCAGTGCCTCTTGCTCTCCTAAGAAGGCCTGGGTAATGGAAGGAAGGGTGCGTCCCATGGCGATACCTGAGGTAACGAAAAGCCCTCCACAACTAGAAGAGTCGCGGTGGAGGGGAAATGGGTGGCGTTGCCTGCCGCCATACCTTCGTGGCTGCCGCTTCGATGATCTGTTGCAGCCCGGTGGCATCCTGAGCAGGAGGTTGAGGAGGGCGCAGGCTAACGACCACCGTGGCGCAATGTGCCAGATGTCTTAGGCGCTGTGCACAGCGGCGCGCCAGACGACGGCGCTCCTCCAAAGGGGCGCTCTCGTCGTAAAAGGTGTTGAGCAGGTCGATCACCAGCGTAGGAAGAGGCAGAGCCGAAGCCTCCTCCAGCAGGGCAGTCATTTGATAGCAGGTGAAAGCCCGCGCGAAACGGATGTGTTCCAATACGCTGCTGATATGAGGCACGTTTAGACTGCGCAGGTGCCGCGCCACGCTATAGGCGTTGAAGCGGTTGCCACCGTCGAAGACGCGCAGAGGTCCGCGCCGCGCCAGGTGGGCAGCCAGGGCAAGCATTTCCTGGCGCGCAGCATGCGCTGCCGCGATCACCGCCAGACAAGGCGAGGGCGGCAAATCCGATGGGGCCAGCAGGCTACCAGGGGGAAGCTCGAATTTGGTGTGCATGTGTTCAGCTTATCCCCTATCGGGTAAAACATCAATTCCCCCGCTAGGGATTTCGGGGGTGAGACTTGGGGTAATCTCTTGGGGGATGGGTGGAAGTGGGGCTGCGGAGGGCTCTGTTTAGGCTGTTTTTCCTGAGATCACGCCGATTTGCCGGCGAACCTGCCGCGCCAGCTCGTTGAGCACCATCGTAGTGCCATCTGAAAAACGCGCCGCGTAGGGTTGCTTTTGGTTTGTGGCAAGGGTGAAATTGTCCTGCGCATAGGGGATGGTGCTTTGAATGGGCAGGTTCAATTTTTTCTCGATTTCTGCTTTGGTTAACCCCTCACGTCCAACCGCGCGATTCATGACCAAAAAGAGTTTCTCCGAGGGGATTTTCTCGAAAAGCAAGTATTCAATCGCCGTTTGCGTGTGTTCCACGGTAACCAGGTCGGGACCAAGCACGATAATAATGAGGTTTGAGCGTTGTAGTATGGGCAGGCTGATGCGGGACAGATTCCGACCGACATCCACAAAGAGATAGTCATACATCAGCACTAGAGTGCTAAAGAGGGGGTCGATGCGTTTCACCTGGAGTTCTTGTGCCTCTGCGGGGCTGGGCGAGCCGCGCAAGATGGAGAAATTCCAGGTTTCGATGGGCTCGATGTACTGCTTTAATAAAGTGAAGTCCAGGGAGCTTGGTTCATTGGTGAGTTTGGCAAGGGATTCTTTTTCCGATGCGCCTACCATCGTGCCTAGTGACCCGATGGGTAGCACCAGGTCGGCGACCAATACGGTCTTGGGCTCGATTTGACGGCTGAGCATATGCGCCAGATTCACACACAGTGTAGAGGTGCCCATACCTCCTTTGGCGCTGAAGAAGGTGATCAACTTGCCCACAGGCAGTGGTTTTGAGATCGGGCGGCTTTTTCCCAAGATGCTGGTACATTTCCCTAACAACTCCCGATCCGCCCCCGGGCGTTTGATGATGTAGTCATCTGCGCCCATATCCAGGGCCGCGGCAATATCATCTGGATCGTCCTTGCGAGAGAGGATGATGATGGGTACATCTTTGCTGTTGGGAAGGCGTCGAAGCTCATCGTACAGGGCAACCCCATCCACATCGGGCAGGATGAGTTCCATGATGATCAGGTGGGGTTTAGCTACCGAGACTACCTCCAATGCCTGCTGCCCGCTGCTTGCTGTAGCGGTGATGTACCCCGCTTTATTTAATACTGCGGAAAGCCACCCTTGTGTGGCTTTATCATCATCGATGATTAATATATTTTGTTGATTCATCTAACTTGACACTCGAACAGGTGCAAGAAGCGTTCCTCTGTTGGTTATTAATTATAACGCGATTGCTTTGATATCAAATAAAACGATGACGCACGAGTTGCACCGCAATGCCATAGCCTCCGTCGGGTTTTGGTTCCACGCGCACTACCTGTCCTTTTGCCGCGATGTTTGCCACGGCTGATAAGTCGGTGTTCTTGGGAGTGGACTTAGATAGGCGTACCAGGATGAAAACCTGATTTCCTTTGCTGAAAAAGTGTTTGGAACGCAGATACATTCCAGAGGCGCTGATGTTTGCCAGAGTAGCGTTGACCTCCACAACTTCACCTTGGGTTTCATGAAGGCGAATAAGCGCGGGATAATCGCAGTCCACACGTGGTTTCCTTCTTCGTTCCACCGCGTGGGGCTTTGTGGATCGATCTATTTGGGAGGTCATCACAACTTATTTTAGGGGATAATATTCAAAATGTAATCGTTCAAGGAAATAGTTTATCGTAGGCGAAAAATACTATCTTTAACCGTCGGATTTTTGATATAAACTGCACATTGACATCGGCACAATTGTGCCAATGTCGTTAAATGAGAAACCGGTATTCGATCGGTGGGTTTAATCGGGAAGGTCGGCAAGGCGGTTGCGGTAGGCGAAGATGATCAACTCTAAACGATCGGATACATTGAGCTTGCTATAAATCGAGGTCAGGTGATGGCGCACGGTAACTTCGCTGATGGAAAGGTCCTCGGCGATTTGTTTGTTTTTATATCCTTTCCCAATCAGTTGTATCACTTCGCGCTCGCGGTCCGTGAGTTGGGCGATGCGCAAGGCATCCGGGTCATCGCTACCTGATGAGGTGTTGTGGGTCATCTTGACAATGAAATTGGCCATCATCATGCGATCGATCCACACTTCTCCGGAATAAACCTTTTGGATGGCTTTGACGACCACCTTCGCTCTTTCTTCTTTTAGAATGATGCCCATCGCGCCTAACTCAATGGCTTTATGATGCATCTGCATCTCACGGATGCCGGTCAATAAGATAATGCGTGATTTTGGTGAGGCATTGAGAAGCTTTGGAATCGCTTCTAAATCGAGCACACCATCCAGGTTTAGCTCGAGAAGAATGATGTCAGGGCGTGTTTCTTTCGCCATCATCAGCGCGGATTGCAGCTCTCCTGCTTCTCCGACTACCATTATTCCGTTGTGCGTTTTGAGGATTTCGCACATCCCGTCTCGGAAACAGGCATGGTGGTCGCATAAGAGCACGCTGATCTTGTCGGAGGGTGAAGGGTCCTGGTCGTTTTTGCCTGTCATGTCTGTTTGATTATTCCACTAACCTGCGACATCAATCCTGAAATAATCTTACCATAATGGGGTGAGATAATTTATTCCGATTTGAAAAAGGGTCGCTCATTTGAAGGGGGATGGAACACCAATTGCGTATACTCCTTTTCTAGTTTTTCTGAAATGCCAATAGGCGCCCCTTGGTATTCAAGCCAGGCATGTGCCTGAAACTGTCCATCGGATTTTCTCACTCCAAACTTGACTTGGGCAGGGATGCCTGCCCTGGCCAATAACCATTGCAATGTCAATGTATATCGTAGGCAAGTGATGCGTAGGGCATGCCTTCTCCTCGCCGCGCTGGCAACCCAGCAGATACGGGAGATGACCTCTTGAGTGCCAAGCGAGTGTTTCTTTTGCCGCTGTATCGAGACAGCGCGCGTCCATTGGCTTACCCGGTGATAGGGAAAAAGTCGCAGGCTGACATCGATGAACAGCATCATCCACCATGCCGTTAGAAACGTTCCTAGGTCTGCTGGGCGAAGATTGCGCTTTGGTCTCGCTCTATGTTCCATGATTTTCATGGTCTGTAATTAATTCATGCGACTTTAGCTGAGCGATGAAATCATTCAAATGCAGTTGTAGCCGTTCGCGTTCCACATCATATTCCTCGAGCATCTTTTCGAGGGTGGCCTGGAGATTGTGCGTTTCCATGAGGTGCATCCACATGCGTGCCGCGACTTCATCTAGGCTGAAATACTTCCCGGTTTTTAGATTTAACAAAACCATTTCCTCCCCAATTTGTTGAAAGGCGACATCAGGAGATGGGAAAATGTGTTTTGTGTGTATACTCATGGTATGGCCCTCATGATTTTGCCTGCCCTTGGAATTTTCTATAGAACCCTGGCATGTTGATTGTATCCCAAAAGGTGGTTTTGGTACAGACTTTCACATCCAGAATTGAGGCAACCAAGGACGATAAGCGCTCAGATAATCCTCAAGCATTTTCTCCGCCACCTCCAAATCATCAACCGTCGGGCTTAATAAAAGGGATTGAAGAGCTTTCTTTCTATCCCCGTACACACCGGCATCGACACAAAGTTGACCGCAGGTGATTTCTCTGCGGCACAGCTCGGCTATCGGCTGCGGAAGAGAACCCATGGGCTGCGCACGAAGGCTTCCGTTCTCAATAACCCCAGGCGTCTCGACAATGGAGTTGTGCGGCAAATTTTCGATCTGCCCAGAATTGGGGAGGTTGATCGCAGGCAAGACTATGGTTGTACCTTCTAAAAGCCCTTCGATGATTTCCGCCGCGCCTTCGCTGGAAACGTTCCGTAAAGGTTCGATAGAATCCAAACCATGCGCCATTCTGGCCAAGGTTTCCTGCCTGGAGTGTCGCAACCCCGCCCAGGTTTGCCAGTCGTAGAGCGTGAGGTCATATTTTACCCATGGCCTGGTCAGGGGGTTATGCACCCAGGGGAGATATTCGCACAAATGCTCGTCACCGGATATGGGAAAGGTTCCAAACGCATGAAATACTTGGCGCGTGAGAGGTTCGAATTCGGCTTCCAATTCCTGCCAGCGCCTGGTGAACAAAGGGTATAGGTCTTCGCCGCTTTCGCGGAGCTTCAAGGAAAGCATCCAGGTGAAATGATTTATTCCCGCGGCGCGGATTTCGACCCTTGTGTAGGTTTCTCTGGCAACTTGTGCGCGAATCTCGTTGAGTTGTGGGTACGAGGCGCATCCAGAAAATCCCAAGGGGACTGTGATGCCCAAATCCGAGGCTAGGGCTTTGCCTACCATGGCATAACCAGCCATGATCTGGTGACATAGCCCAACCACTTTAATCGCACTATAGCGGGCTATAAGGTCGCAGATGCGCATCATGGGGTTCGTGAAATTGATCAACCATGCCTGCGGGCAGAGTTGTTGCATGTCCTGGACAATTTGTAAAACCGCTTGAATGTTGCGCAGGGTGTGGGCAAACCCTCCTGGTCCCCCATTTTCCGCATACGGTTGACGAACGCCATATTTCAATGGGATTTCATAGTCCAATTGCCAAAGCCGTTCCCGAGGAGGCGCTTCGATGGAGAGAATCACAAAGTCGCCTCCCTCTAAGGCATCTGCATGGTGGGTGTGGGTTGAGATATTCATCTCAGCATCCCACTCTCGGTTGAGGCGCTGCGCAAGGTGCCCTGCCAGTTCTAAAGCTGTAGCCTCCTGATCAACCAGGGACAATTGGCAACCTTTTAATGCCTTGTTGCGCAACAAAGTGGCCAGCGTATTGAGGCCGAACGAGGCGCTACCTGCGCCGATGACAACGATTTTTGCAGTTTTCATCGCTCATGGGTTTTCGTTTAAGCATGTATCGCATTGGTGAGATTATATCCGATGCGCTCCCGTAATTATTCAGCCAGGTGAGAAATGGACTGCCTGGTTTTGGGTCATGCGGGCTAAGGGAAGGATTTATAATCAGTACCTGTGATGGGAAAAACCGGACAAGATGCGGAGACCTCTCCTGCCGTGTCAGAATATGTACATCGTGGAGAAAACCATGCGCATGAGTCAAATGTTTGGACGAACGTTACGAGAAGCGCCGGCGGACGCGGAGATTGCCAGCCATCAACTGTTGGCGCGGGCGGGGTTCATTCGCCCAATGGCTGCGGGTATTTATAGCTATCTTCCTCTCGCACGACGCACGTTGGACAAAATCGAAAAGATTATCCGAGAGGAGCTCAATGCCATTGGAGGTCAAGAAGTGACCATGCCTGTGGTGCAGCCCGCCTCTTTCTGGCAGCAAAGCGGCCGCTGGTATCGGATTGGCGCTGAAATGGGTCGCTTCAAAGACCGTATCGGCAGAGATATGGTCCTGGCTATGACGCATGAAGAGGTGGTGGCCGACCTTGCGCGTCAGGAAATTCATTCCTATCGCCAATTGCCTCGCTTGATGTACCAGATTCAGGCGAAATGGTACGACGATCCACACCCAAGAGACGGGCTGGTACGCGTGCGTGAATTCGTCGGGTTGGAGAGCTACAGCCTGGATCGGGATGAGGAAGGCTTGGAGGCACACTACCGCGCCCTTTATCAAGCGTACCTGAAGGTGTTCAATCGCTGTGGGTTGCCGGTCCTCGTGGTGCAATCCGATGTAGGTCAAACCGGAGGCCAGGCGGCGCATGCGTTCATATACCCCACTCAAATGGGAGATGATACAGCGATGCTTTGCTCCACATGCGGTTTTGCAGCAAACCGGAAAATTGCACCTTTCAGGAAAACATTGCCTTTGGAAGAGCCACTTCTCCCGACGGAACTCGTTCTTACGCCAGATTGTAAGACGATCGAAGACCTAGCGAACTTTTTGAGCATCCCCAAAGCAAAGACGGCAAAAGCTGTGTTCCTTGTCGCTACTCTGAGGGAGCAAGGCAAAGAGCTTGAGAGGGTTGTATTTGCCGTCTTACGGGGAGATATGGAATTGAGCGAGACCAAACTAGCAAATCTGATCGGCGCTGTCGCGTTGCGCCCGGCGACGGAGGAGGAAATCAGTTCCACAGGTGCAGTTCCGGGATATGCCTCTCCGATTGGGGTGACCCAGGCGCTGGTGGTAGTGGATGATGCGCTCCTGCACTCCCCGAATCTGGTTGCCGGGGCGAATCGCCAGGGTTATCATCTGCGCAATGTCAATTTTCCGCGCGATTTTGAAGCTGATTTTGTCGCCGATATCGCCGCTGCCCAAGAGGGAGATGCCTGCATAACCTGCGAGTCCGGATTGCGCCTCATGCGAGGGTTGGTGGTGGGGGACATGTTCAAGCTTGGCACGCGCTTTAGTGAAGCCCTGGGGTGCGCTTACCTGGATGTAGACGGTCAACCCAAAGTGGTGGTAATGGGTGCTTATGGCATAAATTGTAGCCGCTTGCTGGCATGCATCGCCGAGGAGCATCATGATGAGCATGGTTTGATGTGGCCGATGAGTGTGGCTCCTTATCAGGTGCATTTGATTTTGTTGAAAGGGACAGATGCATTCGATAGCGCGCAGGTTGCCGAGAAGCTTTACCTAGAATTGACAGCCAATGGAGTCGAAGTCCTGTTCGATGATCGTCAGGAAAGCCCTGGCGTAAAATTCAACGACGCGGATTTGATCGGTTTGCCCCTGCGCCTCACAGTAAGCCAGCGTTCTCTGGCAGAAAATGGTGTGGAGTTCAAGCCTCGCCATTTGCCTGCCAGGGAGATTGTCCCTCTGGATTCGCTGGTACAACGCGTCTTGGAAGTGAGGCAGGATAAGCTGAATGAACTTTCCACTCGCGCGAGGGAGGGTTTTGCTCTTCAGCCTAATGAATTGCTGAAGCCGGACAGCCACGAAGGTTGAAAAAACCGGCTGCAGGTTTAGCTGACCAACCTCGCCGGTTATTTCGCCCTATCATGAAGGCATCCTATGTTTATGCAGCCAGCAAACCCTTCTCCTTGAGCCATGGGCGTGGGTCGATCATGTTTTTGTGCAGCGCGGCGTCTTTCTCCGGCAGGTTGAGCGCCAATGCCAGTAGTTGCGTGAAATAGAGCACCGGCATTTTGGGCTCTACCGACATTTGAATCTGACGTGCGTCCAGGTTAAGGTGGCACAGAGGGCAGGCGACGGCAATGGCTTCTGCGCCCGCAGCTCTAGCGTTCAGGATCAGGCGTTCACTGAGGGTAAGCACAATATCTGGGCGCGTCAAGGAATGGGCTGCCCCGCAACAACTTGTTTTGTAAGACCAATCCAGCACCTCTGCTCCGGCTGCCTGGAGCACCTCATCCATATCGGTGGGATTCTCATTGAATAGTGCTTCGGTCACTTCGGGTGGGCGCGTCAGTAAACAGCCATAATAGCAGACCACTTTGAGCCCCTTCAATGGTTTACTGATTTTCTCCTTCAGCTTTGATAGACCCACCCGCTGATGGATGGTTTGGACGAGCGTATTGACGGCGACACGATCCTGGTATTCATACCCTAGCTTTGCTTTCACCTGGCTACGGCTGGTAGAATGCTCTCGAAACTCGTAAATGGCGGCTTTGTGGCGGTTGAAACAAGCCGCGCAGGGCATGGTGACTTCACGAAAACCACTTTGTTCGATGAGCGCCAGATTTTCCATGGGCAGGATCAGGGCTGCGTCTGGGTCAGAGCGGTGCGCCGCGCTGCTACCGCAACACACCCATCCATGTGGTTCGATGAGATGGATGCCCAATGCTTGACAAACCGCAACCGTTGAGTGATCAAACTCTGTGGCGGTGGAATGCAAGGAACACCCCGGATAATAAGCCACAGCTTCGCCTGCTCCAGGCAGCGGTTTGACCTTGCGCGGCGGGTGGCCAATACTGGGCAGGATCGAGACTTTGCGCTTCTTCAGCATGTTGGTGTATAGGTCAAGGTCATCCAACAATTTCTCCGGCTTTCTCAACTTGATTTCAGCCATCAAGCCGGGCTCATACGCTCGGCCCCACAACCGTACTTCGCGCATGAAGGCTTCGTTGAAGAGTTTGACCTCGCTGACTGGAGGTTTATACCCCCGTGCCAGGGCTTCGCGCGTGAGGAACTCCATGATGCCGGCGATGTCCAGGCCCTGTGGGCAGCGCGTGGTGCAGGTTTGGCAGGAAGCACATAACCAGGGCGTTTGCGATTGAAAGACGATGTCTTCCTGGCCTAACTGTAACGCACGCATAACCTGGTTGGGCATCCAGTCGAAGAATTCTGCAACAGGGCAGCCGCTGGAACACTTGACACATTGATAGCACAGGTAAACGTTTTGTCCAAGCTCTTCTTGAACGCGCTGAGCCAGCTCCATGTCAATGGTGATGCTCTGATTCTGGGGGTGTGTGTCTTCGTTCATCCGTCTCTCCTGTTATCCATTACCCAAGCTACCGATACATTTGCGTTATCTTCCATTTTATGCCTCGACATGAGGGCGCGGATACAGGCCAGCCCCCTCGACAATAGGTTTGACTGCTTCTTCCCATTCAATGGCCATGATATGCACGCCAGCCACGCCTTTGATTTGCTTGAGCTGTTGGATCAACTCCACGCAGATTTGTATGCCTGCCTGCTTCCAGGCTTCGCTGCGCGCTTGCTTATCTTCCTTAGTCAGCTCATCTTTGCTCTTGCCAGCCCAAGGAGCGCCGGCTGCGTTCATGCGTTCGATGATGGATTCCGGCACCAGGATGCCTGGCACGCTGTCCTTCATATACTTCGCCATTGCAGGGCTTTTGAGCGGGCCAACGCCAGCCAGGATAAAGACTTGTTCATGCAATCCTAGTTCACGGACGCGCTCCATGAATTCGGCAAAGGCTTCGATATCATATACCAGTTGCGTTTGGATGAAATTTGCCCCGGCTTTCACTTTCTTCGCCAGGCGATAAGGTCGAAACTCGCGCGGCCCGGCAAAGGGTGCGGCTGCCGCTCCGATGAAGAATCGGGGCTCCTGTCCTTTGAATGCATCCCCGCATTGGAATATGCGCTGGTCTCGCATGGCGCTGACCATGTGCAGCATTTGAATCGAATCCAGGTCGAATACGTTCTTTGCATCCGGGTGATTCCCGAAGGTCTGATGGTCGCCAGTCAGGCATAATAAATTGCGCATCCCCAGGGCATATGCGCCTAACAAGTCGCTTTGCATTGCCAGGCGGTTGCGATCGCGGCAGGTCATTTGGATCACGGGTTCCAAGCCTTCCTGAACGAGAATGGCTCCAGCGGCGATGCTGGACATGCGCACGATCGCGGTCTGGTTGTCGGTGATGTTTACTGCATCACAATAATTGCGCAACAGATTCGCCTTCTGGCGAATAACGTTGCCATCTGCGCTTTGGGGTGGTCCCAGTTCGGCGGTGACTGCGAAATGGCCGGCGCGCAACACTTTTTCCAGGTTTGAGCCAGCCAGATAACCATTGTTTTGTCGAATGGATTCTCCTATCTGTGGTGTAGTCATAGGTCATTCCTCCTCCGCCACCAGGCGTAAATCTTCCCTAACGATTTTACGCGGGCCACCATCCCTGGACTTGCGCCAGTTTTTCGGGGGTTGTAACTCGAGCAGGACATCCAGCTTGCCCATGCTCTTCAGGCGGTCGTAGATGAGTTGCCAGGCGCAATCGATTTCGGGATCGATTTCGCAATGTCCATTCTCTGAACCGCCGCACGGGCCATTGAGCAGGGACTTGGAACAGCGCGCAATCGGGCAGATGCCCCCGGTTAGCCCCAAAACGCAATCTCCACACGCCGCGCAGCGCTCTACCCATACCCCCTGTTCACTGGGCAAACCTAGGAATGTGGTATTCAGACCAGGTACAACCCAGACCTGTGGAAAGTGCTCCGCAATCGCCTGCACGCCAATGCCGCACCCCAACGAGAGCACCACGTCCACGTCTTTGATCTGCTCCGTGATCTGATCCAGATATTCCCACTCGCATTGGCGTTGCACGGTAACATCCGTCACTGCTTTGGCGTTTCCCTCCAACTTGGAGGCTATGCGCAACGAGGAAGCGAGTATCGCCGCCTCGCGCGCGCCACCGGCGAAGCATACAGTAACGCAGGTGCCGCAGCCCACTACCAGTACCTTTTCAGCGCCCCCAATCAGCGATTTAATTTCTTCAAGGGTTTTTTGTTCAGCGATGATCATAGGATCAACCTCCAATAACGATTTTACCTACCGAAGACCTTTTTCTCGATCTTTTAAAGGGTTCTTTCCAATTTTGCGTATCTCTTCGACCATTTCTATGGCAGCCTGCGTGAATTGCAGCGCCATTGCCGAGGACATCTGGTACATGCGTACGCGTTCTTTTTCGATTCCGATGTGCGACAGTAACTCCTGTATCCATTTTATCCGTTTTCTAGCTTTGAGATTACCTTCCAGGTAATGACAATCGCCGGGCAGTCAGCCGGCGACCATAATGCCATCCACGCCGTCTTCTAGCGCCTGCAAGACGTTGAGCATGTCCAATTGACCGCTGCATGGCAGTTGTACGATTTTGATTTCTGGTGGGTATTGCATGCGTAACCCACCCGCTAGATCGGCTGCTGCGTAAGCGCAATGTTCGCAACAGTAGGCGACGAGTTCAAGCGGTTGTTCGGAAACAGAAGGGTCAAGAGTCATGGCTTCTCTCCGGGTCATTCTTCACCATAACCTGTGAAAGCGGGTGTAGAGAACCAGGCATCCATGGGCTGTACCAGGGCTTTGACTTTCGTTTGCATTTGCACAGGTGTATAGTGCATCAATTGGATTGCCTGTGCTGGGCATTCAGCCGCACAAATGCCACACCCCTGACAGACTGAAGCTTCGATGTACGCTGCTCCAACCAGGCCGCCCACTCCGTATTGATCCGCGCGGATTTGAGGCACCCCAAATGGGCATAGGCGTACACAGGTCAAACATGCCGTGCAGCGTTGCGCCTCCACCACGGCGACTCTGCCGCCTGCGGTTAAAGAATCCTGGCTGAGCACGCGCGCGGCGCGCGAGGCGGCTGCCTGCGCATGGATCAGGCTTTCGTCCAGCAATTTGGGGTAATGTGCGGCGCCAGCCATGAAAATGCCCTCGCTGGCGAAGTCTATCGGGCGGAGCTTGACATGCGCCTCGAGGAAGAATCCATCCGCATCCACAGGCACTTTGAATAGGGAGGCAATGTGGCGCGTCTCCGGCGGCGGTACAGCAGGCATGCTGAGCACGCACAAATCGGGATGGAACACGATATTTTGTTTCAAAGATGGATCCCAGGCAGTCACGCGCAATGACCCATCTGGTTCTGGTTCTACTTCTGGTTGATGGTCTTGGTCATAGCGCACAAAGAGCATCCCTTTTTCTCTTGCCTGGGTGTAGAGGCGTTCTTTGAACCCGTACGTGCGGATGTCTTTATAGAAGAAGATGAGTTGAGCCTGCGGGTTGAGGTCTTTTAGCGCCAGGGCGTTCTTCAATGCCACGGTACAACAAATGCGGCTGCAGAATTTTTCTGCTGGTCCAATGCATAGGATCATGGCTACCTGTCGCAAATGGGTGAACCGTTCGCGAGACTGGTGGAACAAAGCCTCGAACTCCTGCTGGGTGACGATTTGCGCGTGGCTGCCGTAGCCATACTCCTCGCCGTGATACTCCTGCACACCGGTGGCCAGGATGGTGACACCGTGATGAATTTCCTGCGTGTGACCATTCTCATCTTGGATGAGGCTGGTGAAATTTCCTTTGAAGCCGCGTGTTGCCTTGACCCGGCTATTGAGATGGACGTGAATGTGAGAAGAATCGCCTGCACGTTCGAGCAAGGTGTTCAATATCTCTTGAGGGTTTTTTCCATTGTAAAGCGTATGGAGATGCTTCAAATTGCCGCCCAGAGCAGGCTCTTGTTCCACCAGATGGACAGGAAATCCTTGTTCTGCCAGAGTGATTGCCGCCATCAAGCCGGCAGGACCTCCCCCGACGATCAGCGCGCTTTGCTGAATGGGAACCCTCACTGTAGTGAGCGGGGATTGCAGGACCACCTTTGCAACCGCCATCTGAACCAGTTGTTTCGCCTTTTGTGTGGCTGCCTCCTTATCGTTCGAATGCACCCAGGAGCATTGATTGCGGATGTTCGCCATTTCGAAAAGATAAGGATTCAACCCTGCGGCGCGCAGGCTATCTTGAAAGAGGGGACCATGAGTCAGCGGACTACAACTGGCTACGACGACGCGGTTTAGGTTTTCCTGCCGGATGACTTCGGTGAGGTGTTGGATGCTGTCCTGCGAGCAGGTGTACAGGTTGGATTCGGCATGCACCACATAGGGCAATCGGCTGGCATGCTCGGTAACCGCGGCCACATCCACATAGCCGGCGATGTTCGATCCGCAATGGCAGACAAACACGCCGACACGCGGGGGATCGTTCATCACATTGCGTTCGGGGGGGAAGTCCCGTTGGCGAGTTAAAGTGTATCGGCTGCGCTGCAGCCTCTGTGCGGCAGCCGCCGCGGCCCCACTGGCTTCGATAACCGATTCGGGGATGTCCTTAGGCTCTCGGAACGGCCCAATGGCAAAGATCCCCGCGCGGCTGGTCTCAAGTGGGTTGAACTGAGGGCTGGAGCAAAAGCCATAATCATCCAACTCAACGCCCAATCGCTGCCCCAAAGCCTTTACAGCAGGTGAAATTTCCATACCCACAGAGAGCACCACCATGTCGAATTGTGACTCCACCAGGCGCCCATCATCATCGAAGTACCGCAGGATCAAATTATGATTGCTTTTATCCTCGCGCACCTGGCTGATACGGCAACGCGTGTATTGGATGCCATAATGCTGTCTGGCGCGTTCGAAATACGCTTGATACCCTTTGGAGAAGGCGCGCACATCCATGAAAAAAATGTGCACATCCAGGTCGGGATGGTGCTCTTTGGCGATGAGCGCTTCTTTGGTGGCGTACATACAACACACGGCTGAGCAATAATCGTGCGTTTGATCGCGAGAGCCAATGCATTGTAAGAATGCAATCCGCTTGGGGCGCTGTCCATCGGAGAGGCGCAGCACTTGTCCTTGGGTGGGGCCGGATGCAGAAAGGAGGCGCTCGAATTGCAGAGCGGTGATCACGTTCGGATAGTGCCCCAACCCAAACTCTTCAGAATATTCTGCCTGATAAGCCTGGTACCCTGGCGCCAGCAGGATGGCGCCAACCTCTACCCGAACGATTTCATCGGTCATTTCGTGATCGATGGCTTGTGCCCCGCATGCGTACACACACTCCAGGCACTCCGAACACACGCCGCATTGCAGGCAGCGTTGCGCTTCCAACCGCGCCTGTCGTTCCGTATAACCCAAAACGACCTCGCGAAAGCTGGTCACGCGCTCTTCCATAGGGAGTAAAGCGGGTTGCATGCGGGGTTGAAGCTGAATCTCGCCTTTTTTCAGGCGCGCTTCGATCTCGTCGCGCGTGAATTTCACCACAGGCACCGGCGTTTTCGACTCGGCTTGAAGCGGCAAACCTTGAAGGTGCCTATGGATGGATTGAGCCACGCGATGGCCCAGGGCAACTGCTTCGATGATGTAACTTGCCCCCGTCTTACGTCCACCGACAACAAATAAGCCGGGGATATCGCTTGCTAGCGTTTCAGCATCCACCTTGGGGTCTTCGAACTGAGGCTCTAAAAAGTTTAGGTCGGAGTACTGTCCCATGGTGAGGATTACAGTATCCACTGCAATGGTGCGTTCGCTTCCCGGTTTGAATTTCGGGCGTCGCGCGTGCCCTTCTTTTACCATACCCGGTGCGGCTTCGGCGATTTCCACGCCACATATCTGCGCGTCTTGGGTGAGCAGGCGTGTGGCAGTGTACCCCTCCAGGATGTGAATGCCTTCTGCTTCAGCAGCCTCGATTTCGTAGTGGTATGCAGGCAATTCGCCTCTTGGGCGATCCAGGGCAAGATAGACCTCGAGCGCGCCCAAGCGACGTGCTACAGATGCTGCATCTAGCGCGGTGATCCCTCCGCCAATGACGGCGACGCGCGCGCCAATGTGTATGGGTTCCCCAAGGTTGATCTTGCGCAAGAAGGTCGCCGCGGAGATTACTCCTTGGGCATCTTCGCCTTCTAATCCCAGGCTGTGATGGTGTGTGGAGATGCCCGTTGCCAGGCACACCGCGCTGTAGCCTTCCTCTAGAAGCTTCAATGGATTACGGATTGGCGTGTTGGTCTTCAGGATTACGCCTAAAGCCAGGATGTCATCGATATCCTGTTGTAGAACGCCTTTTGGTAAGCGATGCGCCGGAATACCGACGCGCATCATTCCGCCGGCCACCGGCAGGGCTTCGAAGACCGTGACACCATAACCCAGTTTGACGAGGTCATGAGCTGCGGTCAAGCCAGCTGGTCCGGCGCCAACGATAGCGATCCATTCGGGGCGGGTGCGTGGTACCGCTTCGACTTTTTCGCGTCCATACGCCAGTGCATAGTCCACGACAAACCGCTTCAATGACATAATGCCCACCGGCTCGTCCACCAGATTGCGCGTGCACTTGCCTTCACAAGGGTGGTGGCATGTGCGCCCACACACACTGGGGAAAGGGTTATCTTCTTTGATCACGCGCAAGGCTTCGCGGTAGCGTCCTTCGGCGATGAGGGCGATGTACCCCTGGGCGCGCTGCTCCGCTGGACAAGCGTGTCGGCATGGGGCAACGCCCGCTTTTTCAATAGCATAAGCGCCGGGCACGGCTTGTGAATAGAGCTTGTACACGGCTTTGCGCGCCTTCAACCCTTCTTCGTATGGGTCTGGTAAAGAGATGGGGCATACGGAGACGCAGTCTCCACATCCCACGCATTTGTTCACGTCGATGTAGCGCGCGTGCTTCTGCAGGGTGACGCTGAAATTGCCGGCCTCTCCTGCGACTTCAAGCACCTCTGTATTGGTAAGCAGTTCAATGTTGATATGGCGACCGACATCCACCAACTTTGGGCTGATGGAGCACATGGCGCAGTCGTTGGTTGGGAAGGTTTTGTCCAGTTGCGCCATATGGCCCCCGATAGCGGATTTTTGCTCGACGAGATAGACTTTGAACCCCTGATCCGCCAGGTCTAGTGCAGCTTGCATGCCGGCAATGCCGCCGCCGACCACCATCACCGCCCCGATGGGGGGTGTCTCTACATGGTCATGTGGCGCGGGGGTTTGCGCGTTCATCTTGTCTGGTTCTCCTTGGCTGCATCTGGTGCAGCCGTTTCTACTGTCATCCACTCGCGGCGGCGCATTTCGGGGGTTTTCAGGTCGCGCGGGACGATCACCCTGAAGCGGGTCCCCCTGACATCGCCGTTTTGCATCAGATTCTCCGCTTCGATATGACCGTTATGTGCGTCGATGATCTTCTTGGCGATGGAAAGCCCCAACCCGGCGCCCGTTGTCTCGCCCACATTGCTGGCGCGGAAGAAGTCGGTAAAAATGTGCGGTAGGTCTTCGGGTGGTATGCCCGGGCCTTCGTCTTCCACTTCGAAGATGACGTGCTGAGGTTCGTACCTCGCGCGAAAGACCACTGTGGTGTCGTTGGGAGCAAATTTGATGGCGTTGTTGAGCAGATTGGTGAAAACCTGCCGCATGCGTCTCTTCGCGCCAACGATTGGCTCAAAACGCGGCGGTGGTTCCACGCGGATGCGGATGTTCTTCTCGGCGGCTGCCAGGCGCGTGTCTTCAATAGATTCGGTGCCCACTTCTCCAGGGTCGAACCACTCGAAGTCTGCCTGAATCTGCTCCGGGCGCATGCGCGCCAGGTCGACCACATCACCGATCAAGGCGCGCAGATCCAAAACCCGCAAGATGCTGCGTTGGACCATGCGTCTCTGTTTAGGGGTGAGCTCACCGGCAAAGCCGGCGTCCATGGTCTGCAGGTAGTTTTCGATGGCAGCTAATGGTGAGCGCAGTTCGTGTGAGACGATGGAAAGGAAATAGGTTAGGGTATGGATGGATTGGCGATAGCGGTTGGAGATGATCGCCGCCAGATGGTTCATGACAATCAACCCCGCCGCGGGGTGCGTTTCCAGGTATGCGCGTAAGGGTTGCGCGGGGATGGCGATGGCGCGTGTGGGTTCCACGCAAATGCCGGAGGTTGAGTAGGTATAAGGCGCGGTTAGCGCGGAGAAGCCGGCAATTTTTCCGGGTTCTACATACCCAATGGTGGCATTGCGCGGGGTGGAATGGCGGCCAATCTGAATGCGCTTTTCCAGGGCGACTTTGCCGCGCTCGACCACAAAGAGCTGTTGCGCCGGTTCGCCTTCAACCAGGATGGTGTCGTTTTCAAGGCAGTTCACTTCTTGGCAGTATCGGGCAATCGCCAGTCGATCTTCATGGCTCAGATCGCTGAAGATTTCCGCACGCTCCAATCGCTCGGCAATGATCGAAAGTGTGCCCGACACATTATCCGACATGGACTTTCAACAGCCTCTCTACTCGTTGAATTAAATCTGCCGGGCGCGCGGGCTTCTGCACATAATCCTGCACGTCCATCGCCATGCCGGTTTCGAGTTCATACCGGCGGCGGCTCGCATCCTCGATTACTGTGGTCAGCACCATAATCGGCACTTTGGCAAACTTGGGTTGATTGCGCATTTCACGAATGACCCCCCATCCATCCATGCGCGGCATGAGTAAGTCGAGGATGAGTAAATCAGGCACCTCATCTTCGAGCATTTGCATGCATTGTTTCCCATCGCGTGCCGTTGCCAGCCGATAGGGCTGGGTTTCCAGAATGGTCAATATGCCTTCAAGAATATCTGGGTCGTCGTCCACGATGAGAATATACGGTTTTTTCTTGTGGTTTTCTTCTAACATGCTGCCCTCCTTTTTGGCGTCACTCACTCCTTTGGTTGGCTTCAGTAGCGGTATGTTCCGCGGCACGGTGTTCTTGTGCATTTTTTAATGGATTTGGCCCCAATCGGCGAATCTCTTCGGAGAATTCTGCCGCCGACCAGGCAAATTGACCTCCCATAGCGGAGGATACATTGATCATCTGCAAGCGGCGCCCCCCTAAGCCGATCTCTTCTAGCAGCTTTCTTAGATATTCTACTCGCCTTCGGGCGTTGAGATTACCTTCCAGGTAATGACAATCGCCCTCCAGTCAACCTGCCACCAAGACGCCGTCAGCGCCGTCCTCGAAGGCTCTGAGCGCGTACAGCACGTCTAGCTTACCGGAGCAAGGCAATTCGACAATTTTGATCGCCGTGGGGTATTCCAGGCGCATCGAACCAGCCAGGTCAGCAGCTGCATAAGCACAGTAATGGCAACAAAAGGCAAGTATATTGGGTTCGAAAGCTTCGCTCATGGCTTTACCTCAATCGGATGGGGTGTGATCGCTGATTCAGGGATGAATTTCTCAAAGAGCGCGTCGATTTTGCTCAATATCTGTACATCGGTGTAATGCTTCAACTGGATCGCTCTGGCAGGGCACTCTGCCACGCAGGTGCCGCACCCGTGACATGTCGCCGGCTCAATATACGCTGCGCCTAGGATGGCTCCTGCGCCGGTGTATTGTGGGGTGACTTTCGGCACTTCGTATGGGCAAATGCGTACGCATGTGAGGCAGCCCACGCACTTCGATGACTCGACCACCGCTACGCGAGCGTTGGTGAGCATCTTTTCTTGTGAGAGTAAACTGGCAGCCCGCGAGGCTGCAGCCAGTGCCTGGGCAATGCTTTCATCCAAAAGTTTGGGATAATGCGCCATGCCTGCCATGAAAACGCCATCAGCCGCAAAGTCTACCGGTCGTAATTTGACATGCGCCTCCAGGAAGAAACCGTCCATATCTGTGGAGAGTTTCAGGCGGCTGGCAAGCTGTTGCATATCCTTGGGAGGCACAACCGGGGTGCTGAGAATAATGTATTCCGTCTCCAGGCTCACCTGGCGTTTGAGCACCGGCTCCCAAAAACGCACCTGCAAGCCGTGTTCCGAGGTGGGGAGGAGCACTTCCGGCTTCTGGTCGAATTCATAATGCACGAAGCGCACCCCTCGCTTCCTGGCTTCGGTGTACAGACGTTCTTTGAAGCCATAGGTGCGTATGTCTCGGTAGAGGATGGTGATTTGCGCCTCTGGATAGAGTTGTTTGAGTTTGAGGGCGTTCTTGAGAGCCGAGGTGCAGCAGATGCGCGCACAGAAACGCTCGGCAGGACCGACGCATTGAATCATCACGATGGATTTGGGCAAGGATTGTGTCGTTTCCCCATGCGCCAATAAGGCTTCGAATTCCAGTTGAGTGAGGATGTGAGCATCCTGGCCATAGTTGTATTCTGTGCCTTTATATTCCACTCCTCCGGTGGCAACGATGGTGGCACCATGTTCCACCTGAACGGTGTGCCCATTGTGTCGTAAACGCGTGGTGAAGTTGCCTTTGAATCCACTGGTTTCTTCAACTTCTGTATTCAAGTACACCTGGATGCGGGGGTGATGGCTCACTTTATCAACCATCTCGGCGAGGTACTCTTGGGGTGTCCAGAGGTGCTCATCTTCCTCCAGGCTGGCGAAGTAGTGCAGGTGACGCAGGTTACCTCCCAACCGATCCTCCCTTTCGACCAGATGAGCGGTAAATCCCTGATCCGCCAGGGATAACGCAGCCGTCATCCCTGCAACTCCGCCTCCGATGACCAGTGCTGCTGGGTTGACCGATACTTCGTTGACCAGGAGAGGCTCCAGACGCGCGGCGCGCGCCACTGCCATGCGTGTGAGTTGCTTGGCTTTCTCTGTGGCACCTTCCCAATCGGAAGAGTGCACCCATGAGCATTGATTGCGAATGTTTGCCATCTCGAACAGATGCGGGTTCAGTCCCGCATGGCGGATGGCATCCTGAAACAGCGGCTCATGGGTGAGTGGAGTGCACGAAGCCACAACGACGCGATTCAGGTTTAGGGTTTTTACCTGCTCGATGATATGGGCAATCGTATCCTGAGAGCAGGTGTACAGGTTGTCTTCTGCATGTACCACTCCAGGTAGCGTGCGCGCGTATTCCGCCACTCCGGGCACATCCAGATAACCACCGATATTGCTACCACAATGGCAGACAAATACGCCAATGCGTGGCTCTTCGCAGCGCACGTCCCGTTCGGGTGGATATTCTTGGCGGGTAGCCAGGGTGAATCGTGCCGGAGCAAGGAGTTGCGCCGCGTTGGCTGCTGCCGCGCTGGCTTCGATGACCGTTTCCGGGATGTCTTTAGGTTCGCGAAAAGGCCCGGCGACATAGATGCCTGCCCGGCTGGTCTGCAAGGGGGAGAACAACGTCGTGTGGCAAAAACCGTAGTCATCCAACTCGACCCCCAGGCGCTTTCCTAGGTCTTTGACCGAATCGGAAATTTCCATTCCCACGCTCAGAACGACCAGGTCAAACTCTTCCTCGACCAATGCTGCATCTTCTTCGTAAGAGGTGTAATAGCGCACGCGCAGGTTGTGAGTTTCTGTGTCTTGTTTGACATCGCTCAAGCGGCAGCGAGTGTATTTGACGCCATATTTTTTCTCCGCACGGCGGTAATATTCCTCATAGCCCTTGCTGAAGGCGCGTGTGTCCATGAAAAACACCTGGCAAGTGACCTGTGCATCGCCATTACCATCGCGCGCTTCCGCGCGAGCATGTTCGATGGTCATGATCGCCTCTTTGGCAGCATACATGCAGCATACGGAGGAACAATAATCATGGCTCTGGTCTCGGCTGCCGATGCATTGCAAAAAAGCGATGCGTTTGGCATGTTTGCCATCCGAGGGGCGGCGGATGCTGCCTTTTGTTGGCCCACTGGCGGAGAGCATGCGCTCATATTGCAAGGAAGTGAGCACGTTTGGATATCGCCCCAAGCCAAATTCTTGAGACAAATGTGCGTTGAAGATTTGGTAACCGGGAGCCAGAATAATCGCGCCTACGTGAACCTCCTCGAGGCGCTCGGCCTCGTCGTGATGGATGGCATCTCTTCCACAGGCAAACACACAGCTCATACATTCGGAACACACGCCGCAAGCCAGGCAGCGCGCCGCTTCTGCCTGTGCGCTTTCGTCGTCATAGCCTCCTTCTACCTCGACGAAGTTACGAATGCGCGCTTCTACAGGCAATTCCGGCATCGGAACACGGGGCTGGATGGTGATTTCCCCGTTTTGCAAGCGTGTCTCTATTTCCTGGCGGGAGAGATGTACCACCGGGAGCTCTGGCTTGGGTGCTGGTTCAAGAGGTTCTTCCTTCAAATAGCGGATGATCGACTCGGCTGCCTTATGCCCGCTGGCAACCGCTTCGATGACAAATGCGGTGCCTGAAACGCTATCCCCCGCAGCGAACACCCCTGGTCTCGTGGCAGCCAGCGTATTGGGATTGATGGCAATAGTTTGACGTTCGGTGATGCCTACACCGGCATCACCCGGGATGAATGCCAGACCCGCGCGCTGACCGACAGAAAAGATGACCGTGTCACAGGGGATAACATGTTTGGAATCGGGTACTTTCTCTATGTGCAGTCGCCCACTCTCATCGAAGTGGAAAGAGGCAACATGCATGCACTCCACGCCGCGTACGTGCCCGTGCTCGTCGCCCAGGATTTGTTCGAAAGAGCGCCCGGCATGGATGGTCACCCCTTCCTCCTCCGCAGCGGTTACTTCCCAAGGGTGCGCCGGCATGTTCTCGCGGCCCTCTACACAAGCGAGATGCACCTCGCTCCCCAAACGCACAGCGCTGCGCGCGCAATCGATGGCGACGTTTCCGCCCCCTAACACCAGAACGCGCCGACCGAGAGGAGGTGTACCAGGCTCGGCTTTTCCCTCTGGCGAATACTTTCCCAGGCGGACATCACGCAGAAAGTGCGTGTTTACCAGCACACCTTCTAGATCTGCGCCGGGTATGGGCAAGCGAATGCCCTCGTGTGCGCCGACTGCGATGAGCACCGCGTCAAACCCTTGAGCAAATATTTCATCTAAATTGTCGATGCGATGATTGAGGCGCAGATCGATGCCTAAATCAATGATGTCTTGCACTTCGCGTTCGATGATATGGCTGGGCAGGCGATATTCTGGAACGCCCAAGCGCAACATGCCGCCAGGAACCGGCATGGCTTCGAAGATGGTCACCGGGTAGCCGGCGCGTGCCAGGTCTTGTGCCGCAGTTAGACCACAAGGTCCGGCGCCAATAATTGCCACGCGCTTGTTATAAATCTTTGGCGCAGGCTCCACGGGCTGGCGCGGTTCGGCATATACTTTGTCGGTGACAAATCGTTTCAAGGCGCGGATGTTGATCGGCTCATCGACCAAGCCGCGGTTACAGGCGCTTTCGCAGCGATGGTTGCAAATACGCCCGCATATCCCTGGAAACGGATTGTCCATCTTGATCACCCGTAGCGCGTCATGCCAGCGCCCCTCGCGGATCAGGGCGATATAACCCTGCGCACGTTGACCCGCCGGGCAGGCATCTCTACAAGGCGCGATGCCGCGCTTTTCGATGGCATAGGCATTCGGCACGGCTTGGGGGTATAGTTTGTAGATGGCTGTCCTTTTGTTCAACCCTTCGTTGTAACGATCTGGCACAATCACGGGACATACTTTGCTACAATCCCCGCACGCCACGCAGCGGTTTTCGTCCACATATCGCGGTTTGTGCACTACTTTGACCTGAAAATCCCCCGCGCTGCCTTTCACCTGGAGCACTTCTGTATTGGTCATCACTTGGATGTTGGGGTGCCGCCCGGTTTCCACCAGCTTGGGCGATATGGTGCACATGGCGCAATCGTTGGTTGGAAAGGTCTTGTCCAATTGCGCCATTTTGCCGCCGATGGCAGATTCTTTTTCGACTAAAAATACCTTAAAGCCCTGCTCTGCCAACTCAAGAGAGGCTTGCATGCCTGCAATACCGCCTCCAATGACCATGGCGGCGCCAATAGGATTTTGCTTCTCTGGAAGTTGTGGTTTTGTGCTCATCGTGCGTCTTGGTTTTTACCTCATTTAGCTTGGTTGATCAATGTGGCTCACGAGGTTTCGTTCCGCGCCGGCGACCTCGAAAATCGACAGCTTCTTCATCTTCCACAGGTTCGGTGCTTGCTGTAAGCAGCGCTTCCTCGAAGAGATGTGCTTCGCCCTTAAGCGGGTTTGGTCCCAGCTTGCGGATGCGTTCCGTCATCGTTTGCGCAGCCTTGGCAAAGGTTTGCCCTTGTGAACCGGACATGAAGAACATGTCTAGGCGCTCGCTGCCCAGCCCAATCTCATCCAGAATCTTCTTTGCACGCTGGATGCGCGCCAGACCACGCTCGTTGCCGCGTACATGGTGGCAGTTGCCAATCGGGCAGGCGATCTCGTACACGCCATCTGCACCTTGTTCGAAAGCCTCCAGGATATAGCGGATATCCGTCTTGCCGGTGCAGGGCAGACGAATGAACTTGATATTGGCGGGATATTGAATGTGCAAAGAACCCGCCGTATCTGCAGCCATATAGCCGCAATATACACAATAGAAGGCGGTGATTTCGGGCTCAAAGTTTGTCATAGAATGTTGCCTTGCCATATGCTTTGCCTCGACCTATGCTTCATTTGAGAGAAGAGGTTGTCGAATTGCTGTGTTGTTGGGCAACCATTGTCCCAAGCCGCCGATTTCGCTCAACAATATCTGGGCGTCCGTGTAGTTGACCAATTGAATGGCGTTTGCCGGGCATTCCCCGGTGCATGTGCCGCATCCCTGGCAAAGTGCCGGGTCGATGTACGCTGCGCCGCCCAAGCCTCCTACGCCGTGCCGCCCTTCAACTTGAATGACTTGTGGGATTTGGAATGGGCAGGTGCGCGTGCATGTGAGACAACCGACACACTTTTCTGCATCCACTTGGGCAACCACGCCTCCCAGATAGAGCCCTTCGTGGGATGAAAGCAATGCCAGAGCATGCGCCGCGGCCGCTAAAGCATGGCTGATGCTTTCCTCCAGGAATTTGGGATAGTGTGCCATACCTGCCAGGAAGATGCCGTCGCGCATGAAATCCATGGGGCGGAGTTTGAGTTGGGCTTCTTCGAAAAACCCTTCGCTGGAGAGGGGCACACGCAACATCTTTGCCAGTTCTTGTGTGCCTTCTGAGGGTAAAACACTCATGCTGAGCGGCACCAAGTCGGCAGAGAGGTTCACCCAGCGGTCCAGACTGGGGTCGCGCACCTGCACTTCGATGCGGTCGAAATCTTCGTTGTAATGCACCCTCGGAGGTTGGGCATCGCTGTAACGAATGAACACCACACCCTTGCGCCGCGCTTCGGTATAGTACTGCTCACGAAAACCATACGTGACAATATTGCGATATAACACTGTGACATTGCATTGGGGGTTGAACAGTTTCAGGCGAATGGCATTCTTCATCGTGTTGGTGCAACACACCCGTGAGCAGTAATCCGGTGTGTTTTCGGGACGGACACATTGGATCATTACTACGTCTTTCAAGGCGGCGATTTCTTCGGGGTGGTGAATGATCTTCTCTTCTAATTCGCGCTGAGTGATCACTTTAGGGAATCTCAACCAAGGATGATAACGTGCTTCCTTACCGCCGGTGGCGATAATGATCACACCATGTTCGATCGTCACGCGTTCGATCTGATCGCCGGCCAAGCGCGACTCTAATTCGGTTTGGAAGAAGCCGACATGTCCACGAATTTGTGCCACGCGCGTGCGCGTGTAGGTGATGATGCGCTGATGGGCGCGCACGCGATTGACCAAGTCGCGCAACAAAAGCTGTGGGTTATACCCTTCTGCTACGTAATGTAAGGTAAGCAGGTTTCCACCCAACATATCCGTGCGTTCCACCAGGTGCACATCGTAGCCACTATCCGCAATTGCCAGCGCCGCGGTCATGCCAGACACGCCTCCTCCAATTACCAACGCAGAAGGGCGGCAGCGATGGCGCTGTTTATGTACTGGTTGGGCAGCGGCAATGCGTCCCGCCGCAACGCGCACCATTTCGATGGCTTTACGGTTCGCCTGTTCTTTTTGCCAGAGATGCACGCGATTGCAGTGTTCGCGCAGGTTGACCAACTCTACCAGATAAGGGTTAAGACCCGCCTGGCGAGCGGTCTTCTGGAACAGGGAATCATGCGTGCGGTTACTGCAGGCAGCGATGAGGATACGGTTGAGCCCCAAATCGGCAATTTTCTGTTGAATTTCGGCAAGCTGTTCTGGGAAACAGGCGGTGTCCATGATTTGAGTGTGTACCACCCCCGGCCATGAGGAAGCCTGATGCACCATTTGGTGAAAATCTAATAAACCCGTTGTATGCTCCGACTCCTGGCTAAGCGTTTTCGCACATGTGCATGCGAACACGCCAATTTTCACCTCTTCCTGGCTGATATCGCGTTCAGGCGGTAGGGGCTGTGCATACAAGAAGGGCCATTCACGAGTGAATGGGTATGTGTTCAGGCGATCGTTCAACAATCGCATCACTTCCGCGGCGGCACCGCTGGCATCGATCACCGTCTCGACGATTTCCTTAGGCGAAGAGAACGCTCCGCAAACGAACACCCCAGGGCGCGTCGTCTGCAGGGGGGTGAACTTATCCGTCTTACAAAAGCCAAAGCCGTTCAGTTCGATGTTCATCATTTGCGCCAGCTCGGCAGCAGAATGCGGCGGTTGCACGCCGGTGGCTAACACCACCATATCGAAGTGTTCGGCATATTTTTTCCCATCGGGATCAGCATAATGCAGGATCAAATCATGCGTTTGGGGTTCCTGGTGAATTTGCGAAACGCGGCACCAGGTATATTGAATCCCATGATACTCTCGAGCTTTGGCAAAGTAGGTGCTGTATTCTTTATTGAAGGCGCGCTCATCCATGATGAACACGCGACAATCCACATCTTCGCCCAGGCGCTGCTTTGCCAGGATGGCCTCTTTGGTAGCATACATACAACAAATCGAGGAACAGAAGGCGTTCTTTTTGTCCCTCGAGCCAATGCATTGCAGCCAGGCAATAGAGCGCGGCTTCTGACCATCCGAAGGGCGCAGAATGATGCCTTCGGTGGGCCCAGAGCGGCTGGCAAGGCGCTCATACTGCATGGCGCTGAGCACATTGGGGAAGCGCCCAAAACCTAACTCGCCTAACTCCCTGGCATCGAAGACTTCGAAGCCCAGCGCTAAGATAATCGCCCCCACTTCAACGCTAAGCAAGCGCGGTTTTTGGTTGAGATCGATGGCTTGCGTGGGGCATACCTGTACGCAACGCTGACAATCATCGCAATAGGGACCTTTGTCGATGACATAGGCATCCGGAATAGCGCGCGCCGCGACTTTGTATGCCGCCTTGCGCATGGTCATCTCCTGCTGATAGGTGTTCGGAAGCTCGATGGGGCAGACTTCGCTGCAATAACCACAATTGATGCAGCGTTCCACATCCACATAGCGCGGCTCCTGTCGCAACGATACGGTGAAGTCTCCTGCCTGCCCTTCGACATCGGTGACATGCGTATTGGTCAGTACCTGGATGTTCGGATGCTGGTTGTGTTGCATGTAAGCAGGTGAAATGGAAGGTCGTGTGCACCCATAGCCGTGATCTGGTGTGCCGCGGCACAACACACAATCGTGTTGTGGAAACATAAAACCCAATTGAGCAACTCTACCGCCCAGGCAAGGGGTTTGTTCGACTAAATAGACTTTCAGCCCTGCGTCTGCAAGATCAAGAGCGGCGCGCATACCTCCGATGCCACCGCCGATGACCATGGCTGCTGCGGGTTTACTGCGTCGGTAATCGGTTGGCCTCATTGTTAATGGAGAAGATGGTTGCATGGTTTTTGCTCCATAGATTCAGGCGATGTACCTTTCTAAAAATCCAAAATGCCCTCCTGTGCGGTGGTGATCGCGCCTGAGCCTCGTCGTAAGCTTCGAAAGCCGCGCTACAGCTCCGCAAATTGCTGAAGAGGTCATTTTGTTTTAAGCAAACACGCCACAACCATCACAGATTGAACAGGGTCATGGCGACTTTGAAATCTCGGTGGCCCTTTTACTTCGATCACGCCGCGCGCGGTGCGTTAATCTTTTTCTAAATTCTAGCATCGCGCAGGTGAGCTGTCAACTTTTTTCTTCAAAGGGGGAAAGAATGCAACGAAATTTAAGACGAATATCACAGAATAAGTCGATGATTACCCTTCTCTTGGGTTGCTGCCGCTTTCTGGAGAGATCGTTTGGCGCTAAGCCGTAGAAGCGTTCTTGTGGCGTTACGAGCGCAGGTTTATTGCCCTGGTGAGGATGCTTGGCCGATTCCCGGTCCTGGGCAACGCCTGCAGCTGAAGCGGGAGTTGAGATGCAATCCTTGGCGATCTTTTTTAGTGTTTGGCTGGCCCTCAGGGTTGAGTGAGGGCGTTCATAATGGCGAAGTATGCGGGCTTGGGCTGCAGATTTTCATCGAAAAGCAATGGCGCATCAGGTTGACCGGTGAAGTAAGGAATCCAGGAGTGTTTATCGCTCAACCCCCAGGTGACGAAAGCTTCGCAATTCGGGGCTTGAAGACATGTGCGCATGTATTGGGCGTACATCTCTCCTTGTTCGATGAACTTTGCCGCCATAGTGTTCGGGCTGTATTGTAGGCGGATATCCATCTCGGTGATGTGCACGCGCAGCCCAATCGCCTCTAGGCGTTGCATGTTCTCTTTCATCTCGATGGGCAGGGGTGGTCCCCACAGCCAGGTATGCATTTGCATGCCAATGCCGTGGATGGGGATTCCCAGGTGCATCAATGCCTGTGCCATGGCATAGATGGCGTGGGATTTGGCATTCATCCCCTCTGCATCGAAATCGTTGTAGAAGAGCAGTGCAGCGTCATCTGCCTCGTGTGCCCATTGGAACGCCATGGCAATGTAATCTGGTCCAATCCGCTGCAACCAGATGGTCTCGCGTAATAAACCTTCTGTATTGAAGGCTTCATTGACCACATCCCAAGCGTACACCTTGCCACGGTACCGCGTGACCAGGGTCTTGATGTGCGTGCAAAGGATGTGCATCCACTCTTCGCGCGTGTGCTCTGACTGGAGCACCCATTCGGGAAGCTGCCCATCCCAGACGAGCACATGGCCGCGCACCTTCAGGTTGTGCGACTGGGCGAAACCGATGATCGTGTCCCCTTCGGTGAAGTCGAAACGTTCGGGTTCGGGGTGCACCACCACCCATTTCAAAGAGTTCTCCGGCACGATCATGTTGAATTCGCGGGTGATCAACGCCGCGTATTGCGGATTCTTCACGCGGCTGGGCGAGACAGAAACGCCAATTAAAAGTTGTTTCTGCTCTGCCAAAGTACGCAGGGTCGCTGCTTGTGGGAAAGCTTCGCTGGTAGGAGTGGAAGGTGTGAACAAAGGTGCCTGCGGCGGTGCATAGGCGCTGGGATGCGGTTCGCAGCTTGGAAAGACATAAGAAGGGGTGATCGTCGCCGTGGGAGGGGGGGCGTTGGTGGCAATGAACGCTGCAGTGGCGGTGAGGTTGAGGCTGGATCTGTCGCCCGAATGAAAAAGAGCGCTACATCCTGAAGACGCAATCAGGCTGAGGATTAACAGGATCAAAAAGAGAGGTCTTATTAAAATCTGGAGTGACATGGTTAAGAAATGACTACGCATAGATCATCTCTTACCCAATTATTGTATCTTAGCTTGTGACTTATTGAGGATCCTTTCTTGTACCATTGGTGAAAAAAGTTGCCAATTCCACGCGTAGCGATTTCGGGCTCATGCGAAATGGTGCGAAGCATGCCTAAATTGAGGGGCGTTAGTGATAGTACAGGGAGGATACAGCCGAGTCCCGCTCCGGAAAACATTATAGGTGCCTGGTTGCATGTCGGACGAAGTTTCGAGGTGAAGCGGCAACGGCAGGTGATCGGGGGGCGGGAAGCAGAAGAAACAGAAAAAAGGGTTCCTCCAGGTCATTCCCGGAGGAACCATCGTCCAAAAAGGTGACTATTGATCAGGTTTGTTTTGAGCGCGTAGAAGTGACCGGGATAGCTATAGCCCTATGGAATTCCAGACCAATGAGCCCTGTCCGAAGTCGGGGCTTAGGAGACGCTCTTTGATTGGCGCCAGTTTCTCTCCGCGCAACATCAATGTGCGTAATGCGCCAGCGATGCGGATATCTCCAACAAGCTGGTATCCCACCAGGCGGTTTTCCTGCAGGTACAAAGCGCGACGATACCCGTTCCCTTTGACCTCCAACAATTCATCTCCGTGCTTCAGGCCCACTGCGAGGATTGGTAAACCGAGATGCTTCAGGCTGTTCATTCTCTCAGCGCCTTCGTAGCTCACTTCAAAACCAGCCAGGTTCAAGCCAACCAGATGACCCTGAGCTGTGGCATTAGGAAAGATGGCGTGTACGTAAGTCTCGCCAGTGATTCGATCAGGAGCCTCGACCACATCGCCTGCTGCGTAGATGTATGGGTAGTTGGTGCGCAGGTGGGAGTCTACACGAATGCCCCATTGAGCTTGAATCCCGCTGCCCTG
Source organism: Anaerolineae bacterium (assembly GCA_037439525.1). Taxonomy (GTDB): domain Bacteria; phylum Chloroflexota; class Anaerolineae; order Anaerolineales; family UBA4823; genus JBBIVW01. Next base: position 49,697 of record JBBIVW010000010.1, read on the forward strand.
AAGGAAGTCAATGTTTGGGCGCACACCGGTGGCTGCGATTAATATATCTGCCTCCAGGCTTTCACCGTTTTCTAGTTTTACTCCTTTGACAAGTCCATTACCGAAGAAATGGGATGCTTTTGTGCCTAAGCGCAGGTCCACCCCTTTTTCTTCCATGATTTGTTGAGCAAAACGGGCAGAGGCCTCATCCAACATAGCGGGCATCACCTGGTGGAGCATTTCGATTTGGATCACTTCTACTCCCAAATGACGCAGGAGCAAAGCGATCTCTACCCCGATAAAACCTGCGCCGACGATGATAGCGCTACGCGCTTTCCCTTGCTTGATGCGTTCGAGTAACGCGTTTGCCATGCTCAAGGATTTGAAATTATAGACCCCCTCCATTTCAGCTCCAGGCACAGGCGCATACAGCCGGCTCCCGCTGGCTATGACCAGGTAGCTGAATGGTAAGGTAGTTCCATCCTCGAGATAAACTTCCCGGTTTGAGGCATCCACGCGGGAGACTGCTATCCCAGAGCGATAATCTACCCCCATCTTCTCTGGCCAGTCCTCTCCTTTCCAAAGATGCGCATAAGAGTTGTACATAAAGTGATCGACCATCGCCGGAGGAGAGTAGGGGGGATAGGGTTCAGCGCTGATCATGACCAAGCGCGAATGTTGGTCGTATCTGCGCAGGGTTTCTACCATCGTAACGCCAGCTGGGCCTGCACCAATGATCACGATTTGAGCGGTCATGTTTCGCTCCTTTCTGACGAAAAGAGCCTGACGGCGAACCATCAGGCTCCTACCGTCTTTATATCAGGCTAAGTTGCGCTTCGGGCATAGCGATGGTATCTGGATCGATGGCTTCCAGGCCGAGCGCGGCGCGCTTGCGCTCGATGTGTCGGCGGATAAGGACTGCTGCGCGATCTGGATCTGGCTCTACCGCAAAGGTCGCACCAAATACGCCCTCTAACCCTTCAGTGAGCAATTTCACTATATTTGGACTGCCGAAGATGGGGGGCGCTGTTCCCAAGACAGTGAAAATTCCAGAGGCAACGACATATGCGCCAATGGAAACTGCTTTTTCAGAATACCACTCTGGCGCGGCGCCTGCCAGTGGCAAAGCGCTGATATCTACGCCCAGTGTATTTGCAAGTGCAGCAGCTAACACCAGGATGCGGGTGTTATCTACACAACTCCCCAAGTGCAACACTGGAGGTATGCCTAGGGCTTTGCACACCTGCCCTAAACCTTTACCGGCCAGATCGGCAGCTTCGGGCACCATCAGACCTGCTTTGCCATCCGCTACTGCTGCACAACCAGTCACCACGACCAGGATATCGTTTTCTATAAGCCGTTTGGTTAACTCGGTGTGGCCCAAGTCTTGTTTGATCTTAGGGTTATTACACCCCACCACACCTGTTGCCCCGCGAATGCTCCCTTTGACAATGGCATCAATCAGCGGTTGAGGGGTACCTCCCAGCGCGTTGAGGATTGCCTCGACAGAAAATCCAGCCATTATAGGAGCGGGTTCGACCGGGATATAGACCCGCTCTGGGATGCGATTGGCAAAGTTCTCCACCGCGAGACGTACGATTTGCTTTCCAATCTCCAAACCGCGTTCAGGATCGAAATGAACATGCTCTGCGCCCGGGAACTTCGCTTTGTCGAAGGTGCTGATCACCTTGGTATGGTAACAGTGTGCTGTCTGCGTAACGGAGGGCATGATGCATTGATAATCTACGACCATTACCTCTATCGCCCCAGTCATAATGCAGAGTTCCTGCATCAGGTGATTGCCTGCCATAGGAATGCCTTTGCGCATCAACACTTCGTTCCCGGTGCAGCACAACCCCGCCAGGTTGATTCCTTTGGCGCCTTTTTCCTTGGCGAGAGCGACCAGTTCTTTATCTTGAGAAGCCGCAACGATGACCTCGCTCAGCATCGGATTGTGTCCATGCAATATGATATTGACATGATCGGCCTTAATCGCGCCTAGATTGACCTGTGACATCTTTGGTGTGGGAGTACCGAAGAGCACATCGGACAATTCGGTTGCGATCATCGAACCTCCCCAACCATCACTCAAGCTGGTGCGCACTGCATGCAGCAGGATGTTTACCCAGTCGTTGTCCACGCCCATGTGGGTGCGATGTAGTACCTCAACATTCTCACGATCAACGCCACGTGGAAAGGTGCCCGTCTTATTCCAAATTTCTTGTCTGGCTTGGGGAGCACGTTTCGCCAATGGTAATTGTTCACGATGCATACCAAAGTCTTCCATTATTTCCCATGCCAAGGCTGCTGCAATTTCCTGGTCACTCTTTTGATCGACGACAAGACCGTATTCAGTGGCGATTTTGCGCAGCTTTTCCGGCTCACTGATTTTGTAAATATCGGTCTTTCCCTGACCGACATGATAAAGTGTTTCCAGGATGTCGCGTCCGTGGTCGGAGTGGGCGGAGGCGCCTGCGGCGATCGTGCGCGCCAGATTGCGGGCGACAATGATGTCCGCATCTGCACCACACACTCCCTTTTGGGGACCATTGCCAAAGGGGTCCACGCGGCAGGGACCCATCATGCAGTTTCGGCAACTGGTACCCAGGCTACAATATCCACATTGAGGTTCTTGCTTTGCCAGTCGGTCCCACACTGTTTCGATGCCTTCGCGCTTAGCGATCTCAAGCATGGCCCAGGTATCGCGATTGATACTTTTATTCTTATATCCATTAGAGCTGATGATTGTGGACATTTCTCATGCTCCTTTCTGAGGTTCAACGTTTAGAGCGGATATCGACTTCCCCCATTGTCTCCAGGCATTTACGCTGATGGGAAACCGTTCTTCGCGGCGCGGGGGTATACCTTCCAGGTCAAATGTGCCAAGCACTTTTTCGGAATACCGCTCGCGTGCCGCTTTCATCAATTCATTGACTTCGCCGAACTCTAACGCTTCAACTTTACAGGCTTGCACACATGCGGGTATCTCTCCAATTTTTTGCCGTTCAATGCATTGGTCGCATTTGATCGCTACAGCAACCTTGTAAGGGGCAGTAGCAGATGCATAGTAGGTGATGACATCGAAAGGACAAACCATAGCGCACATCCCACAAGCGATGCACTTCTTGGCCTCGATTAAAACGATTTCGGGATGTTCGCTTGAGCGAAAGATCGCTCCCGTAGGGCAAACTGCCTCACAGGGAGCTGGGTTGCAATGGCGGCATTTATTGGGAAAGGAAGTGTTCAGCACCAGACCGGATTCAGCATGGATGCGTGGTTTTGGGGGTGGGTCTTCGAAAACTGCAAGAAAAAGGTTCTTACTTTGCGAGTGGGCTACAGCGCAGGCGATTTCACACTGTTTGCAGCCAATACAGCGTTCAGGGTGAACAAAAACGGTCTTCATATATTCAGCCTCCTTTTTAAGGATCAGGCAGTTTGCAGTTTCATCGCCGAGGCGATGAAACAGGCGTAACATAGAGCCAATTCTCGTTTTTGGGATTGGTTTATTGCGTTTATGCGGTCAGGCTTATTAGCCATCCGCAAGGCTTCCGCTATATGCACCTCCTTTCTGGAGATCGCCCTCGCGTTGCTCCTGTTGCAATAAGTTTTACCTATGATGTGACGCTTGGTTTGTGAATGCTATATTTGTACTGGAAATTGTGTGAAAAGCTTCCTTCTGCGCTCGCATGATGAGCAACAAGATGTTTAATGAAATTATAATGATTTCTTGCTTGAAGTCAATAAGACTTGGGATAATAGGTGATTTTTTTAAGGTTCATCCCCTTTAAAGGCGCATATCGAACACGACCTTCACCGCTCCGCTGCGCCTTTTGTAGAACAAAGCCTGGAACGCCTGTTTCCATGCGCTCAGGGGATAGCGGTGGGTGATCAGGTGGCTCAGGTCTAGCCCCTGCTCGACCAGTTGCAGATAGATTTGCATGGCGTGTTGGCGCTTTCCTTGGAACGTCTCCACACCGAAGGCATTTGAGCCGATAAGCTGAACTTCTTTAAAGTACAAGGGAGTCCATTCAAACCGTTTGGGCGCTTCGACACCCGCAATGACGATCTTGCCTCGGGGGCGCACGACGCGCAATGCCTCCGCTACGCTACGCGGAGAACCGACAGTGTCATAGACACAGTCCACCCCATCGAGCATCCAGGGCAGTCCATACCACGGCTGTAGCAAGCGCGCTTGTATCGTTTGGGCGAGTTTGGGGATCCACTCTGCAGGCTTGCCACTCAACACCAAGTCTGCGCCAAGCTCGGCCACCGCTCCACTCTGGTGGGGGTAACGTCCGATGCCATAGATAGTCAACCTGGGGTAAAGCTTCCGCAAAATCGCCACCGTGGTTTGACCGATGACACCCAGCCCGAAGACCAGTACGCTGGCTTCGGGGTGGTCCGGTGGATGGCGTAAGATGGCATGTAAGGCGACGCTGGCGGGGTCTGCCAACACAGCAGTTTCATCGCTAATATGATCGGGCAAAGGGAAACATTGGGAAGCGTGGCAAACGAAGGCTGTGGAAAAAGCCCCGGGTACCATACTGTTGTTGCCCAGGTGTAGTGCCGGAGGGAGGATGCCTCGATCGAAGTTGTGACATAGTGAGTAATCTCCCGCCTCACACGCGGGGCAAACGGGTTGAATGCCCCGCGGCTGACAAGAGAGCCATGGGTTGATCACCACGCGCTGGCCTGGAAATAGATCGTTGACCTGAGCGCCGCATGTCTCGATCTCTCCGACCACCTCATGCCCCAATACATGCGGGAAGGAGAGCAACGCGGTAAGGGGATTGTCAATCGCCCCTTTGATTTGTACCTGCTTGACGTCCGAACCGCAAATCCCTACTAGGCGTGGTTTGACGCGCACCCATGATTCAGAGGGCAGGCTGGGAATGGGCAAGCGCTCCAGCCGTAGCGGGGAGGTGGCAGAGACATACCATGCATGGCGTATGCTCCCCAAAATTTTGGTGATCACCAGGCGCGTGGGGCTGCGATGGAAGCGCAACGCCAGGATCGTTTCAGGAAGGCTGCGTGTTTTAACCATTTTTTATTTCTGTCTCTTTGAAGTAAAAGAAGAGTAGCAGCGCGGCGATCAGCGCCATGAGCGCGGCGAAGATGAACGGCGCCGAGGCGCCAAAGCCCTGCCAGCCGCCGGCACCCTGCCAAAGGATTCCTGCAATGAAAGAAGCGGGGAAGTCGAGGATGCCCAGAACAGCGTTATAGCTGCCATAGGCTGTGCCACGTAATTCTGCAGGCACCAAATCGGCTACGAAGGCTTTAGCTGTGCCATAAGCCATACCATAATACACCCCATATCCGATATACAGCGCCCATATATGCCATGTGGCTTGCGCCAGCCCAAATCCTAAATAGATGGCTGCATAGACCAGCCATCCGCCGATGAGCAAATCACGGCGTCGCACGCGATCGGAAAGCGCCCCAGCGGGTGTGGAAAGTAGGGAGTACACCAGGTTGAAGGCAATAAGCATCCCCAAAATTTGGACGACGCTCATACCGCGTTCCTGGGCGCGCAAGATCAGAAACGCATCCGAAGAGTTCCCTAGTTCGAATAGCCCGACGATTAGTAAGAAGCCTATGAACGGTTTGCCTAAGGATTTAAACGCCAGGGTGGGGCGATGGTTGGAGGAAGTAGCGGATACTTCCACAGCGGCAAGTGCCAGGATGGCAACTGCCAGAAAAGCAGGGACCAGGCTTAGCAAGACCACTGTGCGAAAAGCCTTTGCTCCCAGCAAGGCGGTGTTTCCCTGAGTGAGATGCACTGCAACCATGGCAATGAGCAAGCCTGCCACTGCACCGGCGGTATCCGCAGCGCGGTGAAAACCAAAAGCCAGCCCGCGTTGAGAAAATTTGGCAGAATCTGCAACCAGCGCGTCGCGCGGCGCAGTGCGGATACCCTTACCCAGGCGATCCGCCCAACGTACCGCCGCAATCCACCCCCAGCTATTAGCAAAATAGAAAAATGGCTTACTTACCGCGGACAGTCCATAGCCTAACACGGCCAATCCTTTACGCTTTCCGATCTTGTCGGAAATGCGCCCGGAGACAAGCTTCATCAAGCTGGAAGTCGATTCGGCAATACCTTCGATCAGCCCGATGATGTTCGTCTTCACGCCTAGTACATTAGCCAGAAACAGGGGTAATACGTTGAGCACCATTTCACTGGAAATATCCATGAAAAAGCTGGTGAAGCTCGTTGCCCAAATGTTGCGATGTAACTTCTCATGGTCTTGTGTGGTCGTATGGCTGATATTCTTCTGCATTGGGTTCATTCCTTTACTTTGTTTGATACAATAATTAAAGTGTGAAGAAAGGGAAGGAGGCTTACACCTGGAACAATGTTATGGATTGTAGCTTTTTCTGTTGTAAATGGCAATACCCGGCGTGCGCGCATTTGCCATTGCCCGAAAAGGAGGCATTTTAGATGATCTCTTTCCTTTACATCCTATATCAGGCATTCAAGCGCTTCAGAACCATATTGAGCAACGCTGAGTTACGGGGGTTATTGCTCATTGTCGTTGTGATCATCCTCTTGGGGACGATCTTTTATGTGCGCGTCGAAAGTTGGAAGTTTATCGATGCCCTTTATTTCACGGTAATCACTCTGACGACCATCGGATATGGTGATTTTGTCCCTCACACGACCTTGGGAAAGGTGTTTACGATTTTCTATGTCTTCGTAGGGTTGGGATTGTTGGCGATGTTTATCAGTTCAGTTGCAGAGCAGGCTTTGGAGGAAAGCCGCAAGAAGAAAGAGAATATCCCCATGGAATAAGAGGCGCGCAGCCATGCAGTGTGGTACACGAGGGACGCAGCCTGTGTTATCATGCTGCCTCAGAGAAGCAATTCTTCGAGGAGGAGAATAATGCGTTCTAAGCTGGCAGTATCCCTGGCTTTGGGAGGTGGAGGGGCGCGCGGGATTGCGCATTTAGGTGTGCTGCGGTATCTAAACGCCCATGATGTCACCATCAAAGCTGTGGCTGGCACCAGCGCCGGGGGCATCGTCGCCGCGTTGATGGCTGCAGGCTATTCAGCAGATGAGATGCTGGAACGCTTTCGACACATAGACCAATCCAAACTTTATGCGCGGCGCCCTGGGGATGGACCTTCCCTGCTGGGAGTGGCAGGCATCAATCAAATATTGCACGAGATGCTCGGCGAGCGTCGTTTTGAGGATATGCACATTCCTCTGTCCCTCACTGCGGTGGATTTCTACACTGGGGAAGAGATCATCCTCAACCAGGGACGGGTGGTAGATGCTGTCCTGGCAACCATCGCCCTACCCGGTGTCTTCCCGCCGCAACCTTGGGGTAAGTATTACCTGGTTGATGGTGGTCTTTTGGATCCTGTACCGGTGGTTGCCGCGCGCAGGCTTGCCCCGCGATCACCAGTAGTCGCCGTAGTGCTCTCGCGACCACACCCAAAACCTGTCACCCCAAATGAAGCAGTCAGTTTTATTGCCCAAATCCCCTTCTTGAAGCAGATCGTTCGGCTGCGCGTAGGGATGGCGTTCAACATTTTCATGCGCTCGTTGGAGATTGCCAGTATCCGTATTACGGAAACACGGTTACGCACCGATCGCCCCGATGTGATCATCCGTCCACACGTCGAGGATGTGGGTTTGTTAGACCGCGTGACGAATTTTGATGTGGTGGTATCGCGGGGAGAAGAGGCCGCGCAGGAGATGTTCCCCGCGTTAATGGGAGCCAGTTCCTGGCGAAGCAATGTCACGCGTTGGTTATATTCCTGGAGGGCAGCATGAAGGCAAAGTTCAATAACATGACCATGGTTGCCGTGGCTTATGGTGTTCTCTTTCTGTTTTTCTTTCAACTGCTCACCGATTTCGTCGAGGCGATTTACGCTTTTGGCTTGATGGGCACAAGTATCCCGCCAGAAATCGTCGCCGTGGTGCTGTTTTTCTCGCCGGTGATTTTGTTCTTGATGCGCCGGTGCCCCTCTGGGAACATTCTGCGATGGCTGATGGTGGGAGTCGTTCTGGCACGCCTGATCGAAGCATTGCTTCCCACGCGTGGCAAAATGCTGCTCAGTGGTTTGGGCGTAGCCACCTCTTTGATTCTATTCGCCGGGTTGTTCTGCGAGGCCGGAACTCGGAAGAGATCCAACCTTTCATGGAACATGGCTTATGGACTGGTGCTGGCAGTAGGATTCTCAATTTTCGTGCGCGCGTGGAACTCCGGCGTGGACATGCTCACCTATGGACCGGGCCAATGGGTTGCGTGGCTGCTGGCAGGCATCCCTGTATTGGTTTTGTGGAAGGAATGGCATGGAATCAATGAACCGTTCCGCGAGGAACAGTCTTCGTCTTTAGGTACACACCCTGATCGCCCAGGTTTGGTTGTGCTTTCGAGCGTTGGTTTGTTCGCGGTTTTTATGCTGCTCTATTTTGCCTTTATCGCCCCAAGCGTGATCGTGCGTTGGACGCAAACGCATTACTTTGTCGTGGTCGCTTTCGTGGCCTTTGCCACACCTGTGATCGGCTTGGGCACATTGAATTATTTACGAAATGGAACGTCTATCGCTAAAGGCTGGTTGATCGCGTGGAATCTTGTGTTTATCCTAGCGTTGGTCAGCACTATTTATTTGCACCAAATCCCATTCCCTGCTGATCCAGCTACATACCCTTTGTTCGAACCGGTGCCTGGCCCATGGAGATGGTTGGCTTTAGGTGTGCTCTTACTTACTTTTTCGGTGATATTTTTGGATTTCTTCGTCTTTGCTGATCAATTGACGCGCTCTGGGGCGAGCCGCAAGGCTTTAGGCACAGGCTTCACTTTGGGGGGCGTATATATGCTTCTCATGGTATTGGCGCATGTGTTCACATCGGTGTACGACTATATCCCGGTGGTGGGAGGCTACTTCCGCGATCGCTTCTGGCTTGTCCACCTTGTGGCAGGGTTGATGCTCCTTCTGCCGACCATGTCGGTGAGGTTTAGAAGTGAAGGGCGTTTACCTGCATGGCGCGGCATGCTGCCCGTGGGCATTGCTCTAGCCGTTTTCAGTGTGGTGGGCGTCTGGGCGACCCAGGCGAAACCGCAAACCACAGGCATTCCCGGGCGAACGCTTAAAGTGCTCACCTATAACATTCAGCAAGGTTACCGGGATGATGGAATAAGGGGATATGCCGAACAGCTTGAGGTGATGCGATCGGTTGATGCCGATATCATCGGATTGCAAGAATCGGATACCAATCGCATCGCCAATGGCAATGCGGACTTGGTGCGCTACTTTGCGGATCGCTTGAACATGCACGCCTATTATGGGCCTAAAACTGTATTGGGGACATTTGGCATAGCTTTGCTTTCACGGCTTCCGCTTCAAAGCGCACGCACATTTTATATGTATAGTCAGGGAGAGCAAACGGCAACCATTGAGGGAGTCTTGGTTTTAGATGGCATGGAGTTCAACATCTTCGTCACCCATCTGGGGAATGGTGGCCCGATGATTCAGCAGGAACAAGTGCTGCAGGTTGTAAATGGAAAGCCCAGGGTGATTCTGATGGGCGATTTCAACTTTCGCCCCGACACCCCTCAATATGCGATGACCCTCGAGACGCTCAGAGACGCCTGGCTGTTCCTCTGGCCGTCTGGAGATGACCATTCCGGGATCGATCCTCAAAGGCGGATCGATCACATCTTCGTTTCCTCTGACATTCAAGTTTTAGAGGCGAGCTACCTGATCAGCATTGCTTCGGACCACCCTGCTTTGTATGTGACCATTGGCTGGTAAAAGAAGATAGAACGGTGAACGTGAACTACGAAAGAGGAAATCTCATGCAGGCTGGTACACTCAGAAAGCACACTCCATTGATCTTGGGAGATATAGCCACAATCCTTGTAGTCACCTTGGTTGGGTTTGCCTCGCATGAAGCTTTAGGCGCGCCTCTCTCGCGCATGCTGGCGACTTTTCTCCCGCTGACACTCGCCTGGTTTTGTGTTGCCCCCTGGTTGGGCTTGTTTGATGAACGCATCACTGGCGATTGGCGTCAGTTATGGCGCGTAGCATGGGCCTTATTACTCGCCGCGCCCCTAGCAGGTTGGCTGCGCGGCATTTGGTTAAGGAGCCTCGTGATACCGCTCTTTATTGCCATTCTGGGAGGTGTAAGCATCCTGGCAATGGGTCTATGGCGCGGGGTTTATGCATACTTTCGCGTGCATGGAGCGAAGAGGTGATGTATGGATGAGGCAGCGCTGATCCTCGCCGCGCAGCGCGGTGACCTAGAAGCTTTCAATCGTCTGGTTTTGTTCTACCAGGATATGGTCTATCACCAGGCGTATCGCATGATGGGTGAAGCGCACACTGCAGAGGATGCTACCCAAGAGACCTTTATTGTTGCCTTTCATAAGCTTCGTTCCTATCGAGGGGGCTCATTTCGCTCCTGGTTGTTGCGCATTGTGACCAATAAATGTTATGACGAGTTGCGCCGGCGCCGACGTCAGCCCAGTGTGCCTTTAGAGCCACGCAACCCGGAGGAGGAGGAAGTCGAGGCCCCGAACTGGTTAGCGGATGGCCGCGAATCCCCCGAAATGGCTGCAGAGAGGATGGAGCTTGCCAGAGCGATTCAAGAGTGCTTGAAGCGGTTACCCCCGGAATTTCGCGCCGTAGTGATCCTGGTGGATTTGCAAGGCATGGATTATCAGGAAGCTGCGCAGGCTTCAGGTGCGCCTTTGGGAACGGTGAAGAGCCGTTTGGCACGCGCCAGGGCGAGCATGCAGCGCTGCTTGCAATCCTTTAGGGAACTTTTACCTGGCGTGTACCGTCTATCGAAAGAGGGTTCGTTATGAAGAAAGTGATTGCGGAAAGAGATATTGAAGCACTTTCAGCTTATCTGGATGGAGAGCTATCTGAGGCAGAACGGTACAAGTTAGAAACCCTTTTGAAAGAGAGGTCGGATTTACGTCAGGAGCTCCATGCGCTCCAACACACGCGCGCCCTGTTGCGCACTCAGCCTAGAATCAGGGCACCGCGGCGCTTTACGCTTACCGCGGAGATGGTCGGCAAAAAGAAGCAAGAACGTGCCTATGTATTCGCATTTTCTGCGCTGCGCGCGGTTTCCCTCGCCTCTGTGGCTTTGCTTCTGGTTGTATTTGTATATGGCTTCTTTTCCACAAGCGCGCTTACCAGGGGGATGATGTCTGCTGCTCCGGCCGAGGAAGGTGAATATCCTGTCGCCAAATTTGCTGAAAAAGGGGTGGTCACAGAAGAAGTTCAGGCCCTCATGGTTACTGAGGAAGGAATAAACCTTGTAGAAGCGACGATGCCAGCAGAGAAACCTTTACAAGAAACGCCTTTGTCCACTCCAGAATTATCCTTGATGCAACCTGCGGCGACGGAGCCCCCAACGCCAAGCCCCACTGAGGAAATGAAAGCTTTAGCACCTACAGAAGAAGTGCTCTTACAAGATGGTGAACCCATGGGTGTTGGCGGCGGTATGGAGCAGCCGCAAAGAACCTCGCCAATGTTCGCATTCACCCCTCTTGTGATTTTTCAGGTTTTTTTAGGGCTATTGGCTGTCGCGAGCGCCGTTATGGCTGTCCTGTTCAAAAGGAAGCTGCGCTAGAAAGCCCTCGACCATGTGTGCACATATCGACCAGGAAATTAAATACTGTCCTCATTGTGCCAGCCTATTGGAGTGGGGAGAACGCTTTGGCCGCCAGCGACTATATTGCCCTCGGTGCGATTGGACGTATTTTGCCGATCCTAAAGTCGCTGTAGCCGCGTTGATTGAACAGGCCGGTCGTATCCTCCTGGTGCGCCGTGTAAACGATCCACAACGTGGGTTGTGGACCTTGCCTGCTGGGTTCATCGATGCGGGTGAAGACCCCCGCGAAGCTTTGGTCCGAGAATGCCTGGAAGAGACAGGCTTAACCGTGCGCCCGATGGATTTATTCGATGTGCTTTATGGTCAGGAACACCCGCGCGGCGCGCATATTTTGATCGTCTATCGCGCCCAGGTGGTTTCCGGAACCTCTCTCCCTGGTGATGATGTGGATGGAGTGGGCTTTTTCGGGCTTGATGAACTGCCTCCATTGGCGTTCAGCACTACCCGGAAGATTCTGCGCAAACTTGTGGGGGAAACCGGAGATGCGCCTGATCCGGCGCCGAAAAGCGTCAGGTCAAAACGCCAGCCACAATAAACGCTCAGGCTATTCAACCATGAATTCGATTTGTGCTTCGTTCGTATTGCCGGCCATATCCGTGACCCGCGCACGAAACTGATGTTTGCCTTTTGTCGCCCTCCAGGTGAACGCGTAAGGAGGTTGGTCGAGTTCTATTAGAGCTTCTCCGTCGAGGATGAGAGATACTCTTTGAATGCCCAGGTTGTCATCCACTTGCACGCTGAAGGTGATCTGTCTTTCGATCGACGCGTCGATGGTACTGCCATGATAAGGGTACACGATTGAAACTTGTGGCGGGATGTTATCCACTGTGAGGCATAGATTTGCCCTCTGGACGCTGCGGTCATCCCTCACGACCAGTAACTGCAAGACGTAAAGACCATCTAAACCGCTGGTATCCCAAGTGGCGAGCAGGCCATCATCCACGGCGTGGCTGCTCTCCGCAATCGTGAACCAACCTTGTGGGTTTAGTCCGGCACCATACTGCAAGATGTAACTATCGAACCCTGCGCCTCCCGCGCTGCCTATGATGGACACCGTTCCACGGACGAAAGCGAACATCTTTGGCGCGGAGATGTGTGCCTCCGGGTACACAGGCAGCTCGGCGGGGATAGGGTCGTAATCGCTTGGGGGGAGTTCTATGCCTGCCTGTTTTGCCCAGTCTTCTGCCTCTGGGGGAATAGATAAAAATGCCTGTTCACGGATCAATTCTGGAGGTGTAAAGATGGTTGCAAGTTTTTGGTTCGAACGGTTGATGGGAACCAATTGGTATAAAGTATCCTCGTGGGTGGGTTCATTTCCTTCGATGAATATTTCGCTAACCACATTGGGGCACGCTGCTGTGGGCAACATGCCTGATGGGTCGCACACTTGAACTCTGATGATACCGGGAGGTATTTTCCACTCCTGAGGTGATACACCAGCACTGCTATATTGCATGATGGCATGCCAGAAGCCGGCCGCGGCATCGCGCACCAATTCTTGTGTCTCGGCCGGTAGAGATGCAGCGGATTCTGCGCCGATCCAGACTCCTGCCAGGAGTTGAGGCAAATACCCGATCACCCAGGCGCCTTCACCCTTCAAGGTTGTACCCATTTTCACCGCTGCGGGCTGCCCGATTTCCAGCGGGTTGGGATGGCCCATGCTTGGCCAGCGCGCGCTCTCGTCGCTTAGTATGTGATGCACCAGATAGGCGAGCTGGGGAGTGATCATTGGACGACTGTCGGTTCTTTCCCAGGAGGCAACGATCTCTCCTGGTGCTCTTTCTACCCTTAACACTACAGGAAGTGAAGGAAGGTTTTGGAGTGTAGTGCGGCTTTCTTGCCAGGACGTTTGTCTATCTTGCTGCTCGCCTGGATACACACCCGCAAGGGTTCCTTGATTGGCTATGATCGCATATCCTTTCGCCAGGCTGAGCAGGCTGGTTTCTGCCTCGAAGAGCGCCATTGGCTCGCGGCTTTGGTTCACCTGGATGTCTTCCCAGGGGAACATGCCGAACTGTTGCACCATACTCCAGATGTTTTCGACCCCTACACGCTGACTGACCTGAATCGCGGGCATCAGGTAATCGTTTGCCAGGGCAATGCGCAAACGCACAGGCCCTTTGTAGGGGGTACCAAATTGGGGCAGGTGCCCAAGCTCTTCGTTCGTGGGGGGCACATCCCAAACCAGCGAGGCTGGCGCCATCCCGCGCGTGAAGGCGATAAGATAAATAAAAGGAGTCATCATCGTGCCCACGGGGTGGCTGCGCAAGCTGGCGCTGCCCGGCGCCTCCTTTGCTTGGGTGGCGAGAGCCAGGATTTGACCGCGTTGTACATCCAGGATAAGCGCCTCTCCGTGAATTGCTGCCTCAGAAAAGGTGGACTTGCGCACCAGGCTGGGCAAGAGACGATTGGCGTTACATGGTGTTCTAAACTCAGGAATGGGCAGGTTGTTCACCCGTGCCAGTTGGTAGGATAGTGTGCAGGCGAGCTCATGTTGCAGGTTCAGGTCCAAAGTGGTGATGACACGATAGCCACCACGTTGGAGCACCGAAATCGGCATCGTTTCGGCGAGTTGCTGAACAACGAGAGCAAGATAGGCAGGTGAGATACCCTCCTCTGCCCTACCTTCCAAGAGTCCTGAGTCAGCTTGAACATGGGGAGATAGCGAAACCTCCTCCTGGATGGCTTGTGTTCCTTCGTCGGGTTGCACCCATTGGTATTGCAGCATGGCTTGGAGGATCTCTTTTTGGCGCTGAAGTAGCATGTCTTTCGACAGGCGAGGGTCTAGCTCCGGTTTTTCTGCCATAGCGGCTAAAAAGGCTGCTTCAGCCAGGCGAAGGGAAGAAGCTGGTTTGCCGAAATAATACCAGGAGGCTGCATCCGCGCCGTAAACCCCGCTGCCAAAGGGCGCGCTGTTCAAAAACCATTCAATCACCTTCCCCTGCCCATACCGCTTCACGAGTTGGTTTGCCAAAATCTGCTCCTGGAAGGTGCGCTTTATCCCTGGTTTTTCATGGGTGAACAGTAGCTCCGAAACAAAACGCTGAGCCAGAGTGGAGGTGTTGCGGCGCCATAAGTCTTGCAGAGTGACCGTGGGTTGTTCCCAAAAATCAGGGTCGAAAGTTACCAAAATGGCTGCCACCAGGTTTGCCGGGAGGAAATCTGAAGCCGATCGTGTTTCGCTAAGCGTTGTCGAAGAGGGGAAATAGAGATATTTTCTTTGGGCAATAGCCTGGCTTTCTAGTGTATAGATGATATGCTCCGCAGTGCGGTCGTAAAAACGCGTGGGTTGGAGCAGGATCCCTTCAGGGGGTTCTAGCCATTGGGGGATCATTTCGATGGATGGCAAATCGCGCGTCAGGTTGGCATAAGCCAGAGCTGTTCCCATCGCCAGACTGGCGGCGATTAAACTGAAGACCAGGGAAAAACTTAGTGCGGCGCGCTGGAGGCTTCTACCCTGGAGCAAGGTCTTGCGACGGAGGCGAATGATGGTTGTCACGGATGGCATGGCAGATGATTTTTATTAACGCCATGGATGCATGTGCATCGTTTAAGGCTTGGCAGTTTCCCTGTGCACAATTTGTACCAACTCAGCCGCGGATTGCAGGGTGCCTTCGCTGAGCCTCCCCAGCATTTGTGCCAACTCAATCAACCGTTCTTCACCTTCTAAAAGACGCACCATAGTAATCGTTCGTTCGTTTTGTACTTGTTTTTCGACGTGGAAATGTTGTTCCCCAAATGCAGCCAATTGAGGCAGGTGGGTGATACACAACACTTGGTGTTTCCGGCTCAGTTTCCATAGCTTCTGTCCCACGGTTGTACCTACTCGTCCCCCAATGCCTTGGTCGATTTCATCGAAGATCAAAGTGGGAATGACATCTGCCTGCGCCAGCACATTTTTAAGCGCCAGCATCAGGCGCGAGGTCTCGCCGCCAGAGGCGATCTTCGCCAGCGGTTTGAAGCCCTCTCCCGGGTTGGGCGCGATAAGGAACTCAACGCGTTCCAGACCATGGGGATAAAAGGCAATCCTATTCCCATCTGAAGTTTCCAGACCATTCTCGTCGCTTTCTCGTTCAAAGGAGACCTCAAAACGGGCAGAAGGCATATTCAAGTTGTCCAGTTCCGCTTCAATGGCTTGCGACAATGACAAAGCCGCAGCGTGTCGCTTTTGGGAAAGCTCCTCCCCCACCTCTAGAAGGTGTTTTCTCAAGGATTGTTCTTTCAGCTCCAGTTCAGCAATGCTCTCCGAAGCGTGCATGATTGTCTCTAGCTCTTGGCGGGCTTTCTCGCAAAATTCCAACACCTGAGAAATGCTATCCCCATATTTCTTTTTTAGACTGGAAATCAAATTCAATCGTTCTTCAACCTGATCTAATCGCCCAGGGTTAAATTCGATGTTTTCTTGATAGTGCCGCAATTCGCGCACCAAATCATTGAGGCTTTCGAAAGCACCGTTGATGCTTTCTGCAATCTTGTGCTGGGATTCGTCTAAACGGGAGAGTTTATGCAGCGTTTCGCTCACCTGTCCCAAGATATCTATTGCGGAGGGAGTTTGAAGATTTCCTTCATCCAATGCAGCGATGGCTTCTTGGGTGAGGCTTGCCAGGGCTTCGGCGTTCGCCAAACGGTTCCTTTCGGCGAGCAAGTTTTCTTCTTCTCCCGGTTTGAGGTGGGCGGCCTCGATTTCCTTGATTTGAAAGCTGAGAATGTCCTGACGGCGCGCGGCATCTCGTTCCGCGGCGCGTAGTTTGGCTAATTCCTGATCCAGTTTGGCCCATTGACGATAAGTTTTTTGATAGTCTTCCAGAGGTTCTTTGAGCTGGATGCTTGGCTGGATCATGCCGTAGCGGTCGAGCAAGTGAATGTGTTGGCTTACACGCAACAGGGAAAGATGCTCTGACTGACCATGCACATCCACCAAGTACTCGCCCAGTTCGCGTTGCAAAGCCACGCTGACCGTACGCCCATTGATGCGTGCCAGGTTGCGCCCTCCGGGGCGGATCTCACGCGCCAGGGTGATGAATTCATGGTCTTCAAGCAGGTTTTCTTGTTCGAGCAGGGCGCAAATCTCCTCCCGACTTTCGTTTGGGATACGGAAGACCGCCTCCACCAGCGCGTACGCTGCGCCGCTGCGCACCTGGGTGGCTTCAGCCCTTCCCCCCAGAACCGTTTCCATGGCGTCGATAATGATTGATTTTCCTGCGCCAGTCTCGCCGGTGAAGATCACCAAACCGCGTTCGAAATTCAATTTCAGTTTTTCTATGATGGCAAAATTCTCGATGCGTAGTTCGGTCAGCATAGTTAGATTTGAATGCCTTTCAAGCGGTAATATACCGTCGAAGCAATGACAAAGGTGTACAGCGCCTGCCAGATCAGAGGCATGAGCACTCCAGGGTTTGGACTACCGATGAATAAGGAGGCGAGTAACAAACCCAGGCGAGGCAGGCTGCCGGCAATGGCTGCCGCGGTAGCGAGTTGGAAAAGCAAACGCGAGCGCCTGCGTTGGGTCAAACGTCGCGCGGCTTCGGCGATGAACATCCCAGCGGCTGGGGCTAGAAAGATGGTGAAAAACCCCAAGACACCCACCAATAACGAACCCAAAAAAGAAAGCAGCACCACGGTCATGATGATAATGGGATAATCAAACCATTGCGCTGTGTCAAAAGTTTTTTGTTGGTTGCGCACACATTTTTTACAGCGGTATCCTGTGGGCGTAAGAATGGCACATTTTGCGCAGATTGGATCTTCGCAGAGATTACACCGTAAACTGGTTTCAACCTCTGGATGATAAGTACAATAAAGCATATCGGTGTCTGTGGGAAAGTGGTGGTTCATCGGAGTTGTTTTCCTGTGGAGGGGTTTTGGCTCATATGAGGCGTCAGATTGCGGTAGAAATACCCTGGGTCTTGAAAGCGCAGGAATTGCACTGTGTGTTCGCTGGCGAAAACATTGATCCAATCCTCGTTGGCTAAATCAATGGGGCTTTGTCCATCTGCGGCAAGCACAGCGGGATGTTCTGTCTTCACCCGAATGCTGACCGTTGAACCTTCGGGCAGGACAATCGCACGATCGAGGGAGAGATGAGGCGCCACGGCAACTAATAACATATTGCGCAACTCTGGAGGCAGAATTGGACCACCGGCTGCCAAAGCATATGCAGTTGAACCCGTGGCTGTTGATACGATTAATGCATCCGCGACGTAGGTCGTCAGATAACGTCCATCCACATGTGCAATCAGATGTACGGGGTGCAGATAGTGCCCGCGGCTGACGACAATTTCATTGAGCACTTCCCATGCGCCAACCAATTGCTCGGCGCGGCGCAGCTCGCCGCGTAGCATCATGCGCTTCTCGAGCCAGTAGCTCCCTTCGAATAATTTGGGTAAAACGCTTTTCCACTCTGAGCCTTTGATCTCTGTCAGAAAGCCGAACCTCCCCATATTAATTCCCAGGATAGGTATGTTCTGAGGGGCACACAGATGTCCGGCGCGCAACATCGTACCATCACCCCCCAGGGCAATGAGCAAATCGATTTCGCCCTGGCGCACTTGCTGGCGTAAGCTTTCGTCATCCAGCAGCCCCGTAACTGTAGCAACCTTGTGGCCTTGCAGGTAGGTGGCTATATCCTGTAACTCATGGATGGCTTCCGTCATTTGGGGATGGGCAACAATGGCAATTCTTTTAAAAGCCAGCTTCGTCATAACCATCTTGCCTGCATTATATTATAGAAGTCTTGCGTCACAGATTTCCCGATAGCCACAGCTTCTACACCTTTCCTTGGAGTTATGCGATCGGGGCACATCCGCATGGTTCTCCAGGGAGCGTACTTCATCGAGCAAAGCTATTAAACGCGCCGCCTGTGATGGTGTGTACGCAATCGTAAAACTCTTATGCGGATAGTGCAGAATGCCATAAGGTGGGCGTTTCCCGTACGTGTGCTCTACTAAATAACAATACGCCACTAATTGGATTACATGAGAAGGATAAGGTTCGGAGACGTGTCGATTGGATTTGACCTCCACAGGAACAACTTTGCCCCGATGTAGGGTCAGATAATCGGGTTTTCCAGTCAGGTTCAGCTTTGCATCGAAAAGCGGCTTTTCTGTTTTGTTCCACTTGCTCGTGTCCGCATAGATCACGCGACTGGAAGGCAAGCCAGCTTTGCGCAAGGCATAGGTGGACCAACCCAATAATAGGATCGCAGCGATGAACAAGAATGTAGCCAAGGAAGACATGGAGGGTTTGTTCGTTCAAAGGTAATGGAAATGATGCTTGGGTTGAACCTCATTCAAATGGTCATAGGGTTTAAGGCATCTCAGGAGCCGGGTGAGTCATTGAGTCAAGTAAAGCATTCCAGCAAGGATCAACAAAGCGAAGCCGATCACTCTCAACCACCTCCAAAAAGAGATGTGGATATTATGGCGATGATGATACCTCAGCCCAGCTTCCAGTTCCTGAGTGTGCTCAGGTAACACGCCGTGCACATGGTACCACCAGGCGCGTTGACAATACACAAATAAGGCCAGCTCTGAGGCGCGAATCGTTCTCATCGGTTTCGCGGTTAGAGATGGTCTTCCAGACGGCGCAGGCTTTGGGCTAATTGTTCTTGTCGGATTGTCAGGGTGAGATCACCCCGAGTGCGTTCGGTGACACTGCGCACGATATCCGTCAGACGGCGTAAACCTCCTGTTACGGCATCAGGATAATCCATGGTGATGAGCACTGCATAGATTTCATCCATATAGCGCAAGATGGTTTCCGCCTGGGCTGTTTGATCCTGGCGTAGCAAGTCCAGGCAGTGCCGGCGTAGTTCCCCCACCGCTTCAGCGAGTCCCTTTAGATATGTGGCGTATTCCAAACCTAAATCTTCGGGGTTGGGCAGGCGGCCGTATTGCACGAGGGAAAAGAAGATGTTTGCTTCGGCATACTCTTTCATCGCATCCTGGGTGTATCCCTCGAAATATATCTCGTGGTGGGCATGCAGAGTTTCAACTATGGAATCGACCAAGGTCCTGGCTTTCTCTAAGTGTTCTGTAGCTTTAGAGAGGGCGTTTTGATGGATGGCCGTGATCGCTAATGCGGAATGTTTGGTGAGTTGCCGCGCTTGGGCCAGGACCAGGTCGCGTACTTGGGTGCGCTCCTCGAAAAAGCGGTGCAGGCGTTCAGCGATTTCGTCAATGTGTTGCATCCTCATTCCTTGGCGGGGGGCTCGGATGGAGGATGGGGGCGGAACAGCTGATCTGCAAGGCTGACGCCACCAGGAATGATAATTTCTCCAAAAGCACTTTCATACTTCGCCAGGTTGTCTGCCAGGGCGCGTAAGAACAATTTCGCGCCCAGCGGAGACATAATGATGCGCGAGGTCGCTCTTGGCGCCGTGTTTCCGGGGAGGATGCGGCCGAAGTCAAAGACCAACTCTGAAGGTGAGTGAGAAATGCGTACCAGGTTCACATACTCGACGATAACATGGTCGGGTATTTCCAGGGGAGGCACCCCTGGTTGAGGTGGTTTAGCGGGGTTTGAGCTCATCGCGTGAAAAGTCTCTACCGTCTAAAAGGGGATCTCCTCATCTTCACCCGGTTCAACCGGTGTTTCTTCAATCTCTGCTGCTGGATATGCAGATTCGTCTTCTGCCCGAGTGGATAGAAAGCGTACTACCGACGCGGTGACTTCGAATGACGCCGCGTGGGTGCCATCCTGGCGAGTCCACACCCGGGGCCCTCCAGTAGATTGGTCTGGATTCAGGCGCCCCTCGATTAAGACTTTGCTCCCCTTGCGTAGATATTGGTTACAGATTTCCGCGGTTTTCCCCCATGTCGCCACGCGAAACCAGATGGTTTCTTTTTGGGTTTGACCTTCTGCATTGACATATTGTCGATTGGAGGCTACGTTGAAGTTGGTGACAGCCTGTCCACTGGGCAGATAGCGCATCTCAGGATCTCTGCCGAGGTTGCCAACGATGATGATGGTATGATACATTTTCTCTCTCCTTCTCCCGGGAATTTGATTGGTTACAGGTTGCACCCCGCCCGGGAATTTTTGATTGGGGGTACCCTAGTATGGATATTATTTTACCTTTTTTTACAAATTCGGTTAAGGGAAATGCGCCTGAAGGCTCAATAACCGAATCCGGGCGGAGTTGTTCAGTTTTCGTTGCGAAATTGCAGGCAATAATGATGGAAGGTGTTGCTCACCCAGGCGCTTCCCAGTCCGTATGGCGCTAATCGAATGTCATCTTGACACCAGATGCGCTCGTCTTTCAATGTGTACACCTGGCGCAGCTTCAATGCCAGATCCCATGCCAGGGGGTACATCCGCCCGCCCTTTTTTACATTCTTGACGATGATCGTCAGGTAAGCGTTGGGTTTAAGGAAGGGCTTGATCGCTGAGTAAATATCAACCAAGCGGTCGAGAAAAGTCTCGTAATGAGAGATGTTGCCCAAATCGGCAGGGTTGTCGGAGTAATAGACATCCAGCTCGGCGGAGGCGCGCCTTTGGCGTTGCGTTTGCGCCCCGCGCGCATGCAACATATCCCAATATGGTGGGGAGGTGAGCATATAATCGATGGCAGGGATGTGATGCTCGCGGATGATATCGACCACCTGGGATGCATCTCCAGCGATGATCTTTGCTTCCAATCCCCGAGCGGCTTCACCCAGGCTTTGGCGCGTTTCCATTAACACTTCATTCGCTATGTGCACATATTTAGGCACCAGCTCGATGCCATAACTGTGGCGTCCCGCGCGCAGCGCTGCTTCGAGTGTGCTTCCTGTCCCAGCCATGGGATCAAAGACCACCTGACCGCGCTTGGTGAAGAATTCGATGAATTCTTGGGCTAACGACTCTGGAAACTTAGCCGGATGCGTGCGCACATCCTTCCGACGGGGTGGGGGATTATGGATGAACCATGATTTTTGGAATTTAAGCCAGGATTTTGTATCCAGATCGTTTAGTTTGTTTTGAAAGGTTTTTTTTTGTTTTTGCATCTCGCCAGGTTCCATATTCCACAATGTGTTGTTCATAGCCACTATTAAAGATATGAGATTCTTGGTTCAAAGGTCAGCATGCTCAATCGCCCAGGCGATAGACGATCAAATCTGAAAAGTTGACGGTGACCATTGAAGAGCTTTGTGCACGCACGAACACCCCAAAACCGCCAGTAAGAAGATAAGCTTCCCGGATAGAAAAGAGGTGCTGGTGGTTGGAATAAAAGCGAATCTCCCTGCCGTTTGCCCAAATCGCAATGCGGGAGGTACTTGGGGCGCCAGGCGGCACCGCCCCGTACAATGTGGGAGGTTGTGGTGCGGTGATTGACCCTTCATAGAAGCGATCGACGCGCGCCGTTCCATCGCAACTCAATCCAAACCGTAAAAATTCCAGAGAAGGGCTCACGCGAAAGAGGATGCCGTACTCATCCCCTCCACGGCATATTGTGGGTTGAGCCGTGATTTCTGCATAAAAATCGCTTAGCGTTGTCCCTTGCCTCAAACTGTAAACGTATCCCTCTGCTCTGGTGACGACGATGGTCAGCTCGTTCTTGCCGAAGGCAATGCTTCCCATATAGCTTTTCCCCGTGTCCCATAATGTCGCTTCTTCGAAGCGATCTTGAAAGAGGACCTCTCCATGGGGAGGCAGGGCTTCGGTGGTGGGTGTGGGAGGCAGCGAAAAAACAGCCAGGGGTGTAGGCGTTTCGGTCGGAGGAAACCAGATGATCGTAGGCGTGGATGTGTATGTGGGCTGGGGTGGTGTGTTTGTGGGGAGGGGGGGCAATGGGGTAGTGGGCAGAACACAGGCACCGATCCCCAGGAACATGCTCAGCGTGAGCAGTGTAAGAGCAGTTTGGCGCATGAGTTTAGTTTACTACGATATGGCGGCTACCATCCAGAGTAGTTAAGCTCTTATCCTCCTGGGTGATGGCTTAGAGGTGTTGTAAAATTGTTCACATAGTTAATCATCACAAACAAGGAAAGGAGTCATCATGCGCAAAAAGGGGATTTTGATCACCGGAGCGGCGGGCGAGATTGGCGATGCGTTGATCAAGAGCCTGACGAACCAAGAAGGAAACCGCATTATCACCCTGGATGTAAAACCGTTGTCTGAGGAGAATGCTTTGCTGGTGACGCATATTCAGGGGGATATCCTCGATCAAAAGCTTTTAGCGCGTTTGGTCAGCGAGTATGAGGTCGAGGTGATTTATCATTTAGCTGCGTTGCTCTCCACCCGAGCAGAGTTTACTCCGGAGGCAGCCCACCAGGTCAACGTGGAAGGGACGATGAACTTGCTACGCCTGGCAGCCGAACAATCGGAATGGCGCGGTAAGCCGGTGCTGTTCATCTTCCCCAGCTCCATCGCTGCCTATGGAATGCCAGACCTGGAAGTTAAATCACAGTTTCCGCGCGTGCGAGAATGGGAATGGAACTACCCCCGGACGATGTATGGCTGTAATAAGCTGTATTGTGAATTGCTGGGTGTATATTATAGCCAGCATTACCGCCAGCTTGCCGTGGAGCGACCCGTGATGTTGGATTTTCGCTCTTTGCGCTTCCCGGGCCTGATTAGCGCATTTACCATACCCAGTGGCGGCACCAGCGATTATGGACCTGAGATGTTGCATGCCGCGGCGAAAGGCGAACCATATGCCTGTTTTGTGCGCCCTGATACGGTCATCCCTTTTATGGCCATGCCGGATGCGATCAAAGCATTGCTGAGCCTGGCATCTGCACCAGCCGAAAAGTTGACCCGAAGGGTATATAATGTGACCAGTTTCAGTCTGACAGCGCAGCAATTTAAAGAATATGTGTTGAAGTACTTTCCTGCCGCGGAGATCCACTTTGCCCCAGATGAGAGGCGGCAAAAGATCGTCGATAGCTGGCCGGCAGGGCTGAACGACAACGATGCTCGCCGGGATTGGGGGTGGGAGCCAGAATATGATTTAGAGCGCTCCTTTGCCGAATACCTGGTTCCGAATATCAAAAAGCGCTATCAAGAATGAAGTTGGTTTGTACCGATCGAATCCTGACGTTGGCTGCCTTACTGTTCCTGCCCCTGGAAAGGGGTAGGAACAGATAAAAGAAGGAACCCTATGTTCACTCGCAGGAGCGCCCCGCATTCATCCAGTGGGTAGAATGGGGTTCAATCCATGCAAACAAGCTCGTTTTATTGGTGGAAATGGTGATGAAAGAACAGGTTATCATGCATCAATTGGGAAAAGTGGTTTTGTTTGGCTCAGGCGAGACCAGTGCCACAGGACGTAAAATATTCGCCGAAATTTTGGAGACTTTACCAAGAGGACTAAAGGTTGCCTTGGTGGAAACGCCCGCGGGTTTTGAATTGAACTCTTCGCAGGTAATTGGGCGGGTAGCGGAGTTTTTCAAGCAGCGATTACAAAATTATGCGCCTCAGGTGGAGGTCATTGCGGCGCGCAAACGAGGCACAACCCTGAGCCCGGATGCCGAAGAAATCGTCGCGCCTCTACTCGAAGCCGATATGATCTTTCTCGGACCAGGAAGCCCGACATACGCCGTGCGCCAATTGAAAGACAGCCTGGCGTGGTATTACCTTATCGTGCGCCATCGTCTTGGGGCGACCTTGGTGCTGGCGAGCGCGGCCACCATCGCGTTCAGCTCTTTAGCGCTGCCTGTTTATGAAATCTTCAAAGTCGGCGAAGATGTGCATTGGAAACCGGGTTTGGACTTTTTTGGCTTGTATGGGATGTCGTTAGTGTTCGTGCCCCACTGGAACAACACAGAGGGTGGCGCAGAGTTGGACACGCGATTTTGTTTTATGGGCGCTCCGAGGTTGAAAGAACTTTTAGAGCAGTTACCCTCTGGTTACACGCTCATCGGAATCGATGAGAATACCGCATTGGTGCTAGATGTGCAATCGGACCAAGCGCATGTGCGCGGTGTTGGCGGAGTGACCCTCATCCATGCAAATAGTGTTTGTTCAACACCTGGCGAAAAGCAGGCACATGATGACTTATTTGTATGGGTACAGGCACTTGGAAGCCATATTCATCGCTATGAGCATGGGGAATCGTTTCCTCTGGAGGTATGCTGCCCCTTTGGAGAGCTTTCCGATGGAGCGGGGATTCCCGAAGAAATATGGCAACGTGCCATCCGTGCACAAAGGACTCTCTCGGCGCAACCCCGCGCAGAGCAGGAAATCCCCGAAGAAGTGTTAGCCCTGGTGGCATTGCGTCAAAAAGCGCGCCAGGAAAAGAATTGGCTTGAGGCAGATGCTTTGAGAGAACAGCTTGCCGCGTTGGGATGGCAGATATTGGACACTCCAGAAGGACCTCAAATTAAGCCTATCGCATAGGAGGTAATGATGACCACACAACTCACTGTGGGTTATATTGGTTTGGGAGTGATGGGGAAATCGATGGCGCGCAACATACTTAAACGCGGTTTCCCTCTAGTGGTGCATAACCGCAGCCGGCATGCGGTAGAAGAGTTGGTCGCCGAAGGCGCTCAGGCAGCTTTCTCGCCGCGCGAAGTGGCTGAAAAGGTAGATGTGATTTTCACCAACCTGCCTGATTCGCCAGATGTGGAGCAGGTTGTTTTAGGCGAGCAAGGGGTGATCGAAGGCTGCCATCGCGGCTTGGTTTATGTGGATAATTCCACCATCAAACCAGAGACCTCTAGGAAGATCGCACGCATTCTAGGCGAGAAGGGTGTCCTATGCCTGGACGCGCCGGTAAGTGGTGGGGATATTGGTGCGAGAGAGGCTACACTGACCATCATGGTGGGGGGACCTGCAGAGGCCTTGCAAAAGGTGCTCCCGGTTTTTCAGGCAATGGGTAAGACGATCACTCATGTGGGCGAAAGCGGTGCAGGTCAGATTGCCAAAGCAGCCAATCAAATTATGGTCGCCGCGCAAATGGTTGCTATGGCAGAACTGCTCATATTTGCTCAAAAAGCTGGCGCGGATGCCCGTAAAGTTGTCGAAGCGATTCGCGGAGGCGCAGCCCAATGTTGGACTTTGGATGTTAAACCGCAACGCTTATTTGTTGGAAATCGCTCCCCAGGGTTTAAAGCTCATCTTCAAGCAAAAGATTTGCAAATCATCATGGAGACAGCTCGTCAGTATGGTGTCCCTCTTCCCTCCACCGCGATTCATGCTCAGCTTTTCAACGCAATGCTCGAAATGGGTATGGCGGACATGGACAATTCCGCTGTGCTTGGCGTGCTGGAGGTGCTGGCCGGTGTGCGTTTAGAAGAAACGCGGGCAATATAGCCGTCAGCCATGGAACGAGGCGTGTGCAACCATACGCGTAGTCATGCGTAGAACATAGTGATATCACGCGAAAGCTCCAATTCTCTGGTGTGCTTCGGGAGATCAACCATTGAACATAGATGAAACAAGCTGGTTGGAAAAAGCTCGCGATGGAGACGAGTATGCCTTTACGCACCTGGTAGAAGCATACCAAAGAGCGGTGTTCAATCTATGTTTTCGCATGCTTGGCAACCGTGAGGATGCGGAAGATGCTAGCCAGGAGACTTTTTTACGAGCCTTTCGCTCACTCAAGCGTTATGATATGAACCGCCCATTTTCAACCTGGTTGTTGTCCATCGCTGCTCACCATTGTATTGACCTTATCCGCAGGCGAAAGATGCGCATCGTTTCCGTTGAAGATTTGCCGTGGCCAGATTTACCAGACCCTTCTCAGGCAGTGGAGGACAGTCTGGTCACAGCTCAGGAGCGGTCTAGAATACAACAATTATTGGCTGTGCTTGGCGCCACGGATCGCTCCATTGTCATCCTGTATTACTGGTACGAGTTCTCATACCAGGAAATTTCTGAAACGCTTCACCTGACCCCCAGCGCGATTAAATCCCGCCTGCACCGCGCGAGGCAAACCATGGCACAAACCTGGAAGGAGCTTAATGGGCAACCCCATGACGCAAACGCTCCTGCGCTTGATGAACGCAACATTTTTGTTGAAAGGATGCTTTTATGAGCCTTCATCTTGATGAGCATCAATGGCGGTACATCCTGGAAGACGAAGAGCAGCAAACCTCTGCGGAGCAGCGAAATGCGGCTCTGATGCACCTCAGCCATTGTCCGCAGTGTCAATCGCTGGTGGAGGCATGGCGTGGTGTGGAGCGATGGTTACAGCACGCGCCAATGGAGGCTCCTGCGCCAGGCTTTACTGACCGATGGCAGGCGCGTCTGGCAATACACCGGCAGCGCCAGGCCAGAAAACAGGCTTTGATCGTGGTGGGGGTGTTTATCCTGGCGAGCTTCTCGATTTTGGGCTTGCTGTTCTATGCGGCTTGGATGTGGTTACAAGCTGCGCATCTCACCCTTTGGGTTTGGCTGTATCGCGCTTTGGAGCTTGCTTTTAGCCTCCTTTCTTTCAGGGAGTCTGTGATCGCCTTCGGACGCGCTTTTATGGATTCAATCCCGCTGATTGCCTGGTTGTTCATGGTTGGAGCTATGTGTGAGTTGCTGGTTTTGTGGTTGGTTTCGTTACGCGTTTGGCTTTTGCCTGGGAGGGTGAGGCGATGAAATCTTTTTTTGCTATGAAACGCGCCTTGTTTTTACTCATGATGCTTGCTTTTCTATTGCTGCCAGCATGTGAGGCGCGTGTGGGCAATGATGCGATTGTAGCGCGTCGAATTGACGCCCAAAACGTAGCCTTCATTTCATGGGAAGACCTGGAATTGCCCCTATCTACTGGTTCGCGGGCTTTAATTCCCCTGGCATGGCTGCAACAGAAAGATGAAATCATCTTGGGAGGGAGCTTTGTCCTCTCAGAAGGCGAAAGGTTAAATGGGAACTTGCTGGTTTTAGGGGGTGTAGCCACGCTCGAAGCAGGTTCAACCGTACATGGAAATATCCTCCTGATGGGTGGCAGCTTACAGGTTTCTGGCGTGGTCAACGGTGAGATTCTCGCCCTGGGCGGTGTTGTGGACCTTACGGATACGGCGCAGGTGACGGGTGCGGTGCATGTCTTGGGGAGCAAT
Organism: Anaerolineae bacterium; assembly: GCA_037439525.1. Taxonomy (GTDB): domain Bacteria; phylum Chloroflexota; class Anaerolineae; order Anaerolineales; family UBA4823; genus JBBIVW01. The sequence continues at coordinate 77,285 of JBBIVW010000010.1, forward strand.
CTACAAAAAGCAGCTGGAGCGGTCGTTCTAGGAGGTGTAAACCAGGGCCAAGGAGATGATTTTCCATGGAATTTTTCAGGCACCACCCGGTTTCCATTGGTGGACATGGGGTTGTCTTTATATACCAAAGTGTTATGGTTTCTGGCGCGTTCGTTATTATGGAGCGTGCTCGCCATGCTTGTGGCGCTCTTTTTCCCCAGGCAAACTCAGGTAGCGGGTAGAACGGCAAGCGAGCAACCCTGGATCGCCACGGGCATGGGCTTATTGACGGTATTCATCGCTCCATTTTTACTCCTCCTACTGAGCCTGACTATTATTGGTATACCTGTGGCGCTCCTGGCTTTGTTTATCGGGTTGATTGCCTGGGGCTTTGGAGTGGTTTCCCTGGGCACGGAAACCGGCACTCGCCTGGCACATGCGTTAAAGACGTCATGGTCGCTGCCTCTTGCCGCTGGCATAGGGACTTTTTTACTCACTGCGCTGCTCAATGGCATTGGGGCAGTCATCCCATGTGTAGGGTGGTTATTACCGTTTACTGTGGGCGGCATCGGCTTCGGCGCCGTGCTCCTATCCTACTTCGGAAATCGCGCCTTTACTACCTCCTCCCCGCGAGAAACTCTAAATGGAGAGGCAGACCAGCCTTATGAGGTTGAACCGGAGGCGGAAGCTGCCTCTAAGGATGAGACCTCTCCCAACGAGGCATAAAACCTTGATCGGGCATGCTCAACCCAAATAGTGCATTAGGGCGCCCCAGATAATGAGAAATTGACCTAGGTGATAGGTAAACATATTCATCACTCGGCCATAGGGGATGGGACGAATGAATTTATTCCACGCCAGGATGGCGTCCGAAATAAAGAACGAAAACGCGCCAAAGCTGACGCTGATCGCCGCAGCCGAAGACCATTCGGGTTTGGTTAGCGTGAACAATGCGGAGAGCAACATCAAGCTGATGACCACTGTATAGATGAGAACGGGAGTTTTAAGTTGCGCACGGTTGCTTGCCGTCAGAGCAGAGGCAAGCCGTTGATAAATGCTGACCGCGGGAAGTGCGACGAAGATAACGAATGCCAATTGCGCTAAATTGGGATTAAATAGGGAAAGGTTTAGACCGATAATATAGAATACGTGCGCCAATAGGAAAGAAATTAGACCCGCGATGAACCTTTCTCTGGGGAGCATGAGAAAGACATCGCCCCATAATGAAAACACCAGGGCAATGACAAACCAGATCAGAGCAGGGTGCCAGCGGTCCAATGTGAGCACCCATAAAATCAGCGAGATCATCACCAATGGTTTGGCAACATATTCAAGCTTACGGATGCCTCTCCAAACGGCAAACCAATTCGCTAATGCTGACCCAAACGCCAGCCAAATCATGGGGTGGTTGATCATCTTGTGTACCTCGCGTTTGATATAGAGTTCTTTATGGGCTTTCCTTGATCCGTAAAAGGGGCGTTTTTCGCCCTTTGGTCAATATCCGAAGTTGCGCAAGACACGGGCATCATTACGCCAGTTCTTGCGCACTTTCACGTGTAATGCCAGAAACACCGATTTTCCGTTCATTTCCTCGATTTTTTGACGCGCGCAGGTGCCTATGGATTTCAACATTTGACCGCCCTTCCCAATCACGATTGGTTTGTGGCTTTCCTTTTCGACAAATAAAGTGGCTTCGACATAGGTTACGCGTGCATCTCGCTCTTTGTATTGATCGATGCGCACCGCGATGCCGTGTGGGACTTCGTCGCGCAATAACTCCAGAGCTGCTTCGCGAATCAAATCTGCGGCTAAATCTCTTTCATAGAGGTCTGTAACTTGATCCTCGGGAAAGAAAGGCTCTTGTTCCGGAAGCAACGCATCGATTTTATCGATCAAGGCATCGAGGTGATCACCGCGCGTAGCGCTGATTTCGACGACCTCGGTAGCGGCGAGGAGGCTTAGAAAGGCCTCCTTGGTTACGCTTAATGTCTCTGCGTCAACCAGGTCAATTTTGTTCAAAGCCATAATCAGAGGCGTACGACGGTGGGATTTGCGCAACAAATCGAAGAGAAGCTGGTCTTCTGGCTGGGGAAGCTGGCTGACATCGACGACCAACAAGATTGCATCGCAACTTTCCAGGCTTTCCTCCGCTTCTTTGTTCATGTACTCCCCCAATTTGTAACGTGGTTGATGAAAACCAGGCGTATCTACAAACACAATTTGAAGCCAATGGTCACCATGTTCAGTGGTAAGAATACCCATTTGACGTTTGCGTGTGGTTTGCGGGCGCGGGGAGACAGCAGCCACTTTTTGCCCCACCAGGCGATTGATGAGGGTGGATTTGCCCACATTGGGTCGCCCCATGACGGCGACAAAGCCAGATTTGTTCTTTGGAGGGTGGTCGTACATGGCATTGATTCTAACATGAATTTATTGAATGTTAATAAAAAACGATTTGTGAACTATTGACCTGGATTTATGGAATTGGTATAATCATCTTTTGTCTAAGTGGAGAACAATTTTCGATGCTTGGAATGATACAGGACGTTTATAAACCGTGTTTGTCAGCCATCATATCATCTTTGTGGATTCATAACAAGCCAGCTTACCTGGCATCTTCATAGGGTAGAGGATTTTTGCCAGTCTAAGGTTCGATCAGGAGTGTGCGAATGGCAGTGTCTTTGCCGACCAAGTCTTATGCGCGTATTGACGTCAATTTGGCGTTACCCGATTTAATTGAAGTTCAAATCGCCTCGTTCAAGCGGTTGAAGGAGGAAGGCTTAGCGGATTTATTCGACGAGCTAACGCCTATAGAATCCTTCAATAAAGGTATGAAATTGTTCTTCCCTAGCCGCACACCGGAAGCAGAACAATTTGGCTTGACTTATTGGTTTGGAGAGCCAAAGCATTCGGTGGAAGAATGCGTTGAGCGTGACCTCACCTATTCTACGCCGTTGAATGTGTCTGTTCTATTAGCTGGCGACGATATCAAAGAGCCGATCAAGCAGGAGATTTTCTTGGGGGATTTCCCGGAAATGACCGAGAAAGGTACGTTTATTATCAACGGCACGGAACGGGTGGTCGTCTCTCAATTGATTCGCTCTCCGGGTGTGTATTTTGAGGCTGCCACCGATCGTGCTACCGGGCGCCCTTTAGCCATGGCCAAGCTGATCCCAGATCGTGGCGCCTGGATGGAATTTGAAACCCGAAAGAGCGATTATCTCACCTTGCGCTTCAACCGCAAGAAGACTGTGCCTGTGACCATCTTCTTGCGTGCCCTGGCTGCGGTTCAAGATGGTCTGGAAGACACCCCCATCCAGCAGGGAACAGATGAGGAACTGATCCGTCTCTTTGCCGATGTAGACAACAACCCAGACCGTTTGTTCATCGCTTCGACATTTCTGCAAGAGCCGGATTGGACGCCGTATCTCTCCCAGGGATTGTCTATCGCCGAAGCCGCGTTGATCGAGTTTTTCAAACGCATGCGCCCTGGAGATCCTGCCACGCTGGAAAACGCTCGCGATTTCCTTCAGGAACAACTCTTTGATCAGCGCCATTACGATCTGGAGCGCGTCGGACGGTATAAGCTCAATCAGAAATTGGAGCTAAACGACCATGTCCCTGGGCGGCATCGCATGGTCACGCGTTGGGATGTGGTCGGGTTGATTCGCCGTATGATAAAGATCAACAATGGCATCGAATTACCCGATGATATTGACCATCTGGGAAACCGTCGCGCGAAGACCGTAGGCGAGTTGATTCAGAACAAGTTGCGCGTGGGTATGCGCCGTATGGAACGCGTGATCAAGGAGCGCATGTCGATTCGCGATCAAGAGCAAATCTCTCCTGTGACATTGATCAATATTCGTCCCGTCGTTGCCGCGTTGCGCGAGTTTTTCGGCTCGAGCCAGTTGTCACAGTTTATGGATCAAACCAACCCATTGGCGGAATTACGTCACAAACGCACCCTGTCGGCGCTTGGGCCGGGAGGCTTGCGCCGAGAGCGTGCCGGCTTTGATGTGCGCGATGTGCACCATTCGCACTACGGTCGCATCTGCCCGATTGAAACTCCGGAAGGCCCGAACATCGGTTTGATCGGGCGCCTGGCCACCTTCGCTAAAGTCAACGAATTCGGCTTCATTGAAACGCCATATCGCAAAGTTGTTCGCCAATTGCCCGTCGATTCCCCGAACCTGATTGGTAGGGCTTTGCGTGAAAACATGGTCAACTCGCGCACCGGCGATGTGATCGCCGCCGAAGGACAGCGCATCGATAAAGCGATCCAAAAGCGGCTGAAAAGCGCAGGGATTAGCGAAGTGCCCATTGTGCCTTATGTGACGGATGAGATTGTCTACCTGGCAGCGGATGTGGAGGATAAGTTCGTCATTGCTCAGGCAAATACGCCACTCAATGAGCATCGTGAATTTGTGCGCCATCGTATCTCCACGCGTCACCACTCTACATTCACCTTTTCCTCACCGCTCAGTGTGGATTACATGGACGTTGCCCCTCACCAAATCGTTGGCATCAGCGCTTCACTAATTCCCTTCCTGGAACATGATGACGCCAACCGTGCTTTAATGGGCTCAAATATGCAGGCACAAGCGGTGCCGCTCCTGTGTCCGGATGTGCCGGTCATTTCTACGGGCATGGAATATAGCGCGGCGATTGATTCTGGACAGGTGGTGATCGCAGAGGAAGATGGCGAGGTTATCTCTGTTACCGGCCGCGCGGTGGTCGTACAAGAGCGTGATGGAAAAGAGCGCGTCTATCATCTGAGAAAATATCATCGCTCCAATCAAAGCACGTGTATTGACCAGCGCCCGGCGGTCGTCAAAGGCCAGATTATTAAGAAAGGGGATGTCATTGCCGATTCTTCTTCTACCGAGGGCGGGGAGCTGGCTTTGGGTCAGAACGTTGTGGTTGCTTTCCTCTCCTGGGAGGGAGGCAACTTCGAAGATGCCATTTTGATCTCCGAGCGCCTGGTGCAAGAGGACCGATACACCTCGGTGCATATCGAAAAGTATGAGATCGAATCCCGCGACACACGGTTGGGACCCGAAGAAATCACCCGTGATATTCCCAACGTGGGCGATGAAGCCATAAAAGATTTAGACGACCGCGGCATCATTCGTATTGGCGCGGAAGTCGGCCCGAACGATATTCTCGTGGGCAAGATTTCGCCCAAAGGCGAGAAGGAACTCACGCCTGAAGAAAGGCTATTGCGCGCTATTTTTGGCGAGAAATCCAGGGATGTGAAAGACACCTCTCTGCGCATGCCTCATGGCGAGCGTGGTAAGGTGGTTGATGTAAAGGTGTTTACTCGCGAAGATCATGCCGATCTTTCTCCGGGTGTGGATATGATGGTGCGCGTCTCCGTTGCTCAACGGCGCAAGATCACCGCAGGAGATAAAATGGCCGGCCGCCATGGGAATAAAGGTGTGGTCTCCATGGTCGTCCCCGTGGAAGATATGCCATTTCTGGAAGATGGCACCCCAGTGGACATCATCCTGAACCCGTTGGGTGTGCCAGGGCGCATGAACATCGGCCAGGTTTTGGAAACCCACCTGGGTTGGGCAGCTACGAGGTTGGGTTTTCGAGCCATTACACCGGTGTTTGATGGCGCCAGAGAAGAGGAGATTGAAGCAGAATTGGCGCGTGCCTGGTTGATCGATCATGCCTGGAAAGAGATCACCCAAAAGGCATGGGAATGGGTTAAATCGGAAGGTTATTCGCCGGATGAGTTGGAAGATGACGAAGAAGTGCGCAGCCTCTATTTGGAAGATTGGCTGGGCGCGCGCGGATATGATGTGTTGAACCTGATCGGAGATTACCATCGAACCCGCCATACGGCGTTACGCGAATGGCTCAAGGACAAAGGGTACGATCCGAATCAGATACTTTTCGATGAGAACCACAACCTTTCATTCGATGAACGCGCGCACCGCGATCAGCAAGCGGTGTATACCTGTCTGCGCTTGTGGATGGAATCTCTCGGTGCAGAGGTGACCAACATCCCGGACGAAGCATTAGAGAAACAGGCTTCCCAGCTTTCGCTTGAAACCGGGCAGCCGATTCCTACTTTGGGAAAGCAGATATTACGGGATGGTAAGACCGGCGAGCCATTCGATCAACCCGTCACTGTGGGTGTGATGACGATGCTTAAATTACACCACCTGGTCGAAGATAAAGTCCATGCCCGATCGACAGGACCGTATAGTTTGGTGTCTCAGCAGCCATTAGGGGGTAAGGCACAGTTTGGTGGTCAACGTTTCGGAGAGATGGAGGTTTGGGCGTTGGAAGCCTATGGCGCCGCGTATACCCTCCAAGAGATGCTCACCGTCAAATCCGACGACGTACAGGGGCGTGTGAAGACCTACGAAGCGATTGTGAAAGGCGAGCAAATTGAGGAACCGAGCATTCCCGCCTCGTTCCGGGTGTTGGTAAAGGAGTTACAAAGCCTGGGCCTGGCAGTGGAAGCTGTGACGGATACGGGCGAAGTGATCCGTTTTGGGAAAGACGAGTCTCGTGCGCGCCCGCCCAAGCTGGGTGGCGAAGGGTTGTTGGATATCGGCATGGACCTGGGGCGCCCGAAGCTCGATTATTGATATACACAGGCTGCATGGGGAGGGCTGGCGAAGGCATTCGAAAAATGGATGAAAAAAGGTCAGGATTTAACTTGACGAGTTAAATCCTGCATGGTAAAATCCCAATTCGCAGTTTGGATAACGGGCGGCAATACCCCCGCCCAATCATTTGTAAGGACGTTACAGTGAGGCCATCGTGCGGATGAGATGGCCTCACTTAATGAACGGATAGCAACAGGAGAATTTGGAGGCAAATGTGCCAACCATCAATCAATTGGTGAGAAAAGGACGCGTTTCGAAGAAAGTGAAAAGCAAAGCGCCGGCTTTGCTGTACACATTGAATTCGATGAAGCAAAGGCGCGTAAAGCAGCCGAAGGGCGCGCCTCAAAAGCGCGGCGTGTGCACGGTAGTGCGTACCATGACACCCAAGAAGCCTAATTCGGCGTTGCGCAAGATTGCACGTGTGCGCTTGACCAATGGCATCGAGGTAACTGCCTACATCCCCGGTGAGGGACATACGCTGCAGGAGCACTCGGTAGTGTTGGTGCGCGGCGGCCGTGTAAAGGACTTACCGGGTGTGCGTTACCACATCGTGCGCGGCACACTGGACACCACCGGCGTGAATGACCGCAAGCAAGGCCGTTCAAAGTATGGCTCTAAGCGTCCGAAAGCGTAAAGAGGAGTGAGGTATGCCACGTCGTTATCGACCTGAACGAAGAGAAATCCAGCCAGATGTGCGCTACAACAATGTAGAGCTTCAGGCATTTATCAATGCTGTGATGCGACGCGGAAAGAAAAGCCTGGCTACCCGTTTGGTGTATGAAGCTCTGGAAATCGCCGAGAAACGCGCCAAGCGTGACGCGCTCGAATTGTTTCAGGAAGCCATGCGCAATGTCTCTCCGATCATGGAAGTTCGTCCGCGCCGCGTGGGCGGGGCAACCTACCAGGTACCGATGGAGGTGCCTCCACATCGGCAGTTCGCCCTGGCAACGCGCTGGATCCTGGCTGCCGCTAAAGCCAGAGCGGGAAAAAGCTTCCCGGAAAAGCTGGCTGCAGAGTTGATTGATGCAGTTAATAAAACCGGTGCAGCCATCCGCAAGCGCGAGGAGACTCACAAAATGGCAGAAGCCAACCGGGCTTTTTCTCATTACAGGATTTAAGGAAGGTTCTCAGGATTATAGATATGCAATTTTCCCTTGATGGGAAATTGAAGTATCGTCTGAAGGTAGATCAATGGCTCGTACTTTGCCGCTGCAACGTTATCGGAATATCGGGATCATCGCTCATATCGACGCGGGTAAAACCACGACGACAGAGCGGATTCTATTCTATACCGGCAAAACGCACCGCCTTGGCTCGGTGGACGATGGCACCACCGTTACCGACTGGATGGAGCAGGAGCGTGAGCGCGGTATTACCATCGTTTCCGCGGCAGTAACAACGTTTTGGAAGGAATACCAAATCAATATCATTGACACTCCAGGGCATATAGACTTCACCGCCGAAGTACAGCGCTCATTGCGCGTGTTAGACGGCGGTGTTGTTATTTTCGATGCCGTGCAGGGCGTTGAACCACAAAGCGAAACCGTTTGGCGTCAGGCAAATCGCTACGGAGTGCCGCGCATTTGCTTTGTAAACAAAATGGATCGCATTGGCGCCTCATTCGAGCGCACGGTGCAGATGATTCGGGAGCGATTGGGCGCGACACCTGTAGCATTGCAATTGCCTATTGGAGAAGAGGCAGATTTTATCGGCGTCATCGATCTATTAGAGCAGAAAGCCATCATTTGGGAAGATGATTTAGGCAAAGAGCCTCGCCAGGCGCCTATTCCCTCCTACCTGCTTCCGCGCGTCGAGGCTGCTCGCGCTCAAATGGTTGAGCAGATTGCTGAAACAGATGAGGCGCTTACGGAGCAGTACCTGGAAGGGAAGGAAATCGGTGTGGATGACCTCAAAAAGGCACTGCGCAATGCGGTGATCCAGGGACGTGTCACCGCGGTGTTGTGTGGCAGTTCTTTGCGCAATCGAGGCGTACAACCCTTGTTGGATGCCATTATTGACTATTTGCCTTCTCCCGAAGACATCCCCCCGGTCACCGGCGAGCATCCCAAGAGCGGAGAGCGCATCGAGCGCTTTGCCAAAGATGATTCGCCGCTCAGCGCATTGGTGTTCAAGATCGTTACAGACCCCTATGTCGGGCGATTGGCCTACATTCGGGTTTATTCAGGAAAACTCACCCAGGGCACCATGGTGTATAACTCTACTAAAGACCGGCGTGAACGCGTGGGGCGTCTCTTACGCATGTACGCAGATCGGCGCGAAGACATCACTGAAGTGCTGGCAGGGGATATTGGGGCTGTTTTGGGGATGAAGGAAACCTTCACCGGGGATACGCTGTGCGATGCAAGCCACCCGATTCTACTCGAAGCGATCACATTCCCCGAGCCGGTCATCTCTGTCGCCATCGAACCGAAAACCACCGCCGATCAGGACAAGATGGGTGATGCTTTGCGCAAACTATCCGAAGAAGACCCCACGTTCCGCGTGCGTACCGATGAAGAGACAGGGCAGACGATTATCTCTGGCATGGGTGAGCTCCACTTGGAAGTGTTGGTCGATCGCATGTTGCGTGAATTCCGCGTTCAGGCGCGCGTCGGGAAGCCTCAGGTCGCCTATCGCGAATCGATCACCCGCCCTGTGGAGCGCGCCGAATACCGCTATGTGCGTCAGAGCGGAGGCCGCGGGCAGTATGGCCATGTTGTCCTGGAGCTTACCCCTCTTGAGCCAGGTTCGGGCATTTCGTTTAGCGATGACATCGTTGGAGGCGTGATTCCAAAGGAGTACATTCCCGCAGTGGAGAAGGGTGTTCGTGAAGCCGCGGATGGCGGCATTCTGGCTGGCTATCCGATGACCGATGTGCATGTGCGCTTATACGACGGGTCATTCCACGAGGTGGATTCAAGCGAAATCGCGTTTAAAATGGCTGGGTCTATGGCCTTCAAGGAAGGTGCGTTAAAAGGCGCCCCGGTATTGCTGGAGCCGATTATGAAAGTGGAAGTCATCGTTCCAGAAGAATTCTTGGGCGAGATCATTGGACAATTGAACGCAAGACGAGGAGAAATTCTTGGCATGGAGATGCGCCCCGGTAACGCTCAGGCTGTGCGTGCATTGGTGCCTCTGGCAGAGATGTTCGGTTATGCTACGGATTTGCGTTCTGCCACGCAAGGGCGGGGTATCTTTACCATGGAGTTCGATCACTATGCACGCGTTGCTGAAAACGTTGCCAAAGCGATCATCGGTGCCTGAAACAAAGCAAATTTAGATGTCATTGGATCATGATTTGAGAGTAAGGAGAAAAAAGCATGGCGAAGCAGAAATTTGAGCGGACGAAGCCGCACATGAA
>JBBIVW010000011.1:0-75634 GCA_037439525.1 Anaerolineae bacterium
AAGGCCGACCAAAGGTCGGCGATACGATTTCCACCATATGGCAAGGTCAACCTAAGGTCAGCGATACGATTTCCACCATATGGCAAGGTCAACCTGAGGTCGGCAGCACGATTTTCACCATCGGAAAGGCCGACCAAAGGTCGGCGATACGATTTCCACCATATGGCAAGGTCAACCTGAGGTCGGCAGCACGATTTTCACCATCGGAAAGTCACAGAATAACAATGTAATGCGCGCAAGATAAGAGCTCTTAAATGCCCTATCAACTGACGAGGCAAGGTTGATATCTACACTGCGGAAAAGGGCTAATCCCAGCGCGCCTTAGCCACCTTCCTCGCGCAAAATTTGCTCAAAGAGGTCCACAAGGCCAATCTCCAAAGATGCCTCGAATTGTTTTAGCCATTGGCGCACATAAGGGATATCTAGGGCTTGTTTTCGCAATATGCCACGCACATCATCCAAGTCCCGAGGACGTCCAGCCAGTATCTTGTGGATAATCACATCCTCTGGTGCAGCGAAGCGGACGGGATAGCCTTCGATCAGAAGCTCACGAGCCCTTCCCAACGCTTGCTGCTCATATGGTGTCCAGGAAAAAATGAAATCCACGCGCAAGCCGGTCGCGGTATGAAGGGTGGGCAGAACCCAAGTGCGGTGAACAAAGTCCTGCTGATCTTCGACTAAGACATGCAAGTCAAGCTCTTGGGTAAGGTTTAAAATTCGGCTGAGGGCGTCCGGTGTAAGCCCAAGAACCAGGTCGATGTCGCGCGTGAGTCTGGGCTCGCCGTAAACCAACACCGCCTGCCCTCCTATGAGCATATAGGTGATGGCTGCGTTATCCAGCGCCTCTGCCAGTTGGATTAAAAGGTTCGACATTGGTATTCACCCTACTCGCCAATTGGAGATCCACTTCCAGACCTTCAAGTAAGTTGGCTGGCGGCCAGGCGCCAACCGCGCGTGCCATATCCAACAGGGTCCAAAAGATGCGCATGTTCGTCTCCGGGTCGGCAGGGGTGGCGCGCTGCCATGCAGCTTCCCATTGCTGCCAATGCTGCGGGTCTCGTATCATGATCTTTCTCCCTCCGGCAGAGCCACTTCAGCTAGGTCGATTTGCGTTATGACTACTTCCAGGTTCATCCTACTTCCACCTGCAGATATCGCCCCATGTATCTGCTTTACGGTGGAAAATGATATTTGCCACCAGAAGCACCATTGTGGGGAAATTCCGCAAGGTCCTTCATTCGCTCATCACATCTGGCCTTTAGCACCCTGACACGGTCATTATAGCATATCGACCCTATAAAATCTGTTTCCCTTAGGGTCTCTAAACCTAAGCCGCCTTCTGCCCAACCGACAAAACGGGGTTGACTTCGACCTTGCGGAAGAGGTCTCGGCGCAGCAGGGCTGCTCCCAGGGTAGCCGTTACCCACCCAGCTATGGTCATCGGCAGGTGGAAGGCATCCGCGTAGTTGATCCCACCGTTCATGATATGGCTTGGCGCAGCCCAGTACTGGACGGTGAGGGTCAAAACACCCACCACAATCAGCGCCGCGCCTGCCGCCCCTGCGCTCCCTTCATCCCGACCGCCATCCACCAGACTGGGACGTACACCAGGGGGTAGGAAAAGCAGCCAAACCAGCAGGGTCAGGACGTTGAGATACACGCGCACGTTGATTGGCGCCGCGCCGCCGCGCAAAGCCAGCGAGGTGTACATGTGAATCCCGCTCAACAACAAAGCGACCATCAGAAAGATGACCACACGTGTGTACGCCTTTGCTTTGCCGCGCAGATAGGCGGCTGTGGCGAAAATTCCGTACACCGATATCGCCAGGGTCAGGAACACAAAAACCTGGTAGAGCGTTTTGTAGGGCACGATCCCACTCATCGAATCGTACTTCTCGGCAGCGAAGGCAACGCAGGTGGTGCCAATGCCCCCCAAAAGGTGCATGGCAGTGGTTAACAAGAGGGTGATCACCCCTAAAATGCGAATGATTTTTGCAAACATTGTTTCTCCTCCTCAATTTTTCAATGACTCTCAATGAGAGAGGCTGGTTTTATCCACTCATGTGCTCATTTTGAATCCGATGACATAGGCAAGGGTCATTAAAAACAAGAGCACAGGCAGAACGGTTAGAATCGTTTTTTCGGAGAGGATTGGCTTGCCGGATTTGAGAAATGCGAGTAACAAACCGCCCACTCCCATCAATCCGCCGCCCAAGCCGGCAATCAGGAAGCCGGCCGGGGCGCGCCCTGATAGGCTCATCCACAATGGAAGCCCAAAAATAATCAGTCCGGAGACGCCGTGCACACCGGCGAAGACCGGTACAGCTACCCGTTTGAAGGTCATCGTGCGCGTGACAAACACCGCCAGAAGACCCAGCAGGCTGAAAACCAGATACCCAACCGAGTAACCTGGCAGATAGAGGGCAATCAACCCTAAGGATACGCCCAAGGGGATCAAGGTAGAGGCAATCAGCACGCTGGCGCTGGCAAGAATTTCATACCCCAGGATGATCAGCAACAGGCTTGCCAGGAGCAAGATTCCAAAAGCGACGGTAAAGCTGACCACCGCCAGAGTGGGAAACGCATCGATACCCACGACAATCTGGTAAGCCGCCAACAGCGCAGTGAGTAAGAGCAGCAGGCGTGACACGTGGGTCATTTTCGCCATCAGATCATCGCCTCGAAGCGCTTTTCATCGCCATTCCGCGTTACAGGCTTTGGGCAGCAAAGATCATCAACAGCATGCTCCCCAACATGAAGAGGGAGGCGTATTTGAACAGCCCGAAATTCATCCGCTCCGAAGGGTGTTTCAGGCTGTACCCCGCCAGCAGCAACAGACCGGCGGAGAAGACTGCCATCAACCGCAGATAGCCCCAGGTCATGCCCACACCGATGAAGGCAACCCCCATGCTCAAGGACGCCAGCACGCTGGATACGGCAATCGCCAGGCGAGTGGCTCTGAAGCCATACGTTTGGGGAAAGGTGGGCACGCCTGCCTGGCGATAATCTTCGAAGAAGCGCATACTGAAGGTCATAATATGGGTGGGGATCCAGAACAGCACCGCCAGGCTCAAGGCAACCCCTACCCAGTCTATGCTCCCCAGCCCCAAGACTCTGCCCGCCAGCACCGGCATGCCACCCGAGACGCCGCCCCAGACAATCGACCAGGCGGACCTGCGTTTGAGCCAGAAGGTATAGACGACCACATCGAAGAAGAAGCCGGCAAAAACCACCGCGGCATACCCCCGTGAGAGCGCATAAGCCCAAAGCAACCCCAAAACGGACATGCTCAACCCCAGGAGCAAGGCTTCGCGCGGGTGGATCTGCTGCCTGGGCAGCGGGCGCGAGCAGGTGCGCTTCATGCGCGCATCGATATCACGGTCGTACCACATGTTCACCACAGTGCTGCCGCTGATGGCCAGGAATAGGCTACCGGTGAGTTGCAATAACGTTGTCCAGTTCAACACCGGGCAACGTGCACTCATATATCCCGCCAGGCCGGTGACCAGCAGCAAGCCGGTTTGCAGGCTCTTGGTCATCTGCCAATACAGGCGCAGGCGGGAGCGCAAGGAGGTTAAAAATGAGTTCATGATAACAGCAACCTTTCCAGGCAACCCTACGGCAGGCGCAGGCAGCGAAAACCCACAGCAGGGCTGTAATAGTCTGGCCCGGCGCTGTTGCGCGTCCAAACGCGTAAATTATACGCGTAATTCTGGAAACTGCCGCCACGCATATAGCGGTAATGCTGACCTTCATATACGTCGCCGCACCATTGCCAGACATTGCCAGCCATGTCATAAAGCCCATACGGGCTGCGCGCGTCCCTGGTCTGAAAGCCGTCGTATGTTCGGCCATTATAGAAACCGACGGGCGTCGTGCCACCCAGCTTCCCAAAGATCTTCTCGAACAGGTCGAAGCTGGAGTAGTAGTTGGCGAATTGGGCGTTGATCTCCTCGCCCCAGGGGAAGGGGCGGGCATCCGTGCCGCGCGCCGCTTTTTCCCACTCCACTTCGAATGGCAAGCGCCAGCCATAATACGCGCAATACGCCTGGGCGCCGAACCAGGTCACCATGACCATGGGATGGTTCTCATAGCCAGGGAGGACACCAAACGTTTGACCATCGAACGTCAGGCGCAAGCCCTCATCCATAAGGGGGAGGTGGATGTAATCCCCCGCGGGGATCTCCACCTCATGTTCGTGTCCATGGAACTCATCCCCAGGGTAGAAACCTACAATCGCCTCTCCCTGGAGCTGGATATACCCCGCAGCCAAAGCCGCGTTGAGGTAGCGGGCAAATTGTGCATTTGTGACATGCGTGAGCATGATTTCGAAATCGTAATCCACCAGAGTTTCATGTTCGTGCTGCCCGCGCAGATATTCCCCCGCCGGCACAAGCGCCCAGGCTTCTGCGTCCACACCGGTATCGATATGCGGCACGGATGCCGCGACTACGGGCTGCCCCTGGCAGGCGGAAAGCCACAACGCGCCCAGCAGCACAGCCATCACCCAACCCCTCATGGCCTCACCTCCTGTTGTCCTTCATCTAAGCCATGCAGTGCAAGCGCCTCCTGTTCCGCGCGCAGCTCTTGTGACCAACGTCCTCTGCGCCGGAACAAGTCGAGTAGGCGCCAGATCATGAACATACACAAGACGAGCAGCACGGCAGCCAACCCCAGGTCAGCGAGTAGCATCGTCCAGTTGACCAGCGGCTGTTGGCCGGATTCGCTGACGAAGAGGCGTTTCATGGAAAAGACGGTCACCGCACCAAACGCCAGGTCAGAGCCAAGGATCACCACCCAGCCCAGCCACTGGCGCGCCTTGCCTTTCAGTCCCGCCAGGTCAGCGTAATAAAAGAGGATGATGGTGGCGATCAAGCCGGAAAGGATGTGCCAGTGTCCGGTGAGGATGATGCGCTCCTCGCGGTGTGGCCAGACGCGGAAGATCTCGTCCAGCTTAACGGCCATGAAAATGCCCACCCCGCTGACAGTGAAATTCATAAAGACCATCTGCCAGCCGACGCCGAATTTCAACGGGTCGCGCAGCAAGGCGCCTAGCTTCTGCCAGAAGTTGGCTTTTACCAGACCGCGGGCGCGCACTCCTTCGCGGATGAGTTTATCCCAGCTGAAGATGACGAACATCAGCGCGGCGAGCAAGACGAACACGGAGCCCACATAGATGATCGTGTGCGCCCACTCCACCAGCACTACCGACCAGGCGCCTAATGAGATGACAATCGTCCCGGCGATCATCAAGGGCATGGCGATTTTGTGCAGAACCCCTTTGAAATCCTGCCAGCGTCCGACAATCAAGGTGATGGCGATGGCAATCAGGGTGAGCATGATGTGCAAATGACCGATGATGGATTTTTGCAGCACGGTCTTCTCGGGCTCGCGGATCAAATCCTCCGCCAGGAAGGTCTCATGTCCGTTGCCCCAATAGGAGCCGGTCACCGCGCCGAAGATCGCCGATCCCAAGGTGGCGATGGTCATGGTGAAGAAAGCCACGCGCTCAAGGTCGAAGCCGCTTTTTGTGTGGGCGTAGGCTGGGTCGGTGACCCGGTAGCGCGCCTGCCAGGGCCAGAGGGCAGCCGCCAACTGGATGCCAGCGTAAAACACCAGCGACAACCCTAAAAGGAACAGCCCATGGAAGACGAAATTGTGGCCAAAATAGCCAAACCACAAGCCAAAGACCATGGCTAAAAGATAGCCCGCGGTGATCGTGGCGTTGATCGAACTGCGCGCGTACTCCTGCATGGGCAGCAAGGCGGTGATGAAATAGACTTCGACCGCGATCACCGCCATGGCAATGGTGTGATAGAGCAGGATGATGCGCCCTTCCCGCTCGGCTTCAACGATGCGCATGCCCAAAAGGCGGATGACGAAATCGCGCACCCCCCACTCTGCCATGGGACCGGAAAGCATCCCCCAGATGGCAGTCACCAGGGAGATCATGGCAATCGCCACCAACGCCAGCCCCTTGGTCGAGCGGAAGAGGTAATGGAATCTCTCGCGCATAGACACGCTCCTTTGTGAAATGTTTTACGAAAAGGATACCCGCGTTAACCTGTGGCGTCTTTGCTTTAAATCAAATTCCGCACCATCAGGTGGGCAGTATCGGCGAAGGGCGCATTGGAACGATGCGCCCTTCGCCCAACCTCAGGCAGAGGCGCGGATATCCTTGACAAAGCCCCAGGTGAACGCCAGGGTCATGAGCAACAGCAGCGGTGCCAGGATGGTGCGCACAAACGTCTGGCTGAAGAAGAGCAATTGCGCGCCCAAGGAGAGGAACGCCAGGGCAATGCCACCCAAACCAATGAGCGCGCCGCCCACACCTACCCACCAGAAGCCCTTAGGAGCTTTGCCCTGCGCGCTGGCGAAGATCGGCCCGAGGAAGATGACCATGCCCGCCACGCCATGGAACAACGGCACGGTAATCTTTTTTAGCGGTGAACCCATCAGGCTGGTGAGGGCAATCGCTAGAAAGCCGATCAAGGCAAACCAGGCGTAGGCTTTTTTCCACGAGGGGTAATACTGATTGGCCACGCCCAACGAGATGCCCAAAGGGATCAGCGAAGCCACAGTCAGCACCAGCGGAGCTGCCAGAATGCCATACCCCAGGAAAATCAACAGCAACCCCGAAACCAGGAGGACGAGGAAGCCCATCAGATAGTACACATCGTACAGTTTTTTACTCTGCTTGTAGCGCCCCCAAAAGCGCCAGATGAGATAAATTGCCACCAGTCCGGTGAGCAAAAGGACAACGCGATCGATCCAATTCATGGCATTCTCCTTTCATAAATAGAAAATCTAAAATCCGCTTATGTGAATTATGGCACATTTCAAGAAAAAGTTCTGTGACACACATCACAAAAGCGGAGGTGGTAGGGTGCACCAGCCTCATCCTCACGATGAGGGGCGAGGCATTCGCTAGCCAGGATAGAATCGATCGAAGGGTTATTTGACCCTTATCCAGGGTTTCAACAAGGGATGCTGGGTGTGGACACCGTATGCAGGCAGCAGTTCCTGTGCCACCAACTCACGGTTGAGCAGCAACACCCCGAAGAACACCGCCTGAATCGCCCATGGATGGAGATTTAAACCCTCTGCCACTCCATAGACATCCCCGCCATACAAAAAAGGTCCCAGGGACAGGTTGAAGGCGTCCCCAAGCAAGAGAATCAGGGTCAGATAGTAGGTGGTCATGCGCAGCAGCCCGCTTTGCCCGCCAGCGATGCGGTGGCGCAAGGCGAGCAGACCATAGCCGAGCAGCAGGGTCACCAGATTACTCGCGCCGCTGATCGCCGCCCATTGTATGCCCTGGCGTTGCTCTACCGGCGTATTATAGACCACCTCTAAACCAATCGGGCGCACATGGAACGCCTGATACTCACCATACATCTGCGCCACCAAGGCATGTGTTCCCTCATGCAAAAAAGCAAAGATGCCACAAGCCAATAGGAAAACTAACCACCTTTTCATAGATGCCCTCCATCGATGCATGTGATGTATAGTTCGTCCAACAATCCGCATTCACGCCCATACCCTCTCCGCCCATCCTGTTCCTACAAAGAGGCACATAAAAAGGCAGAGCTTACTCCTCGCGCCACTTACCTAGTTGCGCATCCATAGACGCTCTAGAGCAAGCGTACTTTTGGGCGTGGCAGCTGGCGCGCCTTCCAGGTTGCCTGCCCTGTGATGGTGAACCACAAAGAGCGAAATGCAATGAAGATCAAAACACCTAAGCTCAGCGGGTATAAAAACACCAAAACCCATGGAAAACGCAGGCGAATCACAAAAACACACCAAAGGAGCACCATCTGCGCCATCGCAACCAACGCCAGCCACAAGGTGAAATACTGTACCTGTCCCAAAATGATATACGCCAAAATCACCCCAAGCGGTTCAAAAGTGAGCATGGCGATCCAACACCAAACAAAGAGATACGCCAACAGGCGAAAGCCGAACACCGCAAACAGGTTTTTGGTAAAACCCTCCACAGCCTGGCGAAAGCCGCCATACATGCGGCAAGAGACGAATTCGGTGGCGTCCGCTATCCTCCAACGCAATCTCCTAGCGATGATCCGGCGTCCTAAGGCAATATCGTCAATCGGATAATCACGCACCGCTCTGTGGCCTCCCACGGCAAAATAAGCCGAACGACGCATGAGCATCCACTGTCCGTTGGTGATCGAAAAGCCTGCTAGGGGCAGATAAAAGGCTATTAGCAAAGGGGTGAATGAAAAGACGCACCAGAAGATGGCAGAAACGGTGAGCTTCTCCCCCCAGGTGAGCATCTCCTGGCGTAAAAATGCACTCAACAGGTCTGCGCGGGTGTGCAAGAGGGCAGCCACCCCTTGCCGCAGCGTTTGGGGATGATGAAGGGTATCCGCATCGGTGAAGAGAAGCAGTTCGCCGCTGGCGTTTTCGGCTAATTGCTAACACGCCCAATGCTTACCCAACCAACCTGGTGGTAAGTCACGCCCATGCATCACCTTGAGGCGCTCTTCTGTTCGCGAGAGCTGGCTCAGCAGAGCTGCAGTGCGATCCTCCGAATGGTCATCCAAAACCAGGACTTCGAAGTCGGGATAATCCTGCGCCAGGAGGGAACGCAGGCAGGGAAGGAGCACGGCTTCTTCATTGCGCACGGGAACCAGGATGGAAACACGGGGGAAGGTGTGTGGTACATGGAAGCGCGAAAAACGGCGCAGAACGAACACATTGGTCACCGCGATGAGCCCTAAAAGCCCCAAAAAGATCACCAGACCAACTTGGTGGCGAAACCAAAAAGAAATCACGCTGCTATCCACGGGTTAGATGTCTATCCTTGAGACCTTCCCGAAGTTCCTGTCCTGCCAGCGGATGAGCGTACAAGCATGCCATGCAGCAATTCGCGCCGATGGCTCCATCCCAGAAGCAGGCTATTTCCCAACCATAAAGCAAACATATTGGCCGACGCACCGCGCAGCAGGAGATAGAAGAGGAGCGCCGCCATGCCGAACATTACCGCCCAAGCGTCCTTGAGGCGGATGACCAAAGCCAGGATCAACGCCAACCCCAACACTGTGGGCGCTTCCCAAAGGGTCAAACCAGACCAGATCCCAAAGGTGACCGCCACCGCTTTTCCACCGCGGAAGCGCAGAAATGGAGAAAAGGCATGCCCTAAAACCGGGGTGAGGGCAACCAGCGCCAGTTCCCACGCGGTGAGCTCCAGGGTAAAGTGCGCCCATCCCACAGGCATGGCGCCTTTGAGGAAATCCAAGAGCAAAACAGGCAAGCCCGCTTTCCATCCACCCGCGCGCCAGGCGTTCGTCGCGCCGGGGTTACCGTCCCCGTAAAGGCGCACATCTGTTCCGGCAATCAGCCAGCCAAGGTACACTGCAAAAGGCACAGCCCCGCATAAGAAGCCTAAAACCAGCGCCAAAGACAGGCGCGCCAGGTGCGAAACGTCTGCCATAACGAGAGCTAATTTAATTTTATACCATGAACTCCGGCTATGTTCATGATTTAGTTGACTCAGCATGGAACTATGGGATGAGTTTGTACTCCGCGCGAGTGAAACACGAGATCCCATGGTAGGGGTCAACATGTGTCGCCTCCAGGGTCTTTGCCCCAACGGGTCGCTCCGCCAGGGCGAGAATTCCAAACCCATGATGGGGTTTGATCACGCATTCATGCGTTTAGATGTGCAACATGTTGCGAAATGTCCAACCCTCTGAGCACCTTAACCTGATTTAAAAGGCGTGAGGCGTTGCGCGGTCGGCGGTAACCAGTTGGAACATGGCACGGCGGATGCCCGACGAATCAAGTCACGGCAACCAGCCTGTTTGCCGGTTCAGCAACAAGAACGCGATCAAGGCAAGGTTGATAAATAGACCCAGGCGCGCTTCAGGCCAACCGAGCAGGCAAAGCAAGAACGAGAAACCCGAAGCAATCATGGTGACAGACTGCCACCAGGCAAGCCGAGCACCTGTGCCGATGCTCGCTACCACAAATGCCAGCGAAGCGAGCAACCAAAGCGCGCCAAACACGTGGATGCCCGCATCTCCGACATAGATTTTGCCTGCCAGGATGGTGGTCTTGTACGGCATCTCTTTGAGCTCGGCAAGCTTCCAGTAGGCGAGGAAACCCGGCAGGTGGGCGAACCCATGGAGAAAGAGGATCACAGCGAGAAGTATGTGCATAGGGAGTCTCCTTTGCTATATTTATCATACTATGGCATCATCAATACGCCGTAAGTATATCCGGTCATCATGATAATGCATCCGAAGATTGCCTCAGCAGAGGCAGAACCCGAATAAATAATGAGTCTAATAACGCGCTCTTCGGCGAATGTGCGACTGAACCATTACACACCGATGCGCCCTACCGGTGCAGTTATCGAAAAGCCAATAGCAAGCCGTATATAATAAGGGATGTGCATCGATACTGCCGGGTAAGGCTCAGGTAAATGAACAACAGTAACGGGTTCAATCCCTGCCTCAATTTATGGAAGCTAGCGGATGAACAACTTGTTGAACCCAAAGGGCTTTTTTTCCCTTGAAGCAGGGCTTCATTCCGCTAAAATGGGCGAGAAAACCCCTGGTTGAATCATAACCTCGCCGAAGCGTTCAGCGACATATTCCCCTCTTTCGACGGCGGCTTTTTTACCCCCCTCCTACCTCCTCCCTTCTGCAATGCGTCGCAGCTTCTCGCGCTCCAGGATGAGGATGCGTCCGCGCTTTAGAGCCAGCAAGCCGTCCGCTTCGAGGGCTTTCAGGGCGCGCGAGACGCTCTCCCGCGCCGCGCCGACCAGCGCAGCCAGTTCCGCCTGGGTGAGCTGCACCGCCTCAGCCGGCTCGCCATCTACTTTTTGGGCGCGCGATTGGTCGAGCAGGGCAATGCACACCCGCTCACGCACGTTGCGAAAGGCAAAGGCTTCCAGGCGGTTGAGCAGATAACGCACCTCCGAAAGGCAATCCGCCTGCACCACCGAAAGCAGCTCCAGGCTCTGCTGGCAAAGCTGCTGGAAGGTCTCACGCGGCAGGACGAACAGGCTCAAGGGGGTCATCGCCACGGCGCTGCCCAACTGCTCGCCCTGATCCATCAGCGGGACAGGGCAAAAATACTCCCCTGGTCCGCGCACACAGAGGATGCTCTCATAGCCTTCTGGGGTGACGCGCACAACCTTCACCCGCCCCTGCACGATCAGATACACGCCTTGCGGCTCTTCCCCCTGGCAAAAGACCTGCTCACCCGGCGCGTAACTGGCCAGTTTCATCGCCGCACGCAGTTGGGCGCTGACCGGCGCAGGCAGCTTCTCGAAAGAGCGCAAGGGATCGAAAGCGCTCACCGCTTGGCTCCAAATCGTCTTGGGCGTTTAGCGCTCGGCTTTTCGTCGATAGCGCGCTGAGAATTGCTCCAAAGTGCACATGTATGCCTGGCGCGCTTCCGGGCGGAGCAGCTCTGTTTCTACCTGGGCAAACCGTTCGGTCAATGCTTCTTGCGCTGTGGGCGAAAGCACGCGCTGCGCCATGGGGAAGAGCACATGATCCTCTTTGTAGATATGCCCACGCAGCAGAGAAACGTAGCCTTGCGCCTGTTCCACAAAGCGCCTCGGAGCGCCCTCCTCCTCCCAGGCATCCAGGGCGGCCTGCATCGCGGCGATGAAATTCCGCCCGAGCACATGTTCCATGAGCATCACCCCTATCGGGCCACCTTCGCGCGGCACGCCTGCCTCTTCCATGCTAGGAAAGAGCAATTGCTCTTCACGCCCATGATGGTAGCGGTCGGCGAACTGGCGCAAGAAATCGAGCATCTGCGCCAGGTGGCTCTGATCCACCGCGTGACCAGATTCGACCTCCAGCGCCGCGGCTTCCAGGATATCTAACATCTCTTCGATTTTGCGATGGTCATCCATCAGTTGTTGAGTAGGGATCATCTGAGTACTCCTTAAGGGTTGATCAATCGGTCATCCTTCGCTACGCTTGCCGGGTTCGATGTAGTGAATGGATTTGAAAGGTTTCAATTGTGGCGCCAGGTTGTCTTTCAACAGGCTGCCGGAAGCGTGCATCAGGGTATCGTGGTTGAAATCGTCCAGTTTGGTCATGCTCGCCAGACAAGGGTAGTGGTGATGGAGTAGGCCGGCTTTCTCCTCGGCTTCATCGGCGGAGAGGCCGATCAGCCCTTGAGCGACGTAGCGCGCGCAACCGCACACCGCATCCCGTTCGACATGCGCCTGAACGATGCGCCGCGTCTGTGCATCCACGCTCAGGCGCAGGCTGGGTTGGCCAAAATGACGGGCAAACTCGGATATCAGGGGGGATTGATATGTCTCGCGCAGGCGCCGGGTGACGCCGTAATCCACCTCGGTCAAGGAACACAAGGGGCGTGGCGTGGCACAGGCCACACCGAGTTCCGCCAACCAGCCCTTCAATTGGCGCATCAAACCGCGCGGCAACCAATTCTCATGGTCCACAGCGACGATCACCGCCTGCGCGGCGCTCATCTTGGCGATCTCAGGCAGCAATTCGGCGACCCCTTTATGCTCCGCAAAGGAGAGGATGAGCTGCACTTGGGGAAACGAGGGAGGAAGATAATCCTCGGGATAATCGATCACCGCCGGCAAGGCAGAAGGCGCCTGCCAGACGTGAATCTCCCAATCTGCCGGGCCATGCGCACGCAAGTTTTCGACATGGCGGCGTCCGTACTCTCCAGAAATAATGGCTAAAAGCTGCATGGCTACAACAGATATAAAAGCATGGTTACTTCGCTCTCCGCCAGAATGCGGTGCGGAAGCTGCGCGGGCATATGCACCCATGCGCCAGGGGAGGCGTGCAGTTCCTCTCCGCCCAGCCAAAGGCGCGCCTCTCCATGCAGGAAGTGCATCATCGCCGGTTTGGACGAGGTATGCTCCGAGAGTTCCTGCCCTGGGGCAAAGGTAAACAAGATCACGCGCACCTGGTCATCCTGATAAAACGTGCGGCTGAGAATGCTCTGCGGCGGGGAGGGCGGGAGCATTTCATCCAGGTTGGGTATGAATGTATAATCGGAAGCCATGATCACTCCTTCATCACTCTAAGCTTGAGGCAATGAGTTGCTGCAATTCGTTAAGGAATACATGCCGCGGGATGGCATAGATGTGCAAAGCTTCTGCCAGGGTATCGAACGCGGAAAAACTGCACCCGACGCAAGCCATGCGATAACGCAGGAACAGGGTGGTGGCCTGAGGCCAGCGCGTGAGCAGCGCGTCCACGCTCATCTGTTCCAGAGCCGTGCTACCATCTTTCAAATGGGCCATCTCTTCATCCATGCTCCGCATCCCGAATCCATCTGTAGCTTAGCACGGCAGGCGCTTAATTGGTTTGATTAAGCGCAATAAAGGGCAAAATTCTGGTTGAACCGATAAACGTCGTTTCGGAGGCACGAGCAGTACATAACGGCGCCTTCTAGCGACACGCGGCGTTTTGAGGCTTTTATGCTCCGCGTGCCAAAGACTCTCCCCTCACCTACCGGTCGAAGCAGGCATCACTCTCCACCTAAATCTTCGGCAATGCTTGCCAAGCCATGCGGGAACAGGACCTCCACCTTCTGCCGCGCGCTGCGGATCAACCCCTGAGTTTCCCAATGTTTCAAAATACGGCTCACAGTGTAGATGGTCGTGCCGGTGAGCTCCGCCAGGTCCTGGCGAGAAAGCGGCAGATCGATCAGCACTCCCTGGGCGGTCTTTTTGCCTGTTTGCTGCGCCAGGCGCAGGAGGGCGCGTGCCAGGCGGCGCTCGACGCGCTGTGTGGAGAGGTTGCGTATGCGTTCTTGAAAAGTTACGATATAGTGCACCAAAAGCTCAATGAGGTTGCGCGCCAGTCGAGGGTAGCGCTCCAGCAAGGTATTGAATGTCTCTCGATCCCAATACAGGTACTCACTGGGCAGCACAGCTTGCGCCGTGACCGGGTAGGGCATGTTGCCAAACACGGCAACCGCCCCGATACATCCACCGGGCGAGATCATCTCCATGAGCACTTGTTGTCCATCCTCGGTGACCTGAGAGAGTTTGATCATCCCCTGGGTGACCAATATCAGGCTGTGCGCCTCATCTCCCTGCATGAATAAATAAGCCTCCTTGGCAACTTTTCTCACACCCGCGCATGCAACCACCTGGCGCAATGCAGGTTCATCCAAGTCATGCAACAACGCGCTTTGAGCCAATCGAGCAAGCAATTCGGCAGAGGGCTGACCCAAAGAGGACATGCCAAGATTGTACCCTACTCCGCCATGCCTGTCATCCTTTGATAAAATAGGCGCATGTCCAAATTCATCGCCTTGCTTCAAAAATACAAATACCCCTTGCACAGCCTGTCGTTGGTGTTGATGATGCTCAGCGCCATACTCATGTACTTCAGCGCACAAAAGCAGGCATATATCATCTTGACGGTATTGCTGGTCATTTTTGCCCTGGTGAATGGGCTTCTACTTTTGCTCAATAACTGAGGGGGCATTCTGTATGGATATCCGTTCTGCGTATGTGCACACCTTTGGACACCAGCCTCACCTGGTGGTGCGCGCCCCAGGGCGGGTGAACCTGATTGGCGAACATGTGGATTACAACCATGGGCCTGTGATGCCTATGGCCATCGATCGCTATGTGTGGGTAGCCGCCTCGCCGTTACCCGACAGGCAGGTGCAGATTACATCCCTCGATTTCGAGGCACATACCGAATTTAGCCTGGAGCACCTGGCTGCCAAAACCGACATACATGGGGAAGCGCTGCCCCATTGGGCGCGCTACCCGGCCGGGGTTGCCTGGGCACTACAGGCGGAGGGGCTGCCCGTGTGCGGCATCCAGGCGGTGTTCGCCTCCAACCTGCCTATTGGGGCGGGGTTGAGCTCTTCTGCCGCGGTAGAAGCGGCGTTTGCCCGCTTATGGCAGGCCTTCGGCGGCTGGCTGGTTGAGGCGGTGAAATTAGCCTTGATCTGCCAGCGAGCGGAGAATGAGTATGTCGGCGTCAATTGCGGGTTGATGGACCAATTCAGCAGCCTGTGCGGCGTAGAGGGTCACGCCCTGTACTTCGAAACCCACACCCTGGAATGGGAAGCCGCCCCTCTTCCCCCACAAACCGTGGTGGTCATCGCCGATTCAGGCGTGCGCCGCCAATTGAGCCATTCGGCATACAACCAGCGCCGCGCAGCGTGCGAAGAAGCCGTGCGGTTGCTGGGCAAATACAAGCCGGGTTTAGCCTCGCTCAACGAGATCAGCCTCACCGAGTTCGCCGCATATGGCTATTACCTGCCCGAAGAAGTGCGCAAGCGCGCCGAACACGTTGTGCGCGAAATCGCGCGGGTGCGCACGGCGCTCACCGCCCTCAAACGCCAGGATAAACAAACCTTTGGCGCGCTGATGTACGCCAGCCATAAAAGCCTGAAAGAACTGTATGAGGTCAGCACCCCAGAGCTGGATACGCTGGTGGAGCTTGCCCGCCAACAGCCAGGCGCAATCGGCGCCCGCCTGACCGGCGCCGGCTTCGGCGGGTGTACGGTCAACCTGGTGGAAGCCTCCCAGGCACCCGCTTTCCTCGAGGGATTAGTGGAAGGATACCGCCATGCCTGTGGGCGTGAGGCTCAGGCTTTTATCTGCCAGGCAAGCCAGGGCGCCATGGCGCTCAGCAATCATTTGGTACAATCTACCTGAGCTCGATCATCACTCCATTTCCCAAAGTTGCATCGCCCAACCGGCCATCTGCACGCTTTAGGGAAAGGTTGACAAAGAATTGGATCATCAGAAGGAATAGCACAGATGACAGATAGCACTCCCGCACCATCCAAAGATTTCATCCGCACAATCATCGATGAGGACAACCGCAGCGGCAAGTTTCAGGGTCGCGTGCACACGCGCTTTCCTCCCGAACCGAATGGATACCTGCATATCGGGCATGCCAAGTCGATTTGCCTGAACTTCGGCATCGCCGAGGAGTATGGCGGAGCATGCAACCTGCGCTTCGACGACACCAACCCCACCAAAGAAGAGCAGGAATACGTAGAATCGATCATCGAAGACGTGCGCTGGCTGGGCTTCGACTGGGATGATCGTCTGTTCTATGCCTCGGACTACTTCGACCAACTCTACGAGTGGGCGATCAAGCTGATCAAAAAAGGCAAAGCGTATGTCGATGACTTGAGCGCAGAGGAGATACGCGCCTTTCGGGGTACGCTCACCGAGCCGGGCAAGGAAAGCCCCTATCGTAACCGCTCCATCGAAGAGAACCTGGAATTGTTCGAACGCATGCGCGCCGGCGAATTTCCCGATGGCTCGCGCGTGTTGCGCGCCAAGATCGATATGGCTTCAGGTAACCTGAACATGCGTGATCCGGTGATGTACCGCATCTTACACGCCGAGCACCACCGCACGGGGAACAAATGGTGCATCTACCCCATGTACGACTATGCGCATGGCCAGTGCGACTCCATCGAAGGCATCACCCACTCCATCTGCACCCTTGAATTTCAAGACCATCGCCCCTTGTATGACTGGTTCTTGGATGAGCTGGAAATCTATCATCCGCAGCAAATCGAATTCGCCCGCTTGAACCTGAGTTACACCGTGCTCAGCAAACGCAAGCTCCTGCGCCTGGTTCAGGAAGGGTACGTGCGCGGCTGGGACGACCCACGCATGCCCACCCTGAGCGGGTTGCGCCGCCGCGGCTACACCCCGGAAGCCATCCGCGAGTTTTGCGATCGCATCGGCGTGGCGAAGAACGATAGCATCGTGGACATCGCCCTCCTGGAACACTGCCTGCGCCAGGATTTGAACCGTCGTGCGCCGCGGCGCATGGCCGTGTTGAACCCCATAAAAATCATCCTTACCAACTATCCCGAGGGGCTGGTGGAGGAGATGGAAGCGGTGAACAACCCAGAAGACCCGGGTATGGGGACACGCAAAGTGCCGTTCGGGCGCGAGCTATACATCGAAGCCGAGGATTTCATGGAAACGCCCCCCAAGGAGTTCTATCGGCTGGCGCCAGGACGCGAAGTGCGCCTGCGTTATGCCTACTTTATTCGCTGCGAAGATGTGGTCAAAAATGAAAAAGGTGAAATCGTCGCCCTGCATTGCACCTATGACCCTGAAACGCGCGGCGGAGACGCGCCCGATGGTCGCAAGGTGAAAGCCACTCTGCATTGGGTTTCCGCGGCGCATGCCATCCCTGCAGAAGTGCGCTTATACGACCGCCTTTTTCTCAAAGAGGACCCGGATGAGGTTGCCGAAGGGCAGGATTTCACCGCCAACATCAACCCCAATTCGTTGCAGGTGTTGCACCACTGTATGCTCGAGCCATCCCTGCAACACGCCACTCCTGGTGAGCGTTTTCAATTCGAACGCAAAGGGTACTTCTGTGTGGACCCAGACTCTAAACCAGGGAAGCTGGTCTTCAACCTGACTGTGCCGCTACGCGATACCTGGGAGAAAATCAAACAACGCGGACAGTGATACCGTTACGTCGATGCGCCGAGCAACTCAACCGCGCGGCGCAAGCGCGAGAGCACGGTGGACTTCCCTAAGAGCTCCATGCTCTCAAACAAAGGTGGGCTAACCTTTTGTCCGGTGACCGCCATGCGCAGCAGGCCGAACAATTGCCCCGCCTTGAGGTGCAGGTCATCCGCCAATGTGCGCATCTCTTCTTCCGTGGCGTCTTTCGTCCACGCGGGGAGGCCACTCAGGTGATCCAAGGCAGCCTGCAGGGCAATCCGTGAGCTGGAAGCATCCATATCCTTGCCGATCAGGTCTTGCGGTTGAAGAGCCAGCGCTTCTTTGAACAAGAAGGTCGTCCATTGCGGAGCCTCATCCAGGGTGACTATGCGTTCTTGAATCAGCGGCGCAATACGCTTGAGCAGGGGTACATCCACGTCGAAGCCCTGGCGATGATAATAGGGGAGCAATGCCTCCGCCAATGCGCCATGGCTCATGGCGCGGATATGCAAGCCATTGAAATGATCCAGCTTACTGAAGTTGATCGCCGCAGGAGAAGGATTGAGACGCGCCAGGCTGAATTTCTCGATCAAATCTGCCATGGTAAAGAATTCTTGATGATCATCGTATCCCCAGCCCATCAGCGCCATCCAGTTGACCACTGCCTGTGGCAGGTAGCCCAACTCCTTCAAGTCTGAGATATAGATCGAATAACCATCCTGCATCAACTCGGCGGATTCGCGCTTGCTCATCTTGCCTTTCCCGCTGGGTTTGAGGAACAAGGGCAAATGCACCCATTCGGGCTCTTCCCAACCAAAGGCGCGCACAATCAGCACATGTAATGGAAAGGTTGGCAACCACTCGGCGCCGCGCAACACGTGTGTGATTCCCATGAGATGGTCATCCACCATAGCAGCCAGGTGATACACCGCCAAGCCATCCGACTTTACCAGGATGGTGTCGTCCAGGCTGGCATTTTGCACGCTGATCTCGCCGCGAATGCGGTCTTTCGCCACGGTCACACCCTGGGTGGGGGCTTTGAAGCGAATCACGAATGGTTCGCCTGCCTCCACGCGCCGGTTGGCTTCTTTGGGATCGAGCTTACGGCACAAACCATCGTAGCGCGGATTCTCTTTGCGTTGTGCCTGGAGGCGGCGCAGGGTATCCAGTCGTTCGGCGGAGCAAAAACAGTAATACGCCTGTCCACGCTCCACCAGGTGACGCGCATACTGTTGGTAGATTTCCTTGCGCTCCGACTGGCGGTATGGCGCGTACGGACCACCGATGTCCGGACCCTCATCCCACTGCAGCCCAAGCCAGCGCAACCCTTCCATCAGCTCCTGCTCGGCGCCAGGGACAAAGCGCTTTTGATCCGTGTCTTCAAAGCGCAAGATGAACTGTCCGCCGCTTTGGCGGGCAAGCAGGAAATCGTACAGCGCAGTGCGCGCCCCACCTAAATGAAAACGCCCGGTGGGCGAGGGGGCAAAGCGTACGCGCGCAGGTTGTTCTTGATGTGTCATGCGATGCAAACCGCCTCACAATTCTAAAGTTTTGTGGCGCAGCACCACGCTTTCCACCAGGCCAATGCCCAGGAGTATGGAAAGGAGTGAGCTACCCCCATAGCTGATAAAAGGCAAAGTCAGCCCGGTCGCGGGCATCATGCGCAGGTTGACGCCGATGTTCACTATGGCTTGAAAGGCAATCAGGGTGGCTACACCCACCGCGATCAGCGCGCCAAAGGTATCCTGCGCCAAGCGAGCTGCCCGCAGGCAGCGCAGGATGACAAAAAGCATGAGCCCCAGAACGACCAATGTGCCGACAAAGCCAAACTCATGCGCCAGAGCGGAGAAGATGAAGTCCGAGTGGCGCACCTTCAAAAAGCGCAACTGCACCTGAGGACCCTGGCCATAGCCCTGACCAAAAATCCCACCTGAGCCGATGCTGATCAACGCCTGTTGGATATTGTAAATCTCTCCATGGCGCGCGTTGGGGTCTGGAAAGAGGAAATTGATGATGCGCCTTTGTTGATAATCGACAAGAAAAGGAAAGCTGATCACCGGGAGGATCACCCCCAAGGCGCCAAACAGGAGGAGATGCTTTATGCGCAAACCGCTCGCCCACAAAAGTGCAAACCACAGCACGAGCATAACAATGGAGGTGCTCAGGTTGGGCTGGAGAATGATCCATGTCATGATCCCCAAAGTGAGCAAGAAGCTCCTGGCAACGAAGCGCAAATCCCCCAGGTTGGCTTTATTGCGGGCAAAAAATTCCGCCAGTACGATGATAAGCACGATCTTGGCAAGCTCAGAGGGTTGAATCAGGATCACGCCGGTATCGAACCAGCGCGCCGAGCCGAATAAAGCCGCGCCAACCAGGAACAACACACCCAAAACAGCAAAGGTAAAAACATACATCGTGCGGCTGAGCGCAGCCCAAAGGCGGTAATCCAGAGCTGCCACGATAAAGATGACCGCAAAACCTGCCAGAGCAAAGATCAGTTGGCGGTTCACCAGGTTGAGTTCCATCAGCTCGATGTTACCGGCGATGGCCGAGCGAATCATGGTGATGCCAATGATGACCAGCAAAGCTACTGCCCCCAGCAGCCAGAAATCGAAGTTACGCCAGTTGACTTTATGGGTTGTCTGCATAGACCAAATTCAAATCGGGGAGATCAGCCCAAACGGCGCCTTTTGACCGTTTTCAAGGGAATGTCGGCAATCAGGCGCTGCTGGCGACCATCCTGGGTCATTTCAATGCGCACCTCTTGCGCAACGATCTCCACATGCCGCGAGATGACCTGGATGATCTCGTCTTTCATGCTCTCTAACATGCTGGCAGTCAGGTCGGTGCGATCGTGGATGAGCACCAATTTCAGGCGTTCTTTCGCCTGTTGGGCGCTCTTCGGTGGGCGGTTCAGCAAGCGATCAAACAACGTGGGCATCTCAATTCCCTCCTGGGCGGATGAGGCGAGAAAGGCGCCCAAGGAAACCGCCCTCTTCTTCCATGCTCATAAACGGCACATCTTTGCCCAATAGCCTGGAGGCGATATTGCGGAACGCCTGACCGGCGCGGCTTTTGCCATCCAATACCACCGGCATGCCGCGATTGGTCGCCTGGATGACACTCTCATCTTCAGGCACCATACCGATCAAATCAATGGCTAACAGCTCCAGCACATCTTCCACAGAGAGCATATCGCCGCGACGCACCATATCGGCTTTTATGCGGTTAATCACCAGTTTGGGCGGGTTTTTCTCTTCAGCTTCGACAATACCAATGATGCGGTCGGCATCGCGCACGGCTGCCACTTCAGGGTTGGTCAAGACCAGGATGATGTCCGCCGGGGCAATCGCATTACGAAACCCGCGCTCGATGCCGGCGGGTGAGTCGATGAGAATCCAATCGAACTCCTGGCGCAGCTCGTCGCACAGGCGCACCATATCGCTGGGGGATACGGCGCTCTTATCGCGCGTCTGAGCCGCGGGGATGAGATACAACTCCGATAAGCGTTTATCGCGGATCATCGCCTGGCGTGTGCGGCAGCGACCTTCGACCACATCCACCAAATCGTACACAATGCGGTTTTCCAGTCCGAGAACGACATCCAGGTTGCGTAATCCGATGTCGGCATCGATGCACACCACTTTTTTCCCCGAGTCGGCCAGGCCGGCGCCGAGGTTGGCGGTGGCGGTGGTCTTTCCGACTCCCCCCTTACCTGAGGTGATGGTAAGTACTTTCCCGTCCATAGCGTTCTTACTTCGCCTCCCATGGTTCGGCGATCACCTGGCCTTCGACCAGGCGCGCCATCTCTGGCTGTGGTTTGCCGCGTCGCTTGGGGGTGAGGGCAACATGATCGGCAATGCGCAATTGTGTCGGCGAAAGGTCTAGCGCGCAGATTACCGCCTGCTCATCCCCTTCGGCGCCAGCGTGCACCATGCCCCGCAGGCGCCCCCACACGAGGATATCCCCAGCCGCCACAATTTCCGCACCCGGGTTGACATCGCCAATCACCACCACATGCCCCTGATGCATCAAACGAAAGCCGGAACGCAGGGTGCGTCGGATGAGCACCGCGTCTTCACCCTTGGATAGTCTGGTCTCAACCGTTTGGGAGCTTTCGATTTGAGGCTTGGTGAGGCGCGTGGCTAATCCATAGGACTGCGCGTTCTGTTCCGTCAACGGCGACTGGCTCAGAATCGCCCATAGAGAGAGCTCGCGTTGGATAAAATCCTTTTGTAACTGTCCCACTTCGGCGGCTTTCAATGTGCGGCTTCCCACATCCACAGCGAAGCGAGCGCCGCGCAAGAATTCCGCCTGCGCATCCAGGTGATCTAACAAAGCCTGGCGTACCTGCTCCCAATCCCCATCGCCCAAGGTAACCAAAAGACCATCGCTGATGCCTTTGATTTTCACAAGCTCAGGCATTTCCGCACCGTTCCGACTTCCGACCTCAGCACTTGTATGCACTGCACAGGGACATTATAGCATGAGGCTTGGAGGATTTGGTGCAGCGCTTGGCTGCTGCGGCACCACTCTGGTAACAACCCAGGTGAGTGGGTAACAAGCGTTATGGAGTTTGCAGGGCAATGTCGATCGCCTTCAGCTCAAAATAGGCTTCCAACACCCGCCGCACAATCGGGCCGGCCACACTGGACCCTTCGCCTCCCGCATAGACAAACGCCACCACGGCGATCTCCGGGTTTTCGAATGGCGCATAAGCCACCGTCCAGGCATGCGACGGCCAGTTACCTGGGATGCACAGGTTGCGCGCATTGGCATATTGGTCGCAATACTCTGCCGTGCCCGTCTTGCCTGCAGCGGCAAAAGTGGTGACGGTTTTGAAAGGCTTTTCCAGCGTGCCGATGGTCACCGCCAGGCGCATGCCCTGCTGCATGATATCGAACACCCAGGGCGCCACAGTCTTCTTCGCGCCGGGGATCGGCTCACAGCCGCGAATGGTCGCTTCGCCGAATTCTTGGATTATAGGGTCGGTGGTCAAATCCCATTTCAGGATGGGCTGAAAAGGTGAGATTTGCTGCGCGCCTTCCACCGGCTCTTCGTGCAACACGCCTTCTGCATCCCGCCACATGGGAATCACTCTGCCTTCCTCGTCGAGGAATTCGCGTACCAGTGTAGGTTGCATGAACTTGCCATCGTTGGCAATTATGGCTGCTGAGAGGAGCACTTGAATCGGTGTCGCCAGCACGTACCCCTGGCCTACGCTGGCAATATACGTGTCCCCTGAAGACCAGCTTTCGGCGTGATTGATGCGCTTCCAGGTCGGGTCTGGGATCAGGCCATCCTCTTCGTCCGGCAAGCCAATACCCGGCGCGGCGCCGTACCCCAGCGCGGCAGCATAGGTGCCCAAACGACAGATGCCCAGCCCTTCGGGGATTTCGTCTTTATAGCCTCCGCCCAATTTATAGAAATAGACATTGCTCGAGTTCGCCAGGCCGTGGACAAAATCCAATTGGCCAAAGCCGGCTTTGTTCCAATCGACAAATTTGCGTGCGCTGCCGGGGTCGTTGGCGTAGTACTTTTCGGTGACTTCGATTTCCGGAGGCGTGGTGATGATCTGATCGGGGGTTACCACGCCTTCGTTGAGCGCCCCCACACCCGTCACCAGCTTGAAAACCGAACCCGCCGGCAAAACATCCCCAACAGCATGGTTCAACAAGGGATTGGTGGGATCGTTGATCAGTTGAGTGTAATAATAGGCGGGGATGAAGCGCGACATGCGGTTGTTTTCGTAAGATGGGTAGGAAACCATCGCCAGAATCTCCCCGGTGGCGGGGTTGATGGCAATCACCACTCCACTGGTATAGCGGATCTCCCCGAAATAGCGGTTCCAGTCGTTCATTTCATCCACCAAAATCCTCTCCGCAGCCTGTTGTAAGCGCGTATCCAAAGTCAGGCGGATGCTGATGCCCGGTTTGGGGAGAATTGGAGGACGAATGTCGCGCAATATTTGTCCGGCGACATCAACCTGAACGAGCCGTGAGCCGTTTCTGCCTGCCAGGACATCTTGATATTCCAATTCGAGACCCGCATAGCCCACTTTATCTCGATTGGGGACGAAGCCCAAGCCAACGTAATAGTCTTCTAAATTCGCCGGGATGGGTCCCAAAAACCCCACCACGGAGGCGGTGATCGAACCCGTGGGATATTCGCGTATGGGCTGGATTTCGATATCCACACCTGGCCAATCTACGGCTTTTTCCTTGATGATCATCGCCAACGTCTGGTCAATATCGCACTTCACCTGTACTGCCCGATAAGGAGTCGCCGAAGCGCCGTAGGCGGCAATCTGAGCGATGCCATGCTCGGAAATACAGGGGACATAGGGATTCTCTGGAGTGACCTCACCCAGGTTAACCGGTACATCGATCAGCGCAGAAAGCTGGCGGAAAATCTCTTGCACTTCGCCTTCGTCATCCGGCAAGGCGGCTGCGGTAATGACGACATTATACGAAGGCACATTGCGCGCCAGGATGACTCCATTGCGATCGTAGATGATGCCGCGCTGCGTTGGCAAATTGATCTCCTGGGTGCTGTTCTCCTCCGCCTGGAGGCGCCATTCCTCCGCCTGGACAACTTGCAGCGTAACCAGGCGCGAGAGGAAGATGCCGAAGATCAGGACTACGATCGCTGCAAAGGAACGTATGCGCCAGAGGCTCAGGGTATTAGTCGTTTGCGAGGATTCTTGCATATCGTTTCGATTTTAGGTTTCGTGCTTGAAGTTGAACCGCGCATGGTTCTTAGCCCATGCAGGCTCAGCACAAACATTTTCTATCACACATTGCCTTGATGTGCAAATGTTAATCCTTGCATGGAAATCAATGTGCCATTTACACCATCAACTCCGTTGGATACAACCAATTAGCCAGGTCTTGAAATATCCCCCAAAAGATGACCGCCAAGAGCAAATTGAGGAACAGGGTGGGCAAAGTGATGAGCTGCAACGCCGGTAGAAAAGGCATAGGGTTCCCCACCAGGCGCAACGCCACCCAATCAATCGCGTGCATCAACAACGTGCCGACAAACACAGCCACAAACATGCTCAGCATCGGACTTTGCCACACAATCATGCGCAAGCCGCGTGTCAGAGAGACGATGAGCAAGTATCCCAACACCGGTGCGAAAAACGGCAGCCCTGAGGTGAAGCCCATCACCAAGCCGGCAATCACCGCCCAATGCCAATCTGCTTCCACGCGCGGTTGCAAGCCCCAGGCAATCACCGCCAATAACACCAGGTCGGCATACCCCTGGTAGAGCTGCATATGGCTAAACAATGCCGATTGGAGGATGGTCAACAAAGCGATGATCGGAAATCCCAGGGCAAAAGCCATAGCACGCCGAACCTAGACCTACAAATTGTGCAAATCGAAAACACCCATAGGTTATGGTGCACCTGGGGTAGGGATGAGCGGGCTGATATCCAATGGGCGGAAGTTGATGATGATCAAGACGATTTCCAGGCGCGAGAAATCCACCACAGGCTGCACCGCGGCACGCTGGAAGAGCTCCGTCTCGCGTCGCCGCACGGTGATCACCTGCCCGACGAGGATGTCCTTTGGATAGTTACCCCCCAAGCCTGAGGTGAGCACCAGGTCGCCTACGTTGACCGAAGCGGATTGGGGAATCATATCCAGGGAAAGCTCGCCGGTCAGGCTGCCCAAGAGAACCGCCTGGGCGCGCGAAGGTTCAATGCGTATATCTACAGAGGAGGCCGGGTCGATGATCAACTGCACGCGCGCGGCAACGGCGGTAACCGCGGTGACGCGCCCCACCAGGCCTTGCTGGGTCACAACGGGCATGCCTCGGCGGATCCCGTCATCCGAACCGCGATTGATGATCACATATTTCATAAAGGGGCTGGGGTCTCGGCCGATCACCGAAGCGGCCACATAACGGTGGTCCGGGTGGGCACGCGCAAAATCCACCAGCGCCGAGAGGATCTCCGTCTCGGCGAGCTGTTGCTTCAATTGGATGATCTCCGCCTGCAACTGAGAAACCTGGGCTTCCAATTCCAGGTTGCGCTGGCGCAAAACAGCTAAATCCTGCGAGGCGCGAGCCAGATTTTCTATCGCCTGGACGCGGCTGCTCAACCAGGACTGCGCAAAGACGAATGGGTTGATCAGCAGGCGGGTCAAAGGTCTCAGATAGCCACCCAAAGCCAGGGCAACCAGACCCAAAACGATGAATGCCAGCACCACGGTTTGCAACGTGCGCTGTGTAGAAGTCCTCATTTGGAATGCCGTGTGGAGCCGCGCTCCAGACCCACCAGATATTGCCGTAGGTGGTCGTAATCTTCCAGCACCAAACCGGCGCCACGCGCCACGCAACTCATAGGGTCATCCGCCACCCAGGCACGAATGCGCAATTCTTCGGTAATCCGCCGATCCAAGCCGCGCAGCAACGAGCCGCCTCCAGCCAGACAAATGCCGGTATCCATCAAATCCGACAACAATTCTGGCGGGGCTTCGTCCAGCGAGTCGCGAATGGTCTCGATGATGGTTTGCAACGAACCAGAGATCGCTTCGCGGATTTCCACCGAGGAAAGCTCGACCGCTTCGGGCAAGCCAGTGATCAAGTTGCGCCCACGCACTTCCATGGTCATCTCTTCCGGCAGCAAGTAGGCAGAACCAATGGCAATTTTCACCGTCTCTGCCATGCGTTCGCCGATGAGCAGATTGTACTTATTGCGCACGTATTTGACGATATCCTGGTCCATTTCATCGCCGGCCACGCGCAGCGAGCGCGACACGACCACCCCTCCCATAGAAAGGATGGCCACTTCGGAAGTGCCGCCGCCGATGTCCACAATCATACTGCCGTGCACATCGGAAATCGGCAAGCCAGCGCCCAGGGCGGCTGCCAACGGTTCCTCGATGAGACCGACTTCGCGCGCTCCGGCAGCCATGGCGGCATCGTACACGGCGCGCTTTTCCACTTCTGTAACTCCCGTAGGGATACCGACGATCACCCGCGGGCGCGGGACAGGCACCAGGCTTTGTTCATGCGCCTTGCCGATGAAATACTCCAACATCGCCTGAGTGATGTCAAACTCGGAGATGACCCCATCGCGCAAAGGGCGCAAGGCGACGATGTTCGCCGGGGTGCGTCCAATCATCTCTTTGGCTTCCGCGCCAATGGCGAGCGGTTCACGCGTGCGCTTATCCACTGCCACCCAAGAGGGTTCCTGGATGACAATACCCTTGCCGCGCACGTTCACCAGGGTGTTGGAGGTGCCTAAATCGATGGAAATGTCTAAGGAAAAAAAACCCAGTAACCAGTTTAGCGGGTTAAAGGCCAATGTTTTCTCCTTGCGCGTGGGTTACGATCGAGCGCATGTCCTTTCTATTAAGGGCAGAATGCAAAACCGCCCAATCGGTGCGATTATACCATCGTTCACCCATGCGATTTTCAGCCAAACCAGGTAGATTTCCTCAGCCTATAGACGAGGCACACAGCTCCACCCAGCTCCACAAAGAGCCAGGTTGGATGTACACATGTGCCCGGCGATGGTGCCTCTCGAGTCGCCTCAGGGTCAGAACATCAGTTCGTTGATGTGTTGTATCGTGTCTCGCCCAGGTCGAATGCGGCTTTCTGGCAAACGGTTCAGCGGCGTATCGGTAAGGTTGTAAATCTCCGCCATAGAAGGTTGATTTGGGTCGATATAGATCAGCCCGGTGATCAACCACTGCTTCGCATTCGCTTCCTCCAGCACGCGCATCGCCTGAGCGCGGTCATACGGATTGTAATCGAGCTCCAGCTTTTTTAGAATGACCTTCGAGCCATCGTGCATGGTCACCTCTTTGGCTTCGCCAGGGTCATATTCCACCATGATCTCTTCCGCTGGAGGTACATAGGATAAGTCATGTAAGGCGACTTCATGGCTGCGCCCCCAGGCGTAGGAGTGCATGGCGTCATCGCGGTTGTTGAAGGTGACACAGGGGCTGATGATGTCCAAAACAGCAATGCCTTTGTGACTGAGGGCAGCTTTGATCAATTCTTTGACCTGTTTCGGGTCACCGGCAAAAGAGCGCGCCACAAAGGTGGCATGGCCGACTAACGCCTCCCAGGCGATGTCCACCGGCATATACGGGTTGGTGCCTTGCTTGCCCAATTGCAGACCTTCTTCGGCTGTGGCAGAAAATTGCCCTTTGGTCAACCCATACACGCCATTGTTTTCGACGATATATACCAGGCGCAGGTTGCGCCGCAGGACATGCTTGAATTGGCCCATGCCGATGCTGGCCGTATCTCCGTCGCCGCTCACCCCCAGCCCTTTCAGAGTGTAATCTCCAAAGAGAGCGCCGGTAGCCAGGGAAGGCATGCGTCCATGCAGGCCATTGAATCCAAAGGAACGGTTGAGGAAATAGGTGGGGCTTTTGCTGGAGCAACCAATGCCGCTAAATTTTACGATATCTTCGGGGATGATGTCGAGTTCGTAACACGCGGCAACGATCTGGCTGGAAATAGAGTTATGCCCACAACCCTGGCACAGGGTGGAGGGATTGCCGCGGTAATCGGCTTTGGTCAATCCTACCAGATTCACTTGTACGCGCGCCGCTGCAGAACGATCAGTCATGGTGCACCTCCTCATAAGCCAATATCGACTGGCGCACAAAGCGCGCCGTGAATGGCAACCCATCCAAATAAGCAATAGAAGTCAAATTCGCTGCCCTCTGCGGACATTCGAGCTGCAAAAGTTTATGCATCTGCCCATCGCGATTCATCTCAACCACGTAAATGCGTTCATAGCGGTGGATAAACTCCGCCACCTGAGCAGTGAACGGCACAGCCCGCAGGCGCATATAGGCGCTCACATGGCCAAGCATGGCAAGTTGATGGCGCGCCTCCTGAATAGCCGGGTCGGTCGAGCCATAGGCGATAATGCCAAACTGCGCGCCTGGCGGTTCATCCAGAATGGCTTCGGGCACAAAGTCGCGCGTCGCTTCGTATTTGCGCTTCAAACGGTTCGTTTTCTTCACCCAATCCTGCGGATCTTCGGAATAGCGAGCAAATTCATTATGGCCGGTGCCGCGAGTGAAGTACGCCGCGCGTGGGTGACGATTGCCTGGCAGGGTTCTGTAGGGAATGCCATCTCCGTCCACATCCCGATAGCGCGCCCACTCGCCTTTGATCCGTTCCAGGTCTTCCTCCCAGAGCACCTTGCCACGCTGCATGGGCTGATCCGGATATTCAAAAGGCTCGGTCATCCACTGATTCATGCCAAAGTCCAGATCGCTCAACACAAAGACCGGCATCTGAAAGCGCTCTGCCAGGTCGAATGCCTTCCAGCCGAATTCAAAGCATTCGTTCACCGAACCCGGCAGCAGGATGACGTTTTGGGTATCCCCATGCCCCATGAAATGGACAAAGAGCAGATCACCCTGCGAGGTGCGTGTGGGCAAGCCCGTGCTGGGTCCGACGCGCTGAATATCCCAAATGACCACAGGCACTTCGGTGAAATACGCCAATCCGGCGAATTCCGCCATCAAGCTCAAGCCGGGGCCGGAAGTGGAGGTCATGGCACGCAAGCCACTCCACCCTGCACCAATAGCCATGCCAATGGCGGCAAGTTCATCCTCAGCTTGTACGACAGCATAGGTGTTTTTTTTCGGGTTTTCGGGGTCCTTGCGCAAGACAGGCAAGAATTCGGTCAACTTCTCTGCCAGGCTAGTCGCCGGAGTGATGGGATACCAGGCGGCGAAGTGCACACCTCCATAAATAGCGCCCAAAGCGGCTGCGGTGTTCCCATCGGCCAGGATATAGCCACGCGTCTTGTCCATGGGTTCGACGCGATAGGCATCGCGCTTGACCAGGTTGTGGCGTGCCCAATCTGCCGCAGCCTGAACCACGCCGTAATTCAAGCCGATTGGCTTTGCCTTCCCCTTGAAGTGGAAATCCAATGCCTGGTGAATGGCTTCCATGTCTATACCCAAAAGATAAGCTAACACGCCGACATACACCATGTTGGCAATGTAGTTCTTGAGGTTGGCCGGCGCGTCCACATCGCGGATCAACTGCTTGACAGGCATGGCATAGACATGGATGTCTTGACGTGGGATGGCTTCTTTTATATCATCATCATATAGAAGCACTCCACCGGGGATAACGGTAAGCACATCCTGGGAAAATGTAGCTGCATTCATCGCCACAACGATCTCATGTTCATCGCGGCGTGCCAGGAATCCGTCCTTGTTGACGCGAATGGTGTACCAGGTCGGCAACCCCTGAATGTTCGAAGGAAATAGGTTCTTGCCGGATACGGGAATACCCATGCGAAAAAGGGCGCGCAGCAAAGTCAGGTTCGATGTTTGACTTCCAGAGCCATTCACCGTGCCAACGGTGATGGAAAAATCGTTGATGATGGGTTCAGCCATGTATTCCATCGAGGGAGTAGTAAGCGTTTGTACTTCTGACATGGTTCTCTCCAAAATCCAAAACAAACGTTTTAGTGACGTGCCCGTTCGAGCGTTTGATCGCTGAGAGGTTGAGGGCGGTGAAAGAGCAAATCCTTATGCCTGACCAACGCCTCATACCCGCGGGCATAATCTCCATTCAATATTGACTCAACAATCAATTGATGATAACTCCACACCTGCTTCAGGTAATCGTAGTCTGCATACAGGTTCAAGCCCACGCTTTCATATAAATCCCAATACGCTTCGAGCAATCCTAGCACAAAGGGGTTATCCAAACGGCGATAAATGACGAGATGAAGCTGGCGGTGTTCGTCGTGAGGGATCTGCACGGGGAGATCGTTCAACTTCGACCATGCGGATTCCAATAGCTCCTGTAAATACCGATGATCACCGGGGAGCAATTTGGAGGCAGCTTCTTCCCAATACGAGGCTTCGATATGGTTACGCAAGTCAGCATATGTGAAGAAGAACTTGCGGTCTAACGCCACGGCGTAGCGCAGGCTCTGGCGCACGGCAGGCAAAAAAGAGTATTCCAACCGACGAATGCCGCGGCGCGGACGCACATCCACCAGGCCGATCGCCTTGGCGGCCTCGAGCTGTTCTCTGAGAGAGGCAATGCTCACGCCCAGGGTTCTACTAAGTTCGCTCAAAGAAGGCAGCCTCACCTCCTCACCGCTTTCCGCCGGCGCTCCATATTCAGCCAGAAATTTCAAAAAGGCATAATCCAGATTGACATCCGCCATGGCGTACCTC
Organism: Anaerolineae bacterium; assembly: GCA_037439525.1. Taxonomy (GTDB): domain Bacteria; phylum Chloroflexota; class Anaerolineae; order Anaerolineales; family UBA4823; genus JBBIVW01. The sequence goes on from JBBIVW010000011.1 coordinate 30,622, forward strand.
CTTTCCAGGATGGTTCTATGAACGCTTGGGTAAGATGAATTCTGATATGATTAATCTAATAAATCTGATAATATTCTATCACGCGCTGGTGGGAACGTCAAGCAATTGCGGAAGAACCTGTAAAGCGCGGCTCAAGCGTGTGCCATGCCAGGTGATCAAACTCCCCTCTACCAGATAAACCCTGCCCTGCTCCACGGCAGGTGTTTGCGCCAGCCAGCTTTCGATTTGCCGCTTATGGACCGCCTCAAACTTAAAAGGCTCATCCGGCAGGAGGATGATTTCGGGTTGAGCCTCATACACCTCTTCCAGCGAGACGCGCGGATAGCGCGTATCTTTACCGGCAGCCTCCTCCGCCAGCGAGGGGTCAAACTCTGCCTCGAGAGGCATGCGTCGCTCTCGTTCAGCAAACACATTCCAGCCCCCCAGGCTGGCGAGCAAGTCATGGCAGTAGGTATGGCGGTTGAAGGTCATATACCACACCGGTGCGCCTTGCGCCATCCAAATCGGACAAAACAGGCGCACGGCTCTCCCCCTGGCTGCAGTACAAGCCCATTCATAGGCCTTTTCCAAAGTCTCGAGGCGCATCGCCGCGGTGCGGCTGCGAAATAGCCCTGCCAGAGCCCACAACACATCCAGTGCCTGGCGCACGGTTTGGGGGAAGGTCACCCACACCGGGATGCCCGCAGCTTCCAAACGTTCCACAGCTTCACGGCTGTTCTCTTCCATGTTAGCCAACACCAGGTCGGGTTTCAGGGCAACAATCTTATCCACGCGAGGGTCCTTCGTGCCTCCCAAACGGGGTAGATGCCCCAAGCGTTCTGCAGGATGGACACAAAAATCCGTAATGCCCACCAGGGATTCCCCCAACCCTAAATCCCACATGCTTTCGGTCAACGAGGGCACCAGGGAGACGACACGCTGCGGCGCATGATGAAAGTGCAGCGCGTGTCGATGGCCATTTCCATTCGTTTGAGGACGTGGCTCAGGCATGGGCATTGCGCGATCATCCCACAAAGTGCGGCTTATCCATCGCCCAAAAGGGCGATTGTTGCGGCAGTCATCGCTGCCACGGCATACACCAGAGCATCTTCCCCAAAGTCAAAGCGTGGATGGTGGTGCGGGGCGTCTAAGCCGTGCTGCGCGTCCGCAGAACCGACGAAGAAGAAACACCCCGGCACCTCTTTGAGGAAAAATGCCATGTCCTCGGAGCCCATCGTGCGATAGCTGGTGGCAAGGTCGATCGTGGGTAACGCCTGGGTGATTGCCTGTTGTACCTTCTTTGAGACGCTGGGCTCGTTCACCACCGCTGGGGTCAACGGCTGCACCTCCACTTCTGCGCGGCATGAAAAACTTTGGGCGATGCTCTGCGCCAGGGAGGTGAAGCGCTCCAACACCGACTGGCGCACCTCTTCAGAAAAGGTGCGTATGGTACCTTCCAGGAGCGCCTCTTCAGGGATGACGTTGAACGCCTCGCCACTGCGCATCATCGTCACGCTCACAACAGCGGTCTCCAATGGATCAACGTTGCGGGATACTATGCTCTGCAAGGCGGTGATCAGATGGGCAGAAGCCAGCACAGGGTCGATCGCCAGGTGAGGCACCGCGCCATGTCCGCCTTTTCCAAAGATGCGCACCTTGAATTTTTCGGCGGCGGCCATGGTCGCGCCTGGAGCGACGCCTATCCATCCTACAGGCCTTTGGTTCCATAGGTGCAACCCCAACACATAATCTGGCTTGGGGTTGGCAAGCACTCCTTCTGCCACCATGCGCTCTGCGCCACCCAACCCTTCTTCCGCAGGCTGAAAAACGAACTTGACACTGCCCCGCAATGTCGGTTGGAGCGCATGCAGCACGCGCGCCACAGTCAAACCGATGGCGGTATGCCCATCATGGCCGCAGGCATGCATCACGCCGGCGTTTTGCGAAGCGTACGGCGCGCCTGTCTCTTCTTGAATAGGGAGGGCATCCATATCAAAGCGCAGCATGACCACGGGTCCAGGTTGCTCGCCCTGCAGCATGCCCACCACGCCGGTCTCGGCTACCCCGCGGATCACCTCCATCCCAAGCTGGTGTAGCTCATCGGCTACGATGCCCGCTGTGCGTACCTCTCGAAAACCCAACTCCGGATGACGGTGAAAGTCCCGGCGCAGACGTTGGGCATAGGCAAACCATTCTTTGGCTGTCGCGTAATAATCCATACCTTCTCCTTTGCCACCCCAATTAAGCGTACTTTCATTGCTATGAAAAGCGGATCACCCGAAAGCGCTCTTCGAAGCGTGGATGTTCCGGGGTGCTATCTTCCGTATGGCGCGCACGCATACGTTCGAGGAACGCTTGAGGCTCACCAATTTGGCTTTTGTGCTCTAATAAGGCGCGCAGCTTGGTTTCCCACCATGCGGTGACGTCCACGACATGATTGGGCTGCTGGCTTCCCGCGAACCAAATTTCACGCACTTCATGAGGCGCGTACCCCTCCTCACGCCATAGCTCCGGGTAATACATCGGGTTACCCGCCGCGGGGTACACCGCATCCAGAACAGCCTGCCCTGCAGCGCGGTGATCTGGATGGTTGATGCGCTGGTCGCCCACAAAAATGGTCGTCGGATCGCAGGTGACCAGCACATGTGGGCGCTCCTTGCGGATGATGCGGGTGACCTCTTTCCTCAATTTCAAATCTGCAACCAACTCGCCATCGGGATAGCCCAAAAAGTGCACTTCGTGCACACCGAGGGCGCGCGCCGCGAGGCGTTGCTCCTCCCAGCGTATGCGGCACAACGCTTCCGCATCCACTGTTGGATCATTGGCGCCTTTATCACCGCAAGTCAACAACCAATAGACCACTTCATGCCCGGCTGCGGTCCAACCGGCAATCGTCCCCCCACAGAAGAACTCGGGGTCGTCGGGGTGCGCCAGGATGACCAGAATACGCAATGCATCTTTCCACAAGTCTGTCATCATTTTTAGAGCCAAACCCTCTATGGATCCAGGTGATCTTGTTTATTGTCTGGATGGCCGTTCCCGTTGCCATTCAATGGGCGACAATTACAGCCCTCTTCCCCGTGAATGGCACAGGGGTTTTGGGCTTTCTTGCGCAGAGCCTCCAACTCTTCCAGAGGCTCGAGCTGTTCAACAGGAAACTCTTCTATTTCTTCATCGGCTAACATCACCAACACCGTTTGCTTCAGGGGAAAGACATCCACTACCTTGCCCTCCCCTTTCGGGGTAAGCACACGCTTCTTGCGCTTTGGCAGGCTTTTACGCGCTTCGACATAGGCTTCATACTCATAAACCAGGCAGCAGCGTAAGCGACCGCACATGCCGGTGATCTCAGAAGGGGTTAGAGAGATGCCCTGTTCCTTCGCCATACGGATGGAAATCGGGCTGAATTCGGTGAGAAAGCGCGTGCAGCAGCGCATCTCCAAGCCACAGGCGCCCATGCCACCGAGTATTTTCGCCACATCGCGCGGTCCAATCTGGCGTAACTCGACCTTGGTGCGGGGATACATGCGTTGCATGGCATTGCGCAGTTTGCTCAAATCTACACGCCCTTCCCCCTCGGTTTGGTAAAGAAAAGCCAGGCGAAGACCATCGAAGGTATATTCTGCAGCGACGATTTTCACCCCCTGGATGCGCATCTCCGCCAGCTTGGCGCGGCAGTTGATCGTCGCCTCCAACTCCTTCTTGCGCCATATCTCGCGCATGATCAAATCAGCAGCTGTGGCCGGTTTTGCAATCGGCTTCCACGTGCCCTCTGGAGGAGGCACGGGTGGGTCGATGATCTGCACCACTTCCCCAAGCTGCATTCCGCGGCTGGTTTCGACAATGGCAAAATCGCCTATGCGCAGATCGGGGAACTGTGAGGCGTCAAAGTGATATACCTTCCCCGCCTTGCTGAACCTTATGCCGACCACAAAAGGCTGCACCATGACCACAACTTCCTTGAAGCCCGTATCAATCGACCCAATTGATGGGAATGAAATTCGATGATTGCAAGGCCATCACACTGATTCTGGCGGCAACGGCTTCAGCCACCGCACGCAACGCCTGCGCCGCGCTGGATTCGGGGTGCGATAGAACGACCGGCTGTCCGGCATCACCGCCCTCACGCACCGCAGCATCGATGGGCACCGCTCCCAGGAACGGCACTCCAGTTTCCTCGGCAAGGCGCTTGCCTCCACCGCTGCCGAAGATGTCCACCCGCTGACCACCGGGGAGCTCCAAGTAGCTCATGTTTTCTACCACGCCCAGAATGGGGATGTCTAATTGGCGGAACATTTCCAACCCGCGGCGTGCATCCTCCAAAGAGACTTGCTGCGGCAGGGTGACAATCAAGCAGCCGCTCAGCGGAAGCGATTGCGCCAGGCTCAGCGCGGCATCACCCGTGCCCGGCGGCAGGTCAACGATCAGGTAGTCAAGTTCTCCCCAATCCACATCGGTGAGGAATTGGCGAATGGCGGAATGCAACATGGGGCCACGCCAGATGAGCGGCTGGCCCGGTTTGACCAGGAAACCGATAGACATCAGGCGCACGCCAAAGGCTTCTGCAGGGATGAGCTTGCTTGCTCCAGGTGAAGGCAATTGCTCCACACCCATCATGGTGGGAATGTTCGGACCGTACACATCTGCATCCAGCAGACCCACGCTCGCCCCAGAACGCGCCAGGGTGACCGCCGTGTTTACTGCCACGGTGCTCTTGCCTACCCCACCCTTTCCCGAAGCCACGGCAATCGCATTGCGTATCGGCAGGGAAACCAAGCCGCGCTGGCGTCCATCGTTGGGCACTTGCGCATCTAGTTTAACTTCCACCTCTTTGACCCCCTCTAAAGCCAGTACCGCCTGGCGAGCTTCCTCTTTAATGCGATTGCGCAAGGGGCAGGCGGGCGTGGTGAGCATGATGGTGAAACTGACCCTATCGCCTTCGATCTTCAGATCGTGAATCATATTCAAAGACACCAGATCGCGATGCAACTCGGGTTCCTGTACCTTTCCCAGAGCCTCCAGCACAGCTTCCCGGCGAATCGAGCTTTTTTCGGACATACCTTTAACCTTTCAGTAAGGAGAACAACCCAGCCTCATCCCGCAGCCGGCGACTTGCGCGCCGCTTTGGCGGCTTCGGCAGCCGCGCGGGCGACTTCCTCACGGGCGTAATTCGTCGGGCGAATGCTGGCATAATAGGACACAGGCTTGGAAAGCTTCTCCTTGTTGTAAATGTTGTTGGCATGTCGGTCATAGACCGACAACTCGTAGTCATGATCCATTTTAATAGCATCGAAGGGGCAATACTCGGCACAGAAACCGCAATTCATGCAAATGTCCACATCGATGTAAAATTCTGCAGGCTCTGGAATCGGCCGTCCGGTTTCAGGGTCACTGGTGCGCACAATCCAGATACACTGAGGAGGGCAAACTTTGGCGCAAATGCCACAGGAGGTACAGCGGTGCTTGCGGTTGCCCTGCTCATCTTCTTCGTAAATCAGGAAGGGGATGTAGCGAAATTCCTCCGGCACGGGCAGCTTTTCCTCGGGATATTGTATGGTGAAGATGCCGCGCGTGGCTGCATTACGTCGGCGAGCAATGCCTTCCTCGGAGTAATAGCGCTTCTGCCGGCTGAGCCACCAGGAAAGGTCTTCGAAATACGTGTCCAGAAAGCGCTTGAGGGTAACCTGCATGCCTTTCAAAATGCCTCTACCATCCATGTTCGAAAACCTCCTATCGGTCAGTCTCACCTAAGACAATGTCGATCGAGCCCAAAATGGCAACCACATCGGCAACCTTGTTGCCCACGCACATGCTTTCGAAAGCAGTGAGGTTGATGAACGAGGGCGCGCGCACATGATAGCGCCATGGGTTGGGCTTGCCATTGGAGACGACATAATACCCCAACTCTCCTTTCGGACCTTCAACACGCCCATAAGCCTCTCCAGCCGGCACGCGCACCTGGTATTGCGGTTTACCCGTCTGGATCTCCCCAGGCGGCAGGTCGCGCACCGCCTGCTGCAAGATGCGTAGGCTCTGGCGAATCTCATCGATGCGGATGAGGTAGCGATCATAGGTATCGCCGTGATAGCGCACCGCCACGTCAAAATCAAAGCGGTCGTAGATGCTGTATGGCTCGGCGCGGCGCACATCGTACGGCACTCCGGAGGCGCGCAGCACCGGACCGGCCGTAGATAGAGCGATCGCCTGCTGCGGCGTGAGCACCCCAACCCCCTCTGCGCGCGATCGGACCACTTCGTTATGACTCAAGTACAGGTCGAGTTCATCGATGCGCCGCGGCAACCGTTCGAATACCAGGTCGCGAATGCGCTCATACACACCCTCCGGCAGGTCGCGCGCCACCCCTCCAAAGCGGAAGTAATTGCACATCATGCGCGAACCACTCACCGCTTCGAAAATGTCCAAGATCAATTCGCGTTCCTCGATGGCATACAGAGAAGGGGTGAAAAAGGCGCCTAAGTCGTTCAGGAACATGCCGATGGCAAAGACATGGTTGCTGATACGCGTCAGCTCAGCCATGATCACCCGTAAATATTCGGCGCGCTCTGGAGGGCGGATGCCCATGAGCTGTTCCACTGCGAGAGCATAACCAAAGTTATTGCTCATCGAGGAGAGGTAATCCAAGCGGTCGGTGAACGGCATGTTTTGCAAGAAGGTATTGCGCTCGCCGATCTTTTCATGATTGCGGTGGAGATAGCCCATCACTGGCTTCAACGCGGTGATCGTCTCCCCATTCAAGGAAACCACCACCCTGAAGACGCCATGCGTAGAGGGATGTTGCGGACCCATATTGACCACCAGTGTATCCGTGGGCATGTCATCGTCAGATGCCTGAGAGCGGAAGCGCGCCAGCGCGCCGTAGAGCAAGCCATCCTGATCTGGAGTCCAAGTCTCCGGGTCGAAGCCGGCAGGGTACTCTACATTCTTGCCGAAGGGGTTGCGCGTTTCTGCCCGGGAGACATGTCCCTCCGGCCAACGGCTGGCGAAGGGTTTACCCTCTTCTTCGTAATACGCTTCACGCCAATCCTTGCGCAATGGGTAGCCAGCAAAACCTTCCCACATCAGGATACGGCGCAAATCCGGGTGCCCCTCAAAGCGGATGCCCAACAGATCCCAGGCTTCTCGTTCCTGGAATTCCGCGCCAGGATAGACCGGCACCAAGGAGGGCAGGCGTGGGTCCTCACGCGGCACCTGCACTTTGAACACCAGCGCCGTCCCGCCAATCGTGCGGTAGGCGTGATAGACGACCTCCATCAAGCCATCCGGCAGGTAATCCACCCCCGTGACGGAGGACAGATAATCATACCCCAGTTCATCGCGGATGGCTGTAGCCACCTCGATCAGGCTTTGCGCCTCGACAATATAGCCGCGGTAGCCCTTGCGCTCGTCCAGGCGCACCGCTTGGGGAAAACGAGCGACCAAATCCACTTCGGGTACGGATGCCATGGGTGAAGCCAGGCGTTCTTCAGTCATGAGATGCCTCCTGAGATTCAGCCGCAGCACCAAGCTGCTCGACCGATGCCTGCTGCGCCAGTGAGTATGCCTTTATGCGCTCGATATCGCGCGGATCGATGACATCTGGCCCCAAGATGGGCACCGGAATAGCCGGGATGGGTTCTTTGCGATACCAGCGCACCTGTTTGATCGACTGCTGGTCGATTTTGCGCTGCAAGGTAATCAAACCATGCAAGAGCGCCTGTGGTGTAGGAGGGCAGCCGGGGATGTACACATCCACGGGGATGTACTGATCCACTCCAGAGACTACGTTATAGCCCTCTTTAAACGGACCGCCGCCAGAGGCACATGCCCCCATGGCGACGACATATTTTGGCTCGGGCATTTGATTGTACAGGCGCACGATTTGAGGGATCATCTTCTTCGTCACCGTGCCGGAGACGATCATCATATCCGCCTGGCGCGGGCTGGGGCGCATAACCTCCATGCCGAAACGGGCGAAGTCGTAGCGGCTGGCTGCGGTGCAGATCATTTCGATGGCGCAGCACGCCAACCCGAACATGATCGGCCAGAGCGAGGAGCGCCTCCCCCAGTTGTAAATCTTGTCCAGGGTGGTGATGGCCACCTGACCCTGCAGTTCCGCGGGGATTTCGGGGTACATGTTTTGGATGTCTTCAGGGTTTGCCTCACTCATATGCACTACTCCATTTCTAATTCTAGCCATTCTCGAAAAATCGCGTTGAGCAAGTCGTCATTTGCTAGCTCGGGTTCGTCCACGAAACCTTCCAGGGCTAATGTCCAGGTATAAATCATCTCCAAGGAGACGTTTTCCAGGTCAGCGTCTGGGAACTTGGCGTGCAGCGCCCTGGAGATGGCATAGGAATCTTCCCAGGTAAGCACGATGAACGATTATACCCGAAATTCCGCCTGGGTCAACGGTTAATTACATCAATATATATTGCGAAATACGGTCGTTCGGGTTATAATTGAACACATGCTCACGGTGCGCCAGAAAGTGCTTGCTTTTATACGGCAACACACCACAACAACCGCCCAACAGGTGAGCCTGGCTCTGCACATGACCGAGGCGAATGCTCGCCACCATCTTGCCATCCTCGAAGAAATGGGAGCAGTAGAATGCTTAGGATTGCAGCCGCGGCGCGGCCGAGGGCGGCCGGCAAAAGTATATGCGCTGGCAAAACCCCGTGCCGACGAACCTCTGCGCGTGCTTGCCACTGTGTTGCTGGAAGAACTGCTCCGCTGCACCCCGCACAGCACACACGAAACCTTGCTCCAAGAACTGGCGCATCGGATCATCCCCCGCCTGCAAGAAAGGATTGCCCCCATCCCCCTGCCCGAATCCAGCAACTTAAGCATACGCCTGACGCAGGTGGTGGAATGGCTCAACCGTATGCATTACCAAGCCCGCTGGGAAGCCCGCCCAGGAGCGCCGCGCATTTTGATCCGCCATTGTCCTTTCAGTGCGCTGATCGAAGCCGCCCCTCAACTATGCCAAATGGATGCCTACCTGATCTCCAACCTGTGCCGCCTCAGCGTACAGGTGGAAGCCCGGCTTAAGCAAGACAACCAGGGAGGGACATACTGCGCGTTTACCATAGGATGAGGCATAACTCGGGCGAGGCTCTCGCCTCCCACACGACGATGCAGGTATCACCCGAGAGCTGAGTAGCTTGATGTTCTGTTCTTGAGCTGGACGTAATCCTAAAGCTGACGGAGGTTCACTTTACCGTATCGTACCACCGCAGGATATTTATGCTCTCAAAGAGCGAAATCATCCAACCGATGGCGGGCTTTTAGGTGGGTTTTCGGCGTTGGTCAGGCAGGCTGTCATTAATCTCCGTCTGTGAGTTTCCAGGAAACGGTGCGCTGCCCTCGCTGGCTAAGGTCATTACCCGTTTCCTGGAAACTTATGGTCTATGCGTCGTCTTTCATTTGTTTCTTAGGCGCACATGCACCAAGCTTTCCCAAAATACAACAAAATATGCTTTTCTTTGGTGCAAAAGGGTGGATATGAGCTTCATCCATCCCAAATCCATAACGCTTAGTGAGATTAATGCTCTCCCCAAAGAAAAAACCCCCTGCTGGTGCAGGGGGTTTCATCGAGTACCTCACTACGCATCAAGGAGATATGAAATTCGGCGCTGCGGGGAAAAACAACTGATAGAACTCGAAGACGAACGGGTAGTAATAAGCCTGCCCAATCATCTGCAGCCCATCGTACCCTGGCTTCCCATAGTAGTCCACGATCATCAATCCCGAAGGTGCGGAAATCAGGTAGCCGGCCATATTCGCCAATCCATACATAATGTATTCTACAGGGTTATACGGATCGAGGTATGTACCTGTGGCACCCCACCAGATCGGCGGGCGATTGATGTCAAAGTACCAGCCACCGCCATCGTCCATGTTCCCTTCGTAATCCCAGCTCAGGGCATAGAAGTTGAAGTCGGTGTCGCCTGGGGTGAGCACATGCCAATCGGTGGGTAGGTACCATTCCTGGAAGCCGTTGTTGTAATCTGTGGTAATCAGATAAGGACTACCCAGATAGATTATGCCGCTGTTCAGGTCCACCTCCAGCACAACCCATTCGTCGCTATCCGCCCCGGTGCTCGCCCAACCGTAGTTGAAGTTGAAATCGGCGAAATCGTCGGAGCCATCATTATCGGCATCGATGTACAGGTCGAATTCAGCGAAGTACGGCTGGGGCGTGTGGAAGGAGCCGTAGGTGTTGAAGGCTGGTATGATGATATTGCCGTAATCCTCATCCTCCCAACCATAGTCCATGCCTACCAGGTGCAGATCGCCCTCATCGCCCTGAAGCACTTCATTGGGGTCAACCACGAAAGCAGGGTACACCCACAAGTAGGAATAGGTCGGTCCAGTCTGAGCCACCTCAACCCATTCGGCATATTCTTCGATGCCAAACCCAGTGATCTCCAGCCAGGAATAGGGCCGCGGGGTGGCATAAAACGGCACGCGCAGCACTGAACCTTCTTGGATCGGTCCTAAAACAGGTCCAGATTCCGTGATCTCCACAAAGCCGTAATACTCCTCCAGCCAAAAGTAGTCAAAGTACACCTCTGAGCTCGTGATGACCATGGTGACCTGGATGTCTTCGGAATCGCCGGGATCTAGCTCGAAATATGATGGTGAAATCTCCAGATTGAAGCCATCGGTTAGTGACCAGGATCCAAAGTACCAGGATACATCATAATATTTGGTATTGGCGCCGGTATTGATGACTGTGATCGTCTTGGTGTTGGTATACACCTCCTGATCTGTGGTGAAGAAGCCCCAGCTCAGGCTCACCAAATCGGGGTCTCCAACGGCGATCACATCGGTGCTCGCCGCGGCATAGGCATCCACCCGTCCGGCGCCCTGCAAGGGGACTTCCATGCTGTCCTCGTCTGCCAGGTCGACCGCGGTGTTCATCATTGCCGCCTTGATCATCTCCGGCGTCCAATCCTCATGTGCCTCTCTCAACAGCGCGGCAACGCCGGCGATGTGTGGCGCAGCCATAGAAGTTCCGCTATAGCTCACACCATCGAACCCGGAGCCCATGGCAGCAGCAAAGATGGCTACGCCAGGCGCGGTGATCTCCGGCTTGAGGAAGGAATCGAAGCCGCGTGGACCGCGTGAGGAGAAATCGGCAATCGTATCCGCAGGCGTTTTCGACTCCACGAGTGTGCGATCCGTTTCTGCAGAGACGATCGCCGTCTCGTCGTGTGCCGTGCTCAGGTTCACCCCATCCGTATGCCCGATAAAGCCCGCCGGAATCGCCACCGGATCACCTATCATGGTGACCAACGCGTCGCCACCCGTAGCATGGTTGAAGATGATCGCGCCTACAGCACCCAAAGCAGCCGCGTAGTTGACTTTTTGTGAAAAGTTACACCCTCCTCTTTGGATTAACGCCAGCTTGCCGCTGAGCACCCCCGCGGGGAGACCCGTGAGGCTACACAGTTGATCATCTGGCGCCCCAGGGATGTTGCCTACATAATACAGAGGGGCTTCAACCTGAGTGGTGAAGTGGCCTGTGTCATTATCAAAGGCAGGGGGCATGTAGATGATGTTGGTCAGGGTAATCAACGTCGTGCCTGAGATGCTCACTGTTGGACCGTAATCCCAACCGGTCGTGCTGGCGGCTACGGAGATGGCCGCATCTGCGGTGGAAGGGCTGCCCACGATGTACGACACATTGCCGCTGTTACCGGCTGAGGCGACGACGATAATGCCAATCGCCGAGGCAAGGTTAGAGGCAATGATATCCGGATCGTTCGGGTCTGCCGGCCCATAACGGGAACCCAAAGACATGTTGATCACATCCACATGGTCGTCCAGGTTGCCATCTGCATTGGGATCCATCGCCCATTCGATGGCATCCACCACCAGAGAGGTGGTGCCTTCCGCGCCAAAGACTTTCAAAGCGTAGAGCAATGCGTATTTGGCTACGCCTGGTGCAACCTCCGAAGAGCCCATGCCCGCAGCGATCGAAGCCACATGCGTGCCGTGGCCATTCTCGTCTAATGGGTCTGGGTCGGGGCTTGGAATGGGTGAGCCCACTTCTCCATCTGCATCGTAATTTGTGCCTGCGAAGTCATAGCCGCCGATCACTTTCGCGGTGGGGAAGGTGCCGAATTCGACCACATCCGGGTCATTAGAGGCATAGTCATTTGGATCACCGCTACCACCAAATACCTCATGGGTGTAATCGATGCCGGTATCGATGACGGCAATAGTCACACCGTCACCGGTGTACCCCAGATCGTACCATACGTCATCCGCCTGGATCAAAGGCACGCTGGTTTGAAGTTCGACATAGTGCACCGGGGCGCGGCGTATGGATTTCACACCTGGAAGAGCGCGAATCTCGGTCAGCTTCGAGGCTTCGATATTGACCAAAATGCCGTTATAGGCTTTTTGGTATTGGCTGATCACCGTGCCGCCTAGGGCGCGCAAGCTGTTGACGATCGGCGCCTGGGCATCTCTCAATGAATTGAGATATGTCTGCTGACTTGCCGCCGGCATCACTTTACCTTCTTTTTGTGCCGAGACGAACAAGGCTGCCAGCGGCGCTTGCGATAACTCGACAATTACGGTGATCCGCTGCCGGGCAAATGGCAATAACGCGTTCGGAATCGGGCCTTGGAGCTCCGCCAGGAAATCCTCCACGGGGACGCCATCTTTGAACCGTTCTCGAATTTCTTGCGGCACCTCCTTCACGTCCCGATTCCACTCATGCCGGGACACCTCTGGCTTCGGGTTGGGCACCTGTGCCACCACTGAGGCTGGCAAGATTAAAGACAAAATCACCACCACACATAACCCAATGAAAAACCTATTCTTCATCGTACTTCTCCTCTTTTGAATTAATTTTCAGTGTGAGACCATGGCGCGATTATCCTTATTCTCCCTAATCTGCCACCTCCTTTCGTCATGATGCGATAAGACATCGTGTGCACAAATCAACAGAACCACAAAAGAACGAATATAGGGGAAAAGCTTTTCATTACACATCATAATTTGTTCATGACATTATGTCAATATCCCATTAAATTTTTAAGGTAAGCACCTGCGGGTGGAACAGAGACCTGATGGGATTCGGGTTCTCTTGGCGCAAAATCGGCGTGCGTGAGCGGCTGCCTTACCTCAGGGATCAGCGATCGTGGTGCGATTCTGTCCGCCAGTCAACGCCCTCGATGATGCGGGGAGGTTCCCATAGCCAGCCCAGAGATGTGCTTCAACCCTAAACTGAGCACCACACCCAGTATTAGCCCAATCCACAGGTTGAGCTGCAGCTTCAGGTGCATGGCGAAAACTGCCAGTACTGCGCTCACTACCGCCACACTCCCCAGGCGCTGCATGTGCAGGCGTACGATATTGCCTTCCTGAAGCACATCTTGCGCGGCAAGCAAGTTGATAAACCGCCGCGCATCCCAGGCGCTCAGCGCGCAAAGATTAGCCAGGAACAACCACAGCGCCTCGTGCCCAAGCCAAGCAGCCAACAGGGTTAACCCTACAATCCCGGTCAAGATTAAGTCTCCTGGCAAGTTGCGCCGGCTGCGGAGCGCCAGGAGAAACACGAGATAGCTGACCAATCCGATGAGAGCCAGGTACCTCCAAGGAAGCACACCAATGAAACCCAACCCCAAAAAGAGCAGGCTGCCTCCAAAGGCAAGCGCAGCAAACAGGCGTAAGCCCTTCATGCGCGCACTCCTTGAAGAAAATGCCACGGCGGCAAGCGCATCAATACACGGTGCATGCCAGCTTCAAACGGAATAGAAACATCCCAATTCAACACCTGCACTCCTGCCTGACGCAGTTTGGCAAACAACAAACGGCGCTCCAATTGCGCGGCGCGCAAAGCCCAGTCCCCATCCTCTTCCAAGCGCATCTCCCGCGCTTCGAAGGCGATGGGATCAGGGCTGAGCACAATCAGGTTATAGCCCCGCGCGCGCAAGCGGATGAGCAGCGAAGCGTCTTCGGGATGCAGGGGACTGACGAGGATGATCTGGCTATGCAATGGGAACAGACGTGTGGGCAGGTGCTCCAGGTGCGCAAACACCAGGCTCTCACCTGTTCGGGCGCGCGCCAGCGTTCGGGCAATATGTTCCTCCTGGACTTTGCCGTAGCCCGGATACACCCAATCTAAAAATCCGCCATATACCAACAACCCGACACGGTTGCCCTCCGTCAATATCGCCTGGGCTAAAGAGGCGGCTGCCATGACGCTAAACTCGAAAAAGCTTTCGCCGGAGCGGTACATTTCGCTGCGCAGGCGCGCATCTAGAATCAACCACACTTCGGCGACACGTTCACGCACGTATTCATTGGTGAACAACGCCTCGGGGTGGCGCGCGTTCAGCCGCCAGTTCAGATGTCTTAAAGCATCGCCAGCCTGATAGTGGCGCACGCCGTAGAATTCCACCCCTCGACCGCCCACGCGCGAGGGGATATTGCCCGCATAAACCTGCGTGCGTCTCGGTCGAATCGCCACGTGGCGCACCTTTGGCGCGTATGGAAGCACAACAACCTGAGCGGGAGCGGGTACGTGTGTGGTGTGGCCGGAAAGGGCGAGCGCATCCAGGGCGATTATCTCCAGGGGAGGGAAATCCATCACCCCACGCTTACCGCTTGCCTGGTATTCCAGGAGAACTTGTTCTCCACATCGAAGCCGAGATAAAATGCTGGCGCTACCCTGCACCAAAGATAACCCTTGCGGCAGGTCATCGCGCACCTGCACGAGGCACTGCCCCTCTCCCTGGCAGGTGACTTCTACCTGCACGGCGATGGGCTCACCGACGCGGTTGCGGTATGGATGCACACGTCGGCGGGCGGTGTAGGTGTGGGCATGCGATCCGTCAAGCGTTCCAACAACCAAATACACGATGAACGGTAGGGCAAGCATGAAAAATGTGCCATTTAAGGTCACCAGCCCGACAAGGATCAGAATATAGGTGAAAACGACGAGCAGCGAACGCGCCGGCATAACTAACCTGCGTCGATTACAGGCACAGCTACATTCTTTAGAATTTGTTCCAACACGTCTTCGACTGCCTGGCGTTTCATCCAGAATTCCGGCTCTAAGATCAGGCGATGCGCCAGGGCGGGATAGACATACGCCTTGATGTCGTCTGGTAAGACATAATTGCGACCTTCCATGGCTGCATGGGCGCGGGACAACTTCAACAAGGCCAGCGAACCGCGCGGGCTGGCACCAACGGCAACGCGCGAATCGGCGCGCGTGGCATGTACCAACTGGGCGATGTACACTTCCAAATCTTCATCGACATACACCTGTTCCACGCAGGCGCGCATGGCTAAAACGGTAGAAGCGTCAACAACTTGCTGAATTTCCACCTGATCCACGCCTCGCTGGCGGCGTTGATGTAGGATGACACGCTCCTCGTTCAACGTGGGATACCCCACGCTCAACTTGACCAGGAAGCGGTCGAGTTGTGCTTCAGGCAGGGGAAAGGTGCCTTCATATTCGATGGGGTTCTGAGTGGCAATGACGATAAACGGTTCCTCCAGCCGATGCGTCTCTCCTTCGATGGTCACCTGAGATTCCTGCATGGCTTCCAGAAGAGCCGATTGTGTACGCGGGGAGGCGCGATTGATTTCATCTGCCAGGACGAGATGAGCAAAAAGCGGTCCCTTGCGCAAATCGAAGCGTTCTTTTTGCCGATTGTACACATACCCACCCGTAATATCTCCAGGGAGCAAATCGGGGGTAAACTGGATGCGTTTGAAGCGCAAACCCAGCGCCTTAGCCAGGCTTTTCGATAAGACCGTCTTGCCCAAACCGGGATAATCTTCCAAAAGAATGTGGCCACCCGCCAAACAAGCTGCCAGCATTTGGCGGATGAGCAGGGATTTGCCCACAATGGCGCGCTCCACCTCTGCGATGATCCTCTGACTCAATTCGGCGACCTCACGTACCTCTAAATTCACCAACCACCTCCGGAATTAATTTTTTCTTCTAAAAATGCAATGTAATCTTTGGCATCCACGCTCAGCCACCTCGCCTCGGGCTGGCGCATGAACAGCCCCCAAAAGGAGGGGCGCGCTGGCAAAGCTGGCGCCTCTAAGCCTGCCTGTACATAAGCCTGGAAATGCTCAGGCAGGTTTATTTCCCCGTTCAACACCAATCGCCGCGCCTGATCCGGCGAGAGGCGTTGTTGGTGAGCGATCCATTCCACCGTCAGGGCGCTCAAGCGCTGCGCCACCAGCCAGCGGGAATATCGGCTGTGCGCGGCACCCTTCAACGCCTTTCGCCATACGTCAACGCTAGAGGACACTGCCTGCGGCTGATTTTTTCCCTTGCTTCCTGGCTGCCGGATGATTTTGACCGAACGCACCCCCAAACCAATCACCATGAAAATCAACACAAGCCACCACACACCCTGGGGCACGGATTGTACAAGCAGTCGCTCGAGGCGCAATGCGAGCAGGATGGGCACAAACACATAGGTATGCATTTCTTCGCGCAAGGGGTAAGCCAGGGCGGCAGCAAGCAGGAGGACGCCCAGCCACCAAAACCGTGAAGATTTCATCGCTCCCCTCCCAGCGCTTCGACAATCGCGCCCAGGCAGGCTTGAGCCTCTTCCGTTGCACCCGCCTCTTCGGGCTGGTCGCTATAACGCGCCTTTTCGAACAATTGGGTCAATCGGTGCACTGCGGTTGAAGGCAAGCCCAAACCCACCAGCGTGGCAATAAACTCATGAGCGGTCATCGAAGCGGCGCGTTGCACTTTGCGCTGCCGTTGCACGGTCTGCACCATGCGGCGATAACACTGCACAATCGTGGGATAAACAGCCGCGCCTTGACTCAATTGCTCTAAAGTCCCTTGTGCTTCCAGGGCAAGGGATTGCAAAGCAGAGCGCCGGGTGTGCTGCCTGCGCCAAAGGAAAAACATCCACGCCAACAACAGGGAAAAGAGCAGCACGGTGATCAGGTAGCTGACCCAAGGTGATAAAGCCACCTGCGGCGCCTGAAACCAATCGGCCGACTCTGATGGATTTATGGCTGGAGGGGCAGGGAGCGTGAAACGCCATTGCTCCTGTGCCATGCGCCGGCGCAGCAGAAAAAAAGCCGCCACAAATAACACCAATTGCAACAAGGTGATCCATAAGCTATTTCGCCTGAGGGGTGGCAGGCGCGTTGGCGGACGCCTTCGCCAGAGAGCCATCCACACGAAAAATAAGGGTAAAACGACGAGGAAAACCAGCCAGATGTGCTCATAAAAACGGAATGCCTGAAGCAGACTTCCCAACTTCTGTAAGATGCCGGCGGAAAATAAATTCCCCCTCTCAAAGGTTATCGAGGAGATGCCTGCAGCCAAAGCGAGCAGGGCGGAGAGCGTAAGCCCTACAACGATCCATTGCCAAAACTGTACCGAACGGTGCAATCGTGCCTCAAAACAAAAAATATGTACTTGTCCTGATTATAACCGCTACCCAAGCCAGATTAAATACCTACCACCTAAGTCAAATTTTTATCGTATAATGGACGCATCGACGACATCCCTTATGCCATTCTATTTCATTCGGCCGGGTTAACCACCGCGTGCCATAGAAGAAGTGCTCCCGCGTTACAGCAAGAGACCAGGTTTACGTATGGAGAGCCGGTGAGCAGGATGATAAGGGAATGATCAGGCTGTCCGTTCAAGTTGAGCATCCACTATTGGAGGAGAATATGAAACCAGAACATGTGTACGATCATCACCTGCCGATGAAAAATTATCTTTTCATCCTGCTCTTCATCGTCCTGCTATTGCTTTTTACGAGCAGTTGCAACATTCTGTTCGGCACGGATTCCGCAGACCTGGAGAAAACCCAAACTGCCCTCTCCAAACAGCAAACCGACCTTGCAGAACAATCCGGCCAGGGCCTGGATGCCACCATCGCTGCGCAGCAGGCGACCATCGAGGCGCAAAGTCAGCCCGCCACACCCGATCTGCCTGGGACAATGGAAGCGCTCTCTGCTACGCAAACTGCCGCAGCCAGTGGAGGCCAACCCCCAGTCGTCACGCAGCCACCCCCTATCCAAACCCAGCCCCCCCTACCCCCATCGGGCGACTTCGAGACGCTGATGAAATCTGCCAAAATCGTCGTCTATGAAGATATCGTAAACGACCCCACTGAGTATCATTACGTCGAACGCACGTTGAAAGGCATGGGGCTACCCTTCAAGTGGGATGGCAGCGCCAAAGGCTGGTTCAAGAACGACCTGCTGGGCGGGGCACCAGGCGGTGGTCCCTGGGACCTGGTCATCCTGGCGGTAGAAGTGCGCGGAGAGGTCTCGGGTGAATATTTCGAATACATCAACAATGTGCTCAACCAGGGCACTTCGGTGATCATCGAAGCCTGGCACCTGGATGGCATCTCCGCCGGTACGGTAAGCACCATCTTGACGCGCTGCGGGGTGATGGTGTACGAGTATTTCCCCAAGACCGGCACGATCAACGATGTGCTGGTCTGGCCACTTATGGGCGCCTCCACGCACCCCATCCTCACCAACCCGAACTCTGGTTTGAGCTTCACCCGCGCACGGGACAAATGGCTTTGGTCCGGAGATCTGGGGGATTTAATGGCGCTCACCGGCAGCGGCGACGCGCAGTTACTCATGGGCACCAATGCCCAGGATAACACCCGCGATGGCGTGCTGGCTTCCTGCCTGGGTGGTCAGTTGACGCTGATGACCTTCAGCAGCCACTCCTTCCCGTACGAAGTGATGTATCCCTTGTGGGAGAATATGATCTACAACGCGTTGAAGATCCGCCTTACCGGCGCTTATTAAACTACCCAGGAGTAATTTCGAGAGCGATTTCTATAATCCTTGAAAACCGGTTAATAAAACATGATGGAGGTATGAAGATGAAAAAGCCATCCCCTGTTCCTTGGTTGAGTCGCCTGGCTTTGTATTTGTTGTTGGTTACTTTGTTAGGAGGGTGCGATCTCTTCGCGGGCAGCGAACAGCAATCCATCCTCGAAACGCAATTAGAAATCAATGTGCAGCAGACGTTGAGGGCCGAAGAGGCGGAGCAACTCAGCCGGTCGGCTGAAGAGACCTTGCAGGCGCAACAGGCAACGCTCACGGCCAGAGTCAAAGAAGGTACACAAGCCCCGCCGGCGGTAGATTTCGCCGCACAAACCGCCAACGCCCAACAGGCGACACAGGCAGCTGAACAGACCTCGCGCGCCGTCGAAGCCGCGGTGACGCCGCAACCCCCGCAAGCAGACTTTCAGACCTGGATGCAATCCGCGAAGATCGTCGTCTATGAAGACATCACCAACGACACCACCGAATATCGGTACGTCGAAAAAACCCTCCAGGGCATGGGCTTGACCTTCAAATGGGATGGCAGCGCCAAAGGCTGGTTCAAGAACGATCTGTTGGGCGGCGCGCCGGGCGGCGGTCCGTGGGACCTGGTCATCCTGGCGGTAGAAGTACGCGGTGAGGTTTCGGGTGAGTATTTCGACTATGTCAATGAGGCGCTCAATCGGGGCTCCTCCGTGATCATCGAAGCCTGGCATCTGGATGAGATCAGCCGTGGCACGGTAAGCACGATTCTGACCAACTGCGGGGTGGGTGTGAGCGATTACATCCCGCGCACCGGCACGACCTTCGACGTGGTTGTCTGGCCACTGGCAGGCGCTTCCAGCCATCCCCTCCTGACCGAGCCGAACTCCGGCTTGAGCTTTACCAAAGCGCGCGATAAATGGATCCCCTCCGGCGACCTCGGCGACCTGCTCCACCTGACCGGCAGTGGAGATGCACAATTGCTCATGGGCACAGACGCCACAGAGACCAGCCGCAATGGCGTACTGGCGGTGTGTATGGGTGGTCAGCTTGTCTTGCAAACGTTTTCCAGCCACTCCTTCCCGTATGATGTGATGCAGCCGTTGTGGGAAAATATGATCACCTTCGCTTTGAAGACACGCTTTTCGCGGTAACCATCTCTACTAGAGGAGACTTTCAAGCGCATTTCGAAGTTGATCCAACTGATAGTAGACCGATCGGCAAGTGCACGAAGCATCGAAGCACCCTCCTCTCCTCGCCTACGGAGAGGAGGGTGTTTTCAGTTATCGCCTAGCCGACCCTAGCGCAGGGGTATAATCTGACCCAGGGTTGTTAGGATGAAAGCCAAAACCATCAAATCGAAGGAGGTGTACCGATGAGCGTAGGACGGTTTATCGCCGGAGTAGGCGCGTTGATCTGGGACGAGAGCACAGGAACATATCTCATCCTGCGGCGCAGCGCAGAGCGCGATTTCCAGGCAGGTGCCTGGGAGTGCGTCACCGGGCGGGTCGATCAGGGCGAAAACTTCGAACAGGCGTTGCACCGCGAAGTGATGGAGGAGATCGGCGCGCAGGTGAACATCGAGTTCATCGTTGCCACCTCCCACTTTTACCGAGGCGCAGCCAAGCCCGAAAATGAGCTTTTGGGCATCATATACGGATGTACCCTAAAGGAAGGTTCCAGTGTGAAAATGCAAGATGAACATTCCGAATGGCGCTGGGCGTCTCCCCATGAGCTCGAAAACTTCCTGCCCGAAGGGTACTGGCTGCGCCGTGTCGTGCAGCGCGCGGAGCAGATGAGGCGCTGGCTGCCAGAAGATTTACGCCGCATCTACCGCCAGGAAGGCTTCAATCTGGCATAAGGTCAAGCGCTCTTGTGCGCGTGTCTATTAATGGATCCGCCCCGCATCACCCGCGGACAATGGGCGCATATCAGAGTCAGAGTCGCAACCAAAGGCGATCCCGCCAGCTACATAATATGGCTGCAGAATAGGGAAAACTTTACCCAATCGTAGCAAAGCGTCAATCCATACGTCAACTCTTGAAAACCACGGGTAAAAAGTAATCCATTTCCCAATGAAAATCCCCGCTTGCTTTTTGTTTTAGGGAGCAAACTGCAACCCTGCTCAAAACGAACAATGCATGTTTATGGCGATACAGTTCCTTAAACTTTCATTTCAATAGGCGAAGCCAATATTGAAGTGCGCCTTCATTGAAGCGGAATTTCCACACTGCAATCGGGTGCGCCTAAAAAACTATGCGGGTGAAATAATAGCGTCCAATAAATTCTATATAAATCCCGGCTTATAGTCAATACTCTGATTTTTAATCTTCCTCCCCGATCAGGAAAATCTGTGAATACCTACGGTTTACCCTCGCTGACTCTTGGCATACCGGGTCAGCAACCAGGTGTTGGCTAAGCCGAAGGGGATGCACAGGGGCGAGGCGATGAGGGTAAAAATCAGCGCGTAAAACCATCCCTTGATCAGCAAATCCCATCCGGCGGTGAATAGCCCAAACCCGATAAAGGTCAAGTATATGGAGAAAAAAGGGATCAGGAAGGTGCCGAATACGCTCGCCAGCCAGATTTTATAGGTCTGTGGTTTTCTTTTAGCATACCGGAACAGCATCGACAATAAAACCAACGCCAGAAAGGATGCCAAAAGATGAAGGATGATTTTCTGGGGGAAATATTCAAAACTGTTGATCAGAATAAAGAGCATCCCATTTCCCAGGATGAGATTGATTGCATATGTGAACAATTGGATGTTCATCTTAGAAGTAAGTGCAACTAAGTTGCCCCATTTCAGGAGAGCGGATCCAAATCCGTAATCCTATCCAGATTGCCTCAGAAGACAGCAGTGAGCACGGAAGATGAAATCCCGTGGATGACTTCAGCGATCGCTCTTTTCAAACAGGCAGGAATGTTCCACATCAGTTTCAAAAATACGCTTGCATTCCTGGGTGCAGAAATACACCCGCCGGCCTTGATACCAGACCCAAGGAGTATCCGCTGCGAATGTGCTTTCTCCACCACAGGCAGTTCGAATCTCTGCACCCAAAGGAGGTACAGACTCTGCAAACGGGTGATTCGCCTCTACACTCATAGAGCTCATTCTTCTTCTGGCTCTTCTAGGGTTTCCAAATCACGCTGTACATTGCGGTGGCGCAGGAAGAGGCTCAACAGATACAGCCCCATGACGCCAAAGATGACGATATAACCAGCCACCATGTAACCCAAAGTTTGTGCAGGTTCTGCTTGTAAGAACATCGATTCATTCCTCCAAAGTCAAAGGCGCAATTTGCACTATGCCATCCATTTCAGCTTGAGCTGCTCCACCCGGTCCGCCAGCCGACCCAGACGGACGCGATGCCAGAGCAGGTCGATGAACAGCACCGAAAAGGTGAACAGGCTGAACATAAAGACTTGCAGCATCTTGGGGGTCATATCAAACGCCCCTTCCGCACCGGGTTGGTTGGTGCCAACGACTACCGGGTGGATGGTGCGGAACAGGCGCGCCGAGAAAAAGGTCAGCGGCACGCTGGCAAAGCCAACGATGGCATACACCGCCCCAAAGCGCGCCCGACGGTTGGGGTCTTCGATGCCGGCGCGCAACATTAAATATGCCGCATAAATCAACTCCATGATCGTCGCTGTGGTCAGGCGCGGGTCCCAGGTCCACCAGGTGTTCCAGATGGGGCGCGCCCAGATCGAGCCGGTGACGATGTTGATAAACGCGAACACCATGCCGATCTCCACGGCGGATAACCCGACGAGGTCCCACTTGCGGTCGGCGGTGCGTAAGTACACGATGCCGGCAATCGCCGCGACCAAAAAACCCAGCATGCCCACCCAGCCAGCCGCAACGTGGAAATAAAACACGCGCTGCACCTGACCCATGACAGCTTCCAATGGGGCGTAGAAAAACACCAATGCAGTGGCGACGAGCATCAGCGCCACCGTCAGACCATCCAAAAATTTCAAACCTGCAGGTTTACTCTCCATACTTCAACTCCCGAGATCCTATAAGATAAAGGCATTACTCCTCGACCACATAATCGAAAACCATAAAAGCAATGGCAATAAAAACGACATCAAAGACGATGAGTAAGTTCAGCCAGGGCATAATCTCATCCATGGGGATGCCCTGCAGATAGCCGCTGCTGGCTTTTACCGCGGCGATAAACACCGGGATGACCACCGGAAAGAGCAAAATCGGCAGCAGCACATCACGCGTGCGCGTGTGCACCGCCATGCTGGAAAGCAGCGTGCCCACAGCCACATAACCGATCGAACCCAGCAAAATCACCAGAATCAATCCCGCGTGGAACAGGTTGACATTATACAACACGCTATACACCGGGAGGACAATCGCCTCCACCAACAGCATAAAGACCAGATTGCCAATCGCCTTGCCAAAATAAATGGCGCTGCGGTCCACCGGGGCGAGCAGCAGCCCATCCAGGCAGCCGCGATCCTTCTCCATGGCCATTGAACGGTTCAACCCCAATGTGCCCGCAAAGGCAAACGTCACCCACAACACCCCGGAAGTGACGTTGGTGCGCGTGCGCGCATCCAGCTCGAGGGCGAAGTTGAAGATCAGGATGACCAACAAAGCAAACACGAGCATTGCTGAAAGCAGCTCGCGACTGCGCATCTCCGCCGCCAGGTCCTTCCAGACAATCGCCCACAACGCGCGCCTGAAAGCGCTCCAGGAACTGCGCGGCGTGGTGGTTCGCTCGAGGCGCGTCTCCACGGCGACGCGCTCAGAAGTCGAAGAGGTGGGCTGGGCTGGTGTCATCTCAAACCTGTCCTTCCACCTGTAAAGCCTGCCGGTAGAATTGCAATAATCCATGCTCTGGCAGGGTATCGTGACTTGCCGAGGCGACGATCCTACCCCGCGAGAGCACATCAAAGCGCGTTGCCAGGTCTGCAGCACGGCTCAAATCATGCGAGGTCATCACCACTGTGCGGCCGCGCGCTGCCACCTGGCGCAAGACGTTATCCAGCATGGCGCAGGCTTCCTGATCCAAACCGGTATGCGGCTCGTCGAACAACATCACTTCGGGGTCGTGCAACACGGCGCGGCCAATCGCCAGGCGCTGTTGCATGCCGCGCGAATAAGTGCGCACCAGGTCACGGCGGCGATTTGCCAATCCTACCAGCTCCAGCACTTCAGCCACGCGCGCGGCGACATGCTCAACGCTATACAGGCGGGCATAGAAGCGCAGGTTCTCCTCGCCGCTCAGGTCTCCATAGAGCAAAGGCTGATGCGATACCACGCCTAAAATACGGCGCACGGCTGCGGCTTCGCCAGGCAGGCGATATCCGGCGACATACACCTCGCCCAGGCTTGGGCGCGATAGTGAAGCCAAAATGCGCAAAAATGTGCTCTTCCCTGCCCCATTCGGGCCGAGGACGGCAACAAATTCGCCAGGCTGCACCTCGAAATCCAGAGCGCGCAACACAGTCTTCAAGCCAAAACGCTTTACCAGCTTGCGCACTTGGATCACAGGCGCTGTGTTCGAAGGCTGGGGAGACTCGGCCATCACTTAGATGAGGACCTCAACACCTGGCGCAGATGTGCTTTCAACTCTTCCCGCCTTTGATGATACGCGTCCGCAGGCAGGCTACCTTCCAGATAGAGATCGTCCAGCGCCAGGATGGCATCCATGATCGAATCGGCGTCCGGGGGCAGCGCTTCTTCTTCTGCCAGGGATGCGTCTGACTTCTCCGGCGCCGGCGCATGGCGACGATACAACCACAAGCCCGCGGCGATCATCGTCACTCCCAAGGCAGCCAGACCTACCACGAGGGAACTACTAGAGCCAGCAACCAGCGAAAACCCAGAGCCGGCCGGCTTGCCGCTGATCGTCAGACGGAATTCCTCTCCCGCCTGTACCCCTCCGGCGTTGTACATATGGAATTCGACCCCCTGGATGGCGCGCGTGCCCGCATCCACGATCCCCTGACCTTTGATTTTTATCGAGTCCAACGGAATGAGGATGACCACTGCCTGAACGGGAAAGTCCATGCGGCGCACCAGGTCGAGCTTGCGCTGATATGGCATTTCGTAAGATAGCAAGACCTGATGCGCCCCGTCCCCCGGGCGCACCGGCTGCGTATCCCCAAATCCACCATCGAAAACGATAAAACGCTCCCCGATCTCGCCACCATCGAAATCCAGGTTGTGCGCCCCCGCAGGCAACGAAAAGCGCAAGACAGCCTGTTCGCCAGAGGGAGCGACAATGGTGCGTGTGCCGGGGTTGGAAATGACGTACAACTCGACCACGCGCAACGTCTGTTCATCCAAAAACTCGAAGAAAAAGTGTAACCTGTCCACCAACACATGAGATGTGTCGCTGGTCGAAGAGAACACCTCAATGGGCAAATCCAGGGAAAGCTCGCCTTCTGTCACCGAAACGATCTCAGAGCCATAGGTGACGCCCTCAAAATCCACGGTGGCGAGAAAGATGCGCCCGGCGGGCATTTCCACCTGGCGAAAAGTATAGGTGCCGTCGGCGTTAATCGCCACAGTCGAGGTAATGACCGGTGTGGTATGGTCAAAACCGCGCAAGGTCACTTCCAATCCAGAGGGTAATGTTTCGCCTTCAGCATGGCTGACCAGTCCGCTAACCTCGCCCATGGGCAGTGTGGAGGTCAGCGCAGCTGTGGTTGCAAGCGGGGTTGGCGAAAGTTCTGTGGCTTCCACCAGACCCTGCTCATCGCTTGCAGGCGTTGCGGTGAGCGGGAGCGCCTCCGCCTGCTCTACCCCGGAAGTGGCGAAACCCAAGGTACGCACATAGTCTGCCAGTGCCCAGCGCTGTTCTTCGGTAAGCAACTCGGCAAAACCCGGCATCGCAGGCGGCACACCTTGAGAGATCGCCTCGAAGATCATCTCGCCAGAAAGGGCGACCATGTTGCGCTGGTCGGTAAGGTTCGTTGGGGACACGCTCAACCCCGAGGCGGCCGGCCCATCTCCCGAGCCTCGCTCACCATGGCAACCGGCACAATTCTTGGCGTACAGCTCAGCGCCTTGGCTCAACGCTTCTGCTTCCATGCTCAATGTGAGGATATAAGCAGTCACATCCCACCGTTGACGATCGCTCAGGCTTTGAAACGGCGGCATGAAGCGTTCCAGGTTGCCTTCGGTAATGATCAGGTACCACTCTAAAGGCACTGCCTGGCGTGCGACCTGCGCACGCCCAAGCGGCAATACATCCGTAGGCAATTGGGCTGCCTGAGGGCCATCCCCTAGACCCAAGGCGCCATGACATGGCGCACATTTCTCTGCATAGATGGCTTCCCCGTTCTTCGGGTCCGGAGGCACTAAAGGGAACATCTGACCATGCGGCGAGGTAGCTTGCGCATCGATGATGGGCGGCGGTTGATAGCCCGGCGGCGGGGTCACATCCCCTGCCAGATTGAAACTGCAAGCGGCGCCCAACACCATCAACGAAAGGATGACCACCCTTCGCCAAAAATTATTAATCAACTTCAAGCCTTTGATTTTGATCATGCTCTTTCTCAATTCATCGTTTGTCCCCCTCGCCCGTTCCTTAGTAAGTACGCTCTTCACGCATGGAAAGCAGGATGTTCGGGGTTCGGAGCGAGGCATGGACAGGATCTTATGTTAAATGTGCCTCCCCTGCATCGAAATCGTAGGGTAGCTCATAGAACCATTCATCCACTCAGGCGCGCACCACACTTCGGACAGAAGCGATCCGTCTTTTGCACCGCTTTGCCGCATTTCGGGCAGAAGCCTGCCGCTTTACCTTGGCGCTCTCGACGTCGTTGGGCGAGCAGCGCCTCCAATTCATCATCGACCTGCGCCACATGCGCCTCGTCCGAGCCGGGCTGTGCGCCAGCGCGACGCGATGGGCGGCTTTCAGCCTCTCGATGGCGCGCGGCAATCGCCGCCTCGACCTGATCCTCAAAATCCCCTTTCATGGTTTTGCCATGCGCTAAACCGTCCAGCGAGCGCAACACCTCAGCCGCCTGTTTGAGCATCTGCGCCCGTTGCCGCGGATAATCTTCTTGCGGTATCTTACCGAGGGCGTAATCGAAATCCAATTCCTGGATGGCATTGAGCACGCGGTCTCGTTCGGCGAGCAATGCAGAGCGCTCATGTTCTTCCGCAGAAGGGGTTACATGCGCCTGCCAGCTTTGAGATTCGAAAAACGGCCGGCTGACATACCAGGCAACAAGCACCGCCAGTGCCAGAATCAAGAAAACCGAACCCAGATCCATATGCTATTGCTCCAAATAGGGGGTGATCACGTCGATGATCTCCTGCGTCGAAAGGAAGGGGCTGATCTTGATATATACCAGATTTCCCTGACGATCGACCAGGTAGGTCTCAGGCACGCCGGTAATGCGATAGAGTTGAGAAATGCGTGTGCCCATGTCGGCGCCATTCGGGTAGGTGATGCCAAAGCGTTGCAGGTAAGCCAGGGATTTTTCCTCGGTATCCGTCCAGGCAATGCCCAGGAAGAGCACGTCGCCGCGCGGCTGGAAATAACGCCATGCAGCTTCCAGCTCTTCGGCTTCGTCTTCACACGGCTTGCACCAGGAAGCCCAAAAATTGATCAAAACCACTTTGCCTCGCAATGCGGAAAGCTGAATGACCTGACCATCGTACGTCGTCAGGGTAAAATCGGGCGCCGGTTTACCAATGCGTACGTTCGTCCCTTGGGCGCGGAGCAAGCCAAAGAACAACAAGAGCAACAAGCCTCCCAGGAACGCCCAAACCAACACCCGGCCCCAAGAAAAACGGGAGGCAGGTTGGGCATCGGGGAGGGATGATGGGATGACTTCATCGGGCATCATGGGTCTCCTAAAGCTTCTTCAGTTCCTCTTCGACGCGCCGCAGGTACTCATCATGAGCTTCCTCCGCCGGCAGCTCTTCAACCGCAGAGGGTGTGCCGGCGCCCGTACCTGCTTTCCAGGCACGCATGGCGCGCACCAGGATCAATACGCCGGCGATAAACGCCAGTGGTGGCATGACATATACCAGCCAATTGATCCCCCGCGGAGGTGGCGCAGAGAGCACCCGTGCTCCATACCGCTCTACAAAGAACTGTTTGATCTGCTCCTCGCTCCACCCCTGGGCAAGTTGCTCCCGAATCAGTTGACGCCATTCCTCACAAGCCTGCGTAGGGCAGACATCCAAAGGGGTATTTTCACACACCGGGCAATACATATCTTTGGCAATGGCGTTGACCTCATCGTCGCTGGGCACGTAGGGCGTAGCTTCTTGAGCCATAGCGGAGATGGGTAAGAGCAACAAGGCAAAGAAGAGCATCCACACAAATAACGAACTGGTTCTATTCACAGTGCCCTCCAGATCGGCTTCATGGGCGCACATACGCCGGCTGCTTGGCGCGTTCGATCGCCCGCGCGCGCTCCTTCTCCGGCCAGGCAGCCACCAAAGTGCCCAGAATGAACACCAACCCGCCGGTCCACAACCAATTGACCAGAGGGTTGTGATACACCTTGAATGTGGCGCTTTGAATCGAGACAGGCTGCCAATCCACCAAGATGACATACAAGTCATCTTCCCAGGTGCTGCGCAAGCCGGGGATGGTCATCGGCTGTTGCGATTCGAAAAAGAAGTCGCGGCGGGGGTAAATTTCACCCAGGTACTCGCCACGGCGATAGACGCTCATCACCGCGCGGGCGACATTGCGCCCATCGTTGGTGTTGAACACCGCCAAAGTGTCGTAGGTAACCGTATATTCGCCTAAGGTGAGGGAATCTCCCTGGGGTATCGTCCCTTGAGTTTCGGTTTGAAACACCTCGATACCCATGATGCCCAAAGACATCAAAACAACGCCCAGGTGGATGATATAACCACCATAGCGTCGGCGATTGCGCCCTGCCAGGCGCCATAAAGCCGTGAGCATACCCTCCCCGGCACGATGGCTACGCGCCTGCGCGCCGCGCCAGAATTCATAGAGCGTTACCGCAGCGACAAAGGCGGCAAGCCAGAAGCCAAGCAACGCCACGGGTTGGCGTACGCCGGCCAACAGCGGCCAAATGATACCCACCACCAGGGAGAGCAGGGTTGGTTTCCAGATTGCCCGACCGATGGTCTTCACCGTGGAATGGCGCCAAGCGGCAAGCGGCGCAATGCCCATCAGGAACAATAGCCCACCGAACAGCGGTGCCGTGGCGCGTTCGTAAAACGGCGGTCCTACGGTGACCTTTTGCCCGGTGAAGATTTCGGAGATCAAGGGGAAGATCACGCCCCAGAAGCACACCACCAGGATGCCCAGGAAGAGCAGGTTGTTCAGCAAGAACAATGCCTCGCGCGAGAGCATCGAGGTCATTTGCATGTGCGATTTCAATTCATCCCAGCGCCTCATCAACAAAGTGACCGAGGCGATGAACGTGATGCCGATGAAGGCGAAAAACATCGGACCGATAGCGCTTTGTGCAAAGGCATGTACCGAGGAGAGCACTCCCGATCGAGTGAGAAATGTACCGAAAATCACCAGGCAATAGGTCAGGATGATCAAAACCATGTTCCAGTGCTTTAACATGCCGCGCTTTTCCTGGATCATCACCGAATGCAGGAACGCTGTCCCCGTGAGCCAGGGCATAAACGCGGCAATTTCCACCGGATCCCATCCCCAATAGCCTCCCCAACCAAGCACATCATACGCCCAACGGCCACCTAGTAACAATCCCAGAGAAAGGAACAACCATGCCACCAATGTCCAGCCCCGCGTCAACCGTATCCAGCGGTCGTCAGTGCGACCCGTGACCAACGCGGCGATGGCAAAGGCATAGGGGATGACGAAGCCGACAAAGCCTAAGTACAACATGGGAGGATGGATGATCATACCCGGGTGACGCAACAACGGATTCAAACCCTGTCCATCCGCCGGGGTGAACAACGCCCCCTGACGAGGCTGAAACATGGCGACAATGACCTCTCCATTGGGCAGCGCCCACAGGCGGCTAAAGGGGTTTTCAAAAAAGATGACCAACATGAGAAAGAACGATAATGTGGTGAGGGCGACGACGATGACCCAGGGGAGGAATTCGCTATCCCGCTCCCAATTGCGCAATGTGACCGCTGAAGCAAACCCAGCCAACAACCAACACCAGAAAACCAATGAGCCAGCCTGCGCGCCCCATAGGGCGGTAATGCGCAGGTACAAGGGCATGCTACGGCTGGTAACGGAGGAGACGAACTCGACCTCGAAATGGCCTCCCACCAGCAAATAGATCAGGCTCAGCGCGGCTACGGTCAACAAAGGGAAGGTCAACAACATCGCCAGGCGCGCGCTTTCGATCCACTTTAAAGCACGATTGCGACTTCCAACGATAGCCGCAATCACGCCATAAATGCTCACCAAAAAGGCAATTAGTGTCGCCCCAAAGCCAAAATCGATGATCATAAGCTTAGCCTTCTACCTGTTGTGGCACAGCTTCTTCATACTTAGTCGGGCATTTCAAAAGCAATTCATCGGCATAAAAAATGCCGTCTTCACCCAGTGTGCCGGTCATAATGGCTTGCGCTTCGTGGCGCAATAGGTCGGGTTTCACCCCGTAATAGACCACCTGCAACCTCTTACGGCTGGTATCCGAAACCGCCAGGCGCAACGCTTCTGCCAAACCTCCCTGGGCTTCGATATCTTTATTATCCCCAGGAATGTGTGCCACAGTAAATTTTAAAGTCAGAGTTTGGGGGTCGTATTGGATGCTCTCGCCGATTACCGCGCCGGAAACGCGCACATCGCGCCCATAAACAGCCTCGCCTTTAGCAAGCAATTCTTCAACGGTCAAGAAATATTGCGCGCTGGCTTGCGTCGAAGAGACGATGAGATAAACGATCGCGGCAACGACCAGAAATCCTCCTAGGATGAACTTCAGGCGATTGGTGGGAGCGCTCTCTACCGCGGTGCTGTGTTCCATGCATACCTCCAAAGCTTTCTCAAGGCGTAAAAATTCGGTTACGGGTGTCCCTACCCGAAACCTGAAAAGCTCGTTCGGAATTGTGGCATACCAAGATGAGTAGAACCTGAATTCGTGCCAAAAGGCGCATTAGAAGTTCATCTTTGAAGCTCCCCTTGACCGTTTCCTAAATTGCGCCGATCAGCTTAGCGCGGATGGCAAACCGCACCAACTGTACCGTGGAATGCAAACCCAACTTGTGCATGATGCGCTCCCGGTGGCGGGAAACGGTCTTAGGGCTGATGTTTAATACCTCTCCAATCTGGCTGCTGGTAAGACCTTGGGCGACCAACTCCAGCACCTGTTTTTCGCGTCTGCTCAACTGGTCTATGCCTGCCAGCCTGACCTCCTCTTCGGGAAGCGAGACATTGAGCGCCATACTCTCAGAAAGCCTGCGGTAGTCTTCTAGCAGCCAGGGGATATAAAGTCCCTCCCTCCACCACCCATCTGGTATATCTGGCTTCCAGCGGTATGGTCAAGCCCATGCTGAAAAACGCCAGCCCGTACATGAAGTACACTAAATTTATGGTCAAAATGTGATGATTGTCATCTATGTTAGATGTATTTAATTATATCCTAATGATTACATTGGTATATAATAATAAGGCAATGTATCCAATAGTCTCGGTCATTTCGGATTTTTAGCCAATCGTCCTGATTTGACCAGGGTTGTAATCACGCAAATTTCAACGGAAGACCGCTATTTGAAAGGAGGTGCATATTAACGATACCAGGGTGAGAATGTACAAAAAAACTCTAACGATGCAAACTAATCCGCAAATGGAGAATGCCAAGATGAAAAAGATCTTCATTATTGCAGCCATCCTGGCTGCCTTCGCGCTGCTGAGCGCATGCGCTGGCCCCCAAGGACCTGCTGGCCCGGTGGGACCTGCTGGTCCCCCAGGACCTGAAGGTCCACAGGGACCCCCTGGTCCCGAAGGCCCACAAGGTCCCCCTGGCCCTCCGGGTGAAGCCGTATCGGGAGCAGAGTATGTCGGCTCGCAGGTGTGCTCGGGTTGTCATGAGGAGACCTACAACACCTTCATGAAGTCTGGGCATGCCTGGAAGCTCAATCCGGTGGTGGATGGACAACCCCCGGCGTATCCCTTCACCGAAATCTCCGAACTCCCCGAAGGCTACACCTGGGATGATATCCTCTATGTCATCGGAGGATACAACTGGAAAGCGCGCTTCATCAACAAAGAAGGGTACATCATCACCGACGCACCTGGCGCCTCTGGAAATACGGAATACCTCAACCAGTTCAACTTTACTAACAATGTGGTGGGCAAGAACGCGGGTTGGGTAACCTACCACTCTGGTGAGGCAAACCTGCCCTACGACTGTGGCGCCTGCCATACCACCGGTTATCGCACGGAAGGGAACCAGGATGGTTTACCCGGGCTGATCGGCACCTGGGCTGAACCAGGCATTAAGTGTGAAGCCTGCCATGGACCGGGCAGCCTGCATGTCGCCAACCCGTATGGCGTGGCCATGCGCATCGAACGCGATGGCGAGGCATGTGGTAAATGCCACCGCCGCGGCGATGTCGAAGCGGTGAACGCCAAAGGTGGGTTTATCGAACATCACGAACAATACGAAGAGCTTTTCCAAAGCAAGCACGTGGTGATCAATTGTGTCGTATGTCATAACCCCCATCAAGGCGTCGTGCAATTGCGCAAAGCTGGTGAGGCCACTACACGCACGCAATGCGAAAACTGCCACTTCAAGCAGGCGGCAAATATGAAACACGCCACGATACCATGCGTCGAATGCCATATGGCGCGCGTGGTGGAGACCGCTTGGGGCGATGCAGCCAAGTTTACCGGCGACATCCGCACCCACCTGATGGCGATCGATGCCACCCAACTCAACACATTCGATGCAGAGGGTGTGTTGATCAGTGGCCAGATTGGGCTGGACTTCGCCTGCCGCCACTGCCATATTCCCGATTCCGGGTTTGCCAAGAGCGACGAAGAACTGCTCGAAATGGCCAGTGGTATGCACAGCGGTGAATAGCCTCTGAACATCAGACTTATATAACGAAGCCAGTGCATGGCTACCTCACGCCATGCATTGGCTTTTTCGCCCTGGATTCCCCTCTAATGAAAAGCCACGAGAGTACATCTCAACCTTATAATCATTTATTATAGTTATAGATAATCAAATATGATAATATTTGGTGATAAATATCACTTTGCATGTGCTTATAATTGTGGAAAAATCCATACGGTTGATCCCCCCACCAAGACATGCTCGGCTCGGGGGAAGTTTTACGCATTAGCACGACCGAATACACAACGCCTTCACTTTGGAGGTTGCTCTTCAAAATGAGAAAAAAGATCCTCCTGTACCTGTGTGTCAGCAGCTTGATCGCTGCAGGCTTGTATTTTGTACCACGCACCTCATCTGGGCTCGCCTCGGAGCGGCACATGCCGCTTCAGCAAGTGGGTGTAGCCAACGAAACATGCCTGGCATGCCACGGTCAACCAGACCAATACTACACGATGCCCTCCGGCGAAGAGCTGTATATCACCATTGATGAGGAAACCTACAACAACTCCGTACATGGCAAGGCAGGTTATGCCTGTGTGCAATGCCATACCAATATTCGAGGATATCCACACCCACCCATCGGTGCAATCACCCGGCGCGACCTGGTGTTGGATTTGTATCCCTCCTGCGCGCGCTGCCACAACGAAAAATATGAACTGACCCTCGATAGTGTGCATGCCAAAGCATTGGCTGAGGGAAATAAAGAAGCTGCGGTGTGCACCGACTGCCATGGGGCGCACAATGTCCAACCACCCGATACTCCCCGCACGCATATCCCCCAAACCTGCGAACGTTGCCATGCGACGATCTATCAACAATACACGCAGAGCGTCCACGGAAAAGCGCTCATTGGCGAAGGCAACCCGGATGTGCCTACGTGCATCGATTGCCATGGCGTGCACAACATCTCCGGACCGGTGAACAGCCCCTTCCACCTCTTCTCACCTCAGATTTGCGCCCGCTGCCATGCCGACGAGCAATTGATGTCCAAATATGGCATCAATACCAATGTCTTCGACACGTATGTCGCCGACTTTCATGGCACGACCGTGGTGCTCTTTGAAGCTCTCGCTCCTGATCAGGAAACCAACAAGCCTACCTGCGTGGATTGTCACGGAGTGCATGACATGAAAAAAGTCGACGAAGCCGAAAGCCAGGTGATCAAGGGAAACTTGTTGCGCACCTGCCAGCGATGCCATCCGGGAGCGAGCGAAAACTTCTCCAGCGCCTGGCTGGGGCATTACATCCCGGACCGCGAGAAATATCCCCTGGTGTATTTCGTCGATCTGTTTTACAAAATCTTTATCCCTACCATTTTGGGTGTGATGGCGATATTCATCATCAGCGACATCTTCCGTCGGAACATACTCAATCGGCGCAAGGAGTACCAGCATGGCGAAGCAGAATAAAACCATCGAAGCCGAGCGCAGGCATTATCTGCGCTTCACCATCGCCCATCGTTTGGAGCACTGGCTGTTCGTCTCCAGCTTCATCACTCTGGCGATTACCGGGTTGGCGCAAAAATTCGCCACCTCCCCGCTGGCACAATTCATCATCAAAGTCTTTGGCAGCGTAGAAACCGCACGCCTCATCCACCACAGCGCAGCCATTGTCATGGGCCTGGTGGCGATCTACCACCTCGGCGCTGTCGGTTATCGTCTGATCGTTCTCGGTTTACGCCCCACCCTGCTGCCTTCAATGAACGATATACGATCAGCCATACAAACGTTAGTGTACAATTTTGGCATCCGCCAGCATCCTCCCCAACAAGGGCGTTACACCTTCGAAGAGAAATTGGAATACTGGGCGGTCGTTTGGGGGACGTTAATCATGGGACTGACCGGCTTCTTGATGTGGAATCCCATCGCGGCCACCAAAATCCTCCCTGGAGAAGTCATCCCCGCGGCGAAAACGGCACATGGCCTGGAAGCCATCCTGGCGGTGCTTTCCATCATTCTATGGCATTTCTACCACGTGCTCATCCGCACCTTAAACAAGAGCATGTTCACCGGCTACCTTTCAGAAGAGCAGATGCTGCATGAGCATCCCATCGAGCTGGCAGACATCAAAGCGGGTTTGGCGCAGCCACGCATCACCCCAGATGAAGTACGGCGCAGGCGGAAGAAATTCCTACGCACATACGCGATCATCGCCACAGCGCTGGTCGCGGCGCTGATCTACTTCGTCACCTTCGAAGAAACGGCCATTGCCACCGTTCCGCCCGTCACCACTGTGGAGGTCTTCGTACCTTTGACGCCCACACCTTACCCAACGCCGCGCCCCACCGCCACGCCGATGGCTCTTGCCGCTAGTTGGGAGGGTGGCATCGCCGAATTGCTGGCGAACCGATGTGGCAATTGTCACAACAGCAGCTCCAAAATCAGCGGGCTGGATGTCACCACTTATGAAAGTTTGCTGCAGGGAGGCAACAGCGGTCCGGCGGTTGTGCCAGGCAATGCCGATGTCAGCACCCTATTTCTGGTGCAATCCAGTGGCAACCATCCCGGTCAATTGACCATCGACGAACTGACCATGATCCGCGATTGGATCCTCGCCGGCGCACCCTGAGCGGATTTAAATCGCGCAGGTATGATTTGTGCCCCGATCCGGAGATAAACCCAGCCCGACCATCGCCATAAACCCACTAAGAAGCCTACCATGCGTTGGTTTTTTCAGCCTTTCGAAAGCCTGAAGATCCTGTGGGTGAAGCGCAACGGTGAAGTGAACCTCCGTAAGCTCCTAAATCTACGAGTTGCTCAAGAACAGATCGTCAAGTTACTCGGCCCTCAGGTGATCAAACGCGATCCTTTCAGTTTTTAAGATGCGGAATGTGAGTTCTAGAAAGAAACCACCGCTTGTCCGATGTCGGACAAGCGGTGGCATAGGTTGAAAAACATGGGTTCTAACAAGGGGACCAGCCAACAGCCTCAATCGCTGGCTGGAACGGCGAGCGGCTCCATGTCTTCAATGGGGTGCATCTCCTCCTTATAGTGATCGACGATGCGCAAATAGCGTACGCCCAGGCTTACCGCCAGGATGCCAAAGGCAATCACCCCTGCCCCGGCGAGGATTTCAACCAACGAGGGGAAATAGGTGGTGTAGCGGGCAGTGATATCTCCTGGCAAATAGGAGAGCAACACCAACTGCCCAGCCATGTTCGTATCCCAACGATACGCAATCAACCCAATCACCACCAGGGCAAATGCTACCATGCGCAGCGTGGGTCGCTGGCGATACCTTTTGGTGAGCAAAATGATGATGGGCACCAGTGCGCCCAGGAGCATCTCACCCACCCAAAAGTTGAACGAAAGTGTTCCCTTTGTAAGAATATCCAGCCCCTCCGTTCGACCAGGCTGATAGGTATAGGTCATGGCGAAGGCATCCCAAAAGCGGAAATACAGATAGACCACCAACACCCACCCGATAAAGTGACCCAGGCGCTCGAAGAGTTCATCACGCACACGGGCATGTTTGGTGAGCCGCGCCGCAAGCATGGATACCAGCGCGGTCATCGAGGGGCCAGCCGCCACCGCAGAGACCATAAAGAGCACCGACAGGTCGGGTCGGAACCATATCGGGCGCGCCTTGAGCACACCGAAGGTGGCACCGAGCGAAGACTGATGCAGCATGGACAGGAACAAC
The DNA here is from genome assembly GCA_037439525.1 of Anaerolineae bacterium. Lineage (GTDB taxonomy): Bacteria > Chloroflexota > Anaerolineae > Anaerolineales > UBA4823 > JBBIVW01. The sequence continues at coordinate 67,060 of JBBIVW010000011.1, forward strand.
CCGGCAACCGCCAAATATGGCGCCAGGCGGTGTAGACCGTGTAGCCGATGTGCCAGCTTTGGCCAGCGCGCCTGGAACCAATCCGCTTCGCCAAACAACGGCAGCGTTTCCATAAGCAGGACCCCAGAATACAAACCCACACACATGGTAACTTCCCACAAGACAGAGTGCGGATTCCAAAAGACAAACGCATGCCAAAAGCGGTCGGGACGCCCAATGTCGAGCAGCAGGCAAAGCATCGCCATGCCGTAACCAATCAACCCGACAAATGTCGCTGTACGCGCCACAGGTTGAAACTGCTTCAACCCCAGGATATACACGCCAGCACACAATAAAAATGCGCCCGCGCTTAGTGCGATGGCTGATAGGTCAATGGTGATCCAAAAACCCCATGGCACCAGGTCGGTGAGGTTGGTGACCACCAGCCCTTTGGTGAAGACGATGATCCCGGCAATCAAACCCACCAACATCACCCCGGATAGAACCATCAGGTAGATTTGAAAAAGCGAAAAGCGTTGTGGTTTGGTGATCATGTTCATGCGGCCTCCTCTTCAACCGTTTCACGAGGCGGTACGTAATACACGCGCGGAAAAGTGCCGAAATCTTCCCGCAATCGGTAGCTCGGGTTTTGCTTCAGCAGGATGCTCACGTTCGATTCCTCGTCTTTGAGGTTGCCGAAGACGCGCGCTCCGGTAGGACAGGCGACCACACAGGCGGGCGTGGCTTCATGGTCCACCCCAGGGGTAAGCCCCAAAGCCAAGCCACGATCGATACGCTGAAAACAAAAACTGCACTTCTCCACCACACCACGCGGCCGGCGCGGCACTTCGGGTTGTCCCCAGGTAGGCACCACCGGATTGGGACCTGTGAAAGTCTCCCAATTAAATGCCCTGGCACCATAAGGGCAAGCCACTTCGCAATAGCGGCAACCGATGCAGCGATCGTAATCCATCATCACAATCCCATCTGGCCGGTAGTAGCTGGCGCCTACAGGGCAAACTTCTACACATGGGGCATGTGCGCAATGTTGGCAGGGGCGAGGCAGGAAAATGGGCTTGTCGCCGACTTTCCCGGCAGAGATGAGCCGGTTCCAAGAGATTCCGGGAGCCACATCGTTGTGCGCCTGGCAGGCTAAAGTACAGCGGCCACAACCGATACATTTTGCCTGATCGATGACCATCGCCCAGCTATATGGGCTATCCCCTTGTTCGCTTTGGGAAGCGGAAACCATGTGCACCGCCTGCATACCGGCAATGGCGCCTGCACCAACCACCGCAACCTTGATAAACCCTCGACGATCAATTCCGTGTGTGCTCATGTTGCTACTCCTCGTCACTGGATCGCTTCTGAATGCGTTCGATATATGGCGCCAGGATGATCCCCACAGCCACACCCACCAATCCTGAGAGCATGGTGTATCCTATCGGGCTGACCGGCATTGGCTCCGCAGAAACACTCATGCGCTCGGAAGAAATCAACACCTCTGGCGGTTGGGGCGTAGGCTGCTCTGGGTGCACCTGAACAGGGTCATGCATCTGATAAGAGTGACACGTATTACAGGAGGATAAGCTGACGAAAAAGCTATGATCCCGGCGCGCGTGCCCTCTCTCACCAGTGTTGGCGAGGTGCGTCATATGGCAGTCGGCACACTGCAGACCCGACTGGCTGTGTGCAGAGTGCGTAAAGTTCGAGGCGCGACCACGATGACACGAAGCGCACAGCTCCAGCGCATTTTCCATTTTCAAGCCCGTTTGATGCGGGTCGTGGCAGCCGGAGCACCCCAGACCCTTCTCACGGTGGACGCTTACCTGCCATTCAAAATAAGCCTCAGAGTGACAGGTGCCACACAATTTTCCAGATTGATCGGTGGGCATGGGTTCCTGAGGATGGTTTTCGGCAAGGGGTGCATGACATGCTTCACAGGTGATGCCATCAGCAATATAAGTACCATCCAACGGGTTGTAACCCGTGACATGGCAGGTAAGGCATTGCGGGTCTTCCCCCTGTTCCTTCCAGGCAGCCTGGAACAGAGGATCAATGGTTGCCTTGCCATGCGCGCCGTTTACCCACGCCTGCTGAAACTCCGGGTGACAATCCTGACAATTATTCGTTGGAGCGCGTAACTGCACCGACGGTTCACCTGCAGAGGCGATGGCATAAGTTACCAGCATAAGCGGTAAGGCAAATAAAAAGCCGATACCTAAGCGTGAAAATCGTTTTTTCATATCCTCACTCCTATTGTCCATAGATGTAGGATGGTTGCTCAAACCAAAGTCGGCGATGGCGCCTGGCGGAACACCTCACATAACAGGCAGCGTTCCTGCAAACGACCATCTGCGGCGCGAAAAACCTGCCAACAAGGTTTTTCGGGGGAAGCGTATGCGCGGCATTGCGTGCGGGTGGCTTCGGGGCAATTGCGCAGCTTCCAACAATCAAGTTTTGCCTTCAGTTCTGGTTCGGGTAGTGCCGCATGCGCTTGCCAGCGCGCATCCAGGCGCTTGAGAAGGATGACGATCACCGCCGTCAAGACAATGGGCACGCCTAAGCGAAGCAGAAATCCCAGGACAATGGCGATCACTTCATTGACTGTCATAACCTTCTCCTAAGATACGTGTGCCTGTCTGCGTTCCAACCATGTGCCTAAAACCAACAACACGCCAAGCGGGATGACCAAACGAACCGCAAAAAAGGTGATCAAAACCAGGGCTGCGTTCATGGCACTCTCCTTTCTTTACCAACTTCTAATGCGAGTATAGAAAAACAAAGCGCGGGTGTAAATTGGTTTTTCTCTACATCTTTTTCGGGCTGAAATCCCCCATCTCCCCCGGCGCGCGTGGGGGCTTATCCCATCTTTCCGTCGGAATACTGCCCACCCGCTCGCCCTCGGTGAATGCAAAAAGCCCCCATTTTCATATGGGGGCTTCTAACCACTGTATGGGTTTGGTTACCCATACCATTCAGGCTTCTATGATGCCTTTGCGGATGGCATATTTTACCAGTTCGACACGCGAATGTAAGTTCAGCTTGCTCATGATGTTTTCACGATGGCGATCGACCGTTTTCGGGCTGATGCTCAGCGCTTGAGCGATCTGGCTGTTGGTGTAGCCTTCAGCAATCAACGCCAACACTTCCTGCTCGCGGCTGGTCAAACCGTTCACCATGCTGGGTTGTTCATCGCTCTGGCTTTTCAGGTAGTCGTTGACCAACAATTTTGCCATCGAAGGGTAGATATACACATCTCCCCGTGCGGCAGAGCGGATGGCAATCAACAGCTCTTGCGGAGCGGCACGTTTGGGCACGTACCCGCTCGCCCCGGCTTCCAACATCTTAAAGAAATACGCTTCATCCTCATGGATGGTCAATGCCAAAACCGCGGTTTGTGGTGAGATGCGCCGGATCTCGCGCGTGGCTTCGATGCCGCTCATATCCGGCAAACCGATATCCATGAGGATAACATCCGGTTTCAACCGCGCTGCTTGGTTGACTGCCTCGGATGCCGACTCGGCTTCTCCAACGATGTCGATATCGTTTTCGTTCTCCAAAAGCATGCGGACGCCCAAACGCACTACAGCATGGTCATCCGCGATCAGTACGCGAATCATCGTTCGTTTCTGACTCCAGTCTATGATTAGTATAAGGGACAACCAACTGAACAAACGTCCCTTTTCCTGGTTGGGAAAAGATCTCCAGGCGTCCTCCTATGAGGGAGGCGCGCTCTTGCATGCCAATGATACCAAAGGGTAAGCGCCTGGAACGATCCAATGCATGCATTTCGAAACCGATGCCGTCATCTTCGACTTCCGCCAGAACGGCATCGTGGTTATAGGTCAGAGATACTTTTACGTGCTTTGCTTGTGCATGGCGTAGGACATTGGTGAGCGCTTCCTGAATGATGCGGAATATGGCTGTTTTTACTTCGATGGGTAGAGACTGACGTTCTCCGACCACATTGAGGTCAATCTGTATTCCGCTGCGCGCCTGTAATTCACCCACATACCAGCGCAGAGTAGCCACCAGGCCCAAGTCATCCAGGTGGGATGGGCGCAAATCGGCGATCAAGCGGCGCAATTCATCCAAGGATTTAGCCACCAATCCCTCTAATTGCCTCAGGTTCAGGGCGGTCTTGTCCACATCCAGGCGGATGGTATTTTCTGCCGCCCTGAGGCCCATACCGATGGCGGTGAGCGCCTGCCCTGTTTCATCGTGCAACTCGCGGGCGACACGTTGCCTCTCCGCCTCCTGAGCTTCAACGATGCGGCGCAAAATCTCGCCTCGCATCATTTCTCGCCGCCGTGCCTCCTCCAATTTCGCCTCTTGCAACTCACGGATCTGGCGGCGAACCTCGACCTCGAAGGCGCGTAAGAAGCGGATGACGAATATCGAGGCGACAATCGCCGAGAGGGCGCGCAGCAATTGCACAGGAAATCCAAACAGGCGCAGGAACAACTCTTGGTTGATGACATTCGAAGGAGGTAAAGCGCTAACATGGGTAAACATCTGACCAATCAGCCCATACCAAAAAAACGCCACAGCTGCCCAGAGGCTATCTTGACCAAAAAGGGTCAATCCTGCCTGCCGAAAGACGCGCTGCTGCGTCACCAATCCGATGCTGGCTAACAATGAGGCTGGAATGGCCAAAGAATAGCGCACCCAAACATCGGCAACATCGAACAAATCGGGATAGGGGAAGTGATTGCGCAAGATCAGCGTACCGAAGCTCCAGATTGCCGATAATCCCAAAGGGATCAACAAGCTGGCGCGCTGCACATTACCCTTGCGAATAATCAGCATCGCTCCAAAAGCAGCCAAAGATAAAAACGAAAAAACCAGAATGCCAAGTCGGATGCCAAACCAGAGTAAAGAGGCGGTGATTGACTCGGAGAGCATGCCGGCCAAGCCAATCATTTCCATCCATTCGTGAAGGCCGTGTAATAAACCAAACCCCGCTAACGGACGCAAAGCGTTGCGCAGGCTTTGGTCGCTACACTGGCTAATTTCCAAAGTGATTGCCAAGCCCATGCTGAAGAAGGCCAGGCCATAGAAGAAAAAGATCAGCGGGATATATTCAGCCGACATGCCCACCTTGTTGAGGAACAACAAATGGTGTTATCGGTTGACTGCGTACGAAATCCCAAAACGCAGCTTGAGGTGGGGACATGGGCAGGCGCTGATTGCGCATGATGGATAGTGGGCGGCTCAGACGCATGCCCTCTACTTCGATTTCTACGATGCGCCCCAACTCTAAACCCCGCCAGGCAGCCAACCTGGAGATGAAGGCAGTGCCTAAACCTTCTTCAACCGCCATTTCGATGGCTTCGGCATTTCCCAGTGTCATGGCCACGTTCAACATGTCTGGGGTAATCCCATGAGCACGCAACCCTTCGATCATCACTTCGTATGTGCCGGCCTCTTCCTCTCGCAGGATGATCGGCTCGTCCAATAAATCACTGACCAACACACGGCGGCTCTTAGCCCAGGAATGGCCTGCAGGGGCAATGAGGATCACCTCATCGTTGAAGAAATCGTAATACTCTAAGTCACGATGAGCGAGGCGCTTGCTGGAAACTCCTAAGGCAAACTCTCCTCGTAACAGCCGTTCGATCACCTGAGCGCGGCTATACACCAGCACATTCACACGCACCAGAGGAAATTGTTTGCGAAAACGCGCAATCAACCCGGGTAAGATGTATTTGCCCGATGTGGTAGAGCAACCGAGATCGATTTCGCCATACACCTGTCCATGCAAAGAAGCCATTCTCTCTTCCAGGCGCATGGCGGAGGAGAGCAATTCTCGCGCCAGGGGAAGCAGGCTTTCTCCTGCTTGGGTGAGGACGACATTGCGTCCACGGCGTTCGAACAGCTTATGTTCAAAATGATGCTCCAAATTGCGCATCACCTGACTCACAGCGGGCTGAGTGATGTTCAATTGTTTGGCAGCTTGGGTGAAGCTGCCTATCTCCGAGGCTTTGACGAAGATCTCCAAGTCTTGCAAGCTCACCAAGCTTTTTCGGATCATCCTTTTACACCTCCAATGGCATTGCCCGTAATACGCTTTGATTTCTGCTGGCTTATCCCACTACCTTCGCAGCCAGCGGTGCAACCCGGACGATAAACAATTCGATGGTACGGTCGTGTGGCCCGGGCGGCACGATGGGTTTGCAACGATAAGCGCGTTTTATGCAAAGCCATAAAATACTCGAATAATAAACAATGACAAAAGTCACTTTTCATTATACACGCATTCGATAAAAATGGGAGCTGCTAAAAAGACTAGGGCTTTTCGAAGATTGAATGTAGGGTCGTTTCTTGTACTGCCGGGCTTTGCCCGGTCATGCCGACCGCAGGTCGGCGATACGCTTCTCATAATCGATAAGGACTGAAACGACTACGAAGCGCGCAAAGATAAGACTTTAAAAAAACCCTGTCTAAAGGCTGAGTGCAAATCAGGCGCATCAAAGCTTCATCCTAATGATCTCTGAAACGAAGCGTTTCAAATCGATGCTTGAATCGATTATAATAATATAATAATTTTGGTTATTTACAGATAGATATATAGATCAGAATATGCCAAAAATTTCGCATAAAATCTTGCGCTTTTTCTTTCCCCCAAGTGATGCACCGCTTTGGGTCAAGGCGTTACCTTATTTCGTTTTGGGTGTGCTGACCTTCATTCTGCTGACTGCATTCGCCTATGGCTGGGAGTACACCAACTCACCTCAGTTCTGTGGGCAGACCTGCCACACCATGCCTCCAGAGTACACGGCGTATCTCACCTCACCTCATGCCCGTATTGCTTGCGTGGACTGTCACATTGGCAGAGGGTTCATTGCCACCCGCATCACTCGCAAAGCAGGAGATGTCAAACACATATTGGCTACTGCCTTCCAAAGCTATGATTTCCCAATCCACGCCAAGAGCATGCGCCCGGCGCGAGAGACGTGCGAATTGTGCCATTTTCCAGAGAAGTTCTCCGACGATAGCCTGAGGGAAATCCAGCGCTTCGCTGACGATAAATACAATACCCCTTATTCGATCTACCTGACACTAAAAACCGGTGGTGGAAGCGCGCGACAGGGGCTGGGGCGAGGCATTCATTGGCATATCCAGAATAAAGTCTATTACCTGCCGCTAGATGCTGAAGAGCAACAGATCCCTTTCGTCCGCGTGGTTGAAAACGACGGCGATGTGATCGATTACCTGGATATTGAGGCTGACTTCGACCCTCAAACCATTCGCCCTGAGGCGCTAAAAGAGATGGATTGCATTACCTGTCACAATCGGATTACCCACCTCGTGCCACAACCCGAGGAAACGGTGGATATGCTCCTGGCGAGGAAGCTGATTTCACGGCAAATCCCCCAGATTCGCCAAAAAGCCATTCAGGTCTATTCCCAAATTTATGAAACAGCCGAGCAGGGCCTCTCAGGCATCGAAGCCCTAAAAGACTACTATCGCGTCTATCACCCAGACTTCTATGAGAACAACCAAGATTTGCTCGACGAAGCCATCCAGGCGTTAAAAGAGGCATACGCGCAGAGCGTCTTTCCTGAACAAAATTCAAATTGGGACTCCCACCCCAACAATGTCGGACACAAATACAGCCCCGGCTGTTTTCGCTGTCATGATGGCAAACATTTGAACGCGGAGCAACAAGCCATTCGCCTGGAATGCAACCTATGCCATTCTATCCCTGTGGTCGCAGGACCTTACGATTTTGTCACTCGAATTGAGCTACCTCGCGGTCCTGAACCATCCTCCCACCTGAACGAAAACTGGATCGCGATGCACCATCAAGCCTTCAATGCCACATGTGAAAATTGCCATACGACCGCGGATGCTGGGGGCACTTCCAACACATCATTTTGTTCGAACAGCGCCTGCCATGGGGTAGCGTGGAAATACGCGGGCTTCGATGCTCCATCCTTGAGGCAGGTGTTACAAGCCCAACTTCCCACAACCCCAACTCCACCCCCCTTGCCCACCAATGGCAAGCTGAGCTATGTTGCAAGCATTGGAGCGTTGCTCGCCTCACGATGTGGCGCCTGCCACGGTGAAAATGGCATCGCCGGGCTCAATGTGACCACTTACGCAAGCTTGATGCAAGGCAGCGTACATGGCGCGGTAATCCTCCCTGGCAACCCTCAGGGTAGCCTGCTGGTACAGAAACAAAGCGCATCCCAAGCCCACTTCGGTCAACTCACTCCAGATGAATTGCAATCGGTCATCGAATGGATATTGCTTGGCGCTCCAGAGAACTAACGTGATAAATGTCAGGTTGATAATGGGTATAAATACCTATGAGAAAATACTAATTATTCAATATAATTACATATAGAAAGATTAAAAATTTCATATTTCGGTTGGCATCCAGAAGCCAATCCACCCATTCTGGATGTGCATCCATGGAGGTAGGTTGAACATGCTTGAGGAGGTGATGTGAGGAACTATAGTAGTATGGTACGAAAAACAAAAATCATGACTATATCATTTGCATTCAGGAGGAGAGTGTGAACATCAAATCAAGAACACTCATTCTGATTGGACTCTCTCTTTTACTGGCTGCGCTGTTAGCCGC
>JBBIVW010000011.1:75734-82163 GCA_037439525.1 Anaerolineae bacterium
GCGGATGGCACTGCGCCAGGTGTGGATAACGCGGTACCCGCCCCTGCTGGTACCATCCAATGTGTGGCGTGCCATAACGCGGTCTCCGCCACCCTTTCTAGCGTCACTTTTCCATCGGGCGTTGAAGTTAGTGGCCTGGATGGTTCGGCACGTTGTATGGTGTGCCACCAGGGACGCGCCTCGAAAGCCTCAGTGGACAGCCAAATCGAAAAATTCGGTGTCACCGAGGATGTGGATACGGTACCTGCTCCCATCGATGACTCGACCATGGGCTTCGTCAACATCCACTACTTTGCCGCAGCCGCCACGCTCTATGGCTCACAGGTACAGGGCGGGTACGAATACGCCGGCAAGACGTACGACTACAAGAACGACCATGTCGCCGGTTACAATAGCTGCATCGGATGCCACAACCCCCATACCCTGGAGCTAAAGCTGGATGAATGCGCTGCCTGCCACCAGGGGGTTGCCAGTGTTGAAGACCTGCGCAACATCCGCATGGCCGGTTCCCTGGTTGATTACGATGGAGATGGCGACGTTAATGAGGGCATTGCTTTCGAAATCGATGGGCTGCGTGAAATGCTCTATCAGGCGATCCAGGCGTATGCCAGCGAAGTCGCCGGGGCAGCCATTGTATACGATCAGCAAACATACCCCTATTTCTTCATTGACACCAACGCCAACGGGGCTGTGGACGAGGGTGAAGCCGTCTTCCCCAACGGCTACAAGAACTGGACCGCTCGTCTGCTCAAGGCAGCATATAACTATCAGGTGTCTACCAAGGATCCTGGCGCATTTGCCCATGGCGGAAAATACATCATCCAACTGCTCTACGACTCCATCGAAGACCTCAACCAGGCGATCTCCGCGCCGGTTGACCTGTCGAATGCCCACCGCATCGATCGTGGTCACTTCGCCGGCTCTGAGGAAGCATTCCGCCATTGGGACGAGGATGGAGAAGTTGAGGCAGCTTGTGCGAAATGCCACTCTGCTACCGGCTTGCCCCTCTTCCTGAAAGAAGGGGTAACCATCTCCCAGCCGATTTCGAATGGCTTGAATTGCGCCACCTGTCACGACGACCTATCCACGTTCACTCGGCGAGCAGTAAACGATGTGAAATTCCCCAGCGGCGCCGTCCTGACCTTTGGCGAAGCCAATGACAGCAACCTATGCATCAACTGCCACCAGGGGCGCGAATCCAAAGCCAGTGTCGATGCCGCCATTGGTGACTTGGGCGATGATGAAGTCAGCGAGAGGCTCAGCTTCCGCAACCCGCACTACTTTGCCGCAGGAGCAACGCTCTTTGGCGCCGAAGCCAACGGGGCTTATATGTACGCTGGCAAAGAATACAATGGCCGTAACCTGCATGTCGCCGGTTTCGACACATGCCTGGGTTGCCATGATGCACATGGTTTAGCCGTAAAGTTCGAAGCGTGTAGCTCTTGCCACCCAATGGTGAAAAGCGCTGAGGACCTGAAGCTCATCCGCATGTCCACAGATACCGATTACGATGGAGATGGAGATGCAGGCGAAGGCATTGCAGGCGAACTGGAGACGATGGCCGAGATGCTTTATCAAGCCATCCGAGACTATGCTGCCGCGCAAGGGCTGCCTGCCATCGTGTACCATCCTTATGCCTATCCCTACTTCTTCGTAGACACCAACGGAAATGGTGAAGCAGACGCGGACGAAGCCAATTTCGGCAACCGTTACGCCTCGTGGACGCCACGCTTGCTGCGCGCAGCCTACAATTACCAGTGGTTCATGAAAGACCCAGGCGCGTTCGCGCACAATGGGAAATTCATGCTCCAGGTGCTGTATGACAGCCTTCAGGACCTGGGGGTGAATGTCAGCAACATGAACCGCCCCGCAGTGGAAACCGAAGAGTAGCTCTTCGCATCCCGACCTACCTCCAACAATAAAAAGGCTGCTCCTTGGAGCAGCCTTTTTTCTCGCCCATGCCTACGCAAGGCGTTTAGGCCGAGGCTAGACGCGCAACATGGTGCCACAGGCGCGACAATAACGATCGCCGCGTTCCGCGCGCTTGCCGCACTGGTGGCAATAGACGAATGCCTCGGACTGTGCCTCTCCGATAGGCTGATCTTTTCCAGCAGCCTTTTTCCTGCGATGTGGCTGACGAACAGGGATGATTTGCCGGCTGGAGTACCAGTACCAAAACCCTCCTCCCGCGATCAACAGCACGCCGAGCGTTCCCAGTATCCAGGGGAGCGCTGAGAGCATCGTCTTTCGACCTACCCCGGGTTCATCCAGAGGAGCGGCTGGCTCAACCGGTAAGGTGCTGGCGCTCAACGTATCGCTTTCTTTGCGGTAGCGAATGTCCAGGTTGAAGGTTTGCCCCTGGGCGATCGTTCCGAGTTCGTAATAGTAATACATCAAACCATCTAAGCCCTGGCTGCCCTGGCCGGAAGCGGGGATCAATCTCATCTCTTCTGCATCAATCGGCTTTTGTACCTGGATGCTCAACGAACTAACTGTATAATCTCCAGGCCAGATGTAGCGATAACTGCGCTGGTGGTCTTCGCCATAGGTGAGCGGATCATAAAATTCCAGCTGAATCTCCGGCGTAGTTGCCTGAAAGACGAGGGTCGTCCAATTGCCCGCCTCGGTTTGAGTGTAAGGGATATTGATCAACAGGTCGTCGGGTTGGCGCGCGGCGACGGCATTGGGCACACCTGCGCTTTTAGGGATGCGCATGCTCAACTCCACCGGCAGGGAAACTTGCGGCGATAGCGTGATTTGATAAATCACCAACATGCGGGGATCATCATATTCTGGCCATAAATCCACTTCCACACGCGCCAACACCAAGCCAGTTTCCTGGGCTAAGCCAGGGGTAGCCCTTACGCCTGCCCATAAGCAAACAGCCACAAGGATCAGGCGAATAAATACGAGCCAGGTCTTCATACGAACACTCCCATCATATTAAGTATCCAGTAATGTGGGGGCAAATGCCGCGCCCTCATCTCCAATTGCCTGGCGCACTTTGCGTGCCAAAGCGCCAAAGGTGGAAGTATAGCGCATGGCTTCCTGGCGTTCTCTGGGCAAGTCCACCGCAAGTTCAAGGCGTAATGTGCCGGGACGTTGGCTTAGCACCAAAACACGATCTGCCAGAAACAAAGCCTCACCGATCGAGTGTGTCACCATAATCACCGTTTTGCGGCGCGCCTGCCAGATGCGTAACAGCTCTTCACCCATGCGTTCGCGGGTCAGCGCATCGAGTGAGCCAAACGGTTCATCTAGTAAGAGTACATCTGGATCATGCACCAAAGCCCGGGCAATGGCCACACGCTGTGCCATTCCACCAGAGAGATCGCGAGGAAAAGCGCCCTCAAATCCTTGCAAACCAACTAATTCTATCATTTCTTGGGCGCGTCGCGCCGCCTGTTGCGCAGGTATGCCATCCAGCTCCAGGGGCAGGGTGATGTTCTTCAAAACCGATCGCCAGGGCATCAGGTTGGCACTCTGAAAGACCAACCCGATGTTGCGTTGAGGACCGTGCAGCGGCTGACCCTCGAAGAGCACCTCACCCGATGTCGGCGTCAAAAGCCCCGCCAGTATGCGCAACAATGTGCTCTTGCCGCTCCCGGAAGGACCCAAAATACAGACGAACTCCTCTGCAAAAATATGGAAGGATAAGTCTTCCAAGGCTCTCAAACCCCCATTGCCATTCGGAAAGACGGCGCTCAAATGGCGGACTTCAATCACGGGTTCTCTTTTCAATGTGTGCATCCTTAATATTTCCGCATCAACCAATCCACAAGTTATCTTCTGTTTCGGTGTCATGCAACCTTAACCATGACGCGCCTCGTTTTGCAATTCCACCGACTACTTGCCCGTCACAAATTGATTGGTAAACGCTTGGCGGAAATCCAGCGGTTGAGTGAGCAAGCCCATTTCCAGTAAAACCTGATGCATGTTCTCCCATGCACTCTCTTCAGAAATGCCCAGGTGTTCTGCGTTCCAGAATTCAATCGATGCCAGCAAGATTTGCATTTGAGTATCCCGGTCTAGCTGCTCCAGGCCTTCCACATACTTTTTGCAAATTTCAAAGGCTTGCTCCGGATCGTTGATCGCATCACGCAAGCCTTTGAGCGTCGCCTGCACCATGCGCCGTACCAGGTCGGGATTACTTTGAATGGTGGTTTCATTCGATATCAAGCCATTGGATGCCAGTTTGACATAGTCCGCCACGCGCAGCAGGTTCGTCTCATAACCGAGTTGTCGAAGCTGGATCGGCTCGTTATTGGCATAAACCACGACCACCTCCTCTTGTCCGGCGGTCAATGCCTCGACTTGATTGAAGCCAATCACATCCAAAATGACATCCTCCTCCTTCAGGCCACCAGCATCCAACAGAGCGCGTAGCCCAACGTAGCTCGCGCCGAACAAACCGGGGATGCCAATCCTCTTCCCCGCTAAATCCGCAGGGCTTTCCAGGGGAGTCTCCTTCAAGGAGACAACCGCCACTGGATATTCTTGCCACCAAGCAAAGACATACACAACGGGCAGTCCCTGGGCGCGCGCCAACAGAACCTGTTCTCCGGAAACGACCGCAAACGGCAGCTCATTTGCCCCTACCAGGGAAACGCCATCGGTCTCGAAACTATAGTCGAACTCGATTTCCAACCCCGCTTGACGATAATATCCCTGCTCCACGGCGATGTAAAACGGCGCATACTGCACATTAGGTATATAGCCCATGGGCAGACGGATATGCTCCAATGCGGTAAGGCTAGGTGTCGTTGGCGCCTTTTGCCCGCTACATGCCACTACCAAGCTGATGCACAGACCCAGGGTCAGAAGCAATATACTTTTTTTCATGGTTGTCTCCTAAAGGATTCGGGTTTCAATTGTTCGGCCTGTTCTCGCCATACCAGCAAGGCTTTCTCCAACAGGATGACCAGAGTGTACAGACTCAATGCTAGAAAAACCAGGGTGAGCACGGCGACAAAGACCAGGGCGGTATCGTATTGTCCACGGGCGCGGTTGATCATAAAGCCCAAGCCTCGATCCGCGCCAACGAACTCTCCAACTACAGCGCCGATAACCGAAAGCGTTGCCCCAATGCGCAATCCCCCCAAGAATACGGGGAGGGAGGCGGGCATTTCCAGGTAGCGCAAAGTCTGCCAGCGGGTGGCTTTAAGGGAGCGCATCAGGTCATGCAGGTTTTGTGGCACGGATTTCAAGCCCACAACGGTGTTGATCAACACCGGGAAGAAGACGATCAAAGCACAAATGAGCACTTTAGAAAAGACCCCTGGACCAAACCAGATCACCAATAATGGCGCAATGGCTACGATCGGTATCGACTGACTGGCGACAATATACGGGGAAAGTAAGCGTTCGAGCAGACGGGATTTGGCGAGCAGGTATCCAAGCGGCGTAGCAATCCCCACCCCTAATGCCAACCCGGCCAACACCTCCCCCAAAGTAAGCAGCGTGTGGCGCAGCAAGCTTCCATCACCAGCAACCTGCCAGAAGCGCAGCCAGACTCTCCCTGGGGAAGGCAAGATGAACGCCGGCAGTTGACTAACCTCGGCAAACAAAGCCCAACATCCCAGCCCTAAAAACAATGAGATCGGTAGGAACAGACGTGCCAGCCTTTTCGGGTTTCCCCAGGGGCGTTGCACATCCAGACGGGGGATTTGATGCCTCTTCATCGACGCTCTAAAAATAAAACTGCCCTGATTCTCTTCAGGGCAGGAGGCGATACAAATTCACTCGCCGCGTCAGGCTTAGCGTGGCCGCGCGCGATTACCTTCTCCCATCCGGACTGTACCGTCGGCCCCGGAGTTTCACCGGATCTGCACCATAAGGCGCTCGCGGGCTGTACCGCCGGTCGGGAATAGGCGTTTATTGCGCCATCACCCTGCCCTGAAGGTTTTTATATTCGCCATTTTCGGCGTTTGTGAATATTATAATTAGACCCCTGCCTTTGGTCAATAGGAATTTCGTCACCTCTTACACGCACCATTGGGCATGGCTTGCCCCTACCCAAACCCTTACACGGACATCCTGATGTGACGCGCAACCGTTCCACGAGTATAATGAGCCATGGAACAATGCCAGGTCGTTGATCGTCTATAATCTGTGCACGGGAGTATCACGCCTGTGAAAAACCATCCACCCTCCAGGGTAACCACACCCCACGTGGATGCCATCCCTGTCCTGGTGCGGCCCTCTCAAGATAAAAGCCCCCGCGTGGCTTTCCTGCCGACTCTGGCAGTCCTGATATTGGGAAGCATGCTCTTGATGGTTATCGCTGGGGGGACTTTTATCTTTTACGCCTATTATCAATACACCGGGCGCATCTATCCAGGAGTGCACGTCGGGGGGGACGACCTGGGGGGGAAGACGCTGGAGGAAGCCACCCTGTGGCTGGAACAAAATTGGAACGAACTGCCTACG
>JBBIVW010000012.1:0-37408 GCA_037439525.1 Anaerolineae bacterium
AGTGGTCGCTTTCTCCCTATTTCCCTTCTCTATCACTCTTCAGTTGTTAAGGTGCGCCCTGTGTTGGAGGGGTGCTCCCTCGCAGGTTTTATCGCTCGCCATGAGCGAAGGATTATTATACGCCGAAATGGGCAACTGTCAAGGAAAATTCCTGAAAACTTTAAAATCGGCGGGATTACTCGTGCTTACTACACCGGCACTTCACGGTACTCAGCACATCCACTTTGCAACCATGAAGTGAGGGCTTCTCTAAGAAAGCAACTTTCCTCGGGAAACGCGTGCGCTGCATCAAGCGCCCGGATATCGTTGGGCTGCAGAACGATGCGATACGGGTTTAGATGCCTCGCCTCAGAAGGTTGCTCCCTTCCGAGGCGAGATTGCGACTCATTTCCGACAGGCGAGGTAGAAGGATCTTTATACCCGTTCGACCTTCACTTTGCTGTCGTAGAACACGGCTGATCCGCCCGCCAAATCGCTCAATGTGACATTGCCCATGTAAGGGTCAAGTTGCATGGCGCCGTTGGCCATCAAAGGCGTAGCGCGGCGGGGATCCCCTTTGATAAGCTCACCATCGATCTCCAGGTCAGCTGCGCCACTCGACCAGTGGCCGAAGCCCAACGGGAAGGCGACCACGCCGGGACGGATGCCCTGGATCACTTTGGCGGTGCCGATCATGGGATGCTTCTGACCATTTTGTAAATCGTAGACCCCTTCAGGGTTGCTGGTTGAAGAGATGCGCACGCGATCGCCATCTTTGATGCCCAACCTAGCGGCGTCCTGCGCGTTGATGAACAGGTGCCCCTGTGGCAGCACAGAAAGTGTCCAGTAGTTGCTGATGCCACGCGCCTTTGCCATGGTCATTGTCTTGAAGGTGACCAGGTGTAGATCATCGCCATCGCTTTTGATTTCTTCACCAATGGAGGAAAGTCCGGCGGGAATGTAGGCGGTGTACCCAACAAATGGCTTGCCAGTCATGGTGTTGATCGAGGTGGCGGTTTTCTCCTGATACAGGTTGATCAAACGTCCATACGGGTGGGCGACCTTATCTCCCTTATAGCCTTTCTCAAAGGACTCGTAGCGTCCACCACGATTGAGCACGTAGATGACCTTGCGCCACAAGCTCTCATCGTTCCCCACAGCAGCTTTCCACTTCTCTGCGTCAAAGACACTCTTCGGGAGATGTCGTCTGGCTTCCAGGAAAATGCGCACTTCTTCATCGTCCGCTTCAGGGACAGAGTCGGAGCCATCTTCTTTTTCGCCAAAGGCGATGTCTGCAACTTGCTTCAAATAAAAGTCCTCCGGGCGAATATAGGGAATGCCTTCGCCAAAGCCATTAGGGCCAAAGCCGGGCAGCCCCAACTTTTCGGCAATTGCCAGGAAGACCGCCTCGAAGCACATGGGGATTTCTTCACCCCATACTTTGACCGTCGGCCAGTCGGGCAGGCTGATCGCCGGGTTGCGCACGTTTTCCACCTTCCACGGTACGGAGGGGTGCGAGCCATGAAACTCCCACCGCTCCAGGTAAGAAAGATCGGGGAAGATGTAATCCGCGTACATGCTGGCTTCCCCCGCCATGATGTCGCTGGCAATGAATAGGGGGAGTTTTTGAGGATCGGCGAGGATTTCTATGACTTTTTGCCCTCCGGGCAAGCTATATGGCAAAGAGGACATATAGATCATCAAGATTTTGATCGGGTAAGGATATGCGTCGCCGATAGAAGGAATGTCTTCCTGATAAATATCCGTTGCAATTGGAAACCAGGGGCGCTTGGTAGGATAGGTGCCATCGAAGAGGGTTGATTTCTCGTAAGTCGTTTTGGTGCGCAGAATATCGAGGCCAAATGGCGTGAAATGATGCTCGCCGAACATGCTCATCACCGGGAAGGGCTGACCTTTCTTGCTGCCCTTGCGATCGTATGTGCTGGCTTTGATCATCCCGCCAGCATAGTCGAAATTGCCGATGAGAAGATTGACTATGTACCAGGCGTTGTTGTTGTAAAAGCCATTGGTATGCTGAGAAGGACCCCGATGAATATCTGCAGCAGCTTTACGGCCATGTGAGGTGAACTCTTGGGCGAGGAGGATCATATCCTCCTCCTTGACACCGGCGATTTCAGCCCACTCGGAGATTGTATGCTCCTGTGCAGATTCGAGCAAGATTTGCATGCCATCCTTTACTTCAAAATCGCCCAGAGTTTGGTCGATGAAGAGGTCGCCAATCACCGGCGCGGCTTCGGGGTTGAGGACATTGATCGGTGTGGGAACGCCGTTCACTAAGGCTACGGGGGTATCCCCAGGGTATTCAACCCCTTCCGCATCCACATAAACGGTCACTTCCTGGCCTTCTTTCTTTATAGTTTGCGCGGTGAGTAATCCCAACTCGGAAGCGCGCAGATGTTTGCCTGGCACGCCATCCTTGATCTTCACCAACCAGGATGCATTGGTGAAGTTCGGTTCACCAGCCTGCGTGGCAGCAGCCTGGTTGGCAATGGCGAGGTAAGATTGGTTGAAGCGCCCGTTTTCGAGCATCCAGCGGATGAGGCCCAAGGCGAAGGCTGCATCTGTGCCGGGCTTGATGGGGATCCACTTCCAGGCTTTGGCCGCCAGCTTTGAAAGGCGCGGGTCAATGACCGCAAATTTCCGCCCTGCCACCACGGCCTCGGTGGCTTTGGGCACACGCTGCGGTGGGCCATAGTTGGCATCAAACAAGTTTGTGCCCACGTAGATCACAAATTCGCTATTGCCTGTATCTGCCTGCCAGTAGAACTTATCTCCACTGTCAAAAGCGCCCTTTACTTCATTCCATTTGGAACTCATCGCCTTGCCGGTAAAGTAGAGTGAACCCTGGCATACGGTGGTGTGACCGTTCATGTTGACCGAGCCAAAAGACTCTTGCACAAAGCGATGCACCACATCTTCACGACCGCCTTTCATGCGCCCCCAGACAAAGGCGAATTGGTTGTTCTTCGGTCCCAAATCGGGGTGCTCGGGGTCGATCAGGGTATCGAGATAATCTTTGAATTTGATTTTGAACTCTTCAACGCGCTCTTTTTTCTTTTCGGCGTCTTTCTCATTCCAGATCGCATCCACTTCAGATTTCATCTCAGCAGCGACTTCGGCATCGGTTAAGGCGCGCACAGCACGGAAGCCATCTACATGGCCTTCTCCAAAAAGGTCGCCTCCTTCTACGATTTCGTGTAAGGCCTGGTCAAAGGAGATGGTGATCCACTTGCCCTCACCGCGTTTTGTGCCCGGCTTGCGTTTCAACACGCGCATCAGGCGATACGGATCGTAAGCCGTTTGAATGCCTGCCTGCCCTTTGGGGCAAAGCGCTCCCTCCACGGTTGCCATCTCCTGGATGGGAGTTTCATAATCGGGGTGGGGCCACAACGTCCATGGGTTGTAGGGATTGCCATCGATTTTCGCCGCGATGCCATCGAGTAGCTTGACTTTAATGCCGCATCCCGTGTTGCACTGCAGGCAAACGGTGTAAATCTGGTTCTCGGGTGCGCTTTCGAAGAAGCCGCCTCCACCAGCCATCTGCGCGCGCCTCACCGCTGCCGCGAATGAGGGCAGGTTGCCCAGCAGGGCAGCAGCGCCACCCGCTACAGCCGATAGTTTTACAAAATCACGCCTCGAGAGTTTTTGTTGTTTGCGCTTCGTCGTCATGGTCATCTTACGCCTCCAATTCCTTCGCATAAAGAGGGAGATACTCGGTACCTAAAAGAAATCCCAGCACCGCCAAGCCGATCGTCCCCAAGGTTACCGCCCACTCCATCAGGCTGGGAAAATAATCAAACGTCAGGTGTGGGCCGCCAAAAGATGAGGTCAACTGCTCCAACTCTGGCACGCTCAAGCCAGGGAAGATGATCAAGCCTCGGGCAACAGCATAACCCGCCAAAAGCAACAAGCCCATCCAGCCTGCCCAACCATTATGACGTGCCAGCTTGGGTTGGACGAGGACAATCAGGGGGATGAGAGAGCCGATGAGGATTTGCAAAATCCAAAAAGCCCACCAATATTTCCCAAACAAAACCTGGTTCACTGCGTCGACGTTCATGGGGATACCCCCGTAGATGCTCTGGGAGTAGTCAGCCCACATAAAATACAACTTGACGACCAACAAAGCCACGCTCAGCAGGCCAAGCACCCACAACTGCTGCTCTCGCTGCGGATCATCCCGTGGTGCGAACAGGCCTAAAATCAGCAGCAACATCGCCGCACCCGAAGCCAGAGAGAACACCGGGAATTGCACGGGGAACAAACCTACATGCCAAAAGGGTCGCGCCGCGTTCACGCCAAGCAAAGCGCCCACCGCACCTGAAACAAATAAGGCGACTCCCAAGCCCAATCCCATAAGCACTCTCAGCCAGGGGCTATCGGGTTTTTTAATCGCCAAGAACAGGGAGACAGCGATGATCAGCCCAAAGAGGGTATATCCCCACACCATCTGGAACATTACCGATCCGGGGTTGCCTTGAAGATAGACTTTCCAAACCCGCTCTAAGTGCCCCAAGTCAAGCCAAATGGAAAACAGCCCAGCACCCAGGCTGACCAGCGCGCCCCATAGAGCCAGGCGGCCGACCCCCTTGAACAAGGGAAGATGAAACAAATGGTCCAGGGTGGCGATCATAAACCCACCCGCGGCTGTGCCGGCGAAAAACAGATACATGGCAACCCACAAGCCCCATACGACATACGAGCCATAATCAGCATTCTCATGGCCGTGGGCAAAGCGGTCATAGAAACCCCATGCCCCCACCAGGAGAGCCAGGGTGCCAAATGCGTAAGCCAACTTTTTAAGCATGCCACACCTCCTACATCAAATAATAGACGCGCGGCTCAGTGCCCAGGTCTTCTTTCAGGCGCATGACATTCGGACTGGCGATGAGATCGGCCACCAGCGATTCGGGGTCGTTGGCATCGCCAAAATAGGTTGCGCGACCGATGCATGTGGTAACGCAGGCCGGCAACATACCCTCTGCCAGGCGGTGCAGGCAAAAATGGCACTTGCGCACATTCCCGACGGGCGATGTTTTGCGGTCCTTGCGCCGGCGTAACTCGCCGTACTCAAACGCCCCCACCCGTTCGTACTCATCCGCGCGGGAACGGCCCAAGACAAGATCATCCCCTTCGGGGGTCTCATCCAGATAGGTCAGACCAAAGTCAAAAGTTCGAGCGGCATAAGGGCAAGCCGTAATGCAATAACGGCAGCCAATACATTGATCGTATTCCACCACAACAACCCCCTCTTCATTCTTATATGTAGCATACACCGGGCAGACCGGCACACATGGGGGGTTATCGCACTGCATGCAGGGGCGCGGTAGAAAACGCATGGTCACATTGGGATATGTGCCGAACTCTTCGCTTAGTACTGGGCGATACACGACTCCGGGCGGAAGGTTATTCTCCGCCACACATGCAATGGTACAGGCATGACAACCAATGCAGCGACGCAGGTCAATCACCATCACCCATCGACGCTCAGCGGCAGGCTTTTCAAGCGCACGCTTTAAGTCTTCTTGCATGCGCAACAACACATCTTCTTTTGCCAGCACATCCTCGATCGTCGCGCGGACAGCCTGCACTCCCTCCAAAGCCGGAGCCACCAGCCCCGCGAAGACCTGTGAGGCATATTTCTGTAATAAGCCAGCAGTTTCCTCAACTTCTTCCATAGCGACCTCCTTTAACGCAAAGTTGGATAAACTCGGGTTCATTCTAAGCCGAATTTTTACACCCAGGTATCAGGTAAAATTTGAAACTCAACTGGAAAATGTCAGGAAAAACCCGATCATCAAAGGCCCGCAACCTCTCAAAAGCATTGCGCCGACCGCATGCACGTGGAGCAGTGCAAACCGCTGGCCTTGGATATTGTAGAGGGAGTAAACACACGGGTAAACCTTGAGGATTGCCCCCTATAGCGCCACACAACACGCTCCAAGCAGCGGCATATTTTATAAATCTCCGATGATCCCCTTCTCCAGTGCGTATCGCACCAGTGCCGCGCGACTGGTCAACCCCAGCTTCTCTGTGCCGCGCGAGCGATAGGTTTCCACTGTTTTTATGCTCAAATGGAGCTGCTCGGCGATTTCGGCGTTGGTATGCCCCAAGGCGACCAGGCGTAAAACCTCTTGCTCGCGTTCGCTCAATGTGTCCCATGCATCTACAGGCTGAGATTTGGCTTTGGGGAGCATGTCGTCTAATAGAAGCCGGGTCATCGAGGGATGAATGTAAATCTCGCCCCGCATCACCGCACGAATGGCGGAGATGAGTTCCACATCAGCAGCCTTTTTGAGCACATATCCCGTAGCGCCGCTCTTCAAGGCGCGTTGCAAATAGTGCGCATCATCGTGCATGGTTAGGATCAGAATCTTCGCTTCGGACGCCAGCTTTTTGAGCAAGGGCAAAGCCTCTAAACCGCCAAGCTGCGGCATGGAGAGGTCCAGCAGAATCAGATCAGGCTGCAACTGCTCAACCAGCCGCAGGGTTTCCTGGCCGGTAGTCGCTTCACCAACGACGCACAGGTCTTCCTGGCTCTCGAGAAGCAATCTCAACCCAGAGCGAAGCACGGCATGGTCATCAGCCAATAGGATACGAATACTCACTTATGGCCCTCCCGTAAGGGGGATAGATAAATAGATGCTTGTTCCTTTACCGGGTGCGCTCTCGATGACCAAAGTACCTCCCAAGAGTTCGGCGCGCTCCTGCATGCCGATCAATCCCAGGTGACGGTCTTTTTTCACTAGGTCAACATCAAATCCACGACCATCGTCCTCTATCACAGCAACGATGGCATTCCCCCGTCGCTCCACCAGGATACTCACAGAATGGGCTTCAGCGTAGCGGGCGATGTTGGTGAGCGATTCTTGGATGATGCGAAAAACAGCGGTTTCCACCTCTTCTGGCAAGCGATTGTCATGGGTATGGATCATCAAATCCACAGGGATACGGTGGCGGGCATGCCACTCGTCCACCTGGCGTTCGAGCGCTGCCGATAAACCCAAGTCGTCCAGCAAACGCGGTCGCAGGCGCATGGAGATTTCGTGCACTTCGCCCAAAGTTTGAGAGGCAACGGCGCGCAGTTCGCTGGCTTGATGGTGAATGCGTGGGTCATCACAGGTGGTTTCGAGGGTTTTCAAGCCGACAATCAGCGAAGTCAGGTTTTGTGAGGTGCTGTCGTGCAGTTCGCGGGCAATACGCCGCCGTTCATCCTCTTGTGTGGCGATCACCTTTTCTAGAAGCTGGCGGCGCAACTGCTCGCGTTCGCGACGGAGTTCATCCATGCGGCTCAGTTCCGCGATCATCGCATTGAACGCGTCGGCAAGGTCTCCGATCTCATCTTCAGCCCAACGCCGCACACGACGGGTAAAATCGCCTTGCGTTACGGCGCGGGTGGCCTCCACCAGTTCGAGGATCGGGCGCGTGAGGATAAAGGTTAGGAACGCCGCCGCCGGCAGGCTGATAGCAAACACCACCAAAGTGGTGAGCAGGACTTGTGTGGTAATACTCAGGAAGATTTTTTCGGCACGTTGGGTAGATATGCCCGTGCGCGCCACTCCGGCTTTGCCTTCAAAAATGGGCACGGCTACATCCCAAACCAATCCCTCATTGGTGCGCAGCAGGACAGTATGATGATGTTCGTTCGCCTGAACGGTATTGCTCTCCATAAGTCCAGTAGGAAAACCCCCTTCAAAGGAATGCACCAAGACCTGACCATCCGGCGCCTGAATGAATGCATAAACGACATCCGGGTTGTTGTGTTGGGTATCCAAGATCAATTGATGCAGGCTGTACATATCATTGAGCAGGAGGGGGTCCACCGCCCGGGCAGCCAGGTCTCGAGCGATGGAGATGCCGCGCGCCTCCAATTCCTGTTGCATGGTGCGCGTCACCGCCTGCCACAACTGGTAAATCACGCTGGCGCTAAGTAATATCGTCCCGCCGAGGACAATGCCCAAGATTTTAGTGCGAATGGGTACGCTACCGGCGACTTCCCAAATCTTTGAAAGTAGTTTTTTCCAAAAGGCCAGCATCAGGGGCTCTCCAACTCTCCCGCGGCATTTACCAGGGCCATCACGGCACGTGCTGAATGATAAGCTTCGTCACTAACCAGTACAAAACGATCGTATCCCAGGGTCTTCAGCGCCACCTGTCCCTGAAGGCTTAGATGCATACGCAAGAGTACATCCCTCAAAGCGGCTTTTAGCTGCGGTCGCGTGCCAGGACTCACGACTACAGGAGGCATGCCAAATTCGTCTGAAACATGGATCACCCTGATTTTCCCAGCCAGGTCTGGCTCACGCGCCAGGGCAAAATCCAGCACCAGGCTATCCACAGAAGCAGCATCCGCCAATCCATTGGCGACGGTATGAATGGCATCGTCGTGACTATAGACGAAAAAAGTTGCGCGGAAGAAAGTTTGCGGGGTTTCCCCCATCTGCAAGAGCAAATACGTGGGATAAACGCGCCCGGTGAAAGAGGTGGGGTCGGTGAAGGCGAAGACGCGCCCCCGCAAGTCCTCCATTGTGTAATAGTTGCTGTCGGCGCGCACGATCACATTTGCCTGATAGGAGACTTTGTTGTTCACCTGAGGGGCAACGAGCAATTCCAAACCAAACTGTTCCCGGCCAATCAAATAGGAACTGGTACACACAAATGCCAGGTCCACTTCCCCGCTGCGCAGCAATTCATTGATCTCCGAGTACGTGCGTCGTTGGATGCGCTCTACTGGGCGGCCCAGCTCCTGGCTGAGGTATTCCAGCAGCGGAGCATACCCTTCTACCGTCCCCTGAAGAGAGGTGACTGCTGCAATTGCCACGCGCAAAGGGGCAATGCCCTGGTTTGCAAGGGTGGGCAACGGTTGTACGTTGCTCAAATCCACATAGGCGGCCGGCTCTGTGATTGCACGCGGCGCACAGGCGGAGCCGAGCAAAATCGCCAGTGCGGCAAGGATGAATTTCCGAAGGTCCATTGATTACAGTTCCGATCCTTTATATCGGGGCGTTTACCGCCCCTTCAATGGTATAAGAAAACGCGGAGTCTGTCCAGAGCGAAAGAGGCTTTCCTGGAAGCAGATGTGAGGGAGGAAGCGGCTGGCGTCTCCCCTTCCTATTCGTCAAGGAGTATCTTGGCGCTTGAGGAAAGGCGGGAGGCTTGCACGGTGATTGACTTTTGGTGCGTCGATTTCTATAATTGGGGCATAAAGCATTCTGCAATGCAGCTCAGCCATTTATCTTTTGTTGGGATATACATCGAAGCATTCAGGCAAAGACATGTTTAGCCTGCCTTATCAATCCAAGCCCCTCGATTCGCCACAGGTCGAGCAGGTAACACCTGAGAGGAGATAGCCCAATGACAAGTTTCTCGTTCTGGCAAAGATGGTTATTTATACTCGGCGTAGCCGTTTCGGTTTTCGGAGTCATGATGGCGCTTTTGAGCGGAACTCCGCTTTTTGACGTGTTCAATCGCCAGATTGACCCTGCTTTCTGGGGCGGCCAAGCTGTGGACCGCGCCACAAAGCAATTTCAGCACTGGCTTTACGGAGCCTGGGGAGCAACCATTGCCGGTTGGGGAATCACCCTGACCTATATGGCACGATACGCGTTTAGCCGGAAAGAACGGTGGGCGCGGAACGGCCTGATTTTCGGCTTGCTCGTGTGGTTTTTACTCGACACCTCGCTCTCCGCGTTCTACGGGGTGTATTTTAACGTCGTCTTCAATACGACGCTGCTGCTCCTAGCCGGATTACCAATCACGTTCACGAGAAGCGCGTTTACCTGAGCATACGAACGCCATATGGTTTATGGCTTACAGAGGCACAATGTATCGCGGCACAGGAACGGTTTCAGGGAATAGAAAGAGCATCACTTTTTCAGAACAGCCCCAAAGATATCTGTGGGGTAATGTTCAAAGGCCTTTGTTGATACCAATGATATTTAGCTTATTTATGACCCCTTTCTGAGTCATCGCTCGACGCCTATGGCTCAGAAGAAACCACATTTCCAACCACTTTATCGCGATAAAGATCAGGCATGTGTCTTTCAGGGTTACAATTCAGAAGCCGACCTTGAAAGGAAAATCAACCTATTGTAAGCATCCCCGGTTTCTTCTTTGCGTTTACCAAATAAGCCCAAGCGCTCGTGTGCCTCAAAAGCACCTCCCTCATCCTTCTCAGTCTGGATGAGGGAGGCAATTTATCCATTACCAATCATTGTACCTTTACCGGCGAATTGCCTGCACCAATGAAAAGCGTATGTCCGCCCTAGCCGTTCATTCGATACAAGACTACCGTAATACCTGCTTACTCGCTCACGGTAAACTGCTGGATCATGCCAAGCGTAAAGTGTGGGTGACCTTCAGCCTTGGGGCTGGGGATATTACAAATGGCGACATAGACTCCCGGCGCCAGATCAAGTTCAGCGTATTCGGTGACACCGGCGTCAATTCCATTAGCCCCGCCGACTGGAACGAAAGGTGGTGGACCACCCACCTGCCCACTCAGGAAAGCGATTACATCTTCAATGGTCTTGCCTTCTTGCAGTTTGAGGATGTTGAACTCATGCGGTTCAGGGCCATCATTGGTCACGCGGATGGTAATTTTGCCCGAGGGTAGGGAATCGGGCATTTCGAAAGTGAAATCTTTCAAGTTAACGCTCAAATCAAACTTCGGCTCACTTGCGGGTTTCACGCCTTCTTCCACTTTCAATGACTGGATCATCCCTTTAGCATGATGTGCCACTTGGTCACTGGGCGAAGGGATCAGGCACAAGATGACATACTCACCTACCGGCAAGTAAATCACTGCGCTTGCACTGCCGCCGGGGTGAATTGCGCCCACACCGCCAACCAGCTTTGTCATCGCCAGCGCGGGGCCTTCACCTTGCTTCAAGGCATCCTCGAATTGCTGGGCGGTAACGCCATTATTGAGGCGCAGGAATTGGACATGATGCGGCTCGGCGCCACTGTTTGTAAGGATCACCCGCACCCATCCCGCGGTCATGGTGACGGGCGCGTCGTAGGAATAATCTGCCGCGTCAATTTTGATTTCGGGCACGGCAGCCGCAGCAGGTGCAACCACATCCTCCATAAGCGTATAGGTCACACCATTGAAATCTGCATAGCGCCCTGTGCAGTCCTTGTCATCATCGGGATTGCCGACATAGTTGAAAGTCAGGTGTGTTCCATCAAAGGTGTACGTAAAACTGACATTCGTCTCACAACCAGCATTGTTGGAGATTTCAGTAAAAATATTACCATCTACTTTGTACGAAGAGTGGACGAAGATCTGATCACCCTCGAATACCCAAAATGTCCCGTCGGTGTTGAACATCAAACCGTAGTCCGTTTCGCCTTCTTTGATGAATTTACCGGTGGGGAAAGGGACATTAGTCGGGACAGGTGCAGCGGTTGGTGTCGCGACTGGAGCGCAAGCAGCCAGCCCAAAGGCCAGTGTAAGCAATAAGGAAAAAACTTTATTTTTCATAGACTCCTCTTTTTTATAAAGTTGAACAAGGAAAGGCGTTATACAGTATCCTCCTCGCTCGATGCCCTAACTGTACCCGACATACGCGGTAAGATGGTATCGAAAAAAGATACAAAAAGCGATACAATTTATACGAAATGGACGACCTAATTGACACGACATTTGGCGAGTGGCTCAAGTCTCGAAGAAAAGCCTCGGGGTGGACACAGGAAAGTCTGGCGATGCGCGTGGGCTGCTCGGCAATCACCCTGCGGAAAATAGAAGCGGGCGAGCGCCGCCCCTCAGAGCAAATAGTAGCGCGCTTGATCGGTATTTTTCACATTCCACCAGATGAGCAGGAGGCTTTTTTGCACTTTGCCCGTCGAGGTCTGGGGGTTGCGCCCGCGCCGAACCTCGCTTCGCCCTGGCAGCCTGCCGCACCGCGTTCGAACCTGCCGCCAAGCATCACTTCGTTAGTCGGCCGTGAAAAAGAGCTGCGCGAACTGAGTAGTTACCTGCAAAGTATGGAAACCCGCCTGGTTACCCTCATTGGCCCTCCGGGTATTGGCAAAACCCGGCTGAGTGTCGAAGTAGGTCGTGCCGCTCTGCTCACATTTCCCGATGGCGTCTTCTTTGTCAGCCTTGCCCCCCTAAATGATCCTGGTCTGATTGAAACCGCCGTCATACAAGGGCTAAACTACACCGAAAGCTACAAACAATCCCTCGAGCGTCAACTCATCCAAAACATCTGTGACAAACAGATGTTACTCATTCTGGACAACTGCGAACATCTCATCGAGAAAATCGCATTGCTTGCTTATGATCTCATTTCAAATTGTTCTCGAATAAAAATTCTGGCCACCAGCCGCGAGGCGTTGCGCGTGCCTGGAGAATGGCTTTATCCTGTACCCCCTCTCGATATGCCCTCAGAGGGCGTGCCCATCGAACTAGAAGCTGGGCAGACCAATTTCGCCGCGCTGACCCTCTTCGCCGAACGCGCACGCGCCGTTCGCCCTGATTTCCGCCTCACCACCGATAACGTCGATACAGTAGCGGCGATCTGCGCCCACCTGGACGGCTTACCGCTGGCAATCGAGCTCATCGCGGCGCGCATCCGCCTGATGTCGCCCCGATCTCTATTGGAGCGGATGTCTGGAGAATTCGTGCTTTCTGCCAACGGAACACGCGCCGTATCTGCGCGCCACAAGACGCTGCACAACGCCATCGCCTGGAGTTATCACGCCCTTCACCGGGATGAGCAATCCCTGCTCAACTTTTTGTCCGTATTTTCGGGTGGATTCACGCCGGAGGCTGCGGAAGCGGTTTACCCGGGATCATCCAACCAATCCACTGCTGACATCATCAATACCCTGGTTGATAAAAGCCTCCTCCGGTGCACATTCGATGCGAAGGGCGAACCGCGTTATGCCATGCTGAAGGTCATCCAACAGTTCGCTTCGTCTCAATTGCAGCACGCGGGACTCGAAGCAGACGCGCGCGATCGGCACCTTGGTTATTTTCTCCAACTTGCCGAACGAGGCGCACGTGAAATTCGCGGACCTCATCAGGTCGAATGGGCGGACCGCATTCAAGAGGAACAGAATAACCTGCGCGCTGCGTTGGAGTGGTCTGTATCCAGCCAAAAGACAGAAGCAGCCCTTCGTCTATTGGGCGCGCTGGGCTGGCCTTGGGAGATACGTGGTCATTACCGAGAGGCGCGGGCGTGGTTGGAAAGGGTCCGCACCCTCCCCGACGTGGATCTGTACCCGCTCCTTCTGACGCGCATCCTGAATCATATTGGCCGTTATCAGTGGACACAAGATGAGTTTGCCGATGCACGTGCCCTGCTGGAGGAGAGCCGCGCCATATCCACGGCGCAGGGTGAAGAGGGAAAGAGCGCATTAGCTGAAGCGTTAAACTGGCTAGGGCTGTTGGAGATTGGGCAGAATCCAGAAGCTGCCCGGCCGATATTGGAGCAAAGCCTCGAACGAAACCGACAATGCCAAGACGAGTGGGGAGTTTCCCTCAGCACGTTTCACCTGGGCATCCTGGAAAGCAAATCTGGGCGGTTTGAATTAGCGCGTGCGTTGCTGGAACAGAGTCTTGCTGCCTTTGAGCGACTTGACGATTTGTTTTTTATATCGAGGGTATCTATCTTCCTTGGACATCTTTTCCTTGATCTGAAGGATTACGACCAAGCGCGCCGCCTCTTCGAGCGACACAACCAGATTGATACTCAACTTCGATTCTGGCTTGGCATCGCTGATGGCTGGCTCAGCCTAGGGGATTTATACCGCGCCCAAGGAGACTTGAAACGCGCGGAGGAATGTTACGCGCAAGGATGGGCCGTTTGCGACGAACATGGATTGGCGAGACTAAAGCAGTGAAGGGATGATAGATGAAATGACAAAATCACCCTTGTGCCTCAGGCGGATAGATGGCTTTAATCAGGGCAAACAACTCGGTCACAAGCTTACGGCAACAATATGTACTGGGATACGGCTTTAATGCACACAAGTTTAAAACCGTCTATCGGCGCGAACTTTCGCGCGGTATGCACCAAAAGGTCGAATTTGCGCGCCATGCCAGTTGAACTCGAATTGCTGTGCCTCGACGGACCTTTCTCCGCACTGGGCGCTCTAAGCACCGAATCTCTGCAAGGCGCCTCAAATCAAGCGCAGCCTCCCTGCACTTCGCCTGGAAAAAAGGGGGATTCGAAAGCTTCGTCAGGCTATCTACTCACCAGCCCAACCTAGCTAGGTTTCAAGAAAAATGCATTACCTGCCTGAACTGTACTACTTCCAGGAACAAAAAGACTTTCCTTTCCGCCAGGCTGTTTTGATCACTGCAATCACGGTCAGCCGCTGGTGTACCTATTTCTACGCCAGGGTGATTGCTCCTAAGAGCAAACACATCAGTCCGGTTGAGAAAAGTGGCCTTTTACCGAGAAATGCAGCCGCGCGAGAAGTATTCGTTGCAGATTTAGTAAGCTGGCTTCTGGATAACTCCTTTTCAGAAGAACTGTTTTATCTTTTTTTAGACGATGAACCTGTTCCCAAGTCTGGCAAGGTGGCGAAGTTCGATCACCACGATGATACGTGTTGCTGGGTGCTCAGCCTTACCAAAACCGAATTTGCCCAACTCCAGGCTGTGTGGAAGACCAATGGCTTACCAGAGGATTTGTTCTATCCAAAGCCAGATAGCCTGTGTGTTGCATACCCGGGAAATAGTTTGCAGGCGAAATTGCTGCGTGCGCTTGGGATTAAAAAATGCTACACTCCAAAGCAATGGGAACATAAAAAAGTAACGGACAGCCCGACAGCGGCTGCTACGGACAAATGCTGAACTCGCGCCGCTAAACCTTATCACTATGGAGCAGACCACTTTGACCAATATTGTTGGTATCTACCTCTTTGATGATATGGAAGTGCTCGACTTTGCGGGCCCCTTCGAGGTGTTCTCGACAGCCTCGCGAGTCAAATCGCGCCTGCAGCCTGACGCCCCGGTACCATTCGAGGTGCTCACGATTGCAGACTCCAAGCGCACCATTCGGGCACGCGGGGGGTTGCAGGTTCAGCCGCACTTCGATATTGCGCTGCACCCTCTAATCGATGTGCTTATCATCCCCGGTGGTGTCGTTACCTCCGAATTGCAGCGCGAAAGCATCATCGCCTGGATTGCGCGAACGGCCGCGAACGCAAAAATTACCGCCTCTGTCTGTACGGGCGCTTTTCTCTTAGCCCAAGCCGGGTTACTCAACGATAAGAGCGCGACGACCCATTGGGAGGACATCGCTGACCTACGCACCATGTTCCCTTCCATCCATGTTCAAGCCGAGACGCGCTGGGTGGATGCGGGCCAAGTAGTCACCTCAGCGGGCATCTCGGCGGGCATAGACATGAGCCTGTACCTTGTCGCACGACTTGAAAGCGAGGACTTAGCCATCCGAACCGCGCGGCAAATGGAATTCGACTGGCAACCCCCGCACACCAAATAGGCAACCCAGCGTACGTCGAAGGGCTTTGTCTTAATAGATAACACCCCGCGAGGGACATATATCGCAAAGATACATGCGTGCCTCGCGACACTCTAAAAAACGGCGCCAGGCGATAGGAATGGTGTAAAAAATCGACGTTACCTCTTGACAAATGGCGCAGTCTGCGAGAAAATAATTTCTACCAAACGTTTGGTAGAAACTTTGCGCCATGTCTGAGCGAAAATCCTCACGCGAAGACGAACTGCTTGAAACCGCCATCCGTCTGTTCAAAGAGAAGGGCTTTCATAACACCTCGATGCAAGACCTGGCGGACGCCCTCGGCATGCAAAAAGGCAGCCTGTATTACTACATTGACAGCAAAGAGGAACTCCTCTGGCAACTGCTCGAGCGCGCCATGCGGGTGATGACCGTGCAAATCGATGAGATTTACGCCGCAGAAATGTCTCCGCAAATGAAACTGCGCCTTGCCCTGCAGAAACACGCGGTCACCATGATGGAAAACCTCGACCTGATCTCCGTCTATCTGCAAGAATACCGCAGTTTACCTCCAGAAAGATTGAAAGAAGCCCTAAACATCCGCAAGCACTACGAAAAAGTGCTGATGCAGATCATCCGCGATGGCATCCAAGCCGGAGAGTTTAGAGCCGTGGATGAAAAGATGGCTCTATTCGGAATTCTGGGTATGCTCAACTGGACGCACCAATGGTTCTCACCCCAAGGCAAGCTAACGGCACAGGAAATTGCCGACCTGCTGATCGACCTGGTGATGAACGGATTAAACAAGCGAAACGATACCACTCCTTCAAAACTTAACCACGGGAGGGCTGTATGGGACTCAACCTCAACGCCATAGGCCAGAAATTTGGCCCTATCCAAAAAGAGTACTCCTGGAAGGACATCGCCTTATATGCCCTAGGAGTGGGCGCGGGCTTTGACGAACTGGAGTATGTATATGAGGCACGCCTTAAGGTGCTTCCTTCCTTTGCGATCCTGACGATTTACGACTTTTTCCCCCAGTTCATCCAGGCTGCAGGGGTTAACCTGGCAGGCATTCTCCACGGAGAACATGACCTGATTATCCACAACCCCATCCCACCCGAAGGGGGAAAGCTGGAAAGCGAAGGGAAAATTACCGCAATGTACGACAAAGGCGAGGGGAAGGGCGCTCTGGTAATCGGAGAAATCACCACATACCACGAAGAGGGCCAAAAACTGTTCACCAACGTGGTTACCCTATTCTCGCGACTGGACGGGGGATTCGGGGGCGAGCCGGGACCGAGCGAAACCTTCACCTTCCCAGAACGCCCTCCAGACTTCGAAGAAGTAGATACCCCTTCGCCCGATCAGCCGCTGATTTACCGCCTCTCGGGCGACACCTTTGCGCTCCATGTCGACGCAGACTTCGCCCGCATGAGCGGCTTCGAACAACCGATTATGCATGGCTTATGTACGCATGGCTTCGCCTGCCGGGCGTTAATTAAACACCTCTTTCCCGGCGAAGCGGAACGGTTGACGCGCATGCGCAACCGCTTCACCAAAGCGCTCTACCCGGGCACCTCCATCAAGACCCAAATATGGAAGCTGGAGGAGGGTAAAGCCCTCTTCCGCACATTGAATGCCGAGACAGACGAAGTGGTCATCGACCGCGGAGTGGTGGAATGGACGAGCAGCCAGGAAGCCAGGCAGCGCCTCGAGGCGCGCGGGGTACGTTTTGACGGTCAGGTAGCCATCGTGACCGGAGCAGGCGGCGGCTTGGGGCGCATCTACGCCCTCGAACTCGCCAGGCGCGGCGCCAAAGTCGTGGTCAACGACCTGGGCGGCTCCCCAGACGGCTCCGGCGCCTCCTCTTCCCCAGCCGAATCGGTCGTCCAGGAAATCATCCAATTCGGCGGCACAGCCATCCCCAACTTCGACTCCGTCGCCTCCCCTCAAGGCGCTCAAAACCTGGTGGACACCACCATGCAAGCCTTCGGTCGCATCGACATCCTCATCAACAACGCCGGCATCCTGCGCGATAAGTCCTTCACCAAAATGTCCCCAGATATGTGGCACGCCGTCCTCGACGTCCACCTCAACGGCGCCTTCTACGTCACCCACCCCGTCTTCCAGATCATGCGCCAACAGGGCTATGGCCGCATCGTCTTCACCACCTCCGCCGCAGGCCTCTTCGGCAACTTCGGCCAGGCAAACTACGCCGCCGCCAAGATGGGCATCCTCGGCTTGATGAACACCCTCAAGATCGAAGGCGAAAAGTACAACATCAAACTCAACACCGTCGCCCCTCTCGCTGCCACCCGCCTCACCCAAGATGTCCTCCCCAACGATCTCCTCGACCAGCTCAAACCCGAATTCGTCGCCCCTCTCGTCCTCTACCTCTGCTCCGATAAGTGCACGCAGAGTGGCCTGATCCTAAACGCCGGGATGGGATATTATGGCAGAGCCGCGATCGTAAGTGGAGATGGCATCTGGATCTCCAAGGGGGGGCGCGTACCTACCCTGGCAGAGGTGCATCGACATTGGCAGGAGATCGAACGTCTGGAACCTTATAAAACCTACCCTGATGCGAACACGGCGTTGATGGACATGCTCACCCCCAAGCAAGGCGCACAGGAAGCCGCCCCACGCCCCCAAGAAGCGCCCGCAGCTCAAGCCAGTGTGGCTTCCGTATTCCAGCGCCTGCCCCAAGCCTTCCAGCCTCAGGCCGCCGCCGGCTTGAGCCTCGTCTTTCAGTTCTCCCTCTCCGGCACTCAGGGCGGCGAATGGCATGCCATCATCCAAAACCAGGAATGCACCGTCCAGGAAGGCAAGCACCCTAACCCCACCACGACCATCAAGATGTCTGCCGAAGACTTCCTGGAGTATGTCAGCGGCAAGCTCAACGCCATGCAGGCTTATTCCAGCGGCCGCCTGAAAATCGAAGGCGATTTGATGAAATCGCAACTCATCGGTAAGTTGTTCAAGTTCTAGAAAAACAACGCGGAGGGCAACAAACCATGATCGGCATCGTATCATTTGGCGGTTATATCCCGAAACTGCGCCTCGATCGTATGAGCATTTATCAGCAGATGGGCTGGCTCATGCCGGCCACTGTGATGGTCGCCCAAGGAGAGCGTTCGGTGTGTAATTGGGATGAGGACAGCCTTACCATGGCAGTTTCTGCCTCCATGGACTGTCTGGAAGGCATCGATAAAAACGACATCGACGCCCTCTTCCTGGCTTCAACGACCCTACCTTTCAGCGATCGTTCCAACGCGGGCATTGTAGCAACGGCGCTCAACCTGCGCGCAGACATCCAAACCGCAGACTATGCCGCCTCGCTAAAAGCTGGCACCACAGCTTTGCTGGCAGCTTTGGAAAGGGCCAAGGGCGGAAAAACAACTTTAGTCACTGCCAGCGACAACCGCCAGGCGCGGGCTGGCTCGTTTTATGAAATGTGGTTTGGAGATGGCGCAGCTTCCTTGTTGGTTGGGGAGGGCGCGGTCATCGCTGAATTTGAGGGCGCCTATTCCCTTTCCTACGACTTCGTCAGCCATTACCGCGGCAGTGGGATGCGCTTCGATTACACCTGGGAGGAACGCTGGATACGCGACGAAGGATACGCTAAATTCATCCCCGAGGCGATTAACGGCTTGCTGCAACGCATGGGGATCGGCATCGAACAGGTGGATCGCTTTATTTACCCATGTTTCTTCAAGCGCGAACACGTGTCTATCGGTCGGTCTATGGGTATCCCCGCGGAGAAAATCGCCGACAACTTACACGAAGCCTGCGGCGAAACCGGTAGCGCCCATCCCCTGGTCATGTTGGTGTTGGCTTTGCAGAATGCCAAGCCTGGCGAGCGACTGGTGATATGTAGCTTTGGCCAGGGCTGTGATGCCCTGTCTTTTCGCGTGACGGAACACCTTCAGCAACTACCTCCACGCCTCGGCATCCAGGGTAGTCTGGAAAACAAGCGAAAACTGGACAACTACCTGAAGTTCCTGAAATTCCGCGACCTGATCGACGCAGAAGTGGGAATTCGGGCAGAAGCCCCCGACCAGACTGCACTGACCACGCTCTGGCGGAACCGCAAGATGATTCTGGGATTGGTTGGGGGGAAATGCACCCAATGCGGTACGCCACAATTTCCCAAAGCGGAGATATGCGTGAACCCTGAATGTGGCGCGTTTCACTCCCAGGAGGAATACGAATTTGCCAATCGGGCGGCGTCCATTAAAAGCTTCACCGGCGACATGCTGGCAGTTTCGCAGGATCCCCCGGCGATTTATGGCATGGTGCAATTCGAAGGCGGTGGCAGGCTGATGGCAGATTTTACAGACTGCACGCTCGAAGAGCTCAAAGTGGGCATGCCGGTCAAAATGGTCTTCCGACGACACTATGTGGATAAAAAGCGTGGCTTCACGGCATACTTCTGGAAAGCCACACCGCTACAAGTTGCCGAGGAACCTCAAAAAGAAACCGCGGAGGAGATACGTTTCGACGGTCAGGTAGCCATCGTGACCGGAGCAGGCGGCGGCTTGGGGCGCATCTACGCCCTCGAACTCGCCAGGCGCGGCGCCAAAGTCGTGGTCAACGACCTGGGCGGCTCCCCAGACGGCTCCGGCGCCTCCTCTTCCCCAGCCGAATCGGTCGTCCAGGAAATCATCCAATTCGGCGGCACAGCCATCCCCAACTTCGACTCCGTCGCCTCCCCTCAAGGCGCTCAAAACCTGGTGGACACCACCATGCAAGCCTTCGGTCGCATCGACATCCTCATCAACAACGCCGGCATCCTGCGCGATAAGTCCTTCACCAAAATGTCCCCAGATATGTGGCACGCCGTCCTCGACGTCCACCTCAACGGCGCCTTCTACGTCACCCACCCCGTCTTCCAGATCATGCGCCAACAGGGCTATGGCCGCATCGTCTTCACCACCTCCGCCGCAGGCCTCTTCGGCAACTTCGGCCAGGCAAACTACGCCGCCGCCAAGATGGGCATCCTCGGCTTGATGAACACCCTCAAGATCGAAGGCGAAAAGTACAACATCAAACTCAACACCGTCGCCCCTCTCGCTGCCACCCGCCTCACCCAAGATGTCCTCCCCAACGATCTCCTCGACCAGCTCAAACCCGAATTCGTCGCCCCTCTCGTCCTCTACCTCTGCTCCGATAAGTGCACGCAGAGTGGCCTGATCCTAAACGCCGGGATGGGATATTATGGCAGAGCCGCGATCGTAAGTGGAGATGGCATCTGGATCTCCAAGGGGGGGCGCGTACCTACCCTGGCAGAGGTGCATCGACATTGGCAGGAGATCGAACGTCTGGAACCTTATAAAACCTACCCTGATGCGAACACGGCGTTGATGGACATGCTCACCCCCAAGCAAGGCGCACAGGAAGCCGCCCCACGCCCCCAAGAAGCGCCCGCAGCTCAAGCCAGTGTGGCTTCCGTATTCCAGCGCCTGCCCCAAGCCTTCCAGCCTCAGGCCGCCGCCGGCTTGAGCCTCGTCTTTCAGTTCTCCCTCTCCGGCACTCAGGGCGGCGAATGGCATGCC
This sequence comes from Anaerolineae bacterium, assembly GCA_037439525.1. Taxonomy (GTDB): domain Bacteria; phylum Chloroflexota; class Anaerolineae; order Anaerolineales; family UBA4823; genus JBBIVW01. Next base: position 20,996 of record JBBIVW010000012.1, read on the forward strand.
ATCATCCAAAACCAGGAATGCACCGTCCAGGAAGGCAAGCACCCTAACCCCACCACGACCATCAAGATGTCTGCCGAAGACTTCCTGGAGTATGTCAGCGGCAAGCTCAACGCCATGCAGGCTTATTCCAGCGGCCGCCTGAAAATCGAAGGCGATTTGATGAAATCGCAACTCATCGGTAAGTTGTTCAAGTTCTAAACAGCAGGATGTGGAGAAGCACCAATGGCTACAGGAATTCGCGATAAAGTTGCTATCATTGGCATGGGCTGTACCAAGTTCGGGGAGCGCTGGGAGGTTGGCGCTGAACAGCTCATCGTTGAAGCCCTTGAGGAAGCCCTGCAAGACGCGGGCATCGATCGGAAAGAGATTCAAGCTGCCTGGCTGGGCACCTGTATGGAAGAGATCAACGTAGGCAAAAGTGCTCTGCCCCTATCGCTGACCCTGCGACTCCCCAAGATTCCCGTGACGCGCGTGGAAAACTTCTGCGCCACCGGCACGGAAGCCTTCCGCGGTGCCTGTTATGCTGTGGCTTCGGGAGCGTACGACATCGCCCTGGCGCTTGGGGTCGAAAAGCTCAAAGACATCGGCTATGGAGGGTTGCCGAATTGGGGGGCGAGCGCGGGATCGCTCACCTGGCAATGGATGCCCAACATCACCGCGCCCGGTGCATTTGCTCAACTGGCTACCGCTTATGCAGCCAAACATGGCATCCCCGATCAGGATTTGAAACGCGCCATGGCTCATGTGTCGGCGAAGAGCCACGCCAACGCGGTGAAAAACCCCAAAGCCCACCTGCGCAAAGCCGTGACCATCGACCAGGTGATGGCGGCGCCCATCGTTGCCTATCCATTGGGCCTCTTTGACTGCTGCGGGGTAAGCGACGGAGCCGCTTGCGCCATCGTCACCACCCCAGACATCGCCCGAGGTCTGGGAAAGAAGGATTTCGTCTCAGTGAAAGCCATGCAGTTGGCTTTAAGCAGTGGCGAGGAGATGGGTTTCAACCAATGGGAAGCAGATCACTTCATTACCACGGAAAAATGCAGCCGCATGGCATACCAGGAAGCCGGCATCCAAAACCCGCGTCAGGAAATCAGCATGATGGAAGTGCACGATTGCTTTTCGATCACCGAACTGGTCACCATGGAAGACCTGCACATCTGCGAACCTGGCAAGGCGATTCAGGATATTTTGGATGGCTTCTTCGACCTGGATGGCACCATCCCCTGCCAACCGGATGGTGGGCTCAAGTGTTTTGGGCACCCTATCGGCGCCTCGGGTTTACGCATGCTCTATGAGATGTATCTACAGCTCCTCGGCCGCGCCGGCGAGCGCCAAATCAAAGACCCGCGCTTTGGGCTGACGCATAATCTCGGCGGCATGCCTTATATGAATATCAGCAGCGTAACCATCGTGGGCCGATACGGCGACTGAAGCCTAAGACGGAGCCGCATGAAGGTTCAGCTTTTCGTCCATCCACCATCACACCAGGAAGTACATGCCATTGGCGGCTACTATCAAATCCTGCGTGAGGCAGAGATGCTGTTCCAGGGACGCCGCGTGTTATACCTCCTCTGCCAAGCCAACCTGGACAACACCTGCTGTGGAGTCGGCGGTGGGAGCTACATCCAGGTCGCCGGCTTTGTGCTTCGGGGGAGGTTTGCTCACTCCCCTGAGGGCATGCTTATTTCTGAGGTAGAACCCATTCGCCAACCAGAGGTTCAAAAAGCCATTCGGGAAGCGATAAAGAAAGGAGAGAACATTGAGCAAATCTATTTCATGTGAACAATCGATTCGGATTCGATCACCATAAACCACTTGTAAGTTTTTCAGGAGGAACAAACGATGACCAAGCCCTGGCTAAAATTTTACGACCCGTGGGTGCCCCCCTCTATCGATTACCCCAAAATCCCCATAGATCGCTTTTTATCCGATGCCGCCAGCAAACACCCCACACACACAGCGCTCATCTTCGGCGCCATGGTGGGTTCTCGTCTGATGGACACCAAGATTTCTTACGGAGAACTCAACCAGAAAGTAGATCGCTTCGCGGCTGGTCTGCAGAAGCTCGGCGTGAAGAAAGGCGATCGCGTCGCCATCATGCTTCCCAACTGCCCACAATTCGTCATCGCGGCATATGCGGTTTGGCGTATTGGTGGCATTGTCGTCTGCTGCAATCCGCTGTACGTCCCCCGCGAACTCGAACACCTGACAAACGACTCGGGTGCCGAAACCTTCATCGTCATGAGCAGTCTGTATACGCGCGTGAAAGGCGTCCGCCCAAAGACGCCCATCAAGCGCGTGATCGTTACCAACATCAAGGAGTATTTCCCCTTCGTCTTGAAGACCCTATTCACCCTCGCCAAGGAAAAGAAAGAGGGACATCACGTGGACATCTCCGCGGATGCAGACACCTACTGGTTCCAGGATGTGCTCAACAGCGCGAGTGATAAACCGGTTGCGGTAGACATCTCCCCCGATGATGTATCTACATTGATCTATACCGGCGGCACAACAGGTGTGCCCAAGGGCGTGCAACTGACCCATTTTAATCTGGTGTCGAACGCCACAGCGTTGAACATCTGGGCACAAAGCCGCGAAGCGGGTGAAGTCATGTTGGGTGTGATGCCCTATTTCCACAGCTATGGCCTGACGGTGGGGATTAACGTGGTCATCGCCAATTGCAACACCGTTGTTCAAATCCCCAATCCACGGGATATGGTGCATGTGCTCACTTCCATACAAAAACATCGGGTGACCTATTACCCTGGTGTGCCCACCATGTTCATTGGCTTTCTGAACTTCCCCAAGCGCCAGGATTATACTCTCTCCTCCTTGCGCTTTGCGGTGAGCGCTGCGGCTCCTTTACCTCCCGAAATTCAGGACCGCTTCCAGGAGGTAACCGGTGGAGTGATGATGGAAGCCTACGGCTTGACGGAAACCAGCCCTTGTGTCACCATGGACCCGGTCGGACGGCCCAAGCCGTATTCCATCGGCATCCCCATTTCGGATACAGAAGTGAAGATCGTGGATATCGAAAGTGGCACCAAGGAGATGCCCATCGGAGAGACAGGCGAGATCATCATCAAAGGGCCGCAGGTGATGAAAGGCTATTGGAACATGCCCTCCGAAACGGCCAACGTGATCCGCAACGCGCCGGATGGCACCCCCGGCTGGTTCTTCAGTGGAGACATTGGCTACATGGATGAGGAAGGCTATATCCACATCTCCGACCGCAAGAAAGACCTGATCATCGTTGGCGGCTACAATGTCTATCCAGCCGAGGTAGAAGCGGTGCTCTATGAGCACCCCGCGATTAAAGAAGCCGCGGTGATTGGCGTTCCTGACGCGCGACGCGGGGAAGCCGTAAAAGCCTTCGTGGTGTTGAAAGAAGGCCAGCAGGCTACCGCCGAGGAGATCATCGAATTTTGCCGCGGTCAACTGGCTGCCTACAAAGTCCCCCGCTCAATCGAATTTCGTCAAGAATTGCCCAAATCGATGATCGGGAAAGTGCTGCGGCGTGAACTGCGTGAGGCGACATCACAGTGAGCCGAGGATACGACGTCATTGTCATCGGGGCTGGCTTAGGCGGACTTTCAGCTGCCACTTTCCTGGCGCGGCACGGCCTGCGCGTGTGCCTCTTAGAGCGCCACAACATCCCGGGTGGATATGCCACCAGCTTTGTGCGCGGGCGCTATGAGTTCGAAGTGGCCCTGCACGAGCTTTCTGGCATAGGACCCGAAGAGAGGCGCGGTGGTCTGTACCATTACCTGGAGCATCTGGGGGTGGCTGAAAAAGTCGAATTTATCCATCTACCCAACTTGTACCGCGCGGTCTTCCCAGATTTGGATATCACCTTACCCACCGGTCGCCAGGAATTTGAAGAGGCCCTGCTCGCGCAATTCCCCCATGAAGCCAGAGGCATCCAACGCTTCCTAAAGCGCGTGTTTGACTTTGGTCACGACTTTGCTCAAGTGACACGGCGCCGCGGCAAGGTCAACCCGCTGATCATGCCCTTCCAATATCCCCACCTGTTTCGCTATCTACCGGTCACATGGGGGCAAGTTTTGCATCGGGATGTGCAAGACATGGCTGCGCGGGCTGTGCTTTCCCAATATTGGGGGTACGTTGGTTTGCCGCCCTCTCAAATCTCTTTCGTCTATATGGCCACCACTCTAGCCGCTTACGTCAGCCGCGGCGCAGCCTTTCCGCGCGGGCGCTCACAGGCGCTTTCCAACGCCTTTTTAGACGTCTTTCAGGCGCATGGCGGCGAAGTGCGCTTCAATTGCGGCGTGAAGAAAATCCTGGTTGAGCACGGCCGTACCGCAGGGGTAGTCACAGAGGCTGAAGAAACCCTGCCAGCCCGATGGGTGATTTCAAACGCCGATCCGATCACCACCTGCAAGGAGATGATCGGTGCAGAGCATATCCCTCCTTCTTTCTTCCAGAGGCTGCAAACGAGCGAAATCGCCCCATCTACGGTAAACGTTTACCTCGGCATTGCTCGATCTGCCGGCGATTTAGGGTTGAACGAACATGAGATCTTCATCAACGCAGATTACGGCTTCGATAAGCATTTCGAAGGCACGAAAACCATAGAATCGCCACAAGCCATCGCCCTGGTGTGTTATAACGCAGCTTATCCAGAAATTTCCCCCCCAGGCACCTGCATCCTGGTTTTGACCGCTCTATCCTTCGGCAAACCCTGGTTAGCGCTCTCTCCAGCGGCATATCTCCCCACTAAAACGCGCTTCGGCGAAGCGATGATCGCTTTAGCAGAGCGGGTCGTACCAAACCTGCGTGGCGCTATTGAGGAGATGGAAATCTCCACGCCGCTGACCAACATGCGCTATGCCGGCACTCTGGGGGGGAGCATCTATGGCTTCAGTCAACCTCCCAGAGATCACATGGTCTGGCGCATGCGCCCGCGCGGTCCACTGGAAGGGCTGTACTTCGTGGGCGCCTGGACTCAACCCGGCGGAGGTTTTGAACCAACGATTATGTCCGGGCAAATCGCAGGCGGAGCCATCTTGCACCAAATGCGCGCGCAGCAAAAGGGAGGTTAGATATGGAGTTGTGGAACTACTTGCAGGACCTGGCCGCCTACTGGCACGTGCTCAAGGAAAAACGCGCCTTACAAAAGCCCGGTGCCGGCTTTGATTATTCCACCGAATTACTTCAAGCGCGAGAACTCATTCACCGACTGCATCCGAGGCGCATGCGCCTCAAAGTCGAAGTCATCTTCCAGGAAACTCCCTCAACAAAGACACTGCGGCTGAAAAGTTCGCAAGGCTGGATCCCCCCCTTCCGCGCCGGGCAATACGTGAATCTCTTCGTAGACGTGGATGGGGTATTGACCAGCCGACCCTACAGCATCTCCTCCTCCCCGGATGAAGACTATATCGACTTGACCATTCGCTTGAAGCCCGACGGCTTTGTCTCGCCTTACTTGCTCAATCAGGTGAAGGTAGGCGATGAATTGGAAACCTCCGCTCCAACAGGACACTTTTATTATGAACCCCTGCTTCATGGCGATGAACTGGTGTTCATCGCCGGAGGGAGCGGCATCACCCCATGTATGAGCATGATCCGTACGCTTTTAAAGCGTAAGGAGAAAGTGCGGATCGACCTGATGTATGGCTCGCGCTCTCCGCAAGATGTCATCTTCGGTGAGGAACTGCTCCGATTAGCTGAGGCGCATGCTCACTTCCATTACACTTTGGTGATCTCCGAACCACCCGCAGGGTATTCAGGTCTCAGCGGATTCATCGATGAACGCGTGATCGCAGGGGCACTTCAAGCAGGCGCCGGGCACAAACCGTTAGTCGAACGCACGTATTTCCTCTGTGGGCCAAACGAGATGTACACGTACTGCTTATCAGCTCTCGCGCGCCTGAAGGTGCCACAGCACAGGATACGCAGCGAAATCTTCGGACCACCTGCCCGCGTGGAGCGTGAAGTGGGCTGGCCAAAAGGCTTGCCGCCCGACAGAATGGTCGAGGTCCAGATCATTGGCCGTAAGGCGATACACACCACCGCTGGCGAACCCTTATTGAACGCCCTGGAGCGTTACGGTATCCTCTTGCCCGCCATCTGCCGCGCGGGGGAATGCAGCGCCTGCCGTGTACGCCTGGTTTCTGGCAGGGTATTTCAGCCTGCCACCGCAAAGGTGCGCCAGGCAGACCAGCAGTTTGGCTTCATCCATGCCTGCGTCAGCTATCCTTTAGAGGACATCAGCATCCAGATTTAGATTTGCCTTACTTGCCTGAGGAAACAACCGTATCAGGAGAAATCATGAACACATCCTTTCTTTTCGATAAAAATCGTCCAAGCAAAGCCTGGGTTGCTCTGTTGATCCTGTTGGCTATCCTTTTTGCCGCTGAAATAACTGCCTGGAATGTACAGCGGGATTTTGGGCGTGTGGAAGTATCCAACGTGATTTACGACAACTATAACGGAATCAAAATTCGCGCCAAGCTCTTGAAACCCCGCCTGGCCTCAGAGGAAAACCCTCTTCCGGGAGTGGTTTACATCCATGGCTACCAGAACAACCGTGAGACCAGCGATGCTTATGCAATTGAATTTGCGCGGCGCGGGTTTGTAGTGTTGAGCATCGACGCCATCGGCCGGGGAAATTCAGGCATCCCCAATCACCCGAATGACCCAGATTTTGACACCACCTATGGCGGAAAAAGCTCGCTGGCGTATTTAAAATCCTTGCCTTTCGTGGACGAAGCGCGCGTCGGGTTGATGGGCCACAGCCTGGGCGCCGAGATGGCGTATCACATTGCCTTGCAAGATGATTCGGTGAAAGGTTTGGTCATCTCCGGCTTTGCCTACACCACCGACGCCACGCCGTCTCGTCCCCGGAACATGCTCATGATCATTGGAGCATATGACGAATATCGCCAGCGCATGACCGGTGTGCAGGATATTGAAAAGGATTGGATGCAAAGCCCGCAAACCCAAAAGGCTATCCCTGAGGCCAATCCCCAACTCGGCGAAACTTACGGGGATTTCGAAAGCGGAACGGCACGGCGGGTTTTTGTCCCTCCACTCATCCACATTCAAGAATCCCACAGCCAAGCCCCCATCGCAGAAGCGCTCAATTGGATGCGCCAAGCGCTGCAACCCCCCGATCACTTGTGGATCGACCCATTTGCCCAAATCTGGCATATCAAAGAATGGGCAACGCTAATCGCCATGCTGGCTGGGATTTTTTCTCTCATCCCCCTGGCTTTGATACTGTTACGCACGCCAGCCTTCCAATCCTTGCAAGGGCCGGCAAGTGGGGATTATGCCTGTCCCCGCCGTAGCCTGATCAAATATGCTCTCATCAACGGATTGTTGATGTGCCTGTATCTGCCCCTCATCTTTGTGCTTTTCGGTTTGCACGTGTATGTCGTTCCCGTAGACCGTGTCTTTCCCATGATGATGGTAAATGGCACCGTTTGGTGGTTTTTCTGGATTAACTTATTTGGCTTCTTGCTCTTCAGGCGTTGGTACAAGCGCACAGCCTCCAAGGAAGGGATAACCCTAACCGAGTTGGGGGTTTCCGATCACAAAGACAAATTTGCGCTGAATTGGAAGCAGTTTGGAAAAACCTTCCTGCTTGCCGCGATCCTATTTCTGTTCGCTCTTGGCATGGAAACTCTCTTGGAACGCATCTTCATCGTCGATTATCGTTTCCTGTTTCCCTTCGCCAGCGACCTGACCCCTTACCGCATGCTGATGTTGCTCCTATACTTCCCCTTCTTATGGGTGGCTTTTGTCTTCTTCGGTATGTTCCTGCACGGCATGTTACGCCGCGCAAAGCAAAGCACCTGGTGGAAGACATACCTCGATTGGACAGGGGTCAATCTAGTGGTAACCATCCTGCCGCTGATCCTGTTTCTCATGGTGCAATACGTCCCCTTGCTTACCGCGGGGATAATTCCGTTTGTTGGCCCCGGGGGAATGCTGGCCTCCTTTACCATGAACCTCTTTCACATCATCGGGGTACTGCTCATGGTGGTGCCGCTCTCAACCTGGTTGTATCAGCTCAGTGGCAAAATTTATTTGGGCGCCACGGTAAACGCCCTGCTCGTAGCCTGGATGTTCACTTCATCTCAGGTTATTGCGCCGATACCAGTGTAAAATTTCACTCCTCATGAGGCTTATCTGAGATGAACACGGAATGCATCCTGCTTCAAAAACACGACCACGTCGCCACAATTACCTTGAATAAACCCGAAAGGCTAAACGCCCTGGATTTCGAAATGCTTGCCCGCCTGGAAGACCTCTTAGAAGAGTTGCGGCAAGATGATGAAGTGCGCTGCGTGGTACTCACCGGTGCGGGGCGAGGCTTTTGTTCAGGCGCAAATCTATTGGGCAGTTCGGGTGAGGCATTGAGCGCCGGGGGGTTGGGGGTGCGTGAGGCAGTGATGCGCATCAATCAGGTGCTCGTTTCCATCACCGAAATGCAAAAGCCCTGGATTGCCGCGGTTAACGGCCCGGCGGTGGGCGGTGGTTTCAGCCTGGCGATGACCTGTGACCTGGCGATCGCGGCTCAATCCGCCTACTTTGCGGTGAACTACGCCAGGATCGGCATGGTCACCGACATGGGGAGCACATTTCTACTCCCGCGCCTGGTCGGGTTGCGCAAGGCAAAAGAATTGGCGTTCTTTGGAGAGCGCATTCCGGCCGAAGAAGCGCTGGCGATAGGGCTGGTCAATCGCGTCGTCCCTGATGAGGCGCTGATGGAACGTGCCCTAGAATGGGCAGCGAACCTCGCGAGTGGAGCGACACTGGCAATCGGGGCGATAAAACTGGGCATGCAGCGTGCCCTGCATTCCACGTATCGCGACACCCTTCATTGGGAAGCGATGATGCTCGCGCTCATCGCACAAAGCGAGGACGCCGCCGAAGGTCTGATGGCCTTTTTCGAAAAGCGTAAACCCAATTTCAAGGGCAAGTAAGATGCGCGTGTTAGATTTATCTCGCCTGTTGCCCGGGCCTTATTGTTCGCGCCTCCTTTCCGCTCTGGGCTTCGAGGTGATCAAAATCGAGCCTCCGAGTGGGGGGGATTGGTTGCGCAACGCGCCTCCACTCCATCCCCATAGCCGTCTAGGCGTACTCTTTCACTACCTCCATCAGGGGAAAAAGAGCTTGACCCTCGATCTGAAATCCCCAGCAGGCAAAGAGATCTTTCTACGCCTGGTGAAAAGCGCCGATGTACTATTGGAAAGCTTTCGACCTGGCGTGATGGAACGCCTTGGCCTGGGATATGCAACGTTGAAGGAGCATAACCCGCGCCTGATTTACTGCTCGCTCAGCGGCTATGGAAGCACAGGACCGTACGCGGAGCGTGCCGGGCATGACCTCAATTATCTGGGGCTGGCTGGATTGCTGCGCGGGAGAGGGGTCGACCCATCTCCACCGCGTCTGCCTCCTGTGCCCATTGCCGACCTCACCGCTTCGCTCTGGGCGATCATTGGTATCCTCTTCGCCTCATGGCAACGCGAGCTCAGCGGTGAAGGACAGAAAGTGGAGGGAAGCTTGCTCGGCGCGGCGCTCTCGCTTTTACCCATCCCCCTTAGTCATGCCATGCTACCACCCGATCAACGCCCGGTGAACGATTCCCTGAGCGGTGGACTGGTGTGCTACAACCTCTACGAAACCGCAGATGGAAAATACATGTCCCTGGCGGCATTAGAGCCTCAATTCTGGAGCGCTTTTTGCAAAGCCATTGAACGACCGGATTTAATCGCCGAGCAATTCTCGCCTGCAACGCCTGGGAACAAAGTTTTCGAAGCCATACGGCAGATCTTCAAACAGCACACACAGGCCGAGTGGCGTGAACGCTTCCGTGACATAGATGCCTGCTGTGAAGCAGTGCTTACCTTGGACGAAGCCATGCACTGCGCCCCGGTCGAGGCATTAGGCATGCTGCCGCATGGTGAATTGCTCCCCGCGTTGCATTTCTCCGCACATGCGCCCAGCCACGGAGCGCCTGCTCCCCAACTAGGAGAGCACAACACTGAAATCTTGCAAGCACTTGGGTATTCGATTGCAGAGATCGAAAGTTTCAAGGAAGGCGGAGTTATTTAGTCAAGCACGCGCTGAAAGGCTAACACAAAAGCCTCTACCATCTTTTCCAGGTTGATTTCCTGAGAGACGATACGGTACGACACAGCGCCCATGCGACGCAAACGCGCCGCATCGCTTAGGGCTTCTGTCAACGCCTGGCGCAGAGCCAGCCAGTCATCGTTGGGAATGAGCCAACCGTTGTCGTTGCGTACCAAATCCCCCTGAGTGCCATCACCCTGGGCGACGATCACAGGCAGGGCGTGTGCCATCGCCTGCTGCACTGCAAGCCCACCCGTCCCCGGCAGGACGAAAAGATCTGCCGCGTCGAACAGTTGCTCCAGGTCGGCGCCAAAGCGCGCCCCGACGAATTCCGCCTGTGGATATAGCTGCTGCGCCATGTCTTCCAGCGCCTCGCGCGCCGGGCCATCCCCCACGATAAGCAGCCGGGGGCGAAGAGAGGCTTCGAGATGCGCACAGGCACGTAGAAGGTTATCCACGCGTTTGCGGTGTTGCAGTCGCCCAACGAAAAGAACCAGTGGTCTGCCGGCAGAAAAACTGGCTGGCCGCTCTGGAGGGTCGCGCCTCGGCCTGGGGGCGACCGCGTTAGGGGCAATAAAGACCTTTTCGGGTGGGAAACCAATGCGCATATATTCCTGCGCCCCTTTTTGACTGTAAGCGATGATGCCATCTAAACTCAGCAAGAAACGCCGGCGCCAGTGCTGGCGTACCCCGGATAGGGCACCGGTTTCGCTTGGGGCGCCCAAACCCCACCCTAACACTGGAGCGCCGCGTTGGTGCATCCAGCGCACCGCTGCAGGCGTACTGAGATAACGCGCGTTTGCCTCGACGACGAGCACATCGGGTTGCCAACTGCGCAACCACGCCAACAAGCCGCTCTGCCAGCATAGGTAGAGCGCAGAATGGGGATGGCCGATCTGCCGGTTGCGCGCGGCATGAAAAATCGCCCGGCTCAAACCCTTTGCGGGCAAGATACCCTCCTGCGCCAGTGGGCTTCCGGCAAACACGCTCAACCCACGTGCACAGGCATCTGCCAGGGCATCGAAAAATTCTGCTCGATAGGCAGGCAGGACGCGCTGTTGAACCCCCACCCTGCCAGGAAAAACAGCCGCCGAGTTACCTTGTTCCTGCATAGATCGCGCTCATTACGCCACCGATCTAAGGTCATCCACCCCTGGAGGAAGGGCGACCAGATAAGCTTTCCAATCCAACTCGCCCAACGCAGCCACTACCGGATAAGGAGGGTGCATACGGCACAAGCGATAGGCGTGCGCACTCAGCGCCTGCCACACCGCTTGAGCAGCCTCCTGACCATGAAGCTCTAAAAAAATCAAAGGGGGATGCATCCGCAACAGGCGTGTCATGCCCGCTATGGCTAAGACCTCGCCACCCTCGATATCCATTTTGATCACTTGCGGCGGCGGATGACCTCCTTCAAAAACGAAGCTGTCTAATGAGATGCCCTCAACCTCTATTTCCTCTTTATACCCGATCTCCTGGCGTCCGGCAGAGCCGGCAACCTTGCCCATGCCATGAGATGGGCCAAGCAAAAAGCGCACCGTTCCCGGGCGATCTACCACCGCCATGGGGATGACCTGAATAAGCGCTTCAAATCCGTTCATGGTCACATGGGTGCGCAGCCGCTCCTGGTTTTCGGGCAAAGCTTCGAAGGCAAAAACTTTCCCATGTACACCCACCTGCCGGGCAAGTAATAGGGAGATATAGCCAATGTTCGCACCCAGATCAAACGCCACCATGCCCGGCTGAACAAAGTGACGAAGAGCAGCTTGTAACTCTGGCTCGTAAGTGCCCAACCAATAATCCTTTTCACAATGCAAATCCAGGGTCAAGCGCATGCCTTGGAGACCTCCGGCGGCAACTTGTATCTCTACCAGGCCGTCTGGCGCAGCGCGATTCAGCCAGCGACGGATGAAACCAGCCAGCGCCCGCCACCGATAAAGTCGTTGGACCGTACGCGGTGGCAAGCGCCGCGCCAGGCTCGCTGCCAGGTTGAGCACCCACCTCTTCAGCATGCCTACCTCATCCCAACAACACCTCTAAATAGGCGTCAACCATATCTTCTAAATCGAAGTGCGCTTCAGCATGGGCGCGCGCCCCCTGTCGATAAGCAGGTTGATGCTCAAAAAGAGTGACCACTGCTTCAGCCAGTGTGGCAACATTGGGCATCTGCAACTTCCAGGGGTCCGCGCCATAAGACACAAGGCAGCCAGCCTGCGCGGAAACCAACTCCCCCAGGGCACCCGTATCAAACGCGGCCACTGGCAACCCACATGCCAGCGCCTCAATCACCGCATTCGGGCAGGCAGAATTGACATCCGCGGCATACAACACGTGAGCCGCGCGGTCAACTGCAGGGATGCTCTCTGCGCCTAAACAGCCCGCGAAGTTCAAGCGCAAATGCCTCCCCACCTGATTCTGCTCGATATAGGCCTGCCAGCGTGCCTGCTCAGCCTCTTCCACCTGCCCCACCACCATCAACTCGACACTGCGCCGGTCCCTTTGGTGCATCAAATCCACCAGGCATTCACCCAAGCGCACCGCCACCTGCAAGCCAAACTCATAACCTCCCCTCAGGTTGCCCTCAACGAGCAAGACGCGCCAAAAGTCCTGGGGCGGAGACTCCTCTCCCCAGGGGGTAAAAAAAGACAAATCCACGCCGTTGTAGATCACACGCCAGGGAGCCTGCGTTGGACCATAGACTCGATCCCACCAGGCGCGCACAAATTCGCTCTGATAGACCACGCGCGTTGCCACGCGAGAGCGCAGGTACGCAAGGAGGAAATTCCCGTATTCCGCGCGCAGGTAGTGACGCCATCCAGGTCTGCGCCACCCCGCTCGGCGAGGTAAGCGATGGAGCCAATTCATGCCATCCAGGCGCTGCACCAGAGGTATGCCACGCTTACGCGCCCGCCAGAGGCCTGGCAAATCCTTCGTTCCACCGATGAGCAGCACGGCATCGTAAGGAAGATCCGCCAAGGAATGACATACCTGGATGCCGCGACGGTGTAGCGCTGCGGCAAAGCGATGGCGAAAGGAGACCATGCCTCCCACACCGGAGACACTTGGCACAACGCAGATGCGTTTGATCAACTTAGCTTGGCTCATACCCATCACGATGACCGATACAGCGCGCCGGCACACCCGCCCATATCTCGCCAACGCCAGTGGACTCCAGGAGCACCGCATTTGCCCCCACCACGCTACCGCGACCCAAGCGCAGCACTCCTTGTTTACAGAGCACCTTCGCACCAGGCGCCAGAATGACATCGTCCTCCACCAGGATGCCTTCAAAAGCGGAGACGCTGATCGGGCGGTAGATATCCGCGCGCCCCAGGGTGACGCCAGGGTAAATCTTTACGCGCGCGCCAATGACCGTTTGAGGGTGAATGACCACACCAAAGCCCCCGTGGGCCAATTCGAAGCCCGAGCCGATCTCTACCGAAACGGGGATTTCCACGCCGAGCAGCTTGAGCGCATAATACGCCAGACGTCCGACCAGCGGCAAACGGCGTAAATACACCAGTCTAGTGGGCAAATCTCTAGCCATCTTATTCTGATTATGCCACAGGTGGACCAGAGGAGGGGAGGAAAATTAATCAGAAAAATGACCTTGACATTGAACAGATGTTCTGCTATTATTGTTAGCACAAATAATCGAATTATTTTTCATCGTTTCAACTTGCCCATACCCTGCCATCCATCGTAGCGACGACAACCGTCAGTGGGCGATGAAACAACGGAATAAAATAAGGAGTGTGCGCCATGATGGCCAGGAAAAAAAGCACTCAGCTACACGACAAACAAAAGCGGATCCTGGAAGCCCTGGACGAATTCCAAGACCGTTACGGCTACCCCCCTTCCATTCGAGAGATCGCAGAATTTGCTCAAATCTCATCGACGTCGATGGTGGACTACTACTTGAGACGCCTGGAAGAATTGGGCTACATCGAGCGCGATGGCGGTGTCTCCAGAGGTATTCGGGTGGTGAAATCTCTTTCTCAAAAAGTAGGCGAGCTATTTCATATTCCCGTGGTGGGGTACATCCAGGCTGGTGAGCCGATCAACATTCCCCAAGAAGGTTTCTATCCTTTCGATGCCGAAACCATGGTAGAGGTAGCCACCAGCCTCCTCCCGAGCCACGAGCGAAAAAGCAGGCTATACGCCCTGGAGGTGAAAGGAGACTCGATGATCGATGCCATGGTCAACGACGGCGATATCGTCATCCTACAACCAACCCAAGTAGCTAACAATGGCGAGATGGTCGCTGTATGGCTGACCGACGAGGAAGCGACCACATTAAAGTATTACTATCGAGAAAACGGAACGATACGGTTGCAGCCAGCCAACCCCAATTACGAACCCATCCGCAAAGACGAATCTGTCGTCCAGGTGCAAGGCAAGGTGATCATGGTCATTCGCCAGGTGGGCGGGACAGGCGCCTGAAGCACGCTCAGAAGCTTCCCGTTATCAACTTTCCAGCGATGCTGGGCGCTTATCGCGCCACGAAGGGAAGATAAAGGATAGCCGAGAAATCCTGCCAGGCAAAGATGACCAACACGGGGTCATGGTCCGAGCTGCGATGCACGGTGTTGGCATCTCCCCAGAAGGTGTAGGGGAAATCGGCGTTAATATGCATAGGAGTCACCTCCTGCACGATGTATCCCGGCGTGGCAGTGAACAGCACATGGTCTAACACCTGAGAGACACCGCGATAAATGTAGGTGTACCGGCTTTGTCTTTCTACGCTGAGCATCAGGTTGAATAAAGAGGCGCTTTCTAACACAGCAAGCGGCTGAGAATCGGGATGGTCGTTCATATCACCCAAAACAACCACCTGGGCTAAAAGATATTCCACGCGAATCTCGTCCACCAAAGCCGCGACAAAGCGCGCCTGCTCGATGCGCCTGGGCAAGGTATAGGCAACTTGATCCGTATCCTGGACTTTGGACTTTAGATGTGTGATGATCAGCCACAAGGCAGAGGTGTCTTCTGCGCTTGCTTTCGAGAACCTCGCCTGAAGGGCGCAATTGGGCTGGCAGATTTCCATATGTGCAACCAATGGTGGCCTGGAGAATAAACGATTGCCATCCAGCACGCCATCACCATCAAGGTCACAAGTGAGGTCGTTATGCGGATTTTGTACATCCAAATTGCCGTCCGGACCAAGCCCATCTACAAGCGAAGTACAGCCCTGGCGCGACTGGGCATCGAGCAAGCGCACGCGATCAGTGCGATATAACAGGGCGACATCCAGCCCACGGGAATCCGGCCCCTCCTCCAGATAAGCAGCGTAAGGTGCCTGTATCTCTTCTCGAGCGAGCAGGTCTAGAGTTACAGTGATATTTTCCACTTCCTGCACAGCTAAAATGTCGGGCTCACCCAGGCTTTCGTGAATCGCCATAGCGCGTTTTTTAAGCCTGCGTTGGTACTCTGTCGGACCGATGCGCTCATCTTCTTTTTCGGGGTCATCTATTGTGTCAAAGAGATTGGCCATATTAAAAGTGGCTATAGAAAGCTCGCCCGCGGGCACAGCGCCAGAGTAGTTAGAAGAGGGTTGAACCACAGGAGGGAGAAGCGGCTGCAAACAGTAATCACCCAAGCGAAAATCCATGGCACCATACAACCCGTGCACAATGTCACCCGTGCCTACCTGAGGGTCGATCTGGAACAACCCACCATCATCCACACAGATCAATTCGCCGGTGCCCATGGGGTCATCCCAAAAGACGCGTTCGACGCCTAACTCGGCATTCACCACCCAACTGCGTTCATCCGAGTTGGTTGGGCCAACAACCACTCCATCTGTCAGAGCAACAGCCATACCCTCTAGAGACTCAAAATAGGCCCGCGCCTGCGCATTATCCCAAGGTGGGTTGAGCGAGACCGGCATCGGCAAAGTATGCCCTGAGGACAACACGGTAATCCCCGCTGAGGAGGTGTACACCTCCGTCAAGCCATAATACTCCCAAACCACACCTTCCACTTCTACCAGGTCGCCAGGGCTCACCAAATTCATTTTGTCACCAAAATAAACAAAGAGGCCATCAGAGGTGAGTGCATCCCCATCGCAACCCTCAGTTTGCATAAAAAAGCCTTTGCGCGAGGTTTCGTCCAGGTCAGCATACACTACCCCCTGGACGCGCACCGTCTGATTCTTATAGGGAGAGGAAAAGCCCTGCCCTTGAATGGCACAGATGGGGATGACCTGGAGAGGGTGATTATCGCCCCCTGGGACAAGTGATAATGCGCCCAAGATAAAAATCGAAATGAGCCTACTCAGAAATGGGTTCAGCATGATTCGTCGAAGTA
>JBBIVW010000012.1:37508-71803 GCA_037439525.1 Anaerolineae bacterium
GGTGTATCTGACGCACCTCTCGCCAAAGGAGGAAGGATATGTGGAAAGTTATACAAATCTCGCCGGGAATCCTGGGGGCTTTGCTTGCTCTTGCGAGCAGCCAATTTTCTATTCCGCTGCTTTCATACGCAGGTTTGATCTGCTTTGGCTGGCTCGCGATGGCTATCGGTTGGGAGGCAATCCTCACGCGGCACATCGTTTTTGGACAAAAGATGCGCGGGACTACAGAAACCTATAGCGGAGTAGCGGCGATATTGCAAGGTATCCAATTCAATATCATCGGTCTCTTTCTTATCGGTATCACTGTGATGACATACCTGGGCAGCGGGGAAAGAATCTTCCAGAGCATAATCCGCCGCCCCGGATTGACATTGATCATCTTTGGAGTGCTTTGCCTGCTACAGGCAATGATCTCGTTTATCGGCGCGCAGGAATACCGTCAGGGGGAGCGTTGGGTGGTGATGCTCAATTTGTTGACTTCGCGCCTTTTGCCTGGAATGGTCCTGACCGGGCTCGGGTTAGGGGCGCTTGGCTTGGGCGTGTTTGAGCTGATTGCGCCGGAAGTGTTCGACCAGATGGGCGGAGGCTTTCTGGAAACTTTGTTCCTTCGTTGATCAAAATTTGACAGCCGCACACACCTGTCGTAAACTTCTCTCATGGTCAACGCACTATTGCTCAGCGGACCACCAGGCTGCGGGAAGACGACACTGGTGCGGCAAATCTTGGCACATCTATCCGTGCCCGCAGCCGGTTTTTACACCCAGGAGCTGCGCCAGGGAGGAAAGCGCCTTGGCTTCGAGTTGGTCACTTTAGATGGCAGGCGCGCTTTGCTCTCCCATGTGGAGCTCCAGAGCCGAGTGCGCATTGGAGCATATGGTGTGGACTTGGATGCTTTAGAAAGGGTGGGCGTTACCGCGGTGCGATCGGCGCTGGAAAAAGGCTGTCTGGCAGTCATCGATGAGATTGGGCCCATGGAAATCGCTTCTCCTCTGTTTCGCAAGGTCGTGGAACAGGTTTTGTCCACCTCCACCCCACTCTTAGGTACAATCCACTATCGCGGCGGAGATTTCATTCAACGCATCAAATCCCGCGCGGATATACACCTCATCATGGTCACACCCGAAAACCGCAACACATTATGCGCTGAACTCCTTCCCATGGTTCAGACAATCACCCGTAGAAACCGCATCGCCTGATCTTATGACTCAACTATTGGATGATCCCTTATTCATAAAATCTCAGGCAAGAATCGGCGTGGATATCGGGGGAACATTTACAGACTTCGTATTATATCGACCAACCAGCGGGGAGCTGAAGAGCTTCAAATGCCTTTCCACCCCTAACAACCCCGCACATGCTGTCTTATCAGGGCTAGAAAAGCTCGGAGTGAAGCCGCCCGCCTGGATGACGCATGGTTCCACAGTGGCTACCAACGCCCTCCTGGAGAGAAAAGGAGCACGCACCGCCCTGATCACCACACGCGGATTTAGAGATGTGCTACAGATCGGTCGACAGAACCGCCCAGCGCTCTATGACCTTGCAGCCGATCCTCCCGCCCCTCTGGTGGCGCAAGAACTTCGCCTCGAGGTCACAGAACGCATCGACGCCAAAGGGCAGGTGCTGACTCCTCTGAACATCGAAGAAGTAGAAGCTTTAATGCCGCGCCTGCAAGCCGAGGAGGTCGAAGCAGTGGCGGTCTGCCTGCTGTTTTCTTTTTTACATCCTGAGCATGAAGAACGCATCGGCCAAATGCTTACCCATGCTGGCTATGCTGTGTCGCTCTCTTCCCAGATTTTGCCGGAATACCGCGAGTATGAGCGCATGAGCACCACGGTGGTGAACGCTTATGTCTCGCCGGTGCTCTCCAATTATTTGCATACGCTGGAGAATTCCCTTCCTACAGGATTTCGCTTGCAAGTGATGCAATCCAACGGGGGTGTCATTAGCGCCAGTGAAGCCATGCACAACGGCGTGCGTTGTATTCTTTCAGGACCAGCCGGAGGAGTGGTTGGAGCCCAGCATATCGCCTGGCTGGCAGCCAGAGGGAGTGAACCTGGCGAGGGAAGCAATGCCCCTCTGAAAGTGATTACCCTGGACATGGGCGGCACTTCCACAGATGTCTCCCTGATCGATGGCTCGCCACAGATCACTACCGAAGCCTGCATTGGCGGCTACCCCATCCGCATCCCGATCCTCGATATCCATACGATTGGCGCCGGCGGGGGTTCGATCGCCTATCGCGACGCGGGCGGCGCCCTGCGCGTTGGGCCACAAAGCGCTGGCGCAGAGCCGGGACCAGCCTGTTATGGCAAAGGCGATGTGCCAACGGTCACCGATGCCAACCTGGTGCTTGGCCGCCTGCCGCCAGACCGGTTCTTGGGCGGGGAGATGCGCCTAGACGCTCAACGTGCTGTGCAAGTCTTGGAGCAATTAGGCCGCCAATTGGGGCTCACCTTACCGCAAGTTGCCCTGGGTATCGTTGCTGTAGTCAACGCGCACATGGAGCGCGCCCTACGGGTCATCTCTGTGGAACGTGGCTACGACCCTCGCGAATTCACTCTGCTTTCCTTTGGTGGCGCAGGGGGGCTACATGCCGCAGACTTGGCGCGCGGATTGGGCATCCCGCGAGTGCTCGTCCCTCCCATGGCTTCTACCCTTTCCGCCTTTGGTATGCTGACTGCGGAGGTAGTCAAAGATTACACTCAAACCGTAATGTTGCCTGCAACCACCCCGGTAGAAGAGATCAAAACGCGGTTGGGACGCCTGACGGCCCGCGGCTTTCAAGAGTTGATCGACGAAGGTTTGCCCGCAGAGCGCATCCGTTTCGAAAGCGCACTAGACATGCGTTATATTGGTCAATCCTATGAGCTGACCCTGCCCTTCAGTGCCGCGTTCGTCGAAGAATTTCATCGCCAACATGAGCACAGCTATGGCTATGCTCGCCGCGAGGCGCCCGTGGAGATCGTCAATCTGCGCACCTGGGCGATCGGAATGGTCGAGCATCCCTCTCTCGAACGTCACCCCTTCCAAGGAACTGAGGCAATGGAGGCTTACCTCGAGCACCGCCTGGTAACCTTTTCCGATGGGGTAAAGCAGGTGCCTTTCTATGCCGGCGAGAAGCTGAGACACGGACAACGTCTCTTCGGGCCTGCGGTGGTCGTACGCCCGGATACCACCATCTTGCTGGCTGAAGGGGATGCTGCCCTCCTGGATGCATACCTGAATCTGATCATCGAGGTGGCTTTATGACGGTGAAAGAAAAGGCAACCACAGAGATTGCGGAAGACCCCATTCGCCTGGAAATCTTCAAACACCTCTTTGCATCCATTGCCGAGGAGATGGGCGTCGTCCTGCGCAAAGCGAGTTATTCCCCAAACATCAAAGAGCGGCGCGATTTCTCCTGTGCTGTGTTCGATGGTCAGACACGCATGGTTGCCCAAGCCGCACACATCCCGGTGCATTTGGGTTCCATGCCCCTCTCTGTACAGGCTGCCTTGCACGCGCACCCCTACTTGGAGCCGGGAGACATGGTCATCCTGAACGACCCTTACCGTGGGGGAACCCATTTACCTGACATCACTCTGGTTTCTCCCGTGTTCTTAGACGAAGGGCACCATTCGCAAAGGGCGTTCGCTTTCATCGCCAGCCGTGCGCACCATGCCGACATCGGCGGAATGGCGGCCGGTTCCATGCCTATCGCGCGCGAGATCTTCCAGGAAGGGTTGATCATCCCACCAGTAAAGCTGGTGCGCGGTGGAGAAATGCAACAGGCGCTGTTGGATGTGATCCTGGCAAACGTGCGCACACCCGAGGAGCGCATGGGAGACCTGTATGCACAAATCGCCGCCAATCAGCGCGGGGTGGAGCGCCTGCAAGCCCTCGTGCAGCGCTATGGCAAGTCTGAGATATCCTGGGCCATGGAGGCCTTATATGCGTACACGGCGCGCATGACACGCCGCCTCATCTCGCGCATCCCCCCTGGAGAATACACATTCGCAGATTATCTGGACGACGATGGCATCGGGACACAGCCGGTGTTGATTCGGGCCACATTGCGTATCCATGGAGATCGTGCCACGGTAGACTTCAGCGGTTCTGCGCCCCAACAAAGAGGTAGTATCAATGCCGTGTATGCCATCACACTTTCCGCAGTACACTACGTCTTTCGCTGCTTGCTTGGACTGGATGTGCCTAACAATGCCGGCTGCCTCGAGCCTATAGAGGTGATCGCGCCACCGGGCAGCGTAGTCAACGCGCTCCCGCCAGCAGCCGTCGCTGCGGGCAACGTCGAGACCTCGCAACGCATCGTAGATGTCCTGCTGGGCGCCTTGGCAATGGCCGACCAGCAGAGTGGAGGGAAGCTGTGCATTCCGGCAGCCAGCCAAGGGACGATGAATAACCTGAGCCTGGGAGGGTATGACCCTCAACGTAACCAGCCCTTCACCTATTATGAAACTATTGGTGGGGGCATGGGGGCGAGGCGTAATGCGCCAGGAGCCTCAGGGGTTCACTCGCACATGACCAACACCTTGAATACCCCCATCGAAGCACTGGAATTCACCTACCCATTACGCGTATTGCGCTATGAGATTCGTAGCAATTCGGGCGGAAAGGGAACGTACAACGGCGGAGATGGCATCCGCCGCGATATTCAGGTGCTCACCGCGTGCGAAGCCACCATCTTGAGCGAGCGGCGGCGCCTGGCACCTTACGGGCTGCAGGGTGGAGAAAGTGGGAAGTGCGGGGAAAACCTCCTTTTGCGTGAAAATGAAACCATTCCCCTGGCTGGCAAGTGTTCCATAGAACTCAAAGCCGGAGATGTGCTCAGCATTCGCACACCGGGTGGGGGCGGGTATGGCGCATAGCCTCTCTTTGGAGGGAAAGGCGAAGCCGGACATGCGATTTTTTATTTACTGTTTCGCGCAGACTTTGACACCCCTCTAGGCTTCGGTCGAATCTCCAACAAAATTGGCGTCCAGTGAGCCACAGCCATGACCCATAAACTGGGGCAGGCGATGATCGTCACGCCAAAACGGTGGCAAGGCGTTGTTACGGCGAGGATGCAACTGGTTTATCATCTGGTGGATTGGACGAGGCGGATAAATTCGCTTCGTCACACGCCAGCATGGCGTATAGGAACACGCCGGTAGCGATTGCCAGGTTCAGTGAAGATGCCCTGCCCTGCATGGGCAGGCGCAGGCTTGCCTCACAAATAGCGAGATGGCGCGGCTGCAATCCCTCCCGCTCGCTGCCCATTAACAGGAGGCGCGGACGAGGGAAGGACTCCACCATGCGGTAATCCCGGCTGGCATGCGCCGATGTGCCAAAGACGTGATAACGATGCATCTTGGCCCATGCTTCGAATGCATCGAATGAGGTGCAGACAAGGGGATGCCAGAAGATCGTACCCATGCTGGCGCGCACCACCGATGGGTGATACACATCTACACCGCCATCCAGCACCAGCACCCCATCGGCGCCGACTGCATCCACCGAGCGCAAGATGGCACCCAAGTTGCCTGGATCTTGCGGAGAGACCAGGGCTACACCCCAGGAAAAATTCTGCGGAGAAAGGCTCTCCAGGGAGAGGGAGACCTCCCGCACCACGGCGAGAATGCCCTGGGGGTTTTCCTTCTCAGCCATAGAACGGAATACGGCCTCACTGACCGCATAACAGGCGATGCCCCGCGCCTGCACAGCTTCGATAAGCCAATGGGCAAAATCCGAATCGAGCATGTGGGGTGCATAGAACACCGCTTGAATATCCGCGCCGGCTTCGAACGCCTCCCCAACAGGGCGGATACCTTCGACGAGGAAGGTGTTGCCTGTCTGGCGTCCTTTACGTTCTCGTAAACTTTTTACGTATTTAACTTTGGGATTCTGACGACTGGAGATAAGCTCCATCACTACGCCTCAATGAGAGGCTTTGCGCGGCACCCAGGCGAGTACAGTTGTGCCTCTACCTGGGGCTGAGGTAATCTCCACCGCTCCCCCAACTTTACGCGCGCGCACATCCATATTAGAGAGGCCATGCCCTAGAGTAGATTTTACTTGCGAGATTTGGAAGCCCCGCCCGTCGTCGGAAACTTCTAAAAGCACACGCTCCGCGGTCGTCCACAAATGGATTTCAGTGTGCTTGGCACGGGCATGTTTGGCAACGTTTGCCAGGGCTTCCTGACAGATATGAAACAGAGCCATGGCGTTTTCTTCAGGGAAATCGATCAACCCATCTTCTGGAGCAACCAGGTTGGCGCGTGTGATGCAATTTGCTTGGAACTCGGCCACCAGACGCTGCAAGCCTTGTTTCAAGTCTTCTCCATGGAACTGGCGTGGGCGCAAATCGAGGATATAGGCGCGGATGTCGCGAATCGTAGCATTCAATGCAGCAATCGATTGTTCGATCTTGGCACGCGCCTGTTGCGGGTCGTCCTGCAAAGCCATGCGTGCAAAATCCAACGCCAAGCCCACTCCGTAAATCGACTGGATAATGCCATCATGCAGATCCATGCCGATGCGCTCGCGCTCTTCCAACACTGCCAGGCGGCGCGACTGGCGGTTCAAGCGTGCGTTTTCCAAAGTCAGTCCTGCCCACTGACCAATGGAGGTCAACAGGTGGAGCAGGCGTGCGCTGAAGTAGCGTTTCTTGCGCGTGGCCACACCCAGAACGCCCACCACCTTGCTGCCCGCGCTGATCGGGATACACGCCAGACACTGAAATCCCGCCTCCAATACTTCCGGGCGCAGATACACCATATCTCTTGCCGGGTTGGAGGTTGCCATGGGTTGTCCAGTCTTCGCCACCATCCCCACAAAACCCTGTCCGATCTTGAAGCGTTCGAGTGGCGAGAAGGACAGGTCAAAATCGCCACGGTGGATCGCCAACCACAGGTCATTTTCATTGTCTTCGCACAGGAAAATCTCTCCCGCTTCCACATCCAGGTAGCGCATCACCAGGTCAAGGGTTTTTTCCAGAATCTCATCTACGTCCAATGAAGTGGTCAACGCCGCGGCGACTTCATTGAGCAGGCGCAAGTCTTCATTGCGTTGGGAAAGTTGTTTTTCACGCTGCAACAGTTTGCTGTACAGGCGCGCGTTGGTGATGGCTACAGCAGCATAAGCTGCTAAGGTTTCGATGACGCGCTCGTCTTGTTCGGTGAACTCGTGGTAATTTAGTTTATCGGTAAGGTACAGCTGCCCAAGTAAACGTTCCCCCTGTAAGATCGGCACACCCAAGAACGAGTGCATCACCGGGTGGTTGGGCGGAAAGCCCACGCTGCGCGGGTCTGCGTTGATGTTCGCAATGCGGATGGGATGGCGTTCCTGACGCAGGATGCCTAGCAAACCCTTCCCTTTGGGAGGATGCCCAATGAGTTGCTTTTGGGTTTCGGTGATGCCTATGGTGATAAACTGGGAGAGGTTCCCTTCTTCATCCATCACGCCCAGGGCTGCATAACGTGCCCCCGCCTGCTCACGCGCCAGCTGTACAATGCGCTCCAGCACCTTTTCCAGAGAAAGGTCCCTTACCAGCTCCAAACTGGCGCGATGCAACGCAGCCAGACGATCTTCAAGCTGCTCGCGCGTTAACAACACCATGGTTTCATTCTCACCGAAACTCTATTTTACCTTAAAATGGTCAAGTTTGATAGTTTTTGCAAGGATGAAAGGCGTATATATGCAGCAAACGCTTCAAGAGAAAATATCGGATGGATTTTGAAATCAGGAGGCCTATTGTCCCATCCACAATCAGGATCGAGAATCGCCGGCTTTTACAACCTGGATATCGACTCTCGCCTGGCTGAGATTGCCAGGCGAACTGGGTTGAAACCCGAAGACTTGCACATTCTGAGCGGGGCAGGCGGGTTGCAATCCAGTCAGGCGGATCATATGGTCGAAAACGTCGTCGGAGTGTACGGGTTGCCATTGGGTATCGCGCTTAATTTCGTGGTCAATGGCCGCGAGGTACTGGTGCCAATGGCGATCGAAGAACCCTCCGTGATCGCGGGAGCCTCGTACATGGCTAAGCTGGCACGCGCCGCAGGGGGGTTTCAGGCGCACACCACCCCGCCGGAAATGATCGCCCAAATGCAGGTGTTGGACCTTCCCGAAATCTATTCTGCCCGCATGGCGATCCTCCAGGAAAAAGAAAGCTTACTGGCTGAAGCCGCGCAAATCGATGCCACGCTACAGAAGCTGGGAGGCGGTCCACGCGATATTGAAGTGCGCCTGATCGAACATTCTCCCATCGGGCCCTTTCTTGTGGTACATATCATCTTCGATGTGCGCGATGCCATGGGCGCAAACGCGCTCAACACGGTGGCAGAAAAACTTGCCCCGCGTGTCGCCGCAATTAGTGGGGGGCGTGTGCATTTGCGCATTCTGTCCAACCTGGCCGATAGGCGCTTGGCAAGGGCACGATGCACCATCCCAAAGGAGCAACTCGCCTCCGGCGATTTCAGCGCCGACCAGGTGTGCGACGGCATCATTGCCGCTTGGGCGTTCGCCGCGGCAGACCCATACCGTGCCGCCACACACAACAAAGGCATTATGAACGGGGTGGACGCAGTGGTCATTGCCACAGGTAATGACTGGCGCGCCGTGGAAGCGGGTGCCCATGCTTATGCCGCTCGACAAGGGCGTTATACCTCCCTGAGCACCTGGGCTAAGGATGCACAGGGAAACTTGATCGGCACCCTGGAAATGCCCCTGGCAGTTGGCATTGTGGGCGGTGCGACGCGCGTACACCCCACGGCGCGTGTAGCCCTGCAGATCTTGGGAGTGCACAGCGCGCGCGAGCTTGCCGAAGTGATTGTCAGCGTAGGCTTGGCACAAAACCTGGCAGCGCTCCGTGCCCTGGCAACCGAGGGCATTCAACGGGGTCATATGGAACTACACGCCCGCCAGGTTGCCATCGCCGCAGGTGCAAAAGGGGAGATGATCGAACGCCTGGCAGCGAAACTGGTAGCCGATCAACTCGTGCGCATCGATCACGCCGAAAGAATTCTAAAAGAGTGGGAAGCAAAGTAAACCTCTTCACCCACAAATCAGGAGTACATAGCAGCATGACGTCAGAGAATCAAAAGAAAATTCTGCTCAAGCCGCAGCGAGAGACCGGCATTATTGGCTATGGTGCGTATGTGCCTCGCTATCGCCTGCCGGCCGCAGAAGTGGCGCGCATCTGGACAGAAGGGCAGGCAGGTTTGCCGGTTAAGGAAAAATCTGTTCCCGGCTTGGATGAGGATGTGGTAACCATGTCCATCGAAGCGGCACGCAACGCCCTCAAGCGCGCAGAGGTGCCCCCTCAGGAAATCCGCGCCGTGTGGGTGGGTTCCGAGTCGCACCCCTACGCAGTCAAGCCTACCTCCACCATGGTGGCGGAGGCGCTTGGCGCCACGCCTCACGTTCAGGCGGCGGACTGGGAATTCGCCTGCAAAGCGGGCAGCGAGGCCATGGTTGCGGCAATTGGTTTCGTTGGCTCGCGCATGGCCGATTATGCCCTGGTCATCGGCATGGACACAGCGCAAGGGAAACCGGGCGACGCGCTGGAATACACTGCCGGCGCGGGAGGCGCAGCGTTCGTCATCGGGCCTGCAGAAGAGGCGCTGGCAGTCATCGAATGTAGTTATTCTTATGTCACAGATACGCCGGACTTCTGGCGGCGCGCCTATCAAAAATACCCGGAGCATGGCCAGCGCTTCACCGGCGAACCGGCTTATTTCAAGCACATCACTGCGGCGGGCGAGGCGCTTATGGAAGCCATGGGGCGGACTGCCCGCGACTATCGTTATGCGGTCTTCCACCAGCCAAACACCAAGTTCCCCCAACGCGTGGCCGCCATGTTGGGCTTCACCCAGGAGCAAATCTCCCCCGGTCTATTGGTGCCCCATATCGGCAACACCTATGCCGGCGCAGCGCTGATCGGATTGACCGCCGTGCTGGATATTGCGCAAGCGGGTGATCCGATCCTGCTGGTGTCGTTTGGCTCCGGCGCCGGTTCGGATGCCATCTCCCTGCGCGTGACACAAACCATCGAAGCGCGTCGTGATCTGGCGCCTCACACGCAGGACTATGTGGCGCGACGCACTGTGGTGGATTATGCCCAGTATGCCCGCATGCGGGGCAAGCTGGTGATGAAGTAATTCGGGATTCGAGCCAAAACCACTCCTGGGAGGGCGGCAGCGCTCACTTCCCAGTAAAACAGGAATGGACCATGTCAGAAGTACTCATTGCAGGGATCGGGCAAACCCCAGTGCAAGAGCACTGGGAGATTTCTTTGCGTGAATTAGCCTTTACGGCAATCCAGCGCGCCCTGGAAGATGCGGGGGGTCTTCACCCTCAGGCGCTGTTTGTAGGGAATATGCTATCCCCGCAACTCAGCCATCAGTCACACCTCGGCGCGCTCATCGCCGATTTCGCCGGCCTGGCGGGCATCGAGGCGGTCACCATCGAGGCTGCCGACGCCTCCGGTGGCGCAGCGTTGCGCGCGGCTTACCTAGCGATCCTGGCAGGTGAGGTAGATGTCGCTTTGGTGGTTGGCGTGGAAAAATTCTCCGACCAGGTGGGTAGTCCGGTAGAAGCCGCACTGGCTTCTACTCTGGACAGCGATTACGAAGCAATGCATGGGCTTACACCCACAGCGCAGGCTGCCATGCTCATGCGCCGCTACATGTACACCTTTGAAGTGCCGCGAGAGGCCTTTGCCGGGTTCGCGCTCAAAGCTCACGCCAACGCCGAACACAACCCAAACGCCATGTTCCGCAAGGCAATCAGCGCAGAGACTTATCAGCGAGCGGCCGTCGTCACCGAACCGCTGAACATGTTCGACATCGCTCCAAACGCAGACGGCGCGGCAGCAGTCTTGCTCTGTCGAGCGGAAATCCTGCCTCTCCCCGCGCCCAAGCCTCTGGTACGCATACGCGCCTCCAGCCTGATCACAGATACCCTTGCCCTGCACGATCGCCCTGACCCGCTTGTCTTCCACGCAGCGCGCCTTTCGGTCAGGCGCGCCTGCCAAAAGGCGGAGGTCGATCTTGAACAAATCGATCTGTTTGAACTCCACGATGCATACTCGATCTACGCGGCACTTTCGCTGGAAGCAGCCGGGTTCGCCAGACAAGGAGAAGGCTGGAAGCTCGTGCAAGCCGCAAATGGCGCATCCAGAATAGAAGAGCCTGGCATCCCCATGTGCACTATGGGAGGATTAAAAGCGCGCGGCCATCCCGGAGGGGCGAGTGGCGTGTACCAGGCTGTGGAGGCGACACTGCAGTTGCGCGGGCAGGCTGGCAAAGGACAAATCCCCCACGCCCGCCTTGCGATGATCCAGTCCCTGGGAGGGCCTGCAGCGACGGCAGTTACCCACATCCTAGAAGCCCTGGACTGACAGCGGGCATCATAAAAAGAAGTCATTTGCTCTTATAGTGTGCTGTGCCGTGGTCACGGGGGGAATATGCCCCCCATTCCCATTCACTCCACTAAGCCACTCGGAACTATGCCTCACGAGCGAGGCTTGCCTCCTTGAGCAGAACTCGGCCCGGTCCAGGCGGCACAAGTCTTACGCACAGAAACCTCCCGTTTTGGGAATCGCTCTTTGCCTGGCGCGAGCCTATCGAGGCGCTCAAGCGCAGACGGAGGCGCGTCACGCCCGCATCAAGTCAAAGTGCACTTTGCGGTACAATGGGTTATTGGCTTCTTCGACCACGCGGAGTCGGATACCATCTTCATAGAGAAAAATAATTTTTGTGGAGGTTCGCTATGAAAGCACTGTTGGACAAACTTGGCATTCGAGAGGTCAACGCGGGGGCGTGTAGTGGCCCCGAACGCTGGCTGATGGATGCAAAGGGCAAAGAACTGGTCTCCTACAACCCCACTACCGGCGAAGCGATCGCTAAAATCGTGCAGGCCACTTCCGAGACCTACATGCAAATCGCCTCCGACGCTCAGAAAGCCTTTCTGGAGTGGCGCAACGTGCCTGCGCCTAAGCGCGGTATTGTGGTGCGCGACCTGGGAGATGCGCTAAGAGAGATGAAAGAACCCCTGGGTGATCTGGTGACCATCGAGATGGGTAAGATTCGCGCCGAAGGTCACGGTGAAGTGCAAGAGATGATCGATATTTGCGACTTTGCAGTGGGGCTTTCGCGCCAACTATATGGCTTGACAATGCACTCCGAGCGGCCAGGCCACCGCATGTACGAACAATGGCACCCTCTGGGTATTGTCGGAGTGATCACTGCCTTCAACTTTCCCGTAGCGGTCTGGTCGTGGAACGCGGCGATTGCTGCGGTATGTGGCGATCCCGTGCTGTGGAAACCCTCCTCGCTGACTCCGCTATGCGCCATCGCCGTGCAGCACATCACCAACCGTGTGATGGCGGATCATGGCTTGAGCGGGATTTTCAACCTGGTGATTGGTTCGGGGCGGGATGTCGGGGAATTGCTGCTCAACGATAAGCGCGTGCCACTGATCTCCTTTACCGGCTCTACCCAAATCGGGCGTCATGTCGCTACTACGGTAGCCAGCCGCTTTGGGCGCACCATTCTGGAACTTGGCGGTAACAATGCCATTATCGTCGCCGAAGATGCGGATTTGGACCTTGCCGTGCGCGCCATCCTCTTCGGTGCGGTGGGCACCGCTGGCCAACGCTGCACCACCACGCGGCGCATCATCATGCAAAAACAAATCGCGCCCCAGCTTACCCAACGACTGGTCAGAGCCTATCAGCAAGTGCGCCTGGGCGATCCGCTCGACCCCAACACTCTGATGGGACCCCTGGTGGATGGCAGCGCGGTGGAGGAGATGTTCGAAGCTCTGGAGCAGGCAAAAGCACAAGGCGGCGAGGTTCTCGTGGGAGGCAGGATGCGCCCCGATCTAGGGAAGAATTTCGTAGAACCGACTATCGTTAAAATGCCGGCACAAACCGAGATCGTCAAGCAGGAGACCTTTGCGCCCATTCTGTACCTCTTGGAGTACGAGGACATCGAGCAGGCCATCCAAATCCACAACGACGTACCGCAGGGACTTTCCAGCGCTATCTTCACCAACAACCTGCGCTACGAAGAAGCGTTTTTGTCGGTGAACGGCTCGGATTGCGGCATCGCCAATGTAAACATCGGCACATCGGGTGCGGAGATCGGCGGCGCTTTTGGCGGCGAAAAGGAGACCGGCGGCGGGCGAGAGTCCGGCTCGGATGCCTGGAAGGCATATATGCGCCGCCAGACGAACACGATCAACTACTCAAAGGCATTGCCCCTGGCACAGGGGATCAAGTTTGGAGAGGAGTAGAAAGGAGCGCAGTGGCGTGCAGGTCAGAGATAACGCCCCAAAGTCGGGGCGTTTATTGTGAATATACAATACCACTCCTGGAAACGCATTGTGACGGATGATACGGGTAGGGTAATTCAAATAGATGATTAGATAATCCAAAAACCAAAGCGATCCTCTAGCCTTTGCTGCACTCCAGTG
Source organism: Anaerolineae bacterium (assembly GCA_037439525.1). Lineage (GTDB taxonomy): Bacteria > Chloroflexota > Anaerolineae > Anaerolineales > UBA4823 > JBBIVW01. The sequence continues at coordinate 50,964 of JBBIVW010000012.1, forward strand.
AAAGAATAACCCGATGCCCACCGGTAGTTAGAAGCGCTTTGTACATTTATCTTTCACCGAATTGGAATATAATGCTACCGTACCTATATACCTATAGCCCACATAGAGAATAAATGAGGAGAGTTTCGCATGCCCAATCGTCGCAAAATCACCGCCGAAGACCTATATCGTTTCCAGCTCGTCACCGACGTGCGCCTTGCCCCCCACGGGGAGGAGGTCGTTTATGCACTGCATCGTGTGGATGCCAAAACAGAGGAGAAATATGCCAACCTGTGGCTGGTGAACACACGATCGGGCAAGAGCCGCGCCTTCACCCAAGGGAATCATAAGGATATCGCCGCGCGCTGGTCGCCGGATGGCACACAGATTGCCTTTCTCTCCAATCGCGGCAACAAGGAAAAAGCCCCGCAAATCTACCTCATCCCTACCCAAGGAGGCGAAGCGCGCCAGCTCACGGATATCGCTGGTGAAATCGGGGAGTTTGCCTGGTCGCCCGATGGTAAACAAATCCTCTGCCAAGTGCGCAAATATGATGAAGAACACATCGCTCGTGAAAAGGATGAGACCAAGAAGAAACTGGGCGTCGTGGCGCGCCATTACGATCGCCTGTTTTACAAACTGGACGGCAGCGGTTACTTACCCAAAGAGCGCTGGCATATCTGGACGGTGGATGCCCGTTCGGGGAAAGCGCGGCAACTCACCGATCATGCACGATATGACGAATTCAACCCTACCTGGTCGCCCGACGGGAAATGGATCGTCTTCGTTTCCAACCGCAGCCCCGACCCAGACACCTATATCGACGCCGTGGACCTCTTTGTCCTTCCCGCCCAGGGAGGGGAAATGCGCAAGATCAGCACACCGGTTGGCGAGAAGGGGTTGCCCAGCGTCTCTCCGGATGGCAAATGGATCGCCTACTACGGCATGGAAGGAGAAGGCTTGTGGTACAAGAACCAGGGGCTGTGGGTAGTGCCCTTCGATGGCTCTGAACCCGCGCGCAATCTCACCGAGAAGTACGACCTGCACGTCTCCCCCGGTACGATCAACGACATGGGTCAACCTGAAATGATGCCGCCCACCTGGTCATCCGACAGCCAGAGACTGTATTTTCCAGTGACCTTACATGGAAGCTCTGTTCTGATGTCCGTTGACCGGCAGGGTGACAACCTACACACCGTGATCGGCGAAGGAGGCGTGGTCGGCAGTTTCAACTTCGACCGCACCCAGGCTCACATGGCGTACTTCTATGGGCGGATGGACGACCCAGTGCAGATTTACATCCTGGATATGGCAACGAAGAAGGCGCGCTGCCTGACGCAAATCAACCGCCCTTTGCTCCGCACGATCGACCTGGGCGAGGTGGAGACCAAGTGGATCAAAGGGAAGGATGGAAACGACATCCAGGGCTGGATTCTCAAGCCCCCGGATTTTGACCCCACAAAAAAATACCCCTCCATTCTGGAGATCCATGGCGGACCTCTGACACAGTATGGCTATTTCTTCATGCACGAGTTCTACTTCCTGGCGGCGCATGGCTATGTGGTACATTTTTGCAACCCGCGTGGAGGGCGAGGCTATGGAGAAGAGCACGCCAAAGCCATCTGGGGCGCCTGGGGCACCGCAGATTACGATGACCTCATGGCCTGGACGGATGCTATCGCCGAGCTGCCCTATATCGATCGCGAACGTATGGGCGTGACCGGCGGCAGTTATGGCGGCTATATGACCGTGTGGATCATCGGGCACACCTCGCGCTTCAAAGCCGCGGTGACTCAACGCTGTGTGAGCAACTTCATCAGCATGTGGGGTTCGAGCGACTATAACTGGAGCTTTCAACAAGCCCTGGAGGCAGGTGCACCTTTCGAAGATTTCGAGAAATATTGGGATCGTTCCCCGATCAAATACATCGGCAATGCGCGCACCCCCACGCTGGTGATCCACAGCGAAAACGACCTACGTTGCCCCATAGAACAGGGTGAACAGGTGTTCGTGGCGTTGAAGCGTCTGGGCGTTGAAACGGAAATGGTGCGCTTCCCTAATGAGTTCCACGGTTTATCGCGCACCGGCCGCACCGACCGAAGGATCGTGCGCCTGAACCACATCCTGCGCTGGTTCGACCGCTATCTGAAAGATTGAGTCTACAGGCGCGCTCCGCAGTGATCCACGCGCCATAGATGCCATATACATCCTCATCTACGAACGAGATCGCCCCGGAAACCAAACAGGGCCATCTGTGTGATGGCCCTGAACGCTTTTTTCAACCGTTTTCAAGTCTCTAGGGAAATTCGAAGTCAATCCACGGGCACGACGTCGGTTGCCTGCAAGCCCTTCGGCCCCTCCTCGATGGTGAACTCCACACGCTGGCCGCGTTGCAAACGGCGGAAGCCTTCCATCTTAATAGCAGAGAAATGCACAAATACGTCTTCACCTTCCTCGCGGCCAATGAACCCATATCCTTTAACTGCGTTGAACCATTTGACTGTTCCGGTGACACGTTCTGACATTTTTCCAACTCCAGACTTTTTATGGATTGCTCCTCAGTCACACCCGCCTGAAAGCCTTGTGCTCAATCGCCGGCCTAAAAGACAGGCGCGCTGTTTGAGATGGGAGCTAGATTATCATGCGATCAGATGGCTGTCAAGATAGACCTTCGAATTGAACGTACTCTGTTTGAGCTTCTCCAAACCAACCATTGATGAAGTGATAAAGGGCATATAGCTCTAGAGCGAAGGGCAAGTATCCTCCATATCCCAACAGCGGCATCTCGAAGATATGGCAACAGTCCCCCCAAGGAATGTGGTACACCCATTTTGGGAAGGAAAGGTAATTCCACATCTCCCAAAAGAACGCGGTGAGCAACACCCCCAACCATAGGGAGTACACCGCGCGCCAATCGCCCAAGCGCGTCCAGCGCGCCAAGGAGCGATTGCCCAGCCAGATATTGAGCGGTTCAAACATGCAATACAATGAAATCCATGTAAATGGAAAGAACCATTGTGGCCAGAGCCACATCAAAACGAACATCCCCAACCCGCCTAGGAAAAAGAGCGTGGTAGTACGGCGATCGGGGCGAATGACGGGGCCTTTGGGTAGTTTTTGAATGAGGCGTGTTGTGCTCAACAATTCCGCGCTACCAAACACCGCGGGTACCACTGTGGTGAAATTCAATGTCGCCCAAAACCAGAATCCAACACGGCTGAACAGCTCATTGCCCTCATAATGCCAATTCTGCAAGCGCCAATTGAGCACCTCGAAAATCCACCACACTGGCGCAGAGGCGAGAAACAAGCCAATATATCTCCGCCAACTGCGCTTGAGCAGCGAAGTGCCGCGCCGCATGAGAACAAGGGCATCCACTGTCAGACAATATCCCAGCCAGAGGGGGAAAAAAGCCCAATGTGTGCGCGCGCCATCCAACCTCCAATTCAGCGTCCAAAAGACTAAAATCAATCCCAATCCCAGCCAGCCATGCAAGGCAAAACTGCGGCGTTGAAAATAAATGCGTTCCACTTGTTTACCCTCGGAAAGGACGTTGATTCATTTTACCCTACTCTCCTCACCTCATGGAATGGGTTAGAATCAAATATCAAGTATCTGCAGGAGGCAATCATGGAATATCGTACACTGGGTAGAACTGGGGTAAAAGTTTCACCCTTATGCCTGGGGACAATGAACTTCGGCACTCCCACCCCCGAGGCTGAGGCTGTGCGCATCATCCATAAAGCCCTGGATCACGGCATCAACTTCATCGATACGGCAAATATGTACAACAAAGGAGAAAGCGAGCGCATCGTCGGGAAAGCGCTCCACGGTGGCAGGCGCCATCACACCATCCTGGCTACCAAATGCCACTTTCCCCAATCAGAAGACCCCAACGACCGCGGCAACTCCCGCCGCCACATCCTGCAGGCGGTGGAAGACTCGCTCAAACGCCTGAACACCGACTGGATCGATTTATACCAGATTCACCGCCCGGTCTTCGATGTCCCGCAGGATGAAACGCTGCGAGCCCTGGATGATCTCGTACACCAGGGCAAAGTGCGCTATGTGGGCAGCTCCACTTTTCCCGCCTGGAAGCTGATGGAAGCCCTGGCGATCAGCGAACGCGAACATTTGGTACGCTACGTCAGCGAGCAACCGCCGTATAACCTACTCGACCGACGCATCGAGAACGAATTAGTGCCCTTGGCACTGGCATACAACATTGCCCTGCTTCCCTGGTCGCCGTTAGCCATGGGCATGCTCGCCGCCCGCTACCAGGATGTCGAACATCTCCCCGCCGATTCGCGCGCTGCCCGCTGGGGCACATTTTATCTTGAGCGGATTACATCCCGTGCGATTGCCAAAGGCGCGGAAATCATCCCCATCGCCGAAGCATTATCCCTTACCCCGGCACAACTGGCTTTACTTTGGGTGAAAGATCAGCCTGCTGTGACTTCCCCGATTATCGGCCCGCGCACCGAGGCGCAACTGGATGAAGCTCTGGGCATCCTCGATCGCCATCTGGATGCAGAGACGGCGGCTCTTTTGGATGAAGTCGTCCCGCCTGGTAGCGCGGTGGCAGATTTTCACAACACCAGCGGATGGATGAAGATGAGGGTGAACCTATAGCCGCGCCATCCCTGGCAACGGGGCGGCGTTCAGTGCGGCACTTCGTAGAGCTCTATAAGCACGCCTAAGGCGCTTTTCGGGTGAATGAAGGCATATTTCACGCCGTGTTCGTTCACTAAAGGCGTAGCGTTGATCAATTGAACGCCTTGTGCTTCGAGGTGGGATAACATGCGTTCCAGGTCATCTACCTGCAAGCAAAGGTGATGCATTCCCGCGCCGCGTTTTTGCAAGAAGCGCCCCAGGCCGCTATCTGGCTCCAACGGTTGGACTAATTCGATTTCAGTTTCACCTAAAGGAAAGAAGGCGACGCGCGCTTTCTCCGCGGGCACATGGCGAATGCCCTCCAAAGTTAACCCCAGAATATCGCGCCAAAAGGTGAGGCCCTCCTCCAGGTTCTCGACGATCAAAGCGATATGCTGAACCTTACGGATCTGGGACATCTCGTTGCTCCTAATGCAGTGTAGGTATCACACCCAGGCAGGAGGTTGATATTCCCCCCAGATTTGGCGCAACAAACCGCATATCTCCCCCAGGGTGACTCCATTTTCAACACACTCGATGAAGAGCGGCATCAGGTTGGCCGTTCCCCGCGCGGCGTGTTCCAATGCGTTCAAAAGCTCGGTGACTCGATGCGCGTCGCGCTGCCGGCGGAACTCCGCCAGGCGCTGACGCTGCGCAGCCTCGACCGCCGGGTCAAGGCGCAAGCGTTCGAGCTCGATTTTCTCGTCGCTCTGATAGGCATTCACCCCAACAATGATCTCCTCCCCCCTTTCAACGGCGCGCTGAAATTCGTAGGCTGCTTTTTGGATCTCTTCCTGGATATAGCCGTTCTCGATGGCAGCCAGCGCACCACCCATTTCGTCGATCTGCTCCAAGTAAGCCTGGGCGCGCTGTTCGATCTCATCCGTGAGGTATTCGATGAGATAGGCGCCCGCTAAAGGATCGATGGAATCCGCAACCCCGGATTCGTGGGCAATGATCTGCTGCGTGCGCAATGCCAGGCGTACGGACTTTTCGGTTGGCAGCCAAAGGGCTTCGTCCATACTGTTGGTATGCAGCGATTGCGTCCCTCCCAAGACGGCAGCCAAAGCCTGGAGAGCGACGCGCACGGCGTTGTTCTCGGGCTGCTGTGCGGTCAAAGTCGAACCAGCGGTTTGTGTATGGAAGCGCAACATCCACGCACGCGGGTCATGAGCATGGAAGCGCTGACGCATGATCTTCGCCCAAAGACGACGCGCGGCGCGGAACTTGGCGATCTCTTCCAGGAAGTTGTTGTGTGCGTTGAAGAAAAAGGACAACCGCGCAGCAAAGGCATCCACATCCAATCCGGCTTCCAACGCTGCCTGAACGTAAGCGATGCCATTCGCCAGAGTAAAAGCCACCTCCTGAACCGCGTTGGCGCCAGCCTCGCGGATATGGTAGCCCGAGATGCTGATCATATTCCACAAGGGCATCTCCTTCTGGCAAAAGGCGAACACGTCGGTCACCAGGCGCAGTGAGGCGCGTGGTGGGAAGATATATGTGCCGCGGGCGATATATTCCTTCAAAATATCATTCTGGATCGTGCCGCGCAACTGGCCAGGCGTCACCCCCTGCCGCCTGGCAACGGCGATATACATCGCCAGGATGACCGCTGCAGGCGCATTGATGGTCATGCTGGTGGAAACTTTATCCAGGGGAATGCCCTCAAACAAAGCCTGCATATCCTCCAAAGAAGAAATCGAAACGCCCACCCTGCCCACCTCGCCGCGGGCAATCGGGTCGTCGGCGTCATAGCCTATTTGCGTGGGCAAGTCGAAAGCCACAGAAAGGCCGGTTTGACCCTGCGCTAATAGGTAGCGATAGCGGCGGTTGGTTTCTTGCGCCGTGGCATAGCCCGCATACTGGCGCATCGTCCATAAGCGACCGCGGTACATGCTGGGCTGTACACCACGGGTAAAAGGGAACTCGCCCGGAAAGCCTAGCTTTTCCATGTAATCTGCGCCTTCCCCAGAGGGGATGAGCAACGCAGGGAGTTCGATCCCTGAGGGTGTGCTGAAGCGCGGTTTCCTCGGTGGGTGTTTCTCGACCGCGGGTTGATATACTCCTTGCTCCCAACGATGTAATTCTTCCTCTAGGTCCATAATTGCCTCAACAATGCTCCAGAAAGACGGTCATCTCCCTCATTATAACGCCTCAGCGTATCTGTGGACAAAGCCTCCCCATCAGAACAGGTTTGTGCCACCCGCGTGTGGTACACTCATGCCACAGTCCATTCTTGAAGAAAGGTGCACCATGAAAATCCTTGCTGTGGACGTGGGCACGGGTACACAGGATATTTACTTGTTTGACTCGCGCCTGGATGTGGAAAACGGATATAAGTTGATTCTCCCTTCACCAACCATGATCGTCCACCGGCGCATCAAAGAAGCCACGCGCCGTGGTGAAGCCATTTTGCTCACCGGCGTGACGATGGGGGGTGGCCCCAGCCAGTGGGCAGCCATGGAACACACCAAAAGTGGCTTTCCCTTGTTTGCCACACCCTCGGCAGCGCGCTCGTTCAACGACGATTTGGATGAAGTGCGCGACATGGGCATTCAAATCGTCTCAGAAGACGAAACGCAAAGGTTGCGCGGTTCGGTGAGCCACATCGAACTGCAGGATTTCGACCTGCCGGCAATTGTTCACGTGCTGCAACGATTTGGCGTTTCATGTCAGGGTTTGGCGGCCATCGCGGTAGCCGTGTTCGACCACGGGTTTGCCCCCAAGGGCTATTCCGACCGCCAATTTCGTTTTGACTACCTGCAAGCCCGCCTGCAAGTGCGCAATGACCTGAGCACTTTTGCCTTTCGCGAGGATGAAATCCCCGCCTCGATGACGCGCATGCAAGCCGTGGTTGCCAGTGCACGCAGCGCGGCCATCCCCTGGCTGGAGGGCGTCCCCCTGGTGGTGATGGACACCGCGCCAGCCGCAGTGCTGGGAGCGACCTTCGACCCTCAGGTACAGCGGCAGAGGCATGTGCTCATTGCCAATGTGGGCAACTTCCATACCCTGGCGTTTCGCTTGAACGGCAAGCACATCGAAGGCTTGTTCGAGCATCACACCGGATTGCTCGATCTGCCCAAGCTGGAATACCTGATCACCTCGCTTGCCTCGGGCACTTTGACCCATGCCGAGGTCTTTCAGGACCATGGGCACGGCGCGGTGGTCTTCGACTCCGCGCCCTTCGCCTGCTCAGAAAACTCACTTTTTGAAGTGGTGGTTACTGGCCCGCGGCGCAGCCTGATGCAGAGTTCGCGCCTGCGCTCCTACTTCGCGGTACCTTTTGGCGACATGATGATGAGCGGTTGCTTCGGTTTGCTGGCGGCGACGGCAGAACGGATACCCGAACTGGGCGAGGAAATTGATGCCGCCTTACGCAGCACAGCAGGAAGGGGCATTCCCCCATGGGAGGCGGACTGATTCGCTTACAGAATTCTTACACTCCTTCGGTATATTCTTCGCTAAACGCATGACCGCCGGAGGGAGTTTGTTCCCTGGAGGATACACCGACACAATGGATTTATGCGGAGGGAATCTATGACCGAAGAACAATCCACACCCAGCTACGACCAACCGATTGCTTTCAAAGCCGAAACGCGCCAGTTGCTCGATATCCTCATCCACTCGCTCTATACCGAGCGCGAGATCTTTTTGCGTGAGATGATCTCGAACGCCTCAGATGCCCTGACGCGTGTAGATTTCGAAATCCTCACCAATCGGGATGTCTTCGACCCGCAAGCGCCTTTAGAGATACGCATTCTCCCAAACAAGGAAGAAGGCACGCTGACAATCGAAGATCGCGGCATTGGGATGACAGCGGAGGAACTGGCAACCAACCTGGGCACCATTGCCCAATCTGGCGCGCGCGAATTTCTGGCAGTGGCAAAAGCGGCTGGCAAATCCATGTCGGATTTGATCGGCCAGTTTGGCGTGGGCTTTTACTCGGCATTCATGGTGGCCGAGTGGATTCGCGTTGTCTCGCGCTCGTATCTGCCCGATGCACCTGCGGCAGAGTGGTTTTGCTCCGGTGCGGACACATTCACCATTCACGCGGCAAATCGCTCACAACGCGGCACGGCGGTAGTCATTAAGCTCAAGGAAGATGCCAGGGAATTCTTAGAGGAATATCGCCTGCGCGAGGTGATTCGGAAGCATTCCGATTTCATCCCCTTCCCGATTTACATCGGCGAGCAGAAGGAACAAGTCAATCGCCAGACGGCCATTTGGCGCCAATCTCCGCGCGAAGTGGCAGAGAAGGACTATCACGATTTCTACCAGCAACTAACCCTGGACTTTCAGCCTCCGCTGCTGCACACGCATATGGTGGTAGATGCCCCCGTACAGCTTTATGCCCTGCTGTACATCCCGGCTTCCGCTGAACGCCCGATCTTCTCGCCACGACGCGAGCCAGGTCTGAAGCTGTACGCACGTAAAGTGCTCATTCAGGAATATAACCGTGACCTCCTGCCGGAATATCTGGGATTTATCCAGGGCGTGGTCGATTCCGAAGATTTGCCCCTGAATGTCTCGCGCGAGGCAGTGCAATCCAGCCGCATCATCGCCCAACTCAAGAAGCTGGTGACCTCCAAAGTGCTGGATACACTAAAGGAGCTTGCCGAAAAGGACGAGGAGAAGTACGCCACTTTTTGGAAGGCCTTTGGGCGGTATCTCAAACAAGGGGTGGCGCTGGAGGATAGCGAAGTGGAGAAGCTGTATGCCTTGTTGCGCTTTCATACCTCCCTGCACGCGGATACGTGGTCCTCGCTGGAGGATTATGTCGGTCGCATGAAAGAGGGCCAAAAAGCCATCTATTACATCATCGGAGACGACGAGGCTTCTGTGCGCTTCAGCCCGCACCTGGATGTGGTACGGCATTATGGTTATGAAGTGCTCTTGCTTGCCGATCCAGTGGATGTGTTCATGCTCACCCGCTTGAAGGAATATCACGGGCATCCCCTGGAAAACGTTTCCACAGCAGATCTGACCATTGCGGAAAAACCGACGGAAGAGGAGGAAAAAGCATCTCAAAAAGAAGAAACCCTAGAGCTTCAAGCATTCATCGAACGCATCAAGAAGAAGCTAGGAGATAAGGTCAGCGATGTGCGCCTGACAAAGCGCCTGACGGATTCACCAGCGCGGCTCGTGGATGCACCAGGCGCCATAAACCAGGAAATGCAGCGCATCTATCGTCTGTTGGAACGCGACTTCCAAGTGCCTAAAAAAGTGTTGGAAATCAACCCGAACCATCCCATCATCCAACGCCTGGTTAGCCTACCCGAGGAGGAAGAGCTCGGCGACCTGGTCATCGAGCAAATTTTCGAAGACGCCCTGCTCATTGAGGGGCTTCATCCTAACCCGGCAAGCATGATTCAGCGCATCCAAAAATTAATGGAAGCAGCGCTATTATAATTACTGAAGTTAACGAATGAGGCGTTTTACCCGAGGGAGGGAAGCGGCGTGTTCAATGAGCCAGAGCCTCCCTCCCCCATAGTAAGCCGCGGAGAGATGGAATCCACTGCCCTCGGCAGGTCAGCCGAACCATCTCTCCATAGAGAAAGGATGAAGCCGGTGTGTAAAACTTGCCGAGGCGCGGTCGTAGACATGCGAAAGCCTACCCAGGGTCAGCGCTGAGGTGGGGTGCACCGATTATGGAAATCGACCCCACCTTTGTCTGGCAGACCAGCCTTTGGTTGCTTCCTCTGATCATCTTGGGCTGCGCGGGGTTGGCTCTCCTAAGCGCGCGCTGGTGGCAAACCAGGTCGTTTCAAGAGCTAAAAGGCATGCGCGCCGCGCTACGTGAATTGCATGCCCAACGCAAAGACATCCTGCTCGCTTTGCGAGGGCGCAGCCGAGATGAACCCGAACCCTTTGGCTCCCGGCTCAACGCGCTTTTTACCTCCCTCAATGAATTGCATAGCCAGGCGACAACCATCGAGGCGCGCCTGGCAGGGGTGCAAAGGCAAATTCATTACCTCAGGTCTCGCCGCTGGGAGGTGATCGTCGGCGCCCCATATTTTTGGTACCTCCTGCACAAAGACCTGACCCACATCCAACGTGAGCTGCAACACACCCAGGCAACACTGCGCGCCAGCCAGGAACTCAAAGCCCAGGTTGATGGAGTGATTCAAGAAGTAGCCAGGCAGGCACACGATGAAATCCAGGCATTAGCAAGCTTTCAGCAACGCCTGAACGCCCTTCAGGCGAGAAACCTTAGCGGCGATGGCGTGCAGGCGGTAGACACGCAGGTGCAACAAATTCAGCTTTCATTGGCTCAAGTGCCCGCAGAGTTCCTGGAGGCGAAAAAAGACGCACCCCAAGAGATCGACCAGCTGCAGATTGCCTCGATTTACAACCTCCTTTTAGATAACCAGCCGCTTATCGAAGGGATCGACCAGCAATTGAGACACTGGGAGGAACAGCTCGAGCTCATTCATCGAAGCGACGCCGAGGCGCGTCGGATGTTCAGTGATTTGCGTGCCCTGATCGCCACGCTTCCAGAACCAATCAACGCGGAAACCATCCAGGCTGAACTTTCTCACCTTCAATTGCGCAGCGACAACTTGGGGGAAGCATTAAAACAGATGCCCGACGATGCGTTGGAAGGATGGCGTTTCGAGGCGGAAGCTCTGGTGCAAAAGCTGCCTACTTTGAAAGCCCGCCTGCAAGAGGGGCTAAAAAATCAAGCCCAACTCGAGGCAGAATTTCACAGCCTGCAAGAGGACTTAAAACGCCTCTCCTTCCTTTTCACAGATTTAAACACCCATGCGGTGTTCCCCATTGCATGGGAAGAGAGCATGAGCCGTTTCACTCAGGTCAATCGGGAGGTGAAATCTCTCGGTGAAGCGCGGCAGCGCCGCACCCTCGAAGAAATCGATCGCACTCTGGAAGCAGCCCGGCGGCTTCATTCGCGCGTAGATCAACTCGCCGCGCACCTGCGCACGGTTCAAGAGATGCACGCCCAATTACTGGCGCTGAACTCCATCCCGAATGCCAGAGACGTGCAGCAGTGGCTGAAAAGCAGCGCCGAGGTCGCCCACATGGCTCAGGAGTATGCCATTGACAACTGGCCCAGGCAACTGGCAGCTCACGACCTGGCAAGCGAGTTGGATGCTTTCCAATCGAGATATGCTCCAATTCTGGCTACGGGCAAGAGCCATCCCATCCCAGAAAGACAACTCCCTCAAAGGTTGGCGCAAATGCGCGCCTTTCGTCAAGAATATGAGCATCTGGCGCAATTGGTCGAAGCAGTGGAGACGCAATTGCAACACATACGCGCCAAAGAAAGCAGTGCCCTTGAAAGCCTCAGCCACACGCAAGCCATCCTGAGCCAATTGGATTTCTTAGTGCAGAGCAACGCATTTCTTGCCGAAATCGCCGGCAAACACCTGGAACAATACCGTGCTGAAGCCGAAAAGGTGAAACAACAACTGGATGATAAGCGCCATGGGGCAATGGAAAAGAAAGCCGCGCGCGTGGTGGCGTTATCCGGCCGCATCGAAGCGCAAGCCAACCAATGGCTGCGCAAGGTCACCCAGGACACCTGGGAAAAAAGCCGCCAAATCCAACAAACCTGCGAGACCCTGGAAAGCATTGGCCAACTGGAAGAGCAGGCGCTCGCTCATGCCGAACAGGTGTTGAAAGAAGTCGAGACAGGCGACCTGCGTATGCCCCGTCTGGGCATGGAGGAAATCCTGCCACAGCTTAAGCGGCAATGCGACTTGTGGCAAAAATGCCGCGCTGCCCAACAAGCCTTGGAAGACCTTACCCGCCCGCTCCTTCAGGCTTACGAAGAGGTGCAAAAACAACGCCAGGAGACCCTTCAGGCGTTCAATGCGTTCTCCAAAGAACTCGAACAACCCCAAGCCTGGCCGCCCACCTCGATCACCCTGGCAACCGAGCACGAGCAGCTCCAACAAACTGAAGCGCAATGGGAAAGCTTAAGGCAAAAACCGCAGCGCGCCATTCACCTCGTAGCCGCTTTGGGAAACCTTTCGGCGAGATACCAGACGCTCCTCGAACACTTGCGGCAAAACCAGGAACGCGCCACGCGCGAGCGCGCCCAGGTGGCTGAGCTGACGGATGAGCTGGAAGAGCTGGCCATGCAATGGCAGCAGCAATGGCACCTCAACCGAGATCAGCCTCAGGTACGGCGGCAGATCGACCAACTGTTAGATGAATTGGATGCAGAGCTCAACCAACTCAAACGACGCTATTGGCGCGGCGAGTTGAGATATCCGCATGTGATCGCGACACTAAAATCCTTGCAAAATACCATGCGCAATCATGAAGTGGAAATCGATGAGGAATACACGCTGGATATTCTGGGACGCGTTCGAAGGCGCAGATAACGCACTTTTATAAACCCACAAATCGCGCACCGAGAGACCCCCAAAAAGGCGATCCCCTCAAAATTCGAGGTGACACTTGATTAAACGCGGGAAAGTGGTACAATATCGGCGATCAACGAATTGCCCTCGTAGCTCAGTGGATTAGAGCACTTGCTTGCGGAGCAAGGGGCCGCGTGTTCGAGTCACGCCGGGGGCGCCACGTAGTGGAGGTCCCTTACCTGAAAGAGCAAAAGGTAAGGGGCTTTGATTATCAGGCAAGATGAAGCGCACACAAATCCTGCTCACCAACGATGATGGCATCCGTTCGCCTGGGCTACGGGCAGCCGCCGAGGCGCTATCGGCTTTAGGATATGTCACCGTGGCTGCGCCGCGTGAACAATCTTCCGGCACCGGGCGTAGCCTGCCCAGCACCTCCGATGGGCTGATCCATGTACAGCAGGTGAAGGTCAAAGACGAACCGTGGACGGTGTATGCCGTGGGCGGCACGCCTGCGCAGGCAGTGTTGCATGCCGTGCTCGAAATCCTTCCCCAATCGCCGCATCTGGTGGTTTCAGGCATCAACTATGGAGAAAACGTGGGTAGCGGCATCACTGTGTCCGGCACGATCGGCGCGGCGTTGGAGGGCGCCGCCTTTGGCATCCCCGCCCTGGCAATCTCCCTGGAAACTGACCCAAAAGAGCATTTTTCCTACTCGCCCGAAGTGGATTTCAGCACCGCGGCGTTCTTCACCACCTACTTCGCCCGCCTGCTGTTGGAGAAGCGCATGCCCTTCGATGTAGACGTGCTCAAAGTGGACGTCCCCTGTGATGCCACGCCTGAAACACCCTGGAAAGTGGCGCGCCTCTCGCGCCAGCGCTATTTCGAACCTACCGTACCCCAACGCGATCGATGGGACACCCCCGGCACGGTAGGCTACCGCACGATCGAAGACCACCGCGTGAGCGATGCAGGCAGCGATGCATATGTGCTGCGTGTCGAGCGCAAAGTAGCCGTGACGCCCATCAGCCTGGATATGACCTCGCGCCTTGACCTGGCAACCTTCGAGGCTTTTCTGCGAGAATAGCCGAAAAATTTACTTTATAACGGGCTTCCGGAAGCTTTCATCAGGCGATACAATTCGTCCAATTCATCTCGAATCGCTTGACGATGGCTGACTGCTTCGGCCAACAAAGCCTGAAAGGTGGGCTTTTGCTCTTCCGGTAGCGTTTGTAACAAACGCTCGGTGCGCTGAATCTGCATGATCTTGTGGCGCAGTTTGTTCTCCAGGCGTTCGCGATAACCCTGAAAAAAGCTTTGCTCATCGAGGGGCTGTGGCAACGTGGATGGGCCGGCGGTAAGCACTTCGGCCACCGTGAGCAAAAACTCCTCCGTGTCCACAGGTTTCTCAACAAAGCGCACCGCGCCCAAGCTTATGGCAAATGCCTTATCTTCCGGGGTGACATACGTCGCTGAAAGCACGATGATGGGCACCGCGCTCGTCTTGGGGTCAGTGCGTATCTTTTGAATCAAGGCAAAGCCATCCATTTTCGGCATGAGCAAATCGGTGATCACCAGCGCGGGATGCGTTTCCATGATGCGCGCCCAGGCTTCCTGACCGTTCGAAGCGGTGATCACAGGGTAGCCTTTGAAGCGCAAGGTAACCTCGATCAACTCACGCACATGCACGACGTCTTCAACAACGAGGATAGGACCATATGGGATGCTCATAAGCGGTATTGTATGAGGCTTTCCATGCGAAATGCTCAACACTTTTGCAAGGCGCACATGCAGAAGGGGTTCAGGCGCATTCAAAGCCGCCCGTGCCATTCATCCGCCAGGCGCGCAAAGTAAGCCTGCATGAAAGTGTGGCGTTCATGTGCCAGTTGCCGCGCCGATGCAGTGTAGAGGCGCGGTTGTATATTGCGCAACTTGAACAGGAATTCATGGTACGCGCTGTGCGGCTCGTCGGCTTCCCGCTCCCCTTGATCCAAAAAGCGCTTTGATGGAGGCGCATAGATGGGCTGACCGGACTGCACAGCGTAGGCAATGGCGCGAGCCACCCCTATCGCCCCAATTGCATCCAGCTTATCTGCATCGAACAAAACCCTGGCCTCCAGGGAGCGCGGTTCTTCCTCTTGGTAGCGGAACCGATGGGCGCGAATACAATGCCTCACCGCGTCAATGCGCTCCGCGTTCCAGCCTTGTTGTTCTAAGAAAGCCGCGGCGAAATCCGCCGCACTTCGCTCATGGTCGGAACGCGCGTGCCCAGAGGAGGAATCCATACACGCATCTTCAGGAAGATCGTGCAACAGCGCTGCGGTGCGCACAATTTCCACATCCGCGCCTTCAGCGCGCGCCAGCCGTTCTGCCAGGCGCACGACGCGCAAAACGTGATCCCATCCGTGTACGGCATCCTTGTCCGAATACCAAGCCCGCGCCAGCTCGATGGAAATCATCCCCGCCTGCTGCGCCTTTTCAGGATGAAACCGAGAAAACCTGCCCGCGCTTGATCACTTTTTGTACCAGGTTGGTGCCAAAGCGATAGCCCAGGTGGCGGTAATCCGAGACATTAAGGATCAAGAGGTCGGCTTGCTTCCCCACCTCTAACGAGCCCAGGTCGGCGGCGCGGCCAATGGCCTGAGCGGCGTTGATCGTCGCCGCGGCGATAGCCTGCGCCGGGGTCAGGCGCAAATAGCGACAAGCCAGGGCGATGGCAAATTGCATGCTCTCACACCACGCCGTACCCGGGTTGAGATCCGTGGCAATGGCGAGTATCCCTTGCGCTTCCAGGATGGCGCGTGCCGGGGTGTACACAGGCTCGGCCAGGCCAAAGGGGGTGCAGGGCAGGGCGACAGCAACCGTATTGCTCTTTCCAAGCAGGCGTATCTCCTGGGGAGAGGTCATCACCAGGTGATCGGCGGATGTCGCACCGAGCTCAACCGCCAGGCTCAAACCGCCCAAGTTTTCAAATTCGTCCACATGTATCTTCAAGGGGAACTCTAGGGCGCGGGCGCGAGTCAATATGCGCCGCGACTGCTCCAGGGTGAACGCCCCTCGATCACAAAACACATCTACGAACGGCAGGGCATGGTAAGGGGCATGGTGCATCCACCAGGCTTTTACCACCGGCAGCATGGTCTCGCAAACCAGCTCAACGTATTCATCAGGCTCTTCTGCATAGCGCTGTGGAATGGCGTGCGCCCCTAAAAAGGTAGGCACGACATCAATTGGGCCTTCCGCGTCCAGAGCGAGCAAGGCTTGAAGCATGCGCAACTCGGTAGCCGTGCGCAGCCCGTAGCCGGTCTTCACTTCAGCGGTGGTGGTGCCATGCGTGAACATCGACCACAGGCGCGGGCGGGTTTCGCGGATCAACCCCTCCAGGGAGGTGGTGCGCGTCTGGCGTACAGTAGAAAGAATGCCTCCCCCCTCGGCGAGGATCTCAAGATAGGTCTTGCCTTCCAGGCGCTTCTCGAATTCGGCAGCCCGATCGCCCGCCCAAATGGCGTGCGTATGGGCATCCACGAAGCCAGGCATGACCACCTTACCCCCCGCATCCAGCTCTTGCGCCCGCGGAAACGCGGCGCGAAGCTCGTCGGTAGTCCCTACCGCGGCGATTTTGCCCTGCTCAATCCACACGGCACCGTCCGAGATGATGCCCAGGCGACCCAGCTCGCTACCGCGTTGAGGACCCCCAGCCAGGGTGAGCAACTGTGAAGCAGAGTGTATCAACATCGTTTTACAACACCAGATACCAATAGGGCTTGTCAAACCATAGGACATCACGATTGTACCACTAGCGCAAACCAGGAAGCCTACCCGCACCAGTGCGGATACAATATTGGCATAACTCATGCACTCGAACGGAAAGGAGGCTCTTTGCCATGTCATCGCCTTACCGCGTTGAACGCGATTCCCTGGGGGAAGTGCGCCTCCCGGCAGAGGCGCTCTATGGCGCCCAAACGCAGCGCGCCGTGGAGAATTTTCCCATATCCGGGTTGAAGCCCTACCGTGCGTTTATCTGGTCGATGGGGATGATCAAATGCGCCGCAGCACAGGTCAACCACGAGTTGGGGTTGTTGGATGCAGCCCGGGCGCGGGCTATCATGCAAGCTGCCGAAGAAGTGAGCGCAGGTCAATGGGACGAGCATTTCGTCGTCGATCCCTTTCAGGCCGGCGCCGGCACCAGCCACCACATGAACGTCAATGAAGTCATCGCCAACCGCGCCACCCAGTTGCTCGGCGGCGCCTTGGGTGAATATCGCGTGCACCCCAACGACCATGTCAATATGGCGCAGTCCACCAACGATACCATTCCCACAGCCATCCGCCTGGGAGCCTTGTGGCGCCTGGACGAGTTGCTCGAAAGCGTGGAAATACTTGCCCAGGCGTTGCGCGAGAAAGCGGTTGAATTCGATGGCGTGTTGAAATCCGGGCGCACCCACCTGCAGGATGCCGTACCCATCCGCCTGGGGCAGGAATTTGGCGCCTATGCGCGCGCCGTGGAACGCGACGGGGCACGGCTGCAGCGCGCCGCTCACGGGCTGCGCCGCCTGGGAATCGGAGGCACAGCCGTGGGCAGCGGGTTGAATGCCCACCCGGAATACCCGCGAAGAATGGTGGCACGCCTGAGCGCATTGACCCACCTGGAACTCGAGCTCTCGGATAACCTGTTCGAGAGCATGCAATCCATGGCAGACATCGCCGATTTCTCCGCGGCGCTGCGCACCCTGGCAATCACCTTGACGCGCCTGGCCAACGATATTCGCCTGTTGGCCTCTGGCCCGGCGACAGGGCTGGATGAAATCCGCCTACCAGCGGTCCAGCCAGGCTCGAGCATCATGCCGGGAAAAGTGAACCCGGTGATGGCTGAAATGCTCAATATGGCCATGTTCCACCTCCAGGGCTGCGATCTGACCATCTCCCTGGCGGCTCAAGCTGGGCAGCTTGAGCTCAACGTGATGATGCCGGTGATCGCCCATAATCTGTTCGAAATGATGCAGGTTGGCATTGGAGCGCTGCGCGCCTTCGAGGCGCGATGTGTGCGCGGCATCCAGGCAAACCCTGAAAAAGCCCGCTTCTGGCTGGAGCGCAACGCGATCATCGTCACCGCGCTCAACCCATTGATCGGCTACGCGGCAGGCGCGGCGCTGGTCAAAGAAGCGCATCAGAGCGGGAAAACGGTGCGTGAAGTGGCGCTCGAAAAAGCCGCCCGAGGGGAATTACGCCACCGCGAGACGGCACAACCGATCACGGCCGCGGAGGTAGAACGCGCGCTCACCGATCTATGGCAGCTCACCGAAGGAGGTATCCCTGGGTTATAGGTTTGCGCCCTTGATAGATTCTCTTTACGCGAAATTTATGGCACAGCGCATTCTCTGACCGTATCATTTCGCGAGGACTAGGCTCGAACCCCATGGACAGGCGGAAGATGCTTCCATTGCATGAAAAAATTCCGGCAGATGCACCCCACATCCTGATCATCGAAGACGATGAGCTGGTCGCCCGCACACTCGAACGCGGTTTGCGCAGGCATGGCCTGCGCGCCACCCTGGCAGGCAGCGGCGTAGAAGGGCTCAAAGCGGCCCGCCGGCGCGTTCCCGATCTGATCATCCTGGACATCATCCTGCCTGGCATGGATGGCTACCGTGTGTGCCAGGAGATACGCTCCGACCCGATCCTGCAGCGGGTGCCTGTTCTCTTCCTGACGGCAAAAGCGCGGGAAGAGGAACGCATTGCCGGCTTCACCCTGGGCGCGGACGACTACGTGTGCAAACCGTTCAACCTGGATGAACTCGTCTTACGCTTGAAAGCCATTCTGCGACGCGCGGCGCCGCGCCCGAGCCCAAGCCAGACCTTCCAGTCATCGGAAGTGCAGGCGCAAGCCGACAGCGGCAACCACAATCAATGCTCAGAGAACGAGCAATCGCCGGCGCATATCCTGCGCCTGGGTGGATACCAACTGGATCAACGCGTCTTCACTCTGACGACGCCATGGGGAAAACGGGTGCAATTGACCCCCATGCAATTCGAATTGCTCAGCCACCTGATGCATCACGCTGGCGAGGTCTTCACCCCTGCACGCCTGCTGGATGAGGTATGGGACTATCCTTCCCACACGGGGAGCCAGGACCTGGTGCGCGTGCACATCAAGAACCTGCGTCAGCGCATCGAGAAAGAGCCCCGAAATCCACAATTCATCCGCACTGTACCGGGGTTTGGCTACACCATCTCGGCAGAGGGCAGCTAACCGACGGGCTTTTACGCCTCTTTTACCGCGCTTTCATCCCCCGTTTATCCCTGTCTTGCCCAACATGTTTTATCCTGGAGGGGTGTCTAAGGGCTTTCGCCACGTCCCATCCCGCAGGTGTGCCCTGCCAGCCAGGCACGGGTCTGGCTATGCTCAAGGTAGCACCGAGCGCTTAGGCTACTTGCTCATCGCCGACCTGTATGCCCACCTGGAGGCGCTGAGGTGCTTGCAAGAAGAGCGCGCCGCATTTCTAAATGGCAACCTGGAAGCAGCGCGGAAACTGGGCTGTTCCAGAGAAACGCTGAGCAAAAGGATTGCCGCGCTGGAACATGCATGCCTGCGCGCGCTGGGGTGCCCGCCTGCCCGACACGCGTATGCACAGGTACCCGAAACGCTGCGCCAGACGCACGGCCAAGACGGGCGCACCTTCGAGGTGTTGTGGCTGGGGATTTGCCTCCTGAAAGAACGCATCCGGTGGATGGCCGCCGGAAACGTGGCGCTGCTCTCGCGCCCTGCAGGAGGCAACGGGGCGGGATTAACGGGGGACAAAAAAGACGATCCATGAAAAACACCCCGGGCAAGATGGGGGTGTTTTCCGGTGCAGAGGCGACGACGGGATTTGAACCCGTGATCAGGGTTTTGCAGACCCTTGCCTTAGCCACTTGGCCACGTCGCCTGATGAGCGTCACAAAATGCAGCAGAGATGTTCACGCGCGTGCAGCCTCTTTTCGACCTGCACAAAGAAAGATAGAGCGGGCAACGGGACTCGAACCCGTGACCTTCTCCTTGGCAAGGAGACGTTCTACCAACTGAACCATGCCCGCAGAGGCGGCTTTGCGCATTAGCCGTCCAATGCCGAGACCCAGAATCGAACTGGGGACACCATGATTTTCAGTCATGTGCTCTACCAACTGAGCTATCTCGGCTAAATGTTAAACTTCACCCAGGTGCACTCATTTTACCCAGGTGTGATGTGCTTGTCAAGCGTTTGCGCAGGCGATCGGCGAGCGCCTCGCCCCAGGCGCCAGTTGCGCAAGCGGCGCCGCGCACCACCGCCCGCGCTCTAGGGATGCCTCGTTCCTGCCTCGCTGCATTCGTCGTAAAGTTGTAGCCGGGGTTTCTATACCCCGCATCCGCACCTCGTGCAGAGCCATCCGAACGGAATTGTCATTACGACCGAAGGGAGGAATCCCTAAAGCCATCGCCTACTACCGCCCGCGCTTTAGGGATGCCTCGCTTTGCTCGGCATGACACTATGGGACGGGATGTTCTACCATGCAAGGCGATCCGACCGGAATGGTCATTCCGACCGAAGGGAGGAATCCCTGAGGCCATGGCTGATCATAGCCCGCGCTCTAGGGATGCCTCGCTTTGCTCGGCATGACACTATGCGCAGGATGCTCTACTATGCAAGGCGATCCAAACGGAATGGTCATTCCGACCGAAGGGAGGAATCCCTGAGACCACCGCCTACTATAGCCCGCGCTCTAGGGATGCTTCACTTCTACCTCGCTTCGCTCGGCACAAGGTTGAGCATGACACTATGGGCGGGGTGCTCCATCATGCAAAGCCACCCGACCGGAATTGTCATTCCGACCGAAGGGAGGAATCCCTGAAGCCATCGCCTACTACAG
>JBBIVW010000013.1:0-71511 GCA_037439525.1 Anaerolineae bacterium
GGCGGCTTCTACGCCACGCTGTACAACAGCCAATTCGAACAGGTGGCGGAGGTGGTCTAAGTCTTCAATATTCGGGTAAGTTTGGCGCATGAGCGTCAACTGGATACACCACCAAGTTTCCAGGAAACGGTTCATGACCCTGGCAGGCTCAGGCACCGTACCGTTTCCCGGAAACTGGATAGCCCTGGCCCGCTAAGGCGCCGTACTGTTTCCTGGAACCTCATCGAACGCGATGAACACAAAATTGCCTTGGTGACACGACCCACGCGTCGAACTCCATCCTTCACTCTTCGACAATCTAAGGTACAATAAAACCTTGTAATTTCAGCACATAAGGGAATTCAGATGACCGAAAACAAACTTCCATCACGCAGCGAAAACTTCTCCGAATGGTACAACCAACTGGTGCTCAAAGCCGAATTGGCCGACTACGCCCCGGTGCGCGGATGCATGGTCGTGCGTCCCTATGGCTGGGCGCTTTGGGAGAACATCCAGGCGGGTCTGGACCGGCGCTTCAAAGAGACCGGCCACCAAAATGCCGCCTTCCCCCTCTTTATTCCCATGTCCTTCCTGGAAAAAGAGCGCGAACACGTCGAAGGGTTCTCGCCCGAATTGGCCGTAGTGACCATCGGAGGCGGAGAGAAGCTCGAAGAACCGCTCATCGTCCGACCGACCTCAGAGACGATCATCGGCTATATGTACTCCAAATGGATTAAATCCTACCGTGATCTTCCCGTGTTGATCAACCAATGGGGGAACGTCGTGCGTTGGGAGTTGCGTACCAAGCTTTTCCTGCGCACACTGGAATTCTACTGGCAGGAAGGTCACACCGCCCATGCCACCGAGCAAGAAGCTGAAGAAGAGACCCTGCGCATGTTGGATGTCTATGCCGATTTCGCCATTCGCGACGCTGCGGTACCGGTGGTCAAAGGTGTAAAAAGCGAACGCGAAAAGTTCGCCGGCGCAGTGCGCTCATACACCATCGAAGCCATGATGGGAGATACACGCGCCTTGCAAGCAGGCACTTCGCACTTTTTGGGGCAAAATTTCGCCAAAGCTTTTGACATCCAATTCTTGGATTGGAACAACGAGTTGCAATATGTGTGGACCACCTCTTGGGGGCTTTCGACGCGCTTCATCGGCGCCATCATTATGACGCATGGCGATGACCAGGGGCTGATCCTGCCTCCGGTGGTAGCGCCGATCCAGTTGGTGATCGTCCCCATATTTAAGAGCGATAGCGAGCAGGGCAAAGTCATGGAAGCCGTAGAAAAGGTCAAACAGGCGCTGGGCCACCTGCGTACGCATGTGGACGACCGCACCGAACACACCCCAGGGTATAAGTTCAACGATTGGGAGATGCGCGGCGTGCCTCTGCGCCTGGAAATTGGCCCGAAGGACGCCCAAAGCAACAGCGTCACCGCGGCGCGCCGCGACCTGCCTGGCAGCCAAGGAAAGTCGTCGCTTCCCATGGATAGCCTGGGGACAAGCATCCCCGCGCTTCTCGATGAAATCCAGAATAACCTCTACCGCAGAGCGTTGGATTTCAGGCAGGCGAACACACATAAACCAACCCATTACGAAGAATTGAAGCAGGTGGTCAAGAACGGCTGGGCTGACGCTTGGTGGTGTGGCGCCGCGGAGTGCGAAGCCAAGGTGAAGGAAGACACCACCGCCACTACGCGGTGCATCCCCCTGGAACAACCCGGTGGCCAGGGCAAGTGCGTCGTTTGTGACCGGCCAGCCACGCAACGCGTGATCTTTGCCCGCGCGTATTAAATGCCCGCCATTTACCCAGAAAGACTCAAACAACAGGCTCAAGAGCTCGCCCGCCTCTACGACACACCCGACGCCTTCTTGCGAGGCGTCGATGCATTGCTCGAGGCTTATGCCGATCGGACACGCCGCGCCGGTCAATCCGGCTTGCCCAAACCATTGCTCTACGCATATCATGTCCCTCCACCGGTGCTGCGTCAGATCGTCCTGGCTTTAGAGCCGCACATCGCCAACAACCCTGTTCCTGCGCTAGAGTTGGCGCAGCAGCTTTGGCAACAACCCAACATGGAGTGTAAACAACTCGCCATCGAGATCGTTGCCCGCCTCCCCGCAGCTTCTTCCGACCAAGTGCTCGAGCTGATCCGAGCCTGGAGCGTGCCTGCGGAGGATATACAGGTGCTCGGTCAACTCTTAGACCGCGGCCTAAGCACCGTTCGCCGGGAAACGCCGCAAAAACTCCTCCAGGCTCTCTCCGCGTGGTTTGCCTCGCACGAAGTGTTCGATCTGCAAGTCGGTTTACGCGCCTTAAAGGCATACCTCCAAACATCCAGTTACCTCGACCTGCCCACTGTGCTGAAATTACTTCAACCTTTTGTGTGGCAACTTCCACCCGGCGTGCGCCCAGATCTCATCGAAGTCATGCGTATCCTCGTACAGAGCGATCCGATTGAGGCAGCGTTCTTTTTGAGAAAATCGCTCGAAAGCGATAAAGCTGTGGATACGGATTGGATCATACGTCAGGTTTTATCCTTGTTCCCCCAAGAAATCGCCAAAGACCTGCGCCAGGCGTTGTACACCCGACAGGCACAGCTCCGATAAACTAAGGATGGCCTTCAGCTGGAATGCAAGGCAGAAAAAATGGGATTTCGCGCCGCTTTTGCATCGGCAATGAAATCTTATCTCCCTCAATTTTGCGCTTGTTAGCTTGGGTTGCATTTGGTATAATCCACTCTGCTGACTAGCCCGGTTTGTGGTCAATCATGTGCCTCGGCTGCAAACTTGGAGACCTGCCAAATCAATTGAAAGGAGATGCAGATGTCATGGCACTGGATAAAGAGACGAAAATTAAATTGATCGAGGAATTTGCCCGCCACCAAAGCGATACCGGATCGCCGGAGGTGCAGGTGGCTTTGCTCACCAAACGCATCAATCAGCTTACCGATCACCTGCGCGTGAACAAACATGATGAATCTTCACGTCGCGGACTGCTCAAACTGGTCGGACAACGCCGGCGCCTGCTTGCCTATCTGCGGCGTAAAGACTTTCAGCGCTATCAGGCGCTCACCGAACGTCTTGAAATACGTAGGAAATAGGTCAGCCAACCAGAGTAGATGGGCGGCTTACCCCCATCTACTCTTTTTCTTGCCTTCCGTTGCGAAAACTGCACGAATGACCCGACTACTTATCACCATTTACACCACAGTCTGTAATGTACACGATATGCAGTGATATACGGGGAAAGGAAAACCAGGAGCAGCGTCTTTTAGAGACAATAACTTATCATAATCATTATTATCCCGCCGGTTGGGTATTGAGCATTGCCGAGAACCGACGAGCGTTTTGGGCAATTCTCAGTTCCTGACCTGGCGGGTGAATCAGGAGGTTGACATGCAACACATAAAAAAACAATACACCATAGAATGTGGGGGACAATCGTTTACTTTCGAAACCGGCCATCTAGCCCCTCAGGCGGGTGGCGCGGTCACTTTGCGTTTAGGCGATACCATGGTCTTTGCCGCGGCGACGATGAGCAAGGAAGCGCGCCCAGGCACGGACTTTGTGCCCCTTACTGTGGATTATGAAGAGCGGATGTACGCTGGCGGGCGCATCCCTGGCTCTTTCTTCCGTCGCGAAGGACGCCCCAGCGAGGAAGCCATCCTCACGGCGCGCCTCACCGACCGCCCATTGCGCCCCCTCTTTCCAAAAGATTTGCGCAACGAAGTTCAGCTCATTCTCTACTCCTTCTCCACGGATGGCCAGACGCCGATTGACATCCTGGCGGTCAACGCGGCCTCGGCAGCATTGAGCATCTCCGACATACCCTGGGGTGGTCCCATCGGCGCCATCCGCATTGGTCACTTGAATGGCGAGTTCGTCGCCAACCCCACCTTTGCACAATTGGAGCAATCCGCGTTGGACTTGAGAGTCGCCGCCACGCGCGATGCCATCCTCATGGTCGAATGCGGCGCCAGCGAGGTCTCCGAGACGGTCATCTTGGAGGCTTTAGAATTCGCGTATCAAAACATTCAACCTTTGATCGATGTCCAGGAGGCGATGGCGCGCGAAATCGGGAAGCCCAAACGCGCCTACACCGCAGCGGAGATCAACGCTGAACTACGCACCCAAGTCATCGAAGCCTCTACGCCCGAGTTGGACGCGCTCTTCGAACAACCCTATATCAAAGCCGAACGTGAAGCCTCCCTGGATGCCCTCCAAGAAAAGCTGATAGAGACATTTGCCGGAGAAGATGAAAGCCTGGTGGAAGAGGTCAAAGCCGCCTTCGAGGAAGCCTTGCGCCAGGTGGTGCGCTCGCGCATCCTGCAAAAGGGTCGCCGCCCGGATGGTCGCACACCGAAAGAGATTCGCCCGATCTGGTGCGCCGTGGATATCAGCCCGCGCGCCCATGGCACGGGGTTGTTCACCCGAGGAGAGACCCAAGTGCTCACCTTGGCAACCCTGGGCACCCCCCGCGAAGCGCAGGAATTGGATACGCTCACCCCAGTAGAAACCAAGCGCTACATGCATCACTACAACTTCCCACCCTTCTCCACGGGAGAGACGCGCCCCCTGCGCGGCGCCTCACGCCGCGAAATCGGCCACGGCGCCCTGGCAGAGCGTGCCTTGCTGCCTGTCATCCCACCGGAGGAAGAGTTCCCCTACACCATGCGCCTGGTTTCTGAAGTGCTCTCTTCCAATGGTTCGACCTCCATGGCCTCTGTATGCGCCTCCACACTGGCTTTGATGGATACCGGTGTGCCCATCAAAGCGCCGGTATCTGGTGTCGCCATGGGGCTGATCAAAGAAGGCGAAACTTACTGCATCCTCACCGACATCCTGGGCATGGAAGACCACCTCGGCGATATGGATTTCAAAGTCGCCGGCACCTCCAGGGGCATCACTGCTTTGCAGATGGACATCAAAATCAAAGGCATCACCACGGCGATCATGGCGGAAGCCCTGGAACAGGCGCGCCAGGCGAGAATTTCCATCCTGGAAAAGATCGTCGAGACCATACCCGCGCCACGTTCCGAGTTGAAAGCCCACGCCCCGCGCATCACCACCATTCGCATCCCGGTGGATAAGATTGGCGCCGTAATCGGTCCGGGCGGCAAGGTCATCCGCAGCATCCAGGATGAAACCGGCGCTAAGATCGACATCGATGAGGACGGCACGGTCTTCATTGCCACAAACAATGGTGAGAGCGCCCGACAGGCGAAAGAGCGCATCGAAGCCCTCACCGAGACAGCGATCATCGGTCGCATCTACACCGGCAAGGTGGTGCGCATCACCGACTTTGGCGCCTTTGTGGAAATTCTGCCCAATGTAGATGGGTTGGTGCACATTTCTCAACTGGACACGGAGCGCGTGGAAAAAGTCGAAGACATCGTGCGACCTGGCGATGAGATCACCGTCATGGTCACCGACATTGACGAGAGCGGCAAAATCCGCCTTTCCCGCCAGGCGGTGCTGGAGGGCTGGACAGCGGAAGAAGCCCTGGAATACGATCGCAAGCCGCGCCGCGGTCCTGGCGGTGGCCGTCGCAGCGAAGGCCGTCCCCAAAACCGGCGTAACAATGAGAGGCGCAAACCGTCATAATAACGAAAGGCACACACCCACATGAAATCTGACCTCATCTGGATGGATGGCAAATTGGTGCACTATGACCAAGCCACAGTGCATTTCATCACCCCCACCCTGCATTATGGCTTAGGCGTCTTCGAAGGCATCCGCTGTTACCGCGCCGAACGTGGCCCGGCCGTCTTCCGCCTGCGCGAACACATGCAGCGCTTTATCGAGTCGATTCACATCCTGGGCATTAAGAACTTCCCCTATGATGTCGCAACCCTGCGCCAGGGGGTACTGGATACCATTAAAGCCAACAAATTCGAAGAATGCTATATCCGCCCGCTGATGTTCCTGGAAGGTCCTCTCGGTTTGGACATGGACAAGTCCAGGCCGCGCGTGGGCATCGCTGCTTGGGAATGGGGTCCTTATCTGGGTGAGGAGGCTAAAAGGACCGGCATCCACATGATGGTCTCCAGCTTCACCCGCCTGCACCCGAACATCAACATGACCAAATCCAAAGTGTCGGGCAACTATGTCAACTCCATGTTGGTGAAGACTCTGGCGCTACGCTCGGGCTACGATGAAGCCGTGATCCTCGACCCTCAGGGTTATGTCGCCGAGTGCACCGGCGAAAACCTGTTCCTCATCCGTCGCGGCAATTTGATCACCCCTCCACTGGCATCCGTCCTGGAAGGGCTCACGCGCGATGCCATCATCACCCTGGCGCTCGACATGGGATTACCCTTCGAAGAGCGCCAGGTGACCCGCGACCAGCTCTATATTGCAGACGAGGTCTTCATCTGCGGCACGGCAGCGGAGATCGTCGGTGTGCGCGCCATCGACACGCGCCTGATCGGGAGCGGAGCACCAGGACCACTGACCCGACAACTGATGCAGTCTTTTGAAGACAACTTGCGCGGCAGAGGCAAGTTCTCGGAAGTTTGGCTGGATTACGTCATCTAATCATCATCCGCACGCTCCCATTGATCAATAGTTCGCCTTAGGGCTGCAACCTTTTCGCGTTCATTGCATCAAACTCCTTGGTATACCTGGTTCACAGGTATAATTTTTTCAAATTATCACATATTGAGGTATTTGTATGGAATTCAGCTTCAGTGGATTGAACCCCCCCTCAGCTTCTGACGAAGAACAGCACGTGAAAGTATTGATTCTCGGCTCCGGTCCAGCAGGTTTAACTGCAGCGTTATACGCCGCGCGCGCCGATCTGGAGCCGCTTGTCCTTACCGGTATGGAACACGGTGGTCAGGTCTCGCTCACCTATTCCATCGAAAACTACCCTGGCTTTCCGGAAGGCATTGGCGGACAGGAGCTGGTCGAGCTGTTTCAGAAACAAGCCGCGCGCTTCGGTGCCAAAATCGAGTTCGACACGGCAACCGAAGTGGACCTTTCCAAGCGCCCCTATCGCGTGCACACATATAACACGCGCTATACCACAGACGCCCTCATTATCGCTACCGGGGCAGCGGCACGCAAGCTAGGTGTGCCTGGAGAGCAGGAACTTACCGGACGCGGCGTTTCTTACTGCGCCACATGCGATGGTTGGTTTTTCAAAGATAAAACCGTCCTGGTTGTTGGCGGAGGCGATAGCGCTCTCGAGGAAGCCCTCTTCCTGACGCGCTACGCCACTTCGGTGACCATCGTCCACCGCCGGGATGAGCTGCGCGCCGGCGCGATTTTGCAAAAGCGCGCTCAATCCAACCCCAAAATCGATTTCATCTGGAACACAGTGGTTACCGCCATTCATGGGAACGGCGCCGTGCATTCCGTAACCCTAAAAGACATGATTAGCGGCAAAGAGCGTGAGCATCAAACCGATGGCGTGTTCATCTTCATTGGACACACCCCGAACACGAGCTTGTTCAAAGGCCAACTAGAGATGGATGACCTGGGCTACCTGAAGGTGGATGCCCTGATGCAAACCAACCTCCCAGGGGTGTACGCCGCGGGAGAGGTCGCCGACCCTCATTTTCGCCAGGTGATCACCTCTGCCGGCATGGGCGCCGCAGCCGCGATTCAGGCAAATCGCTATTTGGAAACCCTGGAAGATGAAAAGCAATCGCTCCAGGGAAGATAAAATTTTTGGGAGGCAGGATGAGAAATAAAGTATCCATTATCGGTGCCGGTATGACCGGTTCCACCACGGCACATTGGCTGGCAGAAAAGGAAATCGCCGACTTGGTTCTGGTGGACATCGTTGAAGGTATGCCACAGGGCAAAGCGCTTGACTTGCAAGAAGCACTCCCGGTTGCCGGCAAAGACGTGGTCATTATCGGCAGCAACGACTACGCAGCCACCGCAAACAGCGACATCATCGTCGTCACCGCCGGATTGGCACGCAAGCCAGGGATGAGCCGCGATGATCTGCTGATAGCCAATGCGGAGATCGTCCGTCAGGCAGTTCAGCAGACGGCGCGCTTATCTCCCAATGCCATCTTTGTTGTGCTCACCAACCCGCTAGACGTGATGGCTTACCTGACGATGAAGGTAGCCGATGTCGCCCCTCAGCGCGTTGTGGGTCAGGCAGGGATTTTGGATTCGGCACGCATGCGCGCCTTTGTCGCTATGGAATTGGGAGTAAGTGTGGAAAACGTGCATTGTTATGTCCTCGGTGGGCATGGTGACGAAATGGTGCCCCTGACGCATATCTCGAACGTAGCTGGCGTCCCATTAGACGAAATGCTCCCATCCGATCGCCTGGAAGCGATCGTTGAACGCACACGCAAGGGCGGGGGCGAAATCGTCAGCCTGTTGAAGACGGGCAGCGCTTACTATGCCCCTGGCGCGGCTGTCGCCCAAATGGTCGAAGCCATTCTAAAAGACAAGCACCTCATCGTGCCTGCCGCGGCGTATTTGCAAGGGGAATACGGCTTGCGCGACATCTTCTTCGGCGTGCCGGTGCAACTGGGGCGCAAGGGCGTCGAAAAGATCATCGAATACCGCCTCACTCCGCAAGAACATCAGGCGTTACAAAAATCTGCTCAAAGCGTGGCAGAAAACATTGCTAAATTGAACCTTTAGAGGTATAGAACATGCTACTCAAAGAGAAAATTGCCGCTCAAATCCCGGCGTGGCGCGCCCGCGTCCAAAAGCTGTTGCGCGAACACGGGGATATGGTTGTGGATCAAGTCACCATCCAACAGATTTATGGCGGTATGCGTGATGTCAAATCGCTGGTCACGGATATTTCCTATGTTGACCCCGAGGAAGGCATTCGCCTACGCGGCTATACCATCCCAGAATTGTTAGAAAAGTTGCCCAAACCCCAAAATGCAGAAATGCCATTGGTGGGCGGTTTGTATTATCTCTTGCTCACTGGAGAGATCCCTTCTCCAGAGCAGGCAGAGGAAGTCGAGGCGGAATGGCGCCGGCGCTCGGAAATCCCAGAATATGTGTACGATGTGTTGAGCTACTTAGCCAAACACGCCTCTCCCATGAACCTTTTCTCCACGGCAATCATGTCCCTGGGAGCGGATTCCCTCTTCACCAATCGCTACAACCAGGGAATGACTAAAAATGAGTATTGGGAACCCATGCTGGAAGACAGCCTCGATCTCACCGCCAAGCTACCGCGTATCGCTGCGTATATCTACTGTTTGAAGCATCGCGATGGTTGCCGCATCGAACCGCAGCCCCATCTGGACTGGGCAGCAAACTTCGCCTACATGATGGGCATCGAGGATCCCGAATACTACGACCTCTCCCGCCTGTATTTCATCGTGCATTCCGATCATGAAAGCGGCAACGCCAGTGCCCATGCAACCCATATGGTTGCCTCCACCCTGGCGAACATTTATTACTCTGCCTCAGCAGGGATGAACGCCCTGGCGGGTCCGTTGCACGGGCGCGCCAATCGTGAAAACCTGCGCTGGCTTTTAGAGGTCTATCAAAAATATGGACGCGTGCCCACACACGAAGAGCTACGTCAGTTTGCCTGGGATACGCTCAACGCCGGCCAGGTCATCCCAGGTTATGGGCACGCTGTTTTGCGTAAAACCGACCCGCGCTTCACCGCTTTATACGCATTCGGCAAAAAGCACTTCAAAGATGACCCAATTTTCGAGCTCGCCGCGCGGGTATATGAGGTGATACCGCAAGTGTTACGGGAACACGGCAAGGCGCGCGATCCCTGGCCTAATGTGGATGCCATCAGCGGGTGTTTGCAGTATCACTATGGAGTACAGGATTGTGGCTTGGATGGCCGATGTGGGTTTTATACCGTGCTCTTTGGCGTCAGCCGCATATTGGGCGTTTCGGCAAACGCGGTCTGGGCGCGCGCCTTGGGGCAGCCCATCGAACGTCCCAAATCCCTGACCACCGCCATGCTGGAGGAGATGGCAAATAAAAGAAGGGGTGGTTGAACGCAAGCCCTACCCGCAGAACCTGTATGGGTCCCTCAAACTGCGAAGCGGTCATCAAAGCCCAAAGTGCAGCGCGCCTGACTGGCTTTCAGTATTTGCATGTTTTTTAGCAGAAATGCCAGGCTCGCGCCACATAAAGTAATTGTGCACCCCTAAGATGTCTATCTCACCCAACAGGGTGAAGCCCTGAGCTTGATGCACGCGTAAAAACCAGGGATACGCCGTTTCGAAATAAGCGCAAGCTCCAGCCGCATCCAGCACATCACACAAGTGAGTGATCAGCGCACGCGCCAATCCCGAACCTTGATAGGCAGGCAACACACCGATCAAGTCCAGATGCCAGTGAGGTCGAGGTGGATCGTACTTCGCCCATTGGGTGTACAACTGCATCGCGCGCCAAGTTGCGCCGCGCAGGTAGGTGAGAATGTACGGGATGGCATGGAGGGTTTCGCGCAGCCCAAGTTGACAATGTGGCCAGGGCACCCAATTGCACGCGGCGACATATTCACCGCCCAATTTGGCAATCAGCCCGCGCGCCTTTGGTTGCGCCAGGTTGACATGGCGGTACATGTGCTCCATGCGCCGGCGGTGAGCTTCGCTCTGCCCGCCCCACAAACTGACGGAAATCGGGTTGCTCAACGCCGCAGTGCTGATGATGCGTGCAGCTTCATCCTTGTGATCCTCTGCCATTTCAAGGATTTGAAGAGTGTGCAAATACGCCTCTTTTTCCAGTTCCATTCAGCTCACCTTTTGTAATTCATCATCACTTCTCCTCCAGCGCTCATTCCTCATCGCTCCAGTTCTAGCAATAAGATGATGCCGGGCATGGAATATTCCGTTTGAGAGCTTTGGTTCACGATGAGGTAGAGGAGCAACGCATCTCCACGCGGCGACCAGGAAAAATCTGCGGGGATGACCCCGTAAGGCTGAGGTACATACATCCATGAATTCGGGTCGTTGAAGAAAGTCAACTGTGTTTGGCCGCTTCCGTCAGCGGACATGTACCACAATTCGGTCTTCAATAGCTTATGGTTTGAGCCTGCATTCATACTCGACATCCAGACAATGCAATTCCCGTCGGGTGAAAAATGCGCATGTTCATCCCACTGGAAAGGGGTGTATGTCAGACGCGTGGCGGCGCCACTGGCGATATCCAACAAGTAAATGTCATATCCCCTTTGAGCCTGACCATCCGCATTCGCTGTAAATAGGAGTGAGGTGTCGTCTGGAGAAAAGGAATGCACTTCATACAAGCGCGCGGCACCCTTGCCGGGTTGAAATGTGCGCACGTTTTCCATTCGTGGGCCTTCGTCGAGCATGACGAAATTTGCGATTTTAATCACCCATTCGCCATCCACATTGCCGCGAATGTTGCCAATGCGTTGCGACCAGGCAAGCATGTGACCATCATGGGAGAAGTGAGCATGCAAAACACCATGGGCAAAACTGTTTTCCTCCACGCCATGCGTCAATTTCACAAACCGGCCTCCATCCACCGAAACAGCGAATAGTTCATTGCCAATCCCAACTCCAACGTCCATAATGCGCTTCTTATAAGCGCCATCTTCGGAGGGAAAGCTTGCAAAAAAGCTCTCTTCCACCCCTTGGATCACCAGCCACTGCTGCGCAGGATGCCAGGTCGGATTTCCAAGATGTAGGTTGGTAGGCGTAGCGGCATGATCGCAGGTAAGACAACGCTTTTCGCTGCCATCAGGCCGAGCTACCCAGGTATCCGTCCACCCTGCTTCGTCCGGTGCATCGAAAGCGATCCAGCTCCCGTCCGGTGACCAATCCACATTGCCTCCAGGTTGTACCAAGGTCGCCACATGTCCCACCGATAACTTGTCGCAAGAATTCTTCGCGCTTATCTCTGTCGCTTCGCCCTCCATTGAAGAAGCGGTCGGAGCGAGCACCTGGCACGCAACCATCCAGGCAGGCACAATGAGGCACAAGATTCTTTTTGAGAGCATATCGAAATCAGAAGCTAATATCGTCGAAGCTCAGAGGCGGAGGCGCACTTACACGCTTAAGTATAACAAGACAAACGCAGAATAACCTCACCTCATTGTACCTCTATATCACGCGGAAATTTCACATGACCCATTGAATTCTCACCATTTCCCTCTTGACTTACGCTAGCATAAATGATATAATGTCAATAAGATTTACGCTAGCGCAAGGAAACCGATGCAAAAGACAAATTTGCTCACAACCCAAGAAGTAGCTGAAAAGCTCGGCGTTTCTACGGCGCGCGTGCGCCAACTCCTCGCCCAAGGATCTTTGAAAGCCGTCAAAGAAGGCGGAAAATATCGCGGACAATGGAAAATTCACACTCATGATGTGGAAATTTATTTGCAAAAGAAAGGAGAGAGCGGAAAAATGCGCGTCAAATATCGCATGACCCCTAACCCAATTACCGCAACCCCGGATACCAGCTACAACCAGGCGTTGCGCATCATGAAGCAAAACAACATCAAGCATCTGCCCATCCTGGATGAGCATGGCAAGCTGATTGGCATCGTCACGCACAGCGACTTACTCCTGGCTCAACCTTCCCCTGTGACGACCCTGAGTGTCTTCGAAATTGCCTCATTGCTCGAAAAAGTCACCATGGATAAAATCATGAGCAAGCCGGTCCTGGCAGTAGAAGAATCTTGCAGCATCACCAACGCAGCGCACTTTATGCTCACGAATGATATTGGCTGTCTGCCGGTGATGCGCGGCGAGGAACTGGTGGGCATCATCACCGACACGGACATTTTTAGAACCTTTATCGAAATCACCGGTGGTGGACAGGCGGGTTCACATATCGAAGCGCGCTTGCCAAATGAAAAGGGTCGCCTCGCGCCGTTGATCAAAGCGCTTACTGACTCCAATAGCGATATTATCTCGGTGACGATCACCTACGAAGAGACCGGAGAGCACGCTTATGTGGACATCAAAGAGCGCGGCGGGGATGAAAGCAAATTGCGCGCCGCACTCGAAAACCTCCCACAGGTGAAAATCCTGGAGTTCCGCCCTGGCGAGGAAGATAAGCTGCTCCGCTTTTCATGACATCGCGCATCAAATCGGCACGATGGATGTATATATCCTCCGGGAGGCTTGCCCCGCAGACGCACCCTGGATGCTCCAGGTGGTGGAGGCAACCTGGGGAGGCCTCCCGCTGATCACCCCAAGCGGAGAGCACGACATTCGTCAACATGCGGCGATCATCGCTCTACAGGCGAGCACCCCAGTGGGCTTTCTCTCCTATAGGCTCGCTAATGGCGCCTGCGAAATTCTGGCGATTTACAGCCAGATCAGACACCGTGGTATAGGAACATGTCTGTTGGAAAGGCTCATCTCCCAGGTACGCCCACAAGTTTCAAGGATCTGGCTGGTTACTACCAATGACAACCTGGAAGGATTACGTTTTTTTCAAAAACGCGGCTTTCATTTTGTAAGGCTTAATCCAGGTGCAATGCGCCTCGTCCGTCTAAAGAAGTCTAACATCCCCTTATTTGGAAATTTCGGTATTCCCCTCAGAGACATGCTGGAGCTGGAACAAACGCTCGATTAACCTTTGAGCAAAGAGTGCTATCGCTATTTCATACTGGGTCTTTGAGGTTCGACCTTTGGGGAAAAATCTATTGAAAAACTCTAAATGCTGATAAAATTGATCCGATCTTTCCTTTCAGGCTTCGAAGCTCTGAGAATTATAATCACTAAAGGAGGAATACCGCTTCTTGCCCGACCAACCTCAAACCCTGGTTCATCAATTAGCCTAATGGAGCAAGCAAACACCGCAGAAATGCGCCTGTACCTATTTATCTGACCTCCAGGGGAATTTTGAGACGCTGACCTTTGCCCAGCTAGACCAAAAAGCGCGCCTCATCGCCTATAAACTGAGACAGCACCACGACGCAGGGGAACGCGCCCTGATCATCTGCGCCTCAGACTTGAATTTCCTGGTGGGTTTCTTGGGCTGCCTGTACGCCGGGATCATCGCCGTTCCCGCACTGCCTCCAGCCAATGTGCGTGCCGCACAGCGACTGGAAGTGATTGCCCAAAACGCGGGCGCTCGCCTGGCGATCACTTCCGATGAGTTACTGCCTTCGATAAACAAACTGATCCTGGATCTCTCTTATCTAAGCGATATAGAAGTGTTCACTACATCGGATTTCGATCCGGATTGCCTTTGGGATCCCTCCGATATCACACCCGATTCGATTGCTTTTATCCAATATACCTCTGGATCGACCTCAGAGCCCAAAGGGGTCATCATCCGCCATAACAGCTTGTTCTTCAATCAGATGGCGATTAAAAACAAAAATAGAAACGACTCCAATTCCACCATCGTCAATTGGATGCCCCTCCACCATGACGGCGGACTGATCGCTCAGGCATTGCAGGCGATATTAATCGGCTCACACTGCGTTCTGATGTCCCCGATTGATTTTCTCCGCGAACCTTATCGCTGGCTATGGGCGATCAGCCACTTTCGCGGCAGGGTGAGTATCGCGCCGAACTTCGCCTACGATTATTGCGTCAGCAAAATCTCCCCTCAACAAAGGAAGACTTTGGATCTGAGCAGCTGGGAAGTCGCCATCAACGCCGCGGAGCCGATCAAGCCGGAGACTCTGGAGAATTTCACCCGTGTGTTCGCTGAATGCGGATTTCGCTTTGAAGCTTTTTACCCGGCATATGGCCTGGCTGAGGCAACGGTGTTCGTCTCCGGCAACTATGCCGAGGATCAACCAAGAATAAAATCCTTCGATGTTACGGCTCTGAAGCAGCATCAGGTCGTGGAAAAACCACCCGGCTCGCAAGGCAGCGTGCGGTTGGTTGGCTGTGGTGTGACACTGGATGGGCAAAAGATCGCCATTGTTGACCCTGAAAGGCACATCCCCTTGCCGGCAGGAGCTGTGGGCGAAATCTGGGTAACTGGACCAGGAATTGCTGCGGGATACTGGAATAACCTTGAAGCCACTCGCGAGACTTTTCAAGCAAAACTGGCTGAGGATGACGGACATGTGTATCTGCGCACTGGTGACCTCGGTTTCTTGCTGGATGGCGAGTTGTTTATCACGGGCAGAATAAAGGACATGATCATCATCCAAGGGCAAAATTATTACCCCCAGGATATCGAAAAAACGGTCACCGCATGCCATCCAGCGTTACGACCTGGCGGTTGCGTAGCTTTTGCTGTGGACAGCCCAACAGGCGAAAAGCTGGTTGTCGTCCAATCCATTCGCGAGGAATGGCAAGTAAAACTCAACCCTGAGGACATTATTCAGAAGATTTGCATGGCAGTTCAACAAGAACACGGTATTCAGGTACATGCCATCGCGCTGGTTGAACCAGAAAGCATCCACAAAACCACTTCCGGGAAGTTGAGGCGCTTTGCAGTCAAAGCCGATTACGAAAACCAATCTTTAAAAACATTCGCCGTCTGGAGGGAAAGCAAGACTTCCGAACCGATAGCCCTACCATCTAGGAATGCACTGGAACACCTCATCCAGAAGCTAATGATGGTGTCTCTGCAGCTGGATCACATCGAGCCCAATGCTGATTTTTTCGACTTAGGCGGCGACTCACTGAAATTTGCCGATTTCACCGCCCGCCTGGAGGATGCTTTAGGCATCCTTTTCACCAGCGAGCTCCCCCTCTTGAATGCCTCCGCTCAGGGAATTGCTGCGTATATTCTCGAAAAATACGGTACACCATCCCAAACCGCGCCTCAGATTGCAGAAAAAGCGCGCACACCGAACCGCTTGGCGATTTTTTATCACCTGCTGACCAACCGCGCCATCGGAACAATCGAAAAGCTATACCGCATCCAGGATTATCTGCGCTACATTGGTGCCTGGCTGTTGGTAAAACTGCCCGTTTCCTATCAGGCGGTGTCAAAGACGATCCATGAAATTTCGAAAAGCAAATGGATGCAGCGGATTGTGTTTCGAAAACCTATGCGCATTCTGGAAAAAATTTCACGGGATTTGCCTGAACATTCGCACCCCAGCGAATTGCTCCAGGAGAGCATCCAAGCCAACTTCCTACGCTCTCTGAGACTGGCAAAACTGTGCCGCCTTCCCGATGATATTTTTTATCAGCACGTGCACCTCGAAGGAATGCCGAATTTCCATCAAGCTTATCAAAAAGGGAAAGGAGTCATCCTGCTCACCGGACATACCTCGATGAGTTTCCTGATCCATCACATCCTTTTGATGCAAGAGGACATCACCCAGATGATGGTCATCGGCGGAAAACCCTACCGCACACGGATCATGGGACACAAAACCTATCAACCGCGTTTCATGCTCAGCGAGGAGTCACTGGCTGTGTCCACCGACCGATTAGTCACCAGCCAATATCTGGCGAGCAGAGAGACGTTGGAGAAAGGCGGGGTGGTCTTCATTGCCGCAGATGGCTCACGCGGCAAACAGCGCCAAACCGTTCCGTTTTTCGGGCGGTGGCGCGATTTCGGCTTAGGATTTGCCAAGCTGGCTGCTACCACAGGAACTAGCTGCATACCTGCGCTCTCCTGGATCGAGCCTCAAGGGAGAATTTGCGTCCAATTTTTCCCTGAGCTCAATCCTTCCAAAAGTTATCCCGAGGACAAAGTCGCCGCTTACCTGGAAGCCTACCTTGGATGGTACCGAGAAATCTGGCAAAAACATATCGGGAATTTTGCCTGGAAACATCTCCAAAAGGTTTTGCGCCTACCAAAAATTAGCCACTGATCGGTTCAGCCAACACCGCCCATAGATTGATTTATGCATACCGCGGAAATAGGCTTGCGGAGGCTTAGTGATCTAATATATGTTATTGGCTATGCGAATTTCACGGGCTTTCTCACTTGCCGAAGACTCATCGAATCACTTCCCAATTGACATCTGTTATGAAGTTCTCTATAATGGAGCGAAACAACCCGACCTTACTTTTTTCCAGCCACTGTAACACGCAATACCATCATCGATGATCGTCCTGGACAGCCTTGGGAGGGCAACCCTGATCATTTCTAAGGAGGCAGCCATGAAAATCCGTCTTCGTTTGTGGGTATTAGTCTTCATCTCACTATCCGCATTTCTATCGCTTTCTGCCTCATGGCAACAAGGCGCACTCAATCCTTCTGCACCCGAAAATGTCATCAAACTGATTTTCATTCACCACTCTACTGGTGAAAACTGGCTCACCGATGGCTATGGAGACCTGGGCCGCACCCTGGGAGAAAACAACTACTTCGTCAGCGATACTAATTACGGCTGGGGTCCCAATAACATTGGCGACCGCACGGATATCCCTGACTGGTTGGAATGGTTCGCTAGCGATCAAACGCCAATCTATTTGCAAGCGCTTTTTAACGAGAGCGGACAGCATTCCAACTACACGCGCAACCTACCTGACCCTGGTGGTGAAAACGAGATCGTCATGTTCAAATCCTGCTTTCCGAACTCGGCTTTGGATGGCGACCCAGATGATCCGCCAGGCACATACGCAGAGTTCACCGTGGCCGGTGCGAAATACGTGTACAACCAGATTCTCAACACCTTCGCCGCTCACCCCGATAAACTGTTTGTGGTCATCACCGCGCCCCCATTGTCTGACCCTACATTTGCTGAAAACGCGCGCGCTTTCAATCTATGGCTGATGAACGACTGGCTGGCTGAAAATCAATACACCCTGAACAACGTCGCCGTCTTCGATTTCTATAACGTGCTCACCGGCCCAGACCATCATCACCGTTTCCTCAATGGGAGCATCGAACATGTGTTCACTCCCGGCAGGAATACCTTATTTTACCCCTCAGACGACGATCACCCTTCAATAGAAGGCAGCCGTAAAGCCACAGAAGAATTTGTTCCTTTATTGAATATTTATTACCACCGCTGGAAGGAAAACGCTATCAGCGCGCCACAGCCGCCCGCCCAACAGCCCACGGAAGAGGTCGAAACCCCTCCAGAGCAAATTCCCGTATCCTCACCTACGATCGACGATTTCGAAGGTACCAACCCCGTAGGCACTAATGGCTGGACGCCTTACTGGGATGAAACCTCCCCCACCTCAATGAACTGCTCCACCCAACCCGGAACTGCTTATGCTGGCAGCGCAGCCCTGATGATGGACTTCGAAGTCACCCCTGGGGCTTGGGCGACGTGTGCCTTGATGTACGAAACCTCTATCCAAGATTGGAGCGCTTACCTCGGCTTGTCGTTTCGCCTGCACGCCAGCCAGGAGGGTCTCCCATACGACGTCAACTTGTACGCCGGAAGTCATGACAGCCAGGAGATCTACCTGATTACCCTTACAACCCCAGCAGAAAGCGTTGCTGGCTGGGCACTGATTAGTCTGACATGGGATACATTCCGGCGCGCCAGTTGGGAAGCCAACGCCGGGGAGGTGTTCGGCAAGCCCAATCAAGTGGTGGGGTTGGCTTTTGGCATCAGCCCGCCCGGTGATTACCCCGTGGCTGGCCAGCTATGGGTGGACGATGTGCAACTTCTACCCAAAGCAGAGCCAACTGCAGCCCAACCCTCTCCTGAGGTGCCACTTCCGTCTACACCCATCTCCCCCACCCAAACTGCTGCTGAAGATGAAGGCGGAGGCTCTGTGGTGCCTTGTGGTAGCTTTTTTACGCTCCCATTGGCTTGGTTACTCTATTCGGTCAGACACACACGGCGGAAGCGATAAGCCTCGCTTGCCAAGCACACCTTGCTTCTGGCGGATGATCCTTTCCGCCAGAAGCAACGCCGCGTATAAACGCGCCGCGCACCTTGAGCGCGTGCCTTCCTCTCCTTATTCCTTCCAGAAGCCCCGCAGGCTGAAGAATCAACCCACACCACGCCAGAATTCTACCGGCGTCACCTAATGGGGTTCGAAATCATGGACGGTGTCACCTGCTGACGTCGGGTTTTCACATTTGAGCTTTTTGTTCCACTCAAGGGGTTTCTGGCTTGACCTTGAATGGCTTCGTGATAAAATTCACCCAAGGAGGCAATCTTAGCGGTAGCCAATCATTTAATACCATTATTGGTTTCCTTCTTTAGTCATGAATATAGGATAAAACCACATACCGAAAGGAGGAAAAACCATGAACC
Organism: Anaerolineae bacterium; assembly: GCA_037439525.1. Lineage (GTDB taxonomy): Bacteria > Chloroflexota > Anaerolineae > Anaerolineales > UBA4823 > JBBIVW01. The sequence goes on from JBBIVW010000013.1 coordinate 19,019, forward strand.
AACCTTATAAAAGCCGTTCCTGGATAGGTCAAATTTTGTTGTACTTCTTTTTGAGCCTGCTGTTCTCTGCCATCCCCTTCGCGATTGGCTTGCTCAGCGATAAATCCAGCCTGGGGCTGGGCGTCTTTCACGCCTGGTATGCAGCGTTTCCCCCATCGATTCTGATGCTGCTGGGGTGGCTTTTATATCACCACGAGCCAACCCCCTGGCGTATCGCCGGGCGCATCTGGATTGGATTGGGCATTTGGTTCGCCACCCAGGCGCTGCTTGAGGCGCTTTCAGGCCTCCATTTGCTCGTTCTGGCTTTGACCCTGCCATCCATGCTCGCTGGAGGGCAGGGCTATCTCCTGGGCGCCGCCCTGTTTATCCTAGGGGGACTGTTTTTATGGACCTTTCCCTGGCGCGCACAGACCGCCTCAAGCCAGCGCAGTAAACTGTGTTTCAGCCTGTCCACAGCATTTTTCTTGGGATTGCTCGTCCTCGGCGTTCCTCTATTTATTATATTTACCAGCCGCCCAGTTATAGCCATTCCAGAAACCCAAGTGCCTCTGCCCAGCGAGGAAGAGGTGTTTGGCTATATCAAAGAGATGTACGATTTGGGCATTCGTCGCCCAGGTTGGGAGGCCACCGCCCAAGCGAAAGATCTGATCGTGAACAACTTGCGCTCCTTTGGCTTCGAAGAGGTGTACGTTGAACCGCATACATTCGATCTCTGGCGCGAAAACGCCTGGTCACTGACCATCGACCCCCAGGGGGAAGCCTGGCAACCAGAAACCTACTTTGTCCCATACAGCGGGCCTACTCCGCCAGAAGGTGTAGAAGCGCCTCTGGTTTATCTCGGCGAGGGCGAAGCCGACGATTTCGCCAGCCAGGATGTATCCGGCAAGATCGTCCTGGTTGACCTGCCGCCCGTGAATATCAGTTGGAGTCAGATGAAACTCTTTGCCTACATGGCCTATGACCCACAGGGTACAGTTCCCAATTGGGAGCATCCTTATCCCATTGGCTGGCTGGAGGACGTGCGCCGAGTGCACGACCTGGCGAAAGAAGGTGGCGCAGTTGGTGTCATCGGCATCCTGCAAGCTTACCCCGAAATGGGAACATTCGGATATTACGCGCCTTATGACGGCACGCTCCGCCCGGTGCCGGGTTTGTACCTGCTTGACCGCGATGGAGACCGCCTGCGCACGATGGTTCAGTCCGGTACAGTTACCGCCCGGCTGGTATTGGATGCTACCATCAGCGAAGGCGGAGGAACTGCCTGGACGGTGTATGGCGTGCTGCCAGGGCGGGATGACAAGATCATTATGGTGCACACGCACTACGACGCCCCCTGGCGCAGCGGCATCGAAGATTCCAGCGGTGTAGGGATGGTCAGCGGCCTGGCGCGCTACTTTGCCGGCTTAGCCCCCGAGCAGCGCGCCCATAAAATAATATTCATCTTCATGGGTTCGCACATGGTCGGCGCGCGCAGTAACCATGCTTTTATGGAATCACACGCTGAAGACATCATGCAACAGCTCCTGGTGGATATCTGCATCGAACACATCGCCGATGATTACAACCCCCCAGAAGCCCCCACAGGGATGGTCGAACCGCGCGGCAACTTCATCACCGAAAACCCGATTCTGGTTTCCCAATACGCCGGCGTGGTGCGTGATTACAACGCATATCGCACCCTGGTCTTCCCTACTGGCACACCGCTTAGCGTGCCCACCGACGCGGGCATGTTCGCCATCAGCGGGTATCCGGTCTCCAGTTTTATCAGTGGCCCGGTGTGGCTCTTTGATGACGACGACACTCTGGAGCGCGTCGCCAAAGACCAGCTCGAACCGATCTCGGCGATGTACGCGGATTACATCTTCCGCTTGGGAAACATCCCTGCACCGTTGCTGCGCTTCAACTTGAACGTCTGGACGATCATTTTGTGCGCCATTCTATTTACGCCTCTAGGCACGTTGAGCGCGTATCATTGGAAGGAGCAAAAGTCCGGGTAGCGATACCATGGTTTTAGCACAAATACGTTATCCCTGCTCATGAAAAAGGCGCAGCCCATTGGGCTGCGCCTTGCCTTCAACTCAGGGATATTAGCTCCCTCGCCACGGCATGAGGCTTTTTCGAACAGCGTCTCTACTCGCAAGAAAATTTACCTTGACGAAGATGCAATCGTAAATTTCGCTCCAAGCCTTGCACCTTTTATTCCTCCATAAAGACATGATAGATACCGCTAGGGCTGGTAAAGTAGAGGTATCCCTGGTCATCTACCACCAGAGCGGCTGAATCTATGGGCAGGTTTCGTGCGAAAACCGCTCCCGTTCCATCTGAGGTAATTTTGAAGATGAGGTTCTCTGGATCGACCAACCACCAGATTGCGCCTTTCAGAATTTATGTTGACATAAAAATAAATAAGGTGTATGATAGTTGAGATGGCTGCCAACTTACAATTAAACCTTTTTCATGCACACCCACAGAGTGGAATATGCAAAACGATCCGAAGCTTTTAATCCGCCAGCCCCCCCTAGCCGAGCAAATATACGACATCATTGTTAAAGGTATCTCGGATGGTACTTACCCTCCTGGTAGTCTGCTACCTTCGGAAAATCAATTAGCAGAGCAATTCGATGTCAGCAGGCCCACCATCCGCGCGGCCTTTGCCAGACTCGTTGAGCGCGGATATGTTAAACGACAACGCGGCATAGGCACATTTGTGACCCAATCTCCTTCCATTATGAACCCTCTCTATCAACTCCTTGACGTCCCGGAACGCATCAAAGCCCGAGGGTTCACCCCTGGTTTTAGGCAGCTCAATTCTCAGATCATCCAGGCAGATTCAGACACCGCTGGAAAATTATCCATCCAAGCTGGAAGCCCGGTTCTTAACATCCATAAAGTCTTCACTGCAAATGAGGAGCCCATCATTTTGTTTATCAACTTCATCCCAACCGCCATATTCGAAGGTTGTCTGAGCATCGAAAAAGCTTTAGAACCAGGGATCACGGAACCGTTTTTTAAATTCTTTGCTGAAAAATGCAAACGAAAAATCACATACCTTGCCTCAATTATCCGGCCGGATATCCTAAGGAATCACCAGCTTCCAGATATTTTTCGTCTGGATGATCCCTGCACACCCATGTTGGTCATCGAAGATATCGGCTATGACCGGGATGATAACCCCGTTTTTCTCTCAAAAGAATATCTTCTCAAAGAGGCCAGCGATTTCCATGTCATCCGTCAGGTGAAGAACATATAGCGTAAACCATCCAAACGGAGGTAGAGATGCCGAGCATACTGATAAAAAACGGATACCTGGTCACCATGAATTCAAAAGGAGAAAGGAATTACTCCGATATTCTTATCGAAGGAAAGCGGATAAAGCGCATCGCGCCACAGATTAATGACCCTGCGGAGACGATCATCGACGCACAGGGAATGCTGGTTCTTCCCGGCTTCGTTCAATCGCATATCCATTTATGTCAGAGTCTATTGCGTGGCCAGGCGGATGACCAACCTCTGATGGAATGGCTGGATACCATCACCTCGCTTGAATTTCGACATACACCAGAGACATTATATGCGTCTGCTAGGTTAGGACTGGCTGAGATGATCAAATCCGGAGCCACCTCCGTACTTGACATGGGCACGTTACACCATCAAGACGTGGTGTTTCAGGCAATCGAAGAATCAGGTATGCGTGCTATGGCTGGCAAAGCCATGATGGATCGCACAGAGAATCTGCCCCCTTTATTACGTGAAACGACTGATGAATCCCTTAAGCAAAGCCTGGACTTAATGCACCGCTGGCATGGCAAAGCGGATGGCAGAATCAAGTACGCTTTTGCTCCCCGCTGGCAATTATGGACCACCTCTTATTTGTTGAAAACCATCAAACAAGAGGCGGATATCCATCCAGGTGTTGGAATTCATGGGCACGCGGGTGAAATTGAATACGAAGCGGAAGAAATGTTACGCCAGACCGGGATGCGTAATTGGCAATTCCTCCAAAAATTAGGGGTTGTCGGCCCGAATGTCATCATGGCACATTGTATTTGGCTGGACGAAGATGAATATCGCATCATGGCTGAAACTGGTTCGCACGCCGTTCACTGCCCATGTTGCAACACAAAGCTAGGCTCTGGGATCGCCCGGGTTCCGGAAATGCTAGCTCAAGGTATCAATGTCGCCTTGGGTTCAGATGGCGCACCGAGCAACAACAACTTGGATATGTTCATCGAAATGCGCCTGGCTTCCCTGATTCACAAATATCGCTTGGGTGCAGACGCCATGCCAGCAGAGGATGTGCTCCGCATGGCTACTGTGGGCGGGGCAAAAGCAATGGGGATGGATGACCAAATCGGTTCGCTCGAGGAAGGAAAACTAGCCGATGTGATCATCCTAGATGACGGCGGGTTGTATGCAGCTCCAATACGGAACTTTGAGGACGATGACATTGTCATGCGCATCGTTTCCTCCTATCAGTCAGCCTGTGTACACACCAGCATCATTGATGGTCAGATTGTCATGCGCGACCGAAAATTACTTACTATAGACGAAGAAGAGGTGCTCGCCGAGGGGAAAAAAGCACTAGCAAATTTATGGGCGAAAAAAGTAGCAGATGAATCGTAACCAACAATAAAAACTAGGGACATCATTTGCCCGAGGAGCACTAAAACAGGATGAATTCCGATATAGATAAATGGATCGAGTGAGAAAACAGTCTCTTTAGGATTGAAAGGAGGTAAGGATGTAGTGTATGAATGGAGCAGCCACCGGATTTTAAAAACATGTTCGAAAAAACGAAAGGAGAGTCCGATGTTTTCAAAACAATGTAATAAATTCGTCGCTCTGGTGGGGATTATGATCCTCGTACTGGCTGCTTGCACTCCTCAGCAAGCTGTCGAGCAACCCACCACGCCACCTGCACCTGAAACTGAACCTGTGACCCAGGCGCCAGTTATAGAAGCTCCAGAAGAAGTGCAAATATGTGCGCTACTCGCAGTTGGTCCAGACCAGGGCTGGGACCGCACGTTTCTGGAAAGCTTTCAACGTGTCGTCGATACTCAACCCATTGAAGGCGTAAAAATCAAGGAGCTAAAATACATCGAGGGGTTATGGGGAGATGAAGCCGAAGCCGCAATGCGTGAGTTCGCCGAATCGGGCGAATGTGACATCATCTGGCCTCATGGTGGGTACAACGACAATATCGACAATATCAAAGGCGATTATCCAGAGATCATGTTCGTCGAGGTAGGTTCTGGGGTATTGGAATATGGCGGCAACAATTATCACTTCTGGCTGCGCTGCCATGAAGCCAGTTACGCCATGGGAGTTCTCGCCGGACACTTATCCAGCACAAATGTTTTTGGCGCTGTTGGCACTTATCCCGCTTCAGATGTGAACGACTCGATCAACGGCTTTTTCGCTGGCGCGGAGTCGGTCAAGGGTGATATCGTGCGTAAAGTTGCCTTTATCAACAGCTGGTATGACCCCACAGCGGCGAATGAAGCCGCCAGCGCCCAGATCGCCGCAGGCGCACAACATATTGATATGTATGCCGAAACCTTTGATGCTTGCGCAGAAGGTGGCGCTTTCTGCTATGGCGCTTATAACGATTACACTGAATTGTATCCTACAACTGCTGTAGCAAGCTTCGTCGTCAAATGGGATACGGCGATTATTTGGGCAATCAATGAATGGGTGAAAGCAATTAGCGGAGCCGGCTTTAATGCGCCTGAATCGCCCACTTTCACCATGTCATCTGATGGGTCATGCGGTGTTGCGCTCAACCAAAGCCTGATTTCTACCTTCCCTCAAGAAGCCCTGGATGCTTTCTACGCTACGATAGACGCGATTATCAATGGCGAGCTGATCATTGAAATGGATGACTCACTTCCGGAGTCCGACTAATCAACCCGCACAATTCCCGCGATGCAGGTGTGCTTTTGCGATTGTATCAATCCCAAAGGCACACCTGTTACCCATTGTCAGTTCTCCGAGTGTTGGCTAATCTACCGGAGTTTGCATGCTAAAAAAGAGAATGCCCATCCATATAGAGCCGGTCCACGAAAGAGCCCTGGTCACCGAATTCATCTCAGTCATATTAGCACTCCTGGCAGCCTTTATCGTTGCGGGTTTGCTGATCGACCTAGCTGGTGCCAACCCATTGCAAGCCCTATACTTGCTGGCCCAAGGTGGCTTTGGGGGCAAACGTCAATTGTTGGAAACTTTATTACGCTCAGCCCCTTTGCTGTTGACAGGATTGGCCACAGTGATCGCTTTTCGTGGACAAATCTGGTCAATCGGTCAAGAAGGTCAACTTTTCGCCGGTGCTATGGCAAGTTACTGGGCATATACATTAATGGGTGAATCAATACCACGCCTACCAACGCTGATCATCATTATCTTCGCTGGCTTTACGGGTGGCGCGCTGCTGAGTCTCATCGCGGGGTTGATGAAAGCATACTTTAATGTCGATGTGATTATCAGCACCGTGTTATTGAACTATATTGTCAATAACATCGTCTTGATGCTACTGTACAGCCATAAATATTGGATGGATCCAATTCAATTCTATCCACGCACCCCAACTATACCAGACCACGCCAGCTTTCCAATTTTATTTGAGGGATACCGCATCCATCTAGGCGTGGTAATCGCGTTGGTCTCTGCAATTGCGATCTATCTCATATTGGAACACACACCATTGGGCTACGACATCCGCGCCATAGGGTCAAACCCGGTTGCCGCTAGGTTTCAAGGGCTGAATATCAATAGAATCTTGATCATCACTATGGTGATTAGCGGCGGTCTATCCGGTTTGGCCGGCAGCGGTGAGGTTTTTGGTGTCCATCACAAATTGCAAATGGAAATCTCACCCGGATACGGATACACCGGCATTATTGTGGGGATGCTTGCCGAACTCAATCCGTTGGTAACCATCCTTACCGCCTTCTTTTTTGGCGGGCTCATCAACGGATCACTGAAAATGGTTACTTCTATCGGTGTGCCCACGGCGTTGATCTACGCCATCCAAGCAATTATTCTCATCTTCATTCTCGCAGCAAGGGTGTTCACCAAATTCAAGATTAGCTTTAGGAAAAATTACCATGTTCCATGATCTGCTTACTTCAGCCATCCTCATCAATCTGTTCGCCACGATGATTCGGCTTTCGACACCTTTGCTCATCTCCGCAATGGGCGAGCTGGTGGCAGAACGATCGGGGGTGATGAACCTGGGGGTCGAAGGAATGATGCTCATGGGTGCCCTGGTTAATTACATGATCACAGTAAATACAGGCAGATTGTGGCTTGGTTTGCTTGCTGCGACCATCGCGGGTGGGTTGATGAGCATGATTCTGGCTGTTATGTCCATTACACTTAAGGTAGATCAAACGGTAACGGGACTTTCCCTCAACTTGTTGTCATCTGGCCTCACTTTGTTTATCTTTCGAGCCTTTTACAAAACGGAAAATGTCATCGATCTTTTCCCTCAAGTTCCGATTCCATTGCTCTCCAATATCCCTTATATAGGCGAGATATTTTTCAACCAAAAAGGGCTTACTTATTTTGCCTTTCTCTGCATTCCAGTGATTGCCTTTATTCTCAACCGCACAAAAATTGGATTGGCCATTCGCAGCGCAGGAGAAAATCCGCATGCGGTGGACACACGCGGTTTAAATGTTGACAAACTGCGCTATATCGCCGTGATATTTGGCGGCTTGATGGCTGGTATCGCGGGTTCATTTTTTACCAACGGAATTTCGAGCCGGTTTATGCAAGAGATCACGGCTGGCCGTGGGTGGCTGGCAATCATCATTGTCATCGCTGGCAATTGGCAACCGCTCCGAATGCTTATCGCGACTTTGGTCTTCGCCTTATTGGATGCGTTTCAATTTACCCTCCAAGGCATTGGGACGGACATTCCCTTTCAAATTTTGCTCTCGATGCCTTATATTATTGCTTTAGTTGCCCTGATGAGCAGCCGCGTTCGCTCGCGTATGCCTGGCTCATTAGGTGTTCCTTATATCAAAGATTGATGCAGGCTCATCATGACTGAAGCTAATCCCACACATTTTGATCCTTCCCACACAGCCTTTATTGAAACCATATCCCTGACGAAGAAATTTCCCATGGTCCTGGCGTTGGATCAAGTTAATTTCGAGGTGAAGAAAGGGGAAATCCATTGCTTGCTTGGGGAAAACGGCGCAGGTAAAACCACACTGGCAGAATGTCTGTATGGTTACTATCGCCCAAGTAGTGGTCTAATCAAATGGAAAGGCAAGGCAGTTGAGATCCCTTCCCCCTCTGTTGCCATGCGCCTAGGGATTGGTATGGTACATCAACACTTCATGCTTGTAGAACCACACACTGTTCTGGAAAACATTATCCTCGGTCTGGATACCCCTGGAATCATGCTGGATACGCGTTCAACGAGGAAACGCATCCTTGAACTTTGCGAGATCTACAATGTTAGCCTAAATCTCGATGCATATGTCTGGCAGTTATCCGTGGGTGAACAGCAGTGGGTGGAAATCCTCAAGGCGCTTTATGAAGGCGCAGAATTGTTGATTCTGGATGAGCCTACCGCAGTGTTGACCCCTCAGGAGAGCGAGCGGCTTTTTGGAGTGCTAAAACAAATGAGCTTATCGGGATTATCCATCATTTTTATTACCCACAAGCTCAACGAAGTGATTGCTGTGTCAGATCGAGTCACGGTGTTGCGCAAAGGTAGAGTTATCAACACCGTCAACACCGCTGAAGTCACAAAAGCCGACCTGGCAAAAATGATGGTCGGGCGAGAGGTGGTCTTTCGTGTCTCGCGTGAGGAAGTTCAAGCCGGGGAGGTATTGTTGGAAGTGGAGGATTTGAGGGCATGTAATGATCTAGGGTTGGAGTGTATTCATGGATTGAATCTCAAATTACACGCACGAGAGATCCTCGGGATTGCTGGTGTGGCTGGCAACGGGCAAAAAGAGCTGTTTGAAACCCTAATAGGAGTGCGGAAACCCTCTTCTGGACATATTCGCTTGCTGAAAGAGGAAATCACTCATCAAAGCGCGGGTATGATCTACGACAAAGGCATGGCGCACATTCCCAGCAATCGGATCAAAGAAGGTTTGATCTTAGATTTCACGGTTGCAGAGAACTTGATCCTTGGAAGAGAATGGAAACTTCCATTCTCTTCCAGATTTCAATTGAACAAACGCGCGATTCGCGATTTCGCCCAAAGAAACATAAAAGATTTTGATATTGTCACTCCTGCCGTGGATCATCCAACCGGAAAACTATCCGGAGGAAATTTGCAAAAAGTGATCCTGGCACGCGAAATAGGCAGCCAGCCTCATGTTCTTATCGCCAATCAGCCCTGCCGTGGTCTCGATGTTGGGGTTATTGAGTATGTTCACACCCAATTGCTAAAACTCCGGGAGGAAGGTGTCGGCATTCTCTTGTTTTCGGAAGACCTGGACGAGATACTCACCCTTTCCGATCGCATTGCGGTAATCTACCAGGGAGAAATTGTTGGTTTATTCCGCACTAAAGATGTACACCTCGAAACGATTGGCCTACTGATGGCTGGTGGAAAAGATTAGATACGGCAGAGATATTATCAATCGTTGGAGAAAAAAATGCAGACAATCATCAAAAGCGCCAAAAAGGAAGTAACCATTGGTAAAGACCTGCCTTTTGTCATCATTGGTGAAAAAATCAACCCCACCGGGCGTAAAAAACTCGCCAGCGCCCTACAGAACGGTGATTATGGATATGTGCTCACCCTGGCAGAACAGCAAATTGCGGCGGGAGCAGATATCCTAGATGTCAATGTAGGCGTGCCTGGTCTTGATGAAGTCCAGGTGCTCCCCAGGGTGGCAAAGTTGATCTCCGAGAACTTCGATATCCCCCTATGTCTAGATTCTGCCAACCCTGAGGCGATCGCTGCCGCGTTAGAAGTCTTACCCGGGCGTCCCCTGGTCAATTCGGTCACTGGCGAAGAAAAATCACTAGAAGCGGTATTGCCCGTGGTGAGTAAATATCGGGTTCCGGTAATCGGCTTAGTGATGGATGATCATGGTATCCCCAAAGACCCGGAAACCCGAACAGCGGTTGCGGAGAAAATCATTCAGCGCGCCGCGGCTTTCAACATCCCCATGGAAAATATCATCATAGACCCGCTCGTCCTAACCGTTGGGGCAGATAGCAAAGCCGCTTACATCACCCTGGAAACAATCCGCTTGGTCAGCGCAGCTTTTGGAGTAAACATCAACTTGGGCGCGAGTAATGTTTCCTTTGGGCTTCCGGACCGGCACACGCTCAACCAGGCATTCTTGGCCTTAGCTATTGGTAAAGGCGCAACCTGCGGCATCACCGACCCGATCCATCTAGCTGCGACCATTCGCGCCACAGACCTGCTGTTGGGACGCGACAATTACGGAGCACGTTATATCGCCCACTGGCGCGCCAGCGGGGGAGCTGCCAAACCCTGACCGTGAGATGAACCCATTCAATTTTGATACCATCCCTTTGCGAATAGAGGATGTCTTGCGCGCTCAGGGGGCCGACCCTGATGTCATTCGCACCCGCAGCCCCTTTTTGGTTAAAATTGCTGAGAAAGCCTTATTTGAATACCAACATCTGATCCACCCCGCGGCCCTGCATCGACAATTGAACATTATTGAATGGCGCCATGAAACCATCATTTTCGAAGGTGGACACAAGCTGAAAAATAAATCGTTGAGCCAACAGCTTTCGGGCGCAAAGTCAGTAATCGCCGTGATCTGCACTATCGGACCGCAATTAGAAGAAAAGGCTTCAGAGATCTTTCAAAAGGATGCCACATTGGGACTGGCGATCGATGGCGTTGGATCAGCCGCGGTGGAAGCCCTGGCGAACGCGGTGTGTAACCAAATCGAAATACAAAGCGCTCGCCACGGATGGCAAACCACCATCCCTTTAAGCCCAGGGATGATCGGTTGGAGTGTATCCGAGGGTCAACCATTTTTATTTAGAATTTTACAACCAATAAAAATCGGTGTTGAGCTGACTTCCGCGGGTGTAATGAAACCGCGCAAATCTCTGAGCATGCTAATTGGGGTCGGTGCATCTCTCAATCCTCAAGGCAGAACTTGCGACTACTGCGCCATGCGTGAAACTTGCCAATATAGAGATCGCTACCAATAATTAGTACCATCCACCAGGGGTACGATAAGTCATTGCCTCACGAACACCTTTGCTGCTTGGAGAATTCTTTATAGTGAAACTCATCAGGGTGCGGAATCGATTCTCCTTGCCGACGTTATTCGTGTGGGTGTGGCTGCTTCTTCATCAAATGATTACATAATTCCACCGCCCCGGCTGCATCTGAGGCATAGCCATCTGCATGTATTGTCTCCGCCCATTCCGCCGAGACCGCTCCACCTCCTACGATGATGCGATACCTTGCGCGCTTGCCTAACTCTTCAAACAGGTGAATAGTACGCTGTTGAGCCGGAAGCGTGGTGGTCATTAGAGCTGATAATGCGACAATATCCGCCTTTTCCTTCTCCGCCGATTTCACAAATTCAATATCTGGGACATCATGCCCAAGATCAATAACTTTATAGCCATTTGACTTGAGCATGGTAGTGACTATGTTGCGCCCAATGTCATGCAAGTCGCCCGCTACCTGCCCGATGACCACGGTACCAACTGTGAACGAAGGTTGCCCCGCTTTGAGAGTTTCCTCTTCCAGGATCGCCGTCACTCGCTCTCCAGCTTCACCGGCAAGCATCAGTTCAGGTAAAAAAATCTCGAAATTTTGAAATCGCTGCCCGACTTGTGCCAGAGTTGGGACGAGAACATTCTTCACAATGTCTAAGGGGCGAATTCCTGACTCGATTGCTTGTCGGGTATATTTTTCAGCCTCATCTTCCAGCCCATTTTTTATTGCCGCGGACAGGTTTTCTAATGCCTTTGTCGTCTCATCCTGCATATCAACCTCCTGGGTCGGTATTCCCTTATTCTACGATTCGAATGTCAATCCCCATGATGCCACTTCATTTTTTACTTCCTCATACATCTTCAGCCATGCATCTACTGGCTGGATCGTCTTCAAGTCGTACACTTCCCGAAAGTGTTTTCCATACGGCTGTTTTATTAAGTCTGGAGCGTACTTTTCATAGGCGCGTTGGGCGATTTCCTCAGCCTTTCCGCGATCGAGATGACAGGCAGCAGACATCACCTCCCCCGTAAAGCGCGCCTCCAGACCGCTAAAATGCCCCGCAATAGCTCCTGTAGCGGAGCGCGGGCCTAAAATCCGGCTGCAACCCGATACGGTGCACATGATGGTATAAGCTGTACACTCATAGAGTAAGGTCTTCGTCAGCGGACCACCCACTGGGGAAATGGTTAAATTTGTCATCAAAGAGGTATTCCGCGCCAGGGCTTGAAACGCCAGGCTGGTAGGAAGGATCAATTCCTTGTGCGTGTCATTGAAGTAGAAAGGATGGGTCGGAGAGGAGCCTACGCAAGTGGCCATGAACACCACATTCAAAGCAATCATCGCTGCAGCAATCAGCACCGCCTGACCTTCCATGCCCCCACCCAAACCACCATAAATCGGATTGGCATATGGATCGACAATGCCATCCCGGTAAAGAATATGGGTGAGCTTATTCAGGATTTCAAAATTGGTTTTTAACTCCGAAATTACTCCAAAGGTGTGCAAATCCGTAGATCGCAACCCCCCAGGATTATCTGCTGATAGCTGACCAACATCCGAAAAACTCATCCCCAAGCCGGTAATGGGCATACCGGGGCGACCGGCTCGGCGCAAGGCTTCCAAGGTCAACTCTGCCTCTCTCCAGGCAGCCATGATTTCCAAAGGTGAGCGTGTGCGCACTTCGAAGCCATAGATTGTACCTAAAGTAGGCGCCATCGTCGCATCCACTTCGGGTTCCTGAATGTAGCTGATCATGGAAGGGATAAAAAACTCTTCCTCGATAGGAGAACCAATCGGGCTTCCCATCAATAAAGGGCGCCTGGGATCTTCAACTTTGCGTGCGACTTCTAGCACCTCATCAGTGCCTGCGCCTAATCTCACTTGAGCAGGGGCAGTTCGCAAAATGCTTTTTATTTCCTCTTGCGAATATAGAATTACCCGATTTGTGGATTGACAATAAACGCCACAAGAGGCTAAAAAATCTATTGCAGCCTGGAACACGCGATCTGCTAAGTCATCATCCTGGTTGATGATACGTTCCTTATCAATCCGAATATCATACTCCTTGACGACACGCGCAATCCCACCGGTGATATGGCGATTGTTAAATACCTCTTCATCCATGATTGGTCCACTCAGGCTGCGTTGAATGACTTCCATCAGGCGTGTTGTATGTCTCATTTCCAACCTCTTATTGATCCATACCCATCAGACGATTAGTGACAGTAACCGCTTCAAAAGCGTTCTCACCATATCCATCAGCACCTGCACTCTTTGCCCACTCTCTGGACATGCATCCTCCACCGACCAATACTTTAAACCGTCTAGCAGTTTCTGGTGAAGATTTTACATAATCAATCACATCTCTCACAAAAGGCAAGGATGACATCATCAACGCTGAAAGGGCGATAATTTGGGCATCCATCTCTTTTGCTGCCTTCACGATCTGTTGGGTATGAACATCTACACCAAGGTCTTGTACCTGGTAGCCATTTACCTCAAGCATGGCTTTGACAATGTTTTTGCCTATATCATGCAGGTCACCAAATACAGTAGCGATCACGATCCTACCTTTGATCACCTGCTCTGATGAGCCTACCATAAAAGGTCTGATCGCTTCTTGAATAGCTTTGACCACTTCTGCCGCATTGATCATTTCAGGTAAGAAAATCTCCAGCCGGCTGAATTTATCCCCTACATCTGTAAGGGTGGGTTCAATGCACTGCGAAAAAATTTCCACTGGCAATTTCCCGCCCTCAACCATTTTAATTGCCAGCGCCACGCCTTCTTCCACCCGCCCTTGGATTATCGCTTGGCAAAGCGGTTCATATTCTGGTTGCATAAGTTTTACTCCTCACTCGGTGCATACTGTGACACATGTAACCGTTTATAGTGCGAATCGCCATTTACGATGCCAGCCATTATAGACATCCAGACCCATTTTCTCCAATGAATCACTCACCCGATGATAAATTTCCAACCATTCGGGCTTGGGTTCTACGGTGGACTCATTATAGAGCTGGGAAAATGGTTTCCCTTCGGGTGGGTTCATGTGTGATTCTTCATAATGCCTCAGAATCTCAAGCACATAACTATTTGCCTCCTGCCGGCTTAATCCTAGGGAAGCGTGTGAAACCTGGGCATTAAAGCGGTTTTCCAACCCGCTGGTGTGATCCGTGCGCGAGCCTCCAGTCGCCCCAACTCCGCCTTGATGCAGCCCAGATACCGTACAGGCAATCGACGCGGCTGCTATTTCCCATAAGACCTCTTCCGTCCCCAACCCAGCCTGAGTGTAGATCGCATTGATGGTCAATAATGGAGTGTTGCGTGCAAGCGCCTGGCCGCCGGCAGCGTACACCCATAATCCCATGCGATCGGTATCCGTGCTCTCAAGAAGGTGCATATGCCCATAGATGTGATATGCGGCGTTGTAGAGGAGCACTCCCAAAAGATGGGAAGCTACTGTGATGATTGCCGTGCCCTCTGCACCTCCCCCTAGTCCGCCTACCAATGGGGTCATCAAATCCACGATATACATCCCGACAGATTGCATGTACGCGGCGCGTGAAAGCTGATCGTAACTGGTCTTGAATTCCACCATTTGAGAGATGAGCAAGCCATCTGAAGCGCGCAACCCCCAATCTGGTTGATAGGTCGAAATTTTTCCAACACATGTTAATGGCGAGGCCACATCGTTGATATGCATACCAGGACGACCAGCTTCACGAGCCGCCTGTCGAATCACTGCTGCATCACGTTGCGACCCAAGGATTTCTAATGGTGTCCCTGGGATGATCTTTTCTCCTTTATAGGTGGAGACCGATCCCGCTCCCAAACAATCGACTAACGGCTCTTGAGCACAACTCGCTTGAATCAGGGGATGGTATCGTTCGCTGCATGGCGTTCCAGTTGGTCCGCTGTGGATAACGCAAGGTACTTGGCTCTCTACCCCTCGGTGTCGCATGACAACTGCATCTTTTTCACTACCCAAAATCAATTGGCTTGGAGCAGCAAATACCGCACCCTCAATTTCATCTTTGGTAAAAAGAATCCGCCTTTGAGTATCGATATTGTAAGCACCTAATTCAACCAGCAATTCTAGCGCAGCCTGGTACATTCTGTCTGCCATGTCATCATCCCAGGGCACCAACACATTGGCATTGTATTGAATCCCAAATTTTTTCACCAAACCTGGAATGGTCTTTGCCAATAACAGGTCGTATTCCTTTTCTGAACAATAAGGGCCGTTTTCGGAACGTTTGACAATTTCCATCAGCCATTCGCTTTTCATAGTTCCACTCTCCCGGTCTCTAAGGACGATTTCTAGATCAATCCCAAGGACCTATAGTAAATTCCAATCCAAGCCGGGTGAGTTCTTCTTTTACGCGGCGGTAGCAATCTTGCCACTCCTGAGTAGGTATAATCATCACTAGGTCATAAACCTCCTGGAATGGTTTCCCACGCTTGGGATTGTCAAATGTATGCTTATATTTTTCCATCAATGCTAAAGCGATTTGATTGGCTTTTTCGCGCGTGATCCCACTGCGGGTTGCAGCAACGCCCACTTCTCCTTGAAAGCCGGCCTCCAACCCGGTATGATGATCGGGTAGATTACCTCCTGTGCTGCCAACACCATGCTGTGTGTATCCGCAAACACTACCGATAATCGCGTGAGCAGCAACTTCGTACAGCAATTCGTCTGTTCCGGGACCGGATACACAAAATGGATCATCCGTCCAAACAATATGAGAATTACGCGCCATCGCCTGCCCGGCCATTGAAAGCACATACAATCCCCAAGGATCGCTATTATTGGTCCACTTGATATGGGTGATGCTCAAGTAATGGTATGTCGCAAAATAGGCTAAGATCCCCAGCAACGTCTCTGCTACCGAGATGATGGCTACGCCTTGCGGTCCTCCGCCAACACCGCCGGTCAATGGGGTCATCAAATTAATAATATGGGAACCATAATTCAAGAGGTGCGGGACGCGATTCAGCTGGTCGTCATTCACCTTCAACTCGCACATCTGAGCCACCAGGCGTCCATCGCTCGGTCGCAGTCCCATAACCGGATTGCTGGCAGCTATTTTTCCTACAGCTGTCATCCCGGTAGCAGCATCACCGATATGCATCCCCGGCTTACCCACCCGACGAACGGCCTCACGTGCAGTTGCTGCATCACGCTGGACTGCCAGGACTTCCATGAGCGTGCCCGCCATGATGTCCTCTCCCTTATAAGTCAGAGTCGCTCCAGATTCGATCGCATCCACATAAGGCTCTTGAGCGTAACTGATCAGGTTCTCTAGATAATATTCCTCACTGCACGCCTGTCCCGCCGGACCGGTTAAATTCAAAGGTGGTTCTGGGTCTTCAATTCCCCTGTGTTTGACAATTAAACGCTCATTCCCTTCTCCAACTACAATCCTGGCTGGAGCTTGGCGTAACCCTTCCAAAATCTCCTCTTTAGAGAACTTGATCACTCTCTGGGTATCCAAATGGTACGCCCCAACATCAGCAAGAAGTTGTAAACCTGCCTGAAAAACGCGATCGGCTAGATGGTCATCCGCCGGACAAACATTCTGAGGGTCATAGTTGATTTCAAACTCACGCACTAGTTCTTGTGTTCGCTGGGCAAGGAGCAAGTCGAATTCAATCTCCTTCATGAATGGTCCGGTACGCGAACGCTTATAAATTTCAAGTAATCGATCATGATGAAACATCATTAAGCTCCTTTCTTACGAGCCAGCAAAGTTTTGGCTTTATCTACGGCTCCACTAGCTGTTTGAGCATAGCCCGAAGCGCCAATCTGGTCCGCATACGCCTGGTCTATAGAACCACCACCTACCAGGAACAGATACTTTTCCGTGAGTTTTAATTCCCTCAACAAATCTGCCACCTCACGACAACCGGCGCGCGTGATGCTCATTAAAGCCGAGGCAGCGATAATATCCGCGCGGTTCGTTTCTGCAGCTTCTATAAATGAGGCTGCTGGCACATCCTTTCCAAGGTCAATGACCTTAAAACCATGTGCTTTGAATAAGGTAGCGACAATGTTCTTGCCAATATCGTGAATATCGCCTCGGACGGTTCCAATGACAACAACCCCTTCAGAGGTGATCTGCCCACCTCTTTTGAGAATTTCGGTTTCAATGACTTGAGAACAGGCATTACCCGCTTCGCCTGCGGCCATTAATTCCGGTAAAAATATATCTAGATTCTCGAAGCGCCTTCCCACTTCTGTAAGTGAAGGCACGATCACTTCTTGAATGAGCGCGAGTGGATCTGCTCCCTCAGATAAGGCTTGTGTCGTAGCCAGAACAGCATTTTCTCGGTGCCCATTCAATAAAGCCTCGCGCAATTGTTGAGCAGCTTCAGGGGGAATTTTGGAATTCATTTTTTTCTCCTCTTCTTTGATCAGTTGGAAAAGTTGTTATGGATAAAATCCAGATGATCCGATGTTCCCTCCTTAGAAAAATTGACAATTGCTCATTCATCTTGATATAATTTGATTAATTGACCGAACTAATTCTAGTATATAAAATATCGCGACAAATGTCAAGTATTATCACGAAATTCGTCATCCGAATCTATATTACAATCCGATTTGCAATAGTAGGGATCAATCTGATGCAATAGTTGTTTTGCTATCACTGAGGAAACATTCAATGGACGATAAGGTAAATCATTCTCAGGCAGAAAAAATTCTCAACGCTGCGCTTGAAACGATGTACGAGAACAAAATCAGCGGCTCAAGAATGAGGCAAATCGCTAAGCGCGCGGGCATGAGCCAGGGGAATCTTCACTACTATTTTCCCTCTAAGGCTGAACTTTATTTAGCCCTTCTGGATCATCTATTGGAAACATTTGTCGAAGAACGACGATATAAATTGGCCAATTCTGAATTATCACCATCAGAAAAAATGCGAGTATTTCTAGATCAAGCCAAAGAACTCATCATCAGAGGCAAAGAAATCGAGGTTAAATTTGACTTTTGGGTTCAAGCAAATACAGACCCATCGATTCACAACAAAATCCGCTCGATGTACCAAAAATGGCGAGGCGATATTGAGCATGTCGTCCAGGAAGGTATCCAAAAAGGCGAATTTTCCCTCAAGAATGCATCCATAGTGCCTTTCATTCTTGTTTCCATCATGGAAGGTGCGGCGCTACAATATTTGATTGACCATCAATCCTTTAACTTGGACACATATTTCGACACCGCATATACCTCACTGCTCGGTTTGTTACAACCTTGAAGTAAACCTTCTTAACTACCAAATTCACAAAAACCATCAGTTTGTTTTCGAGTACAATTGGGGGCATTCCTCTCAATTTTTGGCAACCGTGGTGGATCAACAAACAAAAACGAAGCTTGCGCGCATACAGCTTTCACCCCCGGTAGGAAATACCGCTGTGGGGGCGAGTACTCTCTTTCTGCTGCTAGGCTTGCTGCTGGAAGGTATCTTCCGCATGCCCTGGGTGCAATCCCGCTTGCCTTTTCAAGCCTATGGCATCAACCACATCCAGTTCGAATACCAACTTATGCGCCTTCAAGATTTCACCAGGCGCTATGGCGCACCGGATTGCTTCATTTTGGGCACTTCCCAATCCTTGCGCGGCATAGACCCCGAAATCCTTAACCCTGCGCTGCAATCCAGCAGCGGCGAAAAGCTGACCTGCTACAATTTCAGTATTGTGGGGGTAAATATGTCCACCAACCTGCTTTTCGCTGAAATATTAGTGCAGGAGTACCATCCCCGGCTTTTCATCATTGGCACCAGTTTCTTGGATTACACCACATCGCGCGAAAACCGCTATGACCCACGCTTTGAGGAAAGCGCCTGGGTGAAATACAAACTGGGGCATCTCAACCTGCAGGGCTGGCTGATCGAACATTCCTATGCCTACCGGGCAGTGTTGTACCTCAGCTACGCCGCCCCAGCCTTCATGGACTTCAGCGAAGTTCATAACGAAGAGCGCAAATGGGGTTTTCAACTGAGCGAATATGGCTATGGCTATTCGGACCACGCCATTGACCTTGACGAGCCGCTCACCGAAGCTTTCATCAATAACTTCCTCGAACAATTCGGCGATTTCGGGCTTTCCACCTGGAACCTCGACAGCTTGAACGCGATTGCTGAATTGGCAGCCGAAAACGGCATAACATTGGTGCTTGTCGAAATGCCCTATACGTCTACCCTGGTGGAATTGCGCGGCGAGGATGGTACCGCGCATGCATACAGCCAAACCTTGCAAGACTTCATCGCACGTGCCAATGCCAGGTTAGAAGAGATCGCGCGGCAATACCACCTCCCCTTCTGGAAAGCCCCATCCCATCTCGCTTACCCTCCCGATGCCTGGCACGATCTGTACCATCTCAATGTCCATGGCAGCCCGCTGTTCACCCGCTGGCTGGCAGAGCAATTGGATGAGGCGCTCCAAAGCGGTGCCATCGAACTCAAGCAGGCAAATAAGGAAAAGTAACCATGGAGATCGTTTCCCTGCAATTTGCGGCTTTTGTCCTGCTTTCCTTGCTCATCTATTACCTCCTGCCGGGGAGGTGGCAGAACCGCTTTCTATTGCTGGCATCGTATTATTTTTACATCACCTGGTCATGGAAATATGCCCTCGCGCTGCTGCTGGTCACCTTGTTCAATTACGCGTTTGCCTTCCTGGTGGAGCGGGAACGAGAGCGTAAAACCGGGCTGGTATGGATCGGCGTAGCGCTCAACGCGGGAGGGTTGATTGGATTGCTTTTTGCCGATGAACTCACCCAAACCTTGCGCATCTGGTTGGAGAATGCCTTTCGAGGCGAGTTCGAATTGAACATCCTGCTGCCCGTCGGATTCGGCTACTATATCATGGAATGCATCTCCTATCTGCTGGACATCCAGATGAAGATCGCCAAGCCAAGCCGGAACCTGGAGACGTTCGCCCTGTATCTGGCGTACTTCCCTAAATTGATTTCAGGCCCAATTGAGCGCGCCCGCAAGTTCCTGCCCCTGCTGGAATCCGAACGCATTTTGGACAACCAGCTCTTTTCCCGCAGTTTGATGCTCATCCTGGTTGGCTTGGTGCAAAACACCATCCTGGCAGGATTGCTTTCCGTGCTCGTCCCGAGCAACACCTTGACCAGACCTCAGGATTTCAGCGCCACCGACCAAATCCTCGGGTTGTTGACCTTCGGTTTTTTTCTGTATAACCAATTCGCCGGCTATACTAAAATCGTGCGCGGCATTAGCGGATTGTTTGGCATCCCGCTCTCGAAAAATTTCAATTACCCCTTTTTCTCCAAAGATTTTTCCGATTTTTGGAAACGCTGGCATATCAGCCTTTCGGAATGGCTTCGCGATTACATCTACATGCGCCTCAGCCGCGCCTTCTTGCGGCGCAACCCCAGTCGCAAGAACCTCCCCAACCTGTTCCTGCCTCCGCTAGCCACCATGCTTGCCAGCGGTTTGTGGCACGGTGCGCGCCTACACCTCATCCTCTGGGGTTTATTGAATGGAGTATTCATCATCATCGAAAATGTCATTAATCTGTTCCGCAAGGCAGTCCCCTCCGCACGCCCACCGTGGTGGCGCAGCCTGCTCAATCAGGGAATAGTTATTACCCTGGCACTCGGTGCAGCCATCCCTTTCCAGCTCAGCATACCCCAATCCAAAGCCTTTCTGGCGTATCTAAGCCTCAACCCCTGGGAACTGCCCGACTTTCGTCCCCTCGGTGTAATGGCGGCAAGCCTGCTTTTGGATTGGTTCGCCTATCGACATGATGACGAATTCGTCTTTTTGCGCCTGAGGCGCGGTCTGCAAGCCGCTCTGGCAGCCCTAGCCATGCTGGGCATTTTTATCGTGTATAATCTGCAAAATGCCCCTACCACCTTTATCTATCCATAAACACATTGAAAGAGAATAGATCATGAATCGAGAGATGGTCATCGCCAAAGTGAGAGAATTTACCCTGAAAGAATTGTTGAAAAACCCCGAATATGATTTGAAAGAGGACGAGCCCTTATTTTCCAATGGAACGATCGATTCATTCGCCATTGCCCAATTGGGTGTATTCATCGAAACCGAGTTCGGTCTGTACATCCCAGACCCGGAGCTCACCGTGGAGAATATGGACACCATCGGCCAAATTGCAGATCGTATTATTGAGGGGCTCAATGGAAACGCCTGAAGGAGCGAAACAGCATGTCGGATTATCCCTTTATCACCCCCATGGAGGCATTGCAAAAGCAAGCCCAAGACCAGGGAGATAAATTAGCCTTCCTTTACCTCGAACAGGGCGAAGTGGAAGCGGACCGTTTGACCTTCGCCGAGTTGGACGCGGCTGCGCGCCGCATTGCCGCCAATCTGCAAGCCATCGCTAAACCTGGCGAACGCGCCATGCTGATCTACCCCACTGGACTGGATTTTGTCAAAGCTATGTACGGCTGCCTATATGCCGGCATTATCCCAATTCCCACCAACCCACCCGGGCGCAATCGCTCAGCTGCTCGCCTGGAAGCGATCGCTAAAGACGCCCAAGCGACTCTTGGTTTGACCACTCCAGCCTTTCTTCAACTATTTGAATTATATCGGGATGCATTGCCAGAATTAGATGCCTTGCATTGGCTAGAACATGAGCGTTTAGAAAGCCATGGCGACCGTGAATACCAACCGATCGAAGCCGCCCCTGAAAACATGGCATTCATCCAATACACCTCCGGCTCAACCAACACTCCACGAGGAGTGATCATCAGTCACGGAAATCTCTCCTATAACCGCCATGTCATCAAACAAGGGCGCCAGCGTGAGCTGGCTGATGATTCTGTCATCCTTACCTGGGCACCCCTTTTTCATGATATGGGATTGCTCGTCGGCGTATTTCAAGGTGTCTACGATGGAAATCCCAGCATATTAATGTCACCGATTGCTTTTATCCAAAAACCGATCCGCTGGCTGCAGGCGATCGACCGCTATAAAGCCACATTGACCGGCGGCCCTAACTTTGGTTACAATATCTGCTTGAATAAAATCCCTCTAGAAGAGTGTGTCGGTCTGGACCTATCTTCCTGGCGGCTGGCATTCAACAGCGCAGAACCGGTGCGGGCAGATACACAAGACCAATTTGCCCAGAAATTCTCCCCTTTTGGTTTCAAACCCGAAGCATTCCATCCAGCCTATGGGCTAGCTGAAGCCACTTTGCTCGTCTCTGTGGTTGGAGGCTACCCAAAAACAGCTGTTTTCGTTGCCAATCGGGACGAATTGGAACAAGGGCATATAAAACCCGGCGATCCCTCCGATAAGAATCATTCTCAGGAACTGGTCAATTGCGGTCCCCCAATGTGCGATCTTGAAGTCGCTATTGTCAACCCGCACACCCTGGAGCGCTGCCCACCTGATGAAATCGGCGAGATTTGGGTGCGCGGCGGGAACATCGCCGAGGGTTACTGGAACAACCCCGAGGAAACCGAAAAAACGTTCCGCGCGTATATCAAGAATAATGGAGCAGGCCCATTTATGCGCACGGGCGATTTGGGCTTTATGCACGAAGGGCATCTATATATCACCGGCCGGCACAAAGACCTGATCATCATCCGCGGGCGCAACTATTACCCGCAAGATATCGAGCATCTGGTGCAAAGCATCCACCCCAGCATGCGTCCTGGAAGCGGAGCTGCTTTTTCCGTTAAAGTTCACGGGCACGAGCAACTGGTCGTCGTCCAGGAGGTAAAAGAAGATTTGCGTGGAGAAAAGACCTGGGAGGATATCATCCAGGAAATCCGCTTTGCCATTGCCCGCGAGTTCGGTATCCGCGCCTATTGCGTGGTGCTGATCCAACCAGGGACGCTCTCCAAAACCTCCAGCGGCAAGATCATGCGCTCTGAAATGCGCCAGTTATACGAAGATAACCTTTTGGAAATCGTCGCCAGTTGGAAAGCCCCCTGGTAAAGAAAAAACTGGAGCAGTGATGCAGTCTGCTCCAGTTTGGCTCATTACGGAGTGGGGGTAATCAGCAGCGCTCCGCCGGTCCAGGTGAAGACACGCGCCACGCTCACTGCGCCTGCCGGCTCCCAAACGGGGTTTCCATCTTCGTCCGTCCCCACCTGACGTACCGTCACGACCCACCAGCGGATGACATGTGGAATGACATCCACAGGTAGAAATTCAGCTGGGATGATGAACTTGGTGTCCACTACATAGCTGACCAGCTTTCGCCCTTCTCCGGAGGTCACATCTTCCAAAGCGACCGCGTAGGCTTCGTTCTCGCGCAGCGTCCCCACCGAAGCCCATTGTAGGACAATGCTTTCATCCGCCAGGGAGAAAGCCGCTCCATCAGCCGGCAAGAGCAGGTTCACTGCGGGATACGGTGGTGGCAAGGTTGGGGTTGGAGTAGGACCAGGCGTGGCGTTCCGCTGACACAGGGGGATAATTAACGTCTGCCCAAAGCGCACGACATCGTTGACCAGCCCGTTATACTCGCGTATTGCCGCCATCGGCACGTTGTAATTGAAGGCAATCGCCGATAGGGTGTCGTTCTCCTGAACGGTATATTCCACTTTTTCGCAGGCGGCTTCCGTCTGTTCCACGGGGTTCAGCGTAACCGTTGGCAAGGGGGTGTTCGTTGGCGTAGGCTGTGGGATGAGAATGCGTTGACCCTCTACCAGAGTACAACTCGCCGGCAGGTCATTTTGCAGGACGATGCTCTGGATGGAAACGTTAAAAGCAAAGGCAATACTGCCACAATTGTCTCCCAGTTTCACGGTGTATGCCAATGGGGTGAGCGTAGGAAGCGGTGTATCCGTAGGCGTGGGTGTGAACGGAGTAGGCGTAAATGTGGCGGTAGATGTCGGGGTCAACGTTGCCGTATCCGTAGGTTGCACCGCCTGAGCGGCTGCCTGACCCATGGCAAAATAGACCAACACCGCGCCCACTCCGAGAAACAACGCCAGCAAGCCGATCGTCGCCGGCAGGCTGAGGGTTACATAAGGGACACGCGTGCTGGAAACCGCTCTTGGCGGCTTGGCAGCCTTTACACCATTCTCCAGATGGGTGCCGCACACCAGGCACCGTTCTGCCTGAGGGCTGAGTCGCGTGCCGCATGTCGGGCACAGGCGCGTTGGGGTTGAAGGTGTTTTTTCACTCATAGGCATAAAAAAGGAGATGTCATCGACGTACTTATCGGGACATCTGCCCTGCTGATTATACCAGCCTTCTAAATCTGGGCAAGGGTCTGGAAATCAACCCGCAACCTTGGATCGGTCTCTATGGCGATAACAGTAAGCGGTATAATACATTTCCTGGCGGATGCAATGGCAACAAAACGAGAAAAACCCTGGCGCATCGACATATCGGCAGCGCCGCTCATCAAGCGCTCACGCCAAAGCTGGACTTCTTTCTTCCGCAGGCAGGAGTTTGGCGTGCTCTTACTCCTGCTGGTCGTAGGATTTTTTCTCAGCCTGTTTACAGACACATTTCTTACCCGAAACAACATCCTCAATGTCAGTCGCAGCTTTTCATGGATCGCCATCGCCGCGTTTGGAGAAAGCCTGGTGATCATTATCGGCGGAATTGACCTATCCGTGGGGGCGGTGATGGCGCTTTCCGGGCTGATCAGCGCCTTGCTCCTGCAAAGCGGAGAACCCGTAGGGATTGCCATTTTAGCCGGTATCCTTTCCGGAGGCTTGGTAGGGTGGGTGAATGGCTTTTTAGTAGACCGTATCAACTTACCCCCGTTTATCGTCACCCTAGGGACAATGAGCATCGCCCGCGGCGCCACCTTTGGATTGACCGGTGGATGGCCTGTGAGAAGCCTCTCTGAAAATTTCCGCGCCATCGGGCAAGGCGATGTCTTTCTGGTAGACTATCCTCTTCCCGCGCCTGTGTTGGTGATGATTTTCACCGCCATACTCGTGGCATTGCTGTTGGATTTCACCGTTTTAGGGAAATACATCTACGCCCTGGGAAACAGTCGGCGCGCCTTGCTCTTTGCCGGCATTCACATCAGCTCCGTGCGCATCTTTGTCTACACCATGTGCGGCGCGTTGACGGCCATCGGCGGTATCCTCATGACCGCCCGCCTGGGAGTAGCTGCGCCCACAGCAGCCATGGGATACGAACTGGATATCATCGCCGCCGCCGTGATTGGCGGCACCAGCCTGCTTGGCGGCAAAGGGAGCATCTGGGGCGTGCTCCTAGGCGCTGCTTTTTTGCAGGTCATTCGCAACGGATTGGTGCTGCTTGGGTTCCCTGCTTATTGGCAATCCTCCGCCATTGGCGCCATGATCTTACTTGCCTTGTTGGTGGACTATTTGCGGCGCCAACGCACATGAAGTACGCCATGCGAAAACCGCTCTACCTTTGCCTGGTTTTTCTGATAGGGTTGTGCGCCTGCCAACCCTTATATCCCGGCGGGAGCCGTGTCACATCCCGCGCCGAGGACGAGGCAACCCAAACCATCACCATTGCCTGGATACCCAAAGCGCTGGATAACCCCGTTTTTGAAGTCGGGCGGTTGGGTGCGCTGCAAAAAGCAAGTGAGCTTTCCGCGCAATACAACCTCAACGTCGAAGTCCTTTATGTCGGTTCTGTTTCCTCGGATGCTGCCGACCAGGTGCGTGTGGTTGAAGATGTCATCGCCCGTGGCGTGGATGCCATTGCCATCTCGTGCAACGACCCCACAGCCTGTATCGATCCGATCAACAGTGCCGTAGAAGCCGGCATTCCGGTGATGACCTGGGATGCCGATGCGCCACACAGCAAGCGCTTCGCTTACCTGGGGATCGACAACGTAGAAGCGGGCATGGCCGCGGCGCGCCTTCTTGTCAAAGCCTTGAATGGCAAAGGAAAGATCGCCATCCTTACCGGCGTGCCCGGCGCGTTGAACCTCGAAGAACGTGTGTTGGGTTTTCGCGAAGTGCTGAAAGACTATCCGCAAATCGAAATTCTGACCACCGTGGTGACGAACGACGACATCAATCTGGGAGTGCAATCTGTAGAAGAAACTATGCAAGCCTATCCCGATTTAGATGGATGGTTTTTCGCCGGCATGTGGCCCCTCTTTGCCGAGCGTGGCTCCATGCCGCTATGGGAAGAAGCCGCTCTAAACCGCGGTATGGTCACCGTAGCTTTCGATGCCCTACCGGTGGAATGTGAACTGCTACGCGATGGCTATCTCTTCGGTTTGATCGATCAGAAAAATTGGAGTTGGGGATATGAAACTATTCAAATCGTCTTCGATCACCTGATACACGGAAAACGCTTTCCGGAATTCATCAATTCCGGGTTCAACATCATCACCCGCAACAATGTCGAAGCCATGCTCCAGGCATGGCAAAAGCTAGATTTTAGTCAACCCTTACCGCCTCCGTAAGCTATGAAACCTCTGCTAAGCGTAAGAAATCTGAGCAAAGTGTTCGGCAGCCTGACGGCTGTTCAGGATGTCAGTTTTGACCTTTTTCCCGGCGAAGTGCTTGGGCTGGCGGGGAGTATCGGCTCCGGTAAATCGGTGTTGGTAACCATGTTAGCCGGGCTCTACCCTCCCAGTGAAGGTGAAATCTATTTCGATCAAAAGAAACTCACCTGGCCCTTCAACGCGCGCGATCTGGGCATTGGCATTATTCACCAGCGACCCGAGCTGGCAGACGATTTAGATATCACCAGCAACATCTTTTTGGGCAACGAATTGGGTAAACCGGGGTTCTTGGGTTGGTTCAAAATCCCAGACCGTGCAGCGATGGACCACAAAGCGCGGGAAATTTTGAGCCAGCTTGAAATATCCATCCCGTCATTGCGCGAACATGTTTGCAACCTGCCCAGCGAGCAGCAGCAAATGATCGCTATTGCCCGCATCATGACCCGGCCGCAGCGTATGATCCTCATCGACGAGCCGACCGTGCTGCTCAGCTACGCCAATCAACAAACTTTGTTGAAATTGATTCACATGTGGCAGATGCAGGGCACAGCTGTGATTTTTAGCAGCAACAACCTCGAACATCTCTTCGCCGTCAGCGACCGCATCATCACCCTCTACCAGGGAAAGAAAGTGGGCGATCAAAAAACCGATGCAACTACCCAGGAAGAGATTCTCTCCCTGCTCGTTGGTTTATCCGAAGATGAGGGTTCTGCTTCGACGATTTGGGCGTTCAATAGTTACTACCGCGCCAAAGAAAAAGTTGAACGCCTGCGCTACCACCAACTGCAATTGGAACGGGAAGCTACATTTCAAGAATCCTTCGACCACGAAATCATCAACCAGTTAACCGAGCAAATTTTTGCTTTCGACCAGGCAAACCTGGCGTTGCAGGAAGCCCATCGCCAATTGCTCTCCGAACGCGAGCAGGAACGTAAACATCTGGCGCGCGAGCTGCACGATCAGATCATCCAGGACCTGCTCAGCGTCAATTATCAGCTCGAAAACATCGAGACCCGATTGGACCACCGCGGCGAGCTCAAAAAGGAAATCGGCGAAGTGCGGGGAGACATTCGCAGCATGATCGAAAATCTACGCCGTATCTGCGGCAATTTGAGACCCCCTACCATCGATAGCCTGGGCCTCGGCGCGGCTATTCAATCCTTCGCCCGCGAGTGGTCGAAGGAGAGCCACATCCAGGTGCACCTCGAAATCGACCCTCACTTAAAGCGACTGCCTGAAGCCATTGAGCTTTCGATTTTCCGCATCGTCCAGGAGGGGCTGAATAATGTGCGCAAACACGCCCATGCGCGGTGTGTGAACATCACCCTCGCTCATACCACTCAGCGCTCCATCAAAGTAAGCATCAGCGACGATGGCATCGGCTTCCCCGAGGATTTCGATTTGAAATCCGCCGCCTCTAATGGACATTATGGTTTGCTGGGCATCAGCGAGCGTGTCGCTCTACATGGCGGACGCCTTCAACTTCAACGCAAAGCCAATGGTGGTTCGCTGCTCGAAGTAGAGCTACCCCACCCCCGTGTCGAAACGCAATTAAAACCCGTCTCTGAGATTGAGGCTTAGGATTAGCGCATCACATCTTCGATCACCTGGCGCAAAGTTGCCGCATCCAGGTCCTTCTTATCTAAAAAAGCAACCGCGCCCGCTTCCAGCCCGCGGCGATGGAACTCTCGATCTGGATAAGCGCTGATCAACACGATGCGCGATTCGTGAGACACCGCCTTCAGACGTTGCGTACAACAAATGCCATCCTCCTCGCCCAGCACGACATCCACAAAGATCAGCGCGGGAGAAAGCTTTCGCGCCATCAGCACTGCTGCCTGGGTATTCTCCGCTTCCAGCAACCGCGCGTGGGGATATACTTTGCCGATCATGCGTTGCAATTGCAACCGGTATCGGGCGTTGTCATCCACAACCATGATTGAAAGCTCGCTGCGCTCTTCTTTGAGTACCCGCTCCGCACGAGCCAAAATTTCATGCGCCTGCACACCCAATAATTCGGGGTGTTGATATACGAAGTTCACCGCCTCCAGGCGGCTTTGCACACCCAACTGACGATACAGGCGTGTTAGATGATTTTCTACAGTTTTTACGCTGACCCCCATCTCCAGAGCAATCATGCGGTTATCCCACCCTTTTTGCAAATAGCCCAATAGCTCACGCTGGCGGTTGGACAAATGCACGCTCGCCGCAATCGGAACCGTCTTCTCGATCAACTTATCCAGCAATGCGCTTGAGACCCACTTTTCACCAGCCAGGATGCGCTCCACGGCGAGCTTCAAATCTGCCAGTGGCTGATCTTTTAGATGATACCCATGCACCCCGGCAGCTAGAAGCCCCTGTACATAAATATCGTCATCGTAGGCGCTAACGACCAGGATTCTCATTTGTGGATAGCTCTGGCGTATCGACTGGATGGCTTGGATCGGGTCAAAATCGGGCATCGCCACGTCGATGATCATAATGTCAAAAGTGCATTGCTGCAATGCCTCGATCACCTGAGGTCCGTTTTCCACCTCCATGACTTCAATCGCCATGGGGAGTTCTTCCAACACTTTGCGCAGCCCGGCGCGCACCACGGCATGATCATCTGCAAGCAGGATGCGAAGGGTGTTCATCACCATGCCATTTTAATCGGAATTATCCCCCAAAAACGCCACCTATGGAAATTTAGGGGAAATCCCCTATAACGATTAGGTGAACGCCTCTGGAAATTCGAGCCGCTAATTTCTATAATCATTTGAGGTTGCCTGTGGGTACAGGCAGATTGTCTGCTCCATACCATTCACGTTCTCGGCTGAAAGGAGGTGAGCGTTTATCGAAACGTAACTCCATGTGCTGGTTCATTAATCCACTTGAATTCTTATTTCTATCCAGGAGGTAGAAGAAAATGTCTAAGAAAATTATGACCATCATGACGCTGTTCGTCATTGGAAGCATGGTGCTGGCAGCTTGCGCACCCAAAGAAATCATCAAGACGATTACCGTTACCGAAATCGTCGAGGTGGCCGGCACCCCTGAGGTCCAAGAAGTGGTCAAAGAAGTGGTGATCACGGCTACACCTGAACCCGAACCGCAAAAGCTGGAGATCTTCCACTGGTGGACCGCTCCAGGCGAGCGCGAAGCTGCAGATGCCATGTTCGCTGCCTTGCACGATAAATACCCCGAAATCGAGGTTGTGGAGAATCCCGTGCCAGGTGGTGGTGGCGTGAGCCATCGCGTCGTCTTGCAAGCGAGAATTACCGCTGGCTTACCACCCGACACCTTCCAGACATTGGGTGGCGCCGAGCTGAAGAACTATGTGGACAGCGGCGTCCTGCAACCTTTGGATGACCTCTGGGCGCAATTGGGCTACGCTGATGTCATCCCTGGCCCCCTGGCGAAAGCCGTGTCGGTAGATGGTCATCCGTATGTCGTCCCCTTGAACATGCACATTCAGAACATCCTGTACTACAACCTGAAGCTGTTCGAGGAGCTTGGTCTGGAACCGCCGATGAGCTTCGATGAGTTGATCGCCATCTGCGAGACCCTAAAGACCGCCAAGCCCGATATGGCGTGCCTGGGCTTGGGCTCAAAGGAGAAATGGGGCGATGCCTTCGTGTTCGATAGCATCATCCTGGAAGTGGGTGGTCCCGAATACTACGTCAAGCTCTTCAAAGGTGAAATCGATGTCACCACAGATACGGTCTTCCGCACGGCGCTGGAGAAATTCCAACTACTCATCCCGTACATCAACGAAGACCACTCTGGTCTGACTTGGGATCAATCTGTCGCCCTGGTCGGTACGGAGAAAGCGGCTATGGTGATCATGGGCACCTGGGCGATCGGCGCCTTCACCAAAGGCTCTGGTTGGGAGCCAGGTGTGGACTTCGGCGCGGTCACCTTCCCGCAGGTCCCGGAGCGCATCCTGCTCTTCCACCCCGACTGCTATGGCATCACCGTGGGTGCACCGCACCCCGAGGAGACCATGAAGTGGCTGGAGGTCGTTGCTTCACCTGAGCTGCAAATCCCCACCGACGTAACCCAAGGTGGGTTGTTCGCCCGCACCGACATCGATCCGACGGAGTTCCCTGACCCAATCCGCCAGGAACTGATGAACTTCGTGCGCGAAAACCCCGGCAAACTGATCCTGGATCAGCATGGTAGCATCCTGCCGGCCACTGCTCAACCGATCTACTGGGACATCATTTCGGCATTCCTGGCTCAGCCGGATATTGATGCCACCATTCAGGCTGTGGCGAACATGTTTGCTACCTACGATGTGCTCAACGCCTCCGCCTGGTATCTGTGGCCGTAAGAGAGCATCGTCATCCTACGGTAAGCTGGAGCCAGGTACGGAGACCGGCTTAGCGCAATAACTTCAGGTAGGGGCTATCTTGTGCCCCTACCTGATTTTCTATAATTGCAGATATAATACCCAAACATATCGTTTCGATCTCATGGTTGAGGAACCGCTGGCATGCTGAAGCGATCAAAAAAGAAAAAAGGGCAGTACACCTTTGGCGAACTTCTCGTATTTCTCGTCCCCTTGCTGGTGTTCCTAATCGTCCTCTACGGCACGCTGGGATGGACGATTTTTGTCTCGTTCACCGATTGGAAAACCGTGCAGGCGAACTACCAGCTCACCGGATTTAAGTGGTACACCTTTTTAGTGCAACAGCCACGCTTTTGGGTAGATATTCAAAACAACTTGAAGTGGCTGATTTTAGGCGTGATCCCCACGGCGACTCTGGCGATCTTTCTGGCGTATCTCCTCGAACTAAGCCCCCTGCCCGGCGTGGAATCCTATGTGCGCACGATCATCCTCTATCCGGTAGCCATGTCATTTATCGTTACCGGCACCATCTGGTCGTGGATGTATGAACCAAAGCGCGGTGTGTTCAACACGATATTACACAGTTTGGGGATCGAATCTACCTTGCGCTTCACCACCGACCCGGTTAACGCAACCTACTGGTTGATCCTGATCTTCGTCTGGCAATATCTCGGCTTCGCTGTGATCATCATCCAATCCTCATTCCGCACCGCTGAACTCCAGGAGATGGTAGAAGCCGCCCTGGTGGATGGCGCTTCACGGCTGAGAATCCTCTTTTCGGTGATCATCCCGAACATCCGCTCCGGGCTTTTGGTGCTCATCTCGCTGCTCCTGATCTCGACATTGAAAGTCTTCGATATCGTCTATATTGTCACCTTTGGTGGACCAGGTATATCCACAGATGTACTCGCGCTGAACATGTGGATCACATTCTTCCAGCAACACCTGGTATCGGCTGGCGCAGGGTTGGGCGTGATCATCTTCCTGCTTGCCTTCATCCTGGTCATCCCCTATACGATCTACGCCCTGAGGAGATGGTTCGAATGAAAAGTTCCGGCCCGACCCTCAAAATCCTGGTCTTTGTTGTGCTGATTCTGCTCAGTTTTATGTACCTCTTGCCGATCTATGTCATGGTAACCACCTCGGTGAAGTCCATCGAGGAGATCAACCAGGGGCGCTACCTGGTGCCCAGCGGAGACCCTCAATTCTCCAATTACCAAGAAGTGTTGCTTGGAAGCAACCGCTTTCGCAGCCATATGATTCCACGGCTGCGCAACTCCACGATCATCTCCTTTTCAGTGACTTTGCTGTGCTGTTTCTTCGGTGGCCTGGCGGGTTATTATCTCAGCCGCACGCGCACCAAGTTTGCACGGGTGCTCTTCGTGCTCGTGGGCATTGCGTTATACCTGCCCTATCAGGCAGTGATCATCCCCATCGTGATCATCATGGCCAAGACGAAACTCGCCCTCTCCTACTGGGGGATGATCTTGAGCTACCTCATCCTCAACCTGCCCCTGGCTTCTGTCCTTCTAGGTACGTTCTTCCTCTCCGTGCCCAGGGAGCTGGAAGAAGCCGCAGAAGTGGATGGGGCGAACAAAGTGCAGATTTTCTTCCGCGTCGTCGTGCCCATTTCGCTGCCGGCCTACGCCTCGGTGGGCATCATCATCTTCACCCAAGTATGGAATGAATTCTTCCTGGCGCTATCGCTATCCTCGCCGCAAACGCAAACTGTTCAGGTCGTCATGGCCGAAGCTTCGGGCACAACCCTGGTATTGTACAACTTGCAAATGGCTGCGGCTTTGATGTCCGTCTCTGTGCCGCTCTTGTTCTTCCTGTTCTTGGGTCGCTATTTCATCCGCGGCATCCTGGCGGGTGCGCTCAAAGGGTAATCGCTCGCCCGTCTCACGATCGGCGGGAGAGCAACTTCTGGGTGAGTTCGGCAAGCGCAGCGCCGACTTCCGCTTGAGGTTTCATCCGCTCCAGCGCGTCTAACGCCTGCCGGGTCAGTTCACGGCCTTTTTCTTGTGTGTAGGCTTTAGCCCCCTCCGCCTCCAGCAAGGCGATGACTTCTTCGATTTCCTCGGGTGCAATGCTGCCTCGTTTCCAGCGACGCGCAAAAGCGCCTTGCTGCTGCAAGCCAAACACGATGGGCAATGTCTTTTTTCCGCTCACCAGATCGCTCTCGACCGATTTTCCGGTGTGCATTTCATCTCCCCAGATGCCCAGATAGTCGTCTTGCACCTGAAAAGCCAAACCCAACAACCGACCAAAAGCCTCATAGGCACCGATGCGCTCATCATCCGCCAAGGCGCACAGCGCGCCCAGGCCACATGCGGACTGGAGTAACGCCGCGGTCTTACCGCTGATCATGTCCCAATACTCCCCTTCGGTCAGATCGTCTCGGTCTTCAAAGAGCAAATCGAGGAACTGACCTTGCGTGAGGCGCCGGCAGCCTGCTAACAGCATCTCTTCAGCGCGCAAGACGACCTGCGCCGGGTGGGTCTCTGCCAGCTTTAGGAGGGTGTGGAATGCCAAGGTGAACAGAGTATCGCCGCTATTGATCGCCTGCGCCATGCCCCAACGCAACCATACCGTTGGTCGGCCGCGGCGCATGGGGCTGTTATCTTCGATGTCATCGTGAATCAAAGAGAAATTATGCACCAATTCCACGGCTGCCGCGGCAGGCAGAGCTAATCGCCAGTCGCCTCCAGCCGCCTGAGCACACAATGCCACCAGCAATGGTCGAATGCGCTTCCCCCCCGCAGCGCCTTCTTCCCAACCCAGATGATAGGCAAGCATTTCCCACAAAGGCGCATAAGGCGCGGGCTGCAAGTCGCTCAACGCTTGCCGGAGCGTCTCTTCCACTTGGGGCAAAATGTGCGTGCTGAGCTCTTCCAGGCTCGATGGATTAGTCATAGGTTACCTTTCTGCATCCTTGCGGCGCTCGATCAAGCGTACACGGCGTAAATCTTCGAGTGTGCGTGCACCTGCAGCGAACATGCACACACGCAATTGTTGGATGAGCACTTCCAGCCTGGCGGGAAGCTGCTCTGGCGCTTGCATGGCTACACGCAATAAAGGACCCGCCATGCCTCCTAAAGTTGCCCCCAAGGCGATGCACTTGGCAAGGTCCACCCCATCGCGCAGACCACCTGAGGCGAAGACGAGCATTTCCGGAGCAGCCCGGCGCACGTTCAGGATCGCCTGGCTGGTGGGAATACCCCAATCGACAAACGCCTGCGCCAGTTGCCGCTGCTGCTCGTTTTGGGCGCGGTGCAATTCCACCTGTGACCAGGATGTGCCTCCCGCGCCGGCCACATCAATTGCAGCCACGCCTGCCTCGCGAAGCAGGCGCGCATCCTGCTCAGAAAACCCCCACCCTACTTCTTTGGCAATCACCGGCACACTCAGCGCACGGCAGACCTTCTCCACTTTGGCAAGCAAGCCGGCAAAGCGCGTTTGCCCTTCGGGCTGCACCGCTTCTTGTAAAGCATTGAAATGCAAAACCAGGGCATCCGCCTGCACCATTTCAACCGCCCGCTGACAATCTTCTACATCGTAGCCGTAGTTTAACTGCACCGCTCCCAGGTTGGCAAAAAGTAGAATGTCGGGCGCCACGCCGCGGACTTGAAAAGTATGCGCCAACTCCGGGTGTTCCAGGGCAATCCTTTGGGAGCCCAACCCCATGGCGATCCCGGCGTCTTGCGCCGCTTTTGCCAGAAGCAGATTGACCTGCTTCGCCTGGGCGGAGCCTCCCGTCATGGAAGAAATTAACAAAGGCGCCCTAAGAGCACGACCAAAGAGGCTCAGGCGCGTGTCCACTGCCTCGAGATCGAGCTCTGGCAATGCGCGATGCTCAAAATGGTAGTCTTCCAGCCCTGAGGTCAAAGCAGAGCGCACCTCCTCTTCGAGGTTGATGCGCAGGTGATCGTCTTTTCGGGCGTGAATCGGCGTAACTTTTGCCATGTAAAAGTGTTCCTTTTGGGTGAGGTTATCTTACCAGCCCGAAGGTTGAATGTCAACCTGGCAGGCTGACACGCTTTGTGGCAACCCAATCTTAAGCATACAGCGCACAATGGCTTGACAGGTCGATTAATCTGGTTACAATAGCCAAAATCAGGAAATCGTAAGGAGGATCACTCATGTCGAATACTTTTGATGAAGTCAAGGCGATTATCGTCGAACTGCTGGGGGTGTCGGAAGATAAGGTCACTCCGCAAGCACGTTTTCGAGAGGATTTAGAGGCCGACTCTCTCGATTTGGTGGAGCTCATTATGGCATTCGAAGATAAATTCGGCGGCGAAATCTCGGATGAAGACGCTCAGAACATCACCACGGTGGGCGAAGCGGTGCAATATATCGAAGAGCACTTACGCGTGTGATTCAGAGAGCGACCCGAGTATCGTAAAATTGCCTCTTGAATTTTCTCGAATTATGGATTAAAATAATTTAAACAAAAAACACATGGGTGGAAGGAGAATGGGATTCCGGCTGCCTGCCCCGCGGCCGGAATCCCACTTTTTATCATTTCCCTTCCTTGGTAAATTTTTAAGGACCACTCGAGCCTCTAGTAGCTTGATCCTTGTCTGGAGAGAGTGGCTGTTGCACATTCTGGAGCAACTGGATTCTCACCCGGAACCAGTCATCGACCTGCAGTTGCAGATTTAGTCCTTTCTCGTCCACCGCCAACTCATGAAGGCGTCCACGTCTGGCTCAAGATAAAGGCGATCCGCAAACTGGCGGTTAATGGCCCGCATAAGCCGCTTGGAAAGGGATCACCACACTGGAGACGTGTAATACGTCTCAATGCCGAATATGTCGCGCACCACTTCGAGCATGTCGAATTGGTAGTTTCCGGCTGGATACTTGGGCCCGAGGTTGGCCGTGGGCTCGACGGTGGTCGTTTCCGCCCAGTTGTTCCAGGTGTTGAGCCAGATTAGCTTTAAACCGCATTTGCCAACAGGCTCAGCGTGCTTGCGCGCCACCATCGCCATTTCAATGACCTGGTCTTTACTTTGAGCGGGAACATATAGGGGTCGGTTAACTATCCAATACCTCTCGTCATACTGGGGAGCCCAAGCAGGCTGAAAGTTCACCAGGTCGTCTCTGCCGGCCACCTTTAGACCCGAAATCTGCTTCCGCCACCACTGAAAAGCGGCATCAACTTTCACCGCCGCTTCGCCTACGTTGTGGAGCGCATACCCGTCGATGCCGGGGATGAGCATCGTGAACGTGCTGTTGCCGTCAAATAGCGAAGCGTGCTGCCGGTTGAAGCATCCATAACACACCTCATCTCCCACGATGAACACGTCAAAGCCTAGCTCCGACACCTGCTTGCGGGCTTCCTGTATCGCCCCTGCCAGGTCCCCGCTGAAGCTGTGGGTGGCCCAGATGTAGATCACGGGCCGGCCGTCAATGGTGAGATACTGGGGATGGCCAAAGTATTTCCGAGCAAAGTGGACGAAATCCGAGACGAAGGTATTGTACACATCTGGTTGATCGAAGTTGATGTTCGGTTCCAGGTCTACGTCTAGTTCCTCGGTTTGCATCAGGCGCAACGGAAAGTCATAGAAGATAGCCCACCGAATCTTGTGCACGTTGCGCGACTTTAGGAAGACATCGTCCAAGGTATCCTCCATGGATCCGCAGCAGCCAACACCGCGCGGTGTTGTCCACTCGATGGAAAAGGCAT
This sequence comes from Anaerolineae bacterium, assembly GCA_037439525.1. Lineage (GTDB taxonomy): Bacteria > Chloroflexota > Anaerolineae > Anaerolineales > UBA4823 > JBBIVW01. The sequence continues at coordinate 55,637 of JBBIVW010000013.1, forward strand.
CGACACCGTATTCAACGGCCCACTCAATTTGCTGGTAGACGACGGATGGATCGCTGGATCGATACGTCTCGCCCAAGAGCGGAGTGAGAGGTGTCACCCGACTTCCATCGGCATTCTCAAAGCCACCGAACTCACCTGGGCCATAGAACCAGAAGTTGAGCTGTGCGATGACGATATATTCGTTTGGCGCCGCACCCAAGAACGGTTGCGCAGAAACGTCATAAGCCTGGGCATTCCGTGGGCCGGCACCAATGCCGTCCCAGGTGAGCACAGCAACGGTGGTTGGGGTGTCCTCCTTGTAACAGGAGATCTCGACCCGAGTTGATCCAATGTAACCCCGCTCGATCTCAAACACCAGCGGACTCTTGCCTAGATTGGTGAGAAGCAATTCGGCGACCAGCTCCACGCTCTGGGATTTCTGAGCCCGGTCCAGCGATTGGCTTAGAGAGAGGGAATCGCCGTCCAGTCCAGCAAACTGCGCCTGTTCGCTGGCTGAGGTTACGACGACATCGTACCAATAGCCTCCGCTGGTGAGCCGAAGGATGGTCCAATCAGAGGTGGTGCTGATCCTGATCTGGGCGCGGTAGGATGGCGAGGTGGGCTGTGGTCGCGCTGCCGTGGATGTGGGAGAAGGCGGGGGAGGTTCTGTCGGTCGATGAGTCGGCGTTGCCATAGGTATGCGCGTTGCCGTAGGTATCGGCGTTTCCATAAGACTTGATATCGCCCCACATCCTGACAATCCTGGCAAAAGCGACAATGAGAGCAACAAGATGCCAGCCTTCAAAAACGCGTTCTTTTTCATCTTGGTCTCCTTTCTTGGTTCGTCTGCCACCCACCGGCATGCGCTTTACCTGCCGCCAATGTTGGCAAGACTCACTCCAACAACCAGAGCATGAGAGCTTAGGCTGGTTATTTACGCTTGCATACCTGCGCCGAAGGCGGTCAGGTAGAAGCGGTTGTTTGACGTACCCCTTTATTACCCTTGTCCCTCTTTGAAATATCTCATGAAAAGTAGAACTATCGGTGCAAACGTCAGAGAACCTGGTACAAAGTCCATAGCCTTCAACACTTCGCTGGACAGATTAAGCGGATTAAACGCAACAATGGATAACTGAATGAAGTAATTACTGATACAGAAAGGGGCGTAAATCATAGAGGCTACTAAAGCAAGTAATCCAAATATCCTTAGCTGTTCTCGTGTGCTAACATAGAAGCACGCCATCATAATCACTACACTTATTGCTAGTAATAAACTAGCCATGTATCCGAGGTATTGATCAAATTCTGTATGGAACATCAATCCCTAAGTTAATGAAAAAGCAAAAACGATGGTCTCGATTGCAATGGAGAGTGCTGCCGCTCGACCCATTAGAAAACCAAAATTCTTATTCATGGCATGCTCCTTTCCTAGTATGTACGCCCAATGAAGGGCACATCAGCCGTAGTGCGAAGCGTAGCGGAGCGGCGTCAGGTATAAGCGCGTGTTAGCCCGCACCCTCCATATCTGCTTCCAGCACCCTAAAGAACAATTCCACGACCTGTGGGTCAAAATGCTTCCCCGACTGGGTGCGAATGTATTCAAGAGCTTCTCCTTCTGTCCAGGCTTTTCGATATGGGCGAGCAGACCGCAGAGCATCCCATACATCCACCACAGCAAAGAGCCGCGCCGCCAGGGGTATCTCTTCGCCTTTCAGCCCGCGCGGGTAGCCGCTCCCATCCCACTTCTCATGGTGGCAGTATGGGATGTTCAGCGCGGGGCGCAGGTACTCAATGGGCGAGAGCATGTCATAGGCCAGCGTCGGGTGTTGGCGCATGATCGCCCATTCTTCGTCCGTTAGTTTATCTGGCTTGAGCAAAATCGTGTCGGGGACGCCCATTTTGCCGATGTCGTGCAACAGCGCGCCGCGCCGCACGTGCGTCAACTCCTCCGCGTTCATGCCAGCCGCGCGCGCCAGCCGTATGGTCAACTCGGTCACGCGCTGGGTGTGGCCTTCAGTTTCTTTATCGCGCAAGTCAAGAACACGCGACCAACCCTCGATGGTGGCATCGTAGGCGAGTGAGAGTTCGAGGTTGGAACGCTGGAAGCCCTCTATAAGACGGGCGTTTTCTATCGCAATGGAGGCTTGATTGGCAATGGTATCGAAAAAATTCAGCCAATCGCTGCCATGTTCGAATGGCTGGCGGTGAAAAATCTCCAGCACGCCGAGCAGTTGTCCTTTTGTAATGAGTGGCGTAACAGCGTAGGATACCAACCCTTCGTCGGCTAGCAAAGCCAGACGGATAAAAGGCGGCTCGCATTGAGAAATGTTTGCGATGCAGATAGTGCGCCGTTCGAGCGCGGCTTTTCCCGATTGCTCTTCGCCCAACCGCAGCTTCGAGTGTTCGTAACCCCGGCCGCGGAAGCCGCGCCCGGCGAAGTATTCCAGCGCCAACGCATGAGGGTTGAACAGCAGGACCCCGGATGCGTCCGCTGCCAACGGCAAGAGTATCTGCTCCAGCAGAACATTGAGCGTGAGGCGTAAATCGAACGCCGACGTGATGGCGCGGTCAATGTTATACAATGCCTGGAGTTGCTGGACGCGACGAAGCGCCTCATCATGCAAGCGCAGGCGGTGCAAGGCAGTGCCGGCCATTTCCGCCAGTGCCTCCAGAACTTTTACCTCTGCTCCTGTAATCTGACGCGGAACACGCATTGAGACGAACAGCACGCCAATCACGATTTTGCTAACCCGGATAGGGACGCACACCCCGCCCCAGCCGGGAGGGATGCGGCCGCGCACCGACGCGCGGGCGAGCGGGTCGTCAGCAAATTCGGCAGAGACGTGCACTTTCCCGCTTGAAAAGACTGTTCCAGCAATGCCTTCGCCGGGTGGGATGGGGGATTCGACAAGTTCGTGGAACCAGCCGCGTGCCGCAGCGGATCGCAATTCGCCACGTGACGGTTCGTACAACAAAATAGAGCCAGCATCCGCTTGGAGGGCGGCGAGCGTTTCATCGAGTAAAACGGGCAGGGCTTTTTCGGCGCTTTGCGCATTGCGTAGCTCGGTCGAGACTTTATGCACCGCTTCCAGTTCGCTCGCGCGGCGGCGTGCTTCTTCTTCCGCCTCCTTGCGCGCGACCAGTTCGCGTTCCAACGCGTGGTTCGCTTCTTCAAGTTGTGTCAGTTTATCTTCCAATTTGCGAACAAGCGTCGCGCTGTACTTTTCATAATACTCGATGCTGTTTGCGATTGGTTCACGCGGGGCGATCAGTTTGCCTGCCCGATGGGACTCGATAACCTCCTGAAGGATAGCAAGGAACTTGGCCGGCTCCATCGGCTTGACGATGAAGCGCTCTGCACCCAGGCTGAGGGCAAAATCCTCGTCCTGCGGGTCGGTATAGGTGGCGGTGTAGAAAACGAACGGGATATTCTTTAGTCGCTCATCTGCTTTCCAGGCGCGGCATAAGGAAAATCCGTCCATCACCGGCATCAAGATATCACTGATGACCATGTTTGGCGGGTTGCGGCGCGCTTTTTCAAACGCCTCGGCGCCGTTCGACGCCAGTTCGAGTTCAAAGCCTTTGGCAGAAAGAAGCGTTTGCAGCATGTACAGGCTTTGCGGGTTATCGTCCACAATCAGCAGTTTGGTCATCGCACACCTCGAAAATACTCAAAACCTAAAGGTCAAAGCCTTTGGGGTTCAGGTATCGTTCGATTTCGGCGACAAAGGTGACGGGGTTGATTGGCTTTTCGATGTAGCCCGTACACCCTGCCGCCAGGACGCGCTCTCGGTCGCCGACCATGGCGTAAGAAGTTACAGCCACAATCGGGATGTTCCGCAGCGCTCCATTCTGGGCGAGCGCTTGAGCGACTGTATATCCATCCATCACCGGTAGTTGAATGTCCAGCAGGATGAGGTCGGGTTTAACCTGTTGAGCAAGCGCGATACCGCTTTGTCCATCCTCTGCCTGAAAGACCTGATAGCCGTGCTTTTCCAGGAGAAAGGTGACCATGTAACGATTCTTTTCGTTATCTTCGATAAGCAGGATTTTACCTTTCATAGTCTGATCCTTTACGAGTTATTAGGGTTTCGGCAACGTAAAGCTAAAGGTGCTTCCTTTGCCCCATTCGCTTTCGACCCAGATTTTGCCGTCCATCATTTCCACTAATCGTTTGCAAATAGAAAGTCCCAGCCCGGTGCCTTCGTACTGGCGTGTGATGCCAGTGTCTACCTGACGAAATGGCTTGAAGAGCACATCCATGTCTTCTGCCTGGATGCCGATGCCGGTATCGCTCACATGAACGACCAACTGGTTTTCCTCAACGCCACATTCAATGCGAACTTGCCCTCGTTCGGTGAACTAGACGGCGTTATTAAGCAAGTTGAGGAGAATTTGCTCCACCCGCCGCTGATCGCCGACGAACTCGCCTACCTCCGGGGCAATCGCGGCTATGAGCGCCAGCCCTTTTTTCTCAGCAAGTGGGGCGATTGTTTCCACACTTTTCTGGATCGCCGTCCGCATGTCGAATGGCTTGCGCGCCAATTCGATTTGACCGGCTTCAATCTTTGAAATGTCCAACACATCGTTAATCAAGTCCAACAAATGGCGGGCGCTGTCTTGTACCATATTGAGTTGCTTCTCCTGCTCTGAGGTCAAAGGCCCCGCTAAATTCATCAGCAACATGCCGGTAAAGCCGATGATGGAATTGAGTGGCGTGCGTAACTCGTGCGACATGGTAGCCAGAAAGGCGGATTTGAGCCGGTCAGCCTCTTGCACCTTGAGCAGAGCTGTGTTCAGCTCTGCGGTGCGTTGAGCCACGCGCTGTTCCAGTTCGGCATTCAACGTGCGGATTTCCTCCTCAGCCCGCTTGCGCTCGGTGATGTCAGTGATTGTGCCCACATAGCCCGCGATTTGCCCCTCGGAGTCCATTTCGGGTGTCGCCTGTCCCATAACCCAAACAACTGTCCCGTCTGACCGCACGAATCGGTAATCCGACCAGGATGGTCGGCGCAGTTGGGTCGCTTCCTGCCATCCCTGGCGCAACCTTTCTCTATCGTCAGGGTGAACAGCTTTGAGCCATCCATCCCCCAGAGATTCCTCCGCCGATATGCCGACAATTTCGCACCATTTTGGGTTGACATAGGTCGTCGCGCCATTGGAATCGGTACGGAAGATGCCTACAGGCGAAATGTGGGCAAGGATTTGATAGCGTTGTTCGCTCTTTTGCAATTCCGCGTTGCTTTGCTCCAGGCGCTTTGTTCTTATTTTAACCTGATGACGGAACATTGACGCTGTCGCTATCGCCGCAAGTAACAAAGCAATGATTCCGCCAAGCACCCAAAAAACGGACGGTGGTACGCGGTAGAGTATTTGCGACCCCGTCCAATTGCCCAATGTGGTGTAATAGGTAGAGCTTTTTTGTGGAATCCATTCGTCTAGGTGGAGGTCTATGGCATTCAAAAGTTCGGCGTTGCGTCCTGCGGCAGTCGCGTAGTAAAGCTTGGTTGGGTTGAAATCAATCGCCGTCTTGGACAATCCATAATCCTGGTAGAAATAGTCGCCGAACAGGTGATTGGCTATGGCGGCATCGGCTTGCCCGCTCGCCGTCAGCTCAAAAGCCTGCTCGAGCGAATCAGCAGGGAGAAGCTCCACCTCGTACCCAAAGCCGCTCATCAACTGCTCGAAGACACTCTGCTGGATGGAGCCTCGCAGCACGACGATTCGCTTACCGTCCAGGTCGGGTATTTGAGCGATCTGGGATTGCGGCGCGGCGTATACCCGCGACCAAGATTCGAGCACCGGCGTACGGTGGAAATCGTAGACAGCGTCCCGTTCAGCTGAATAGGCTACGTCGGGCATCAAGTCAATCTCGCCATTGGAGAGGGCTTGCAGGCAATCGGACCATGCGCACGGCACGTAGAGCAGCGTCCAGCCCTCTTCCGCGGCGATTTTTTCCAGCAGCTCGATGAACAGCCCGGAGGCTTGGCGATTCTCATCAAAAAAAACTTTGGGTTCGTTCTGATAGACGCCGACTCGCACCGTGCGGCTTGCCCTGCCAGCCTGGTCTGTTGGAGTAGGGGCAGGCACCATTTGAATACAGCTGCTCAGCAGGGACGGTAATAGTACAACGCAAAGCCCAAGCAAACAGGAGCTAAAACGATTCGGGTTCATTCCTTAATCCTTTGTCTTTGGGCAAGCCGGCAGGGCAGATTGATGCGACAAGTGATGGGGGTGAAAGGAGCACCGATTTGGCAAGAAGGTCGGCAAATTCAGGGTTGGTCGGCATCTTTAATAATTAAATCATTTATTTATTTATTCATTATATACCCAAATTCGTAATGTAAAGCTGTTTTATACCTGACCCATCCACCCCTAAGCCCAAGATATTCCTCGACCAGCTTCGATACGCTATTCGCCTCGAGCATGATCCATCCAACCAAAACAAAGAAACCCTGCCTGCACTGCGCAAGTCGCTATATTCTCTATCATGACCAACACCAAATTGCCGATATAGGTGCTTACGAAATCCGCTCTTTCCTTACACCCCCCTTGCTCAGGTGGGCATATCTTCTCTTTCGCCCAATGGTAGTTTTCAGTGTCGAGCTGAACTTGGCAGGATATACTCCGTGAGTAGAAAAATCTCAAAGGGACAGATTTCCTTCAAGCGGGGAGCATACCTGCCTGTCCGTCGCAAGCATTGTTAGGCTGTTTTTTGGATTGATGCATGATTAACAAACTTCGAAACGTAAGGTCATTCGCTCGTCTCTGGGGAGAGCGCCAATCATTCTCTAAAGCCAATCCCGTGTACACGCCCCAATTCATAAAAGAACTGTGAGTGACCTTCCCCATGAACCATCCTTTTCCCTGTTTTAGTATCTGCTCCAATCTCATCACTTGCTTTTGCAATTCCGGAATGGAGTGTATGACCCCGATGTGCGAAAGCAATTCCATTCGATGAAACCATTGCATCCACATAGCATCACTCATTTCTTCCAGATTAGGATTGAACTCTTGCATCGCGAAGGCTGCAGGAGCAACCAATTGCGATTGTTTCAGCACAAGGATATGAGGAATTGGCGATAATTCGACTAACTTGCTTATCCCTTTTGCAACTATGTGATAATTCTCTGGCGTTCTCCATTTGTTGGTATGGGCTAGTAAACGAAGATGGTAAATGCTGGGCCACATGACTCCTGGTTTGAAGACGAGCTTGTTTTTGTATTCACATGTTATCTCATCAAGATTGCTAATAGTAAGGATGAAATTGAATCCGGCGAGCGCAATCTTGATCTGTTCCTCCACAAATGGTTCATCTTCCGCTCCTGCATAGGCGAATACAACAGCCCGAATCATTTGGGCACCCCCAAACCCAAGTTGATCAAGAACATTGCCTGGTTTTCCAATTCCCCGATAGATCAGATTGGGCTCTTCTCGCAACGCATTCAACGCCGATGTAATCGCAGGATGCTGTTTTGTAACACCTTTTTCGCGTAGAAATCGGATTCCTGCTTCAATTCCCTTGTTACCATGAAATGAACTGCTTTTCCACCCGTCGGAACCTTGCCAGCTCAACACTTCTTGAACCGCATTCTCCTGTAAAAGCTGGTGCTGTAACACTTTTGCTTCATCACTGAACGATTCCCCTAAGATCTCTGTTCGCATCCTGTACCGAATAGAGGGACAAGCTCTTTCGAGAAGGGTAGTGATTACTTTATTTGCCATTGCGAGTTTCTATTGTAAGACAGCCAAACGTTAAGGTCCAGCCGCGCTGCGAAGCTAAGCGAATCGCGTCAGCTAGATACGCGTGTTATTCGGAGCCGGATTCGCCTATTTGTTTGTCTCTCCTAGTTGTTCACGCAGCACGCCCGTATCGACGATTTCCCATAACTCAACGATCTTACCGTCTCTGATATGCGCAAATACAGCCTGGTCCACCTTAAAGGATCGTCCCTCCGAGGAAAACTCCCCATAAGAACCGTACATCGTGCCCGTGACGATTGCACGGGCGGCCTCGGCAGTAGGGCTGGAGAAGACGTCGATGAATTCGTGATTAAGGTCTGGTATCGCCGACTTGGCTTTGCGCCACGACTCACGCTCGCTCTGAAGCCCAATCGTCGAAAGACCAGAGGGTGCATGCACGACTACATTTTCGTGGAGGTACCGATCGAACGCATCAAGGTCGCCGGCATCACCTGCTGCCAATAGTGCGACAATTAGGGAAGGATTTGACATGTGGTCTCCTTAATTCGCATCCCATGGGATGACTAATGAGATACCCTTTCTAACATGGCTTTCGCTTAACGTTAAGGTTCAACCGCATGCGGATCGAGCGGAGCGGCGTCATGTACAAGCGCATCTTAGTCCCCCCCCTATGCCTGGAGCATCGCGCTTCCATTATAACGCACTTAGAAGAGCAAACAAACCAAACCCTGTGATGATCGCGCCTGAAATCCTATTGACCCATTGCAATCCGTGGGGGTTGAACTTTTCCCGAAATAAGCCAACACCACCGCTCAACACGAGCCACCAAAGGGCTGAGCCAATGAACACGCCCAAGACCAAAACTCCCGCTGACACGTAGTTCCCCCTGGTGCCTGCCAAACCCAAGCCAGCAAATATCGCCGCAAAGGAAATGATGGTCATCGGATTTGTGAGTGTCAGAAAAAACGTTGACGCATAAGCACCAACGAGACCATTCCCTTTAGCTAAGGCTGCTTGTTCTGCGGGCCTTGCGAACCAAGTCTTGAGACCCAGATAACACAGAAACATGCCACCGATAAGGCGGAGCCATACTTGCTGACTAACCAAGAAGTTCGAAATGAAAGTCAGGCTGAATCCAGCAATACAGCCATAGATTGCGTCGGCGGTGGCAGCGCCCAGACCAGAAACGAGACCAGATGCACGTCCCTCAGCTAATGTGCGGCGTATGCATAACACGCCGATTGGTCCAACAGGAGCAGCAATTGAAAAGCCGATGGCGAGCCCTTTAAGCAAAAAGGTGATGTCCATTCATCCTCTCGCGATTTGTGCCTCGATAAGTGAGCGGGCTAACGGCGCGGCGATTGAGCTACGCGCAGCGGAGGCGTTTTAGCGCCGACACCAACCTAAGCTTCAACCGCATATTATGCAGACACGAGCGAAGCAATCGGAAGCATAACTGGCAGAGTAGTCGCCGCGAGAAGCGCTGTCGGCTGCACGCGGTTGTTATGTAGCTTTTCGTGTCAATGCCTCGATCGTGCCAAAATATGCTAAATGACTTGACAACACTAAAACTCATTGGCCACTTGGCCCTGATTCATTGAGGACAAAATTGCCCAAATGCTCCGTATCGTGCCAAAAATACGCTTGCCAGCGACACTCCTTTTCCCAAGCTTTTGCGTTTAGAAGATAATGACTTTTCATATCTATTGGGAAGTTCTTGTGAATCGTGAAATAGCCAAATCGCACAAGTTCTTCCCAACCCGGTTTTCTATGCCAGGGCATTATGCTACAGGTACCTTCCCCGCTACCGATGGCAAAATAGTGCGTTTTTCCCTGGTATGTCAGATCGTTGGTTTCATTATCCCATTGATAGGAATAGAGGTCTCCTCCCATCATAAACCTAAAAAAGATTGTTATGCCCGGCCATGACTCAGACCCAAACGGATAGACTTTTACCAGAATCTCCGCGAATGTTGCAGTTGGAAGATCGCTTGATGCCTGGCTGATTGCTTGTTGATAGAGGCTGTCAAAGAAAGCGGGGGTAAGTGGAGATGGTAGGAGGCCGTCAGGTATAGGAATCGCAGGTGTTGGGATTTCTGTCAGCAGGACTGGAGTGGGAGTAGGCTGTGATGTTGCTGTCGCAAAGATCACGACGAGCTTGGGTGTGGGAGCGCCGCACGCGACCATGGTCATCACCACCAAGGTCAGACCCGTCATCAATTTCGAGAACCCTAGTCGGCTCATTCTTCACTCTTCTCTTTGTAAGAGCCAGCCGCCCAATGTGCAATTATCTCGACTCTCTAGCTCGTCTTGCTCGAATTTCTGCCATGCTATCCCGAGAGCCGCGCAGTTTACCTCACTCAAATAATACAGTAAATAAATACGCTGTCAAGAGGAGGAAATGCCCTTTGATTAGCAAGAACTCAAGCGACGCGCGTTTGACCGCTCGCATTCTCCTGCTGCGATGAACGTCGCCCAACGACCACGCTTAGCTGCCCGCTGGAGCGTCAGCTAAATCAAGTCGGCTGTGGCAGGAATTAGAAAACTACAAGCTACGGGTAGGGCAGCAAATTCAAGTCAGTGATAAACCGATAATCGCGCTGATTTTTAGAAACGGGAGGGCAGCACCAACTCAAGGACGTGGCGGTGATTAACGCATCTGCGATGAGTAAACCGTGGCTCAACCGATACTGTTGTAGTAATTCTACGGCTTTGTCAGAGATAGTCTCGTTAAGCTTAAGTATCCGGAAATGTCTGAGAAACTGTTCCAGAGCCCGAAGTTCCGTCTTGTTACAACATCCAACAACGAGTTCCATCTGTGCAATAACGCTTATGGCCAACCGTGTTTCTTGTTCAAGTTTTTGGAGATAATCAACAGCTTCATCGACACCACGGCCAGCAACAATAAGGATATCTGTGTCAATAATCGTGAGCTCTGTCACACACTCAACCCCATTCACGTGCTCGTATTGTGCGAATCCAGGTGCTGCTATCCATCATATCTGGACGATCACTCCATATGCCGACAAAGTGCTCGTCCTTCAGTGGTGGTAAAGCACCTACATCCTCAGGCAGGTCTTGGGTATAACATAAACGCAAAAAAGCGATGAAATCTGCCACGATTTGCTGCAACCTCGAAGGAAGAGCCATTAAGTCGCGTAAGATTTGTTCTCGGTTCATCAGGTTACCTCATCGGGCAACACACTTAGAGGTATAGCTTCTTGCCCAAAATCATACCGCTTCACCAGCAGGACGTCCAGTGACGATAGCAGCCTTCCGGCACCAAACTTAGCCTCCGCATCCCAGACACGCAAAGGAGCAAATAGCTGGAGCTACCGGTTGGGCGGTTGGAATCCTTATAGGCTTGCCCATAGTGGTAGTTAAATGTATCCAATTCCAACATCATTTCACTGAATGTGCAGATGTTGGGCGGGAACGATCTTGTTCTGTTTAATTGATGAGTTAAATATTAGCTGTCGCGCAATACCTCCCTATGTCCTCTTGTATACAGTCTTCCCACCTACCAGGGTTAGGTCAACCGTGCTGCTAAACAGGTCTTCAGGCGCGAGGAGGGAGGGATCGCCGCTCCATACCACCAAATCCGCGAATTTGCCTGCTTCCAGCGTCCCCTTGATGTGTTCCTGATGCCCAGAGTAGGCGCCTTCGTAGGTATGCGCGCGCAAGGCTTCGGCAAAGGTAAAAGTCTGTTCGGCGCCGATGGTGTTTTGTTTGAAAGTGTAGCGCGTCATGGCGCCAGCCAGGGTCGCCTGCGGTTGATAAAACGGCGTGGACGGCGCGTCCGAACCGATTGCCACATGGACGCCGGATTGCAACCATTCTTTCGTCACCATGATGCGCTCCATTCGCTCGGCGCCAAAGAGATAATTCCAGGCTTCGCCGAACAGGTAAATGAAAGCCGGCTGTGTGCTGACGACAACGCCCAGGTCTTTCATTTTTTGCGTAGCCTTCGCAGTGGTGAGAATAGCATGTTCGAGCCGGTGGCGCGGATCCGAGCGCGGGTTGGCGTTCATCGCAGCTTCATAGGCTTCCAGCACCAGATCGGCGGCAGCATCGCCGATACAATGGGTGCAGATTTGCAGACCCGTGTCATGCAGGCTGCGGATGGTGTCTTTGAACATTTTCTGGTCCCAGGTGGTCAAGCGCCATTCGACACCGTTGTGCGGCTTGTAACAATAGGCTGTTGGACCTTGACCGTCAATCAGGAATTTGAAGCCTCGAAAGCGTGTCACACCATCGTCGATATGCTCCACCTGGTCCACTTTTTCGAGGTCGGAAGGCCATTCGAGGGTGAGATACAAATCGTTTCGCAGGAAAAGCTTCCCTTCCTGTGAAAGTTCCTGATAGGCGCGCAAATCCTCCAAATCGCGGATGTTGTTGTCATGAAAAGTGGTCACGCCGACCGAAGCCATGAGAGTCTGCGTATCGAGAATGGATTGTTTGATCATATCGCTTGTGATCGGCGGGGCAAAGCGGCGCAGCACATCCATGGCGCGGTGATTGTAAAAGACCCCGGTTGGCTCGCCATCCTTTTTCTCGATAATGCCTCCCTGAGGGCTGGGCGTGTTGGCGGTCACATTGGCGATTTGCAGCGCAACGCTGTTCGCCGTGCCCCAGTGGCCGCCGATGTGCATAATGAAGACCGGGTTATCAGGCGACACCGGATCCAGGTCTTCCTTCGTGGGAACAGGTTTATCCGCCAGAATCATGTAGTATCCCATCACCCATTCGCCGGGTTGTTTCCCTTTGATAGCCTCGGCCAGGGCATATTGCAGCGAAGCAACGTCTTTCACATCTGGAAGAATAAAGGGGGTGTAATATGTATTGTTCAACCCCATTGCGCGGAAGTGGAGGTGCGGGTCAATCAAACCGGGCGTCACGGCGCGCCCCATCAAGTCTATCTCCTGCGCGTCCGGCGCTGCCAGGGCGCGTATCGCCTCATCCGTTCCGGTCGCCAAGATCTTATCTCCAGCGATGGCAACCGCCTGGACTACCGTATCCGCGGCATCCACGGTCATGACTTTGCCATTGGTGAGAATGAGGTTGGCTGTTGTCCCAGGGGGAAAAGTGGGTACAGTAGCAGGTGAAGGGGTTGAAACAAGACCACCAGGCAATCTGCCGCCTCGCTTGCAACTTGCCAGAAGTGCCCCTCCAGCACCCAAAGCGATGAGTTTAATGAAGTCCCGCCTGGATAACGAATGGCGGTTGTGAGACATCTTATGCTCCTTTCTTTCGGTTTACGGAACCTCTGGTTCTATGCGCTCAATTTCATTAGGTTATTCTATGGCCAAAGATCACCTCCTTTGACTCGCGTTATGACGTTAATTCGCAATCAACGCGATTGCGATTGCCGCCCAACGAGATCGTCGAAACCCCCATTTGCAGAGCGAACCGCCTCTGCGGCTGCCCGCCAGGCAGCTCCTTGTGGCGCTACTCATCCGCCCGAGAGGGGATCACCCGTCCCTACATAGGTATTATAGCACATCAAACGTGTAGATTTTAGCGATTTTGTGCACCATGCGAACAATGCGCACGCTCTCGCCGCATGAAAGCCAGTCTTGTCCCGGCTCAGCCACCGTCGCCACCACTTTTCTGTGGCACGCGTGTATTAGCACATGTTCAAAGTGCAAAATCGAGTGCCAACCTATCAGCTCAATCCAGCCTGATGTGGAGCGCTATTTCCCAGGAGGCGCTCTTTATCCGATGCTCAGTTCCTCTACCTTGGCTGCCAGCTTTTACCCTTCTGGTTTCATATAGGTATTTCTCACAAAATCAGCTACCTCTGGATACGTTGGCTTCGGATATATCGATAATTCCTCTTGGTCAATAGTGACAATCCCGATTTTTTTATTATATGCGTTTCCGAGTAAGGTTTGAAATTCGGGTGTAAACTTCCTGCCCAAAAACAAAGACTTAGCAGATTTCCCTTTGAAATAAAAACAGAATAGAACACCATCTATTTTCGAAGATGCCGCTGATCGAATTGCTTTTGCGAGTTGTCTTCCCCATTCACCAATACTTTTTCCATGCTCAAATTCAAGAGCTACGATGGAAGTAGGAGTCCTAATTAGGCCATCGGGTAAGTTAAAGAAGCGAGTGGCACCTTCACCCTCAAAGATAGAAATACCGTACTCCCACACACTTTTGCCTCTTATCTTTTCAATGAGAAGTTCAGCCCCCTTTACGAAACAGGGTTCTCCCTCTCCATCTTCGATGATTTTCCATAAGTGTCTCTGAACGGCTTGGTCCCATAACTCCCCTGAGTGAGAAAATCCGGCTTTTCGTGTAACGCTCACCACATCATTAGCAAAACAGAAAGCTTGTCCAACCGCTTCGCGGAATATTGTGCCAGTTTCATCAAAAAAGATAGACTTGAGAGATGAAACATTCGATCCACTTTCGTCTAGGGTAGTCCAATGAGACTTAGAGTACTCATGAGAACACCTCTTTTCGTCTGCAGCATTTATAGATTTACCATGCTGGCTAACGGGATGCGCATCAGCCGCGCCGCGAGCGCAGCGAAGCGGCGTCAGGTGCAAGCGCGTGTTAGCCCGCTCCCATCTCTTTCAGAGCATTCACTATCTGCTCCACCACACTCTTTTGCGGCGAACCGTCCCCAGGTTCGCGCTCGCGCGCGATGCGTTCCGCTTCCAGCAGCAGGATGCCTTCGGGAATAGGCGAAATCGTATCGGGGCGCGGCGTGCCGACGTCGTTGACGCCTGTCTGCCACCAATCGCGCAAGGCGACCAGCATCCTGCGCCCTTCCTCACCGCGTTGCAGACAGTACGGAATGATGGGGCGCAGTGGCGTGCCTTGCGGTCTTCCGCTCAACACTTCATCCAGCAGGAAGCGGTTGTAGCGCAGGGCGTAGATGAGGGCGTGCTGGTAATAGCGCAGGGCGGCGTCAAAGCCGTTCTCCCACGTGGGGGCGTTGCCTTCCCAGGCGATGTGACCCTGGGTCAGCCGCAACGATGCCAGGTGGTCATTGTATTCGTACTGCTGTGCCAGTTGCTCCGCTTCTGCGAGCAGTGGTGGAATGGCAGCGTATTCCCCTTGCGCGTGTTTGACGCGAATGAGACCTGTGAGTGCCCAAGCCCTGAAATAGTTCCGGGTTTGAAGGGAACGCGCCAGCAAAACAGCCTCGTTATAGTATGAGCCTGCCAGTTCAAGTTTGTTCGCCGAAGACTCAAAAAGAGAACGTATTTCGGCCAATTCTCCAAGCCAGATATACAACTCAGGAATCCCAATTTCGTCTCCCACTCTCCTTTTTGTTTCCAGACTGCGAAACAATCTCTTCTCTGATTCTTCGAAACGACCTTGTCTTTTGAGAATAGAACCCCAGAATCCATCGGTGATTGCCTGCTCCATTTCACACACAACGGTATCAAATTTTGTAGCAATGGATACAGATTCATTGAAGGCATCCTCTGCCTCCATATACCTGCCCTGCATACCCAAAATGTATCCCAGGTCTCTCGCCATATATACCAGGTTGGTCGCGTTCAATTCTCTGGCAATTGACACCGCCCTCCTTACATCCCGCTCAGTCTCGCGGTAGCGTCCTGATAACAGGGCACGGGCAAAACCAAGTCCGCCGTATATAAATATTTCCATATATGGCAGTTTGAGTTGCAACGAAGCGAGGATTTCGAGTCTTTGCTTTCTTACAGCATCCGCCTGACGAAAATCTCCATCCGCCGCCCAAAAGGTTTCCAGTCTATCCAAGGCTAACAGCAATCCATACCTATCTCCAACCTCTGCGCAGTAATCTCTTACCTTTTTCACAGTAGCCCATGCATCTGCATATTTATTTAAGCGTCTGTATGCTCCTGCCAGTTGATGGAACGCCCAGACCAGTTTTGTGTCAGTGGGGATAGCAGATATGGCTTGTTCCAGATATGAGATTGCTTCCTGTTCGGTGTACCTTAATCGCCTTAACACCTCTCCGTAATCTGCCATAATGTAAGCGCGCAACTTGAGATCGCCTGGATCTGCGGAAAGCAATTTCTCGTATTGTTCCCGAGCATCGCTTATCTGTTCTTCCAGATGGACCGTTCTTGCCCCATAATACTCTCTCCACAACCTGCTATTCTCCCGCTCCAGCGGATACGTGTTCACGTCATTCAACAACGCTCGCAAGCGATTGACCAGCCGATAGCGCACCAGCTCCTCCG
>JBBIVW010000014.1:0-69149 GCA_037439525.1 Anaerolineae bacterium
ACAATGCGCGATGAAGGAACAAGTGTTTCATCAAAATTATCCTTCGATGTTTCATGGTGGCGTAAGTTGACCAACTTGTAATTAGCTCGACTCTATGTCTTTTCTCGTGCGACTCTCTATCATGCTCTCCCGAGAGCCATGCAGTTTACCTCATTCACATAATACTTCAAAAAAACGTATTGTCAATTGAGGAATAACCATGCGGCAATAAAAGCTCACCGACCGCCTCCTTGAAGACTAGCGCCTGTTTCACGAAGAAAGCCTCGCCGCTGGTCACGGCGAGGGGGTTCTCCCCGAAGCCCTGGTCAGGAACCTCCCCAACGCCGCATGCGAATTGATCGGACAATACCTCTTCCTTGCCTCTTCCCTCTCGCGCGCCTCAAGACTCCCCTCTCCCCGTGGGAGAGGGGCTGGGGGTGAGGACAACCGCCCTTTTCATCTGGGACACTCCGCTGCTGGAAGGTTGCAGCCGGGCTTCAGCAGACCACGCGCGGCAAGCTGACCCAAACAGCCGGCATTCCCAAGCGCCTCACCAGCCACACCTTGCACTGCTCCTTCGCCATGCACCTGCTTCAGGCTGGCTGCGATGCTTTGCCAGCTCAGAATAGGCATGCGCATCGTGCAGGATCTCTTGAGGCACAAGGCTTGCCCTGAGCCCGGCGAAAGGATGTGAGCCCAATGATGATCTACACCCATGTGCTTCAGCGCGCTGGATTGGTCATGTGCAGTCCGCTGGACGCATGAGGCGCTTTCTCCCTGGCAAAAAGCCACACGCAGAAAATTTGACCCTTTTTACGCTCCATGTTAAACTAAACGTTTGGCATGTGTACTCTGATTTCCGCCCTGGCAGCAGGCATATTGTTGGTGGCATATACCTTCACCTCAGCTCTGCAGGTGGGCACTCCTACTGCGGTGGCCAACCCCCTCGTCGCCATCCGCGCGCCGCGCCCCGGCGAGGTCCTTCAGGGCACCGTGCTCGTGCAGGGGAGCACAGACATACCTGGCTTTCAATCGGCGGAGTTGCTCTTCGCCTACGCCCACGACCCCAGCGACACCTGGTTTCTCATCCAAACTCTGGAAGAACCGGTGGCCCACGGCTTGTTGGCGGAATGGGATACCTCGCTGATCACCGATGGCGACTACCAGCTTCGGCTGATCGTCATCTTGGACAACGGCGGGCGCGTTATGGCGCAGGTCGGCTCTTTGAGAGTGCGCAACTACACCCCCATCGAGACAAACACGCCGCTTCCTAAGGCCTCCCTCCAGGCGCCGCTGGTCATCACCGCTTCACCCACGTCGCCGCGCGCCACACCTACGCCCTTACCCACCAACCCCGCCATCCTGACCACCGAAGACATCCGCACCAGCGTCCTCCGCGGCGGTGGGATGGCTTTTGGCATAGCGCTCTTGGGTCTGGCTTATGCCGCCCTGAGACGCGTGCTGCGCCTGCGATCTTGATTTGCAATGATGGAAATTCAACCGAGAACCGAGATTACCATGCACGCCGTGTCGGATCACCCCGCGCATTTGATCGTCGGCTTGGGCAACCCGGGGCGCGAGTTCATGCGCAACCGCCACAACATCGGCTTTATGGTGCTGGACCAACTCGCCAAAGAGCTGAACGGCGCCTTTGGACGCATGGAGCACAAATCCCTGCTGGCTAAGGTCACATACCAGAACCATCCTTTGATGCTGGCAAAACCTCAAACCTACATGAACCTGTCAGGTCAGGCGGTGAGCGCTTTGTTGCGTTACTACCGCATCCCTATCGAGCGCCTGCTGGTAGTTGTGGATGATGTGGACCTCCCCCTAGAAACGATTCGACTGCGCCCTGGAGGAGGATCGGGGGGACACAAAGGCATGCAGTCCATCATCCAGGCACTGGGGAGCGAAGAGTTCCCCCGCTTGCGCCTGGGCATCGGTCGTCCACCGGGCAAGAAACAGGCTGCCGATTATGTGCTCAAAGACTTCTCTGCCTCGGAGGAGGAAGCCTTGACCTTCACCCTGCAAAAAGCCGTCCAGGCGGTTCTGACCTTCGTCACCCAGGGATTGGAAGCCGCGATGAACCGCTATAACCCGCGCAACGGAGAGCGATGAGGCGTCTGGCGTTTTTACAAGAAGCCATTCAACCTGCCCTTGCACCGCTGGATGCGGCGCTCGAGGCGCGCCAGCCCGTGCCGGCATTGGGATTGAGGCGCGCCGCGCGCCTGCCTGTGCTCGCCAGCTTACAGGCGCTCACCCAGCGTCCGATCCTGTTCATCATCGACCGCAATGACCGTGCGCTCAGCCTGTTCGAAGAATCCGAGCTGTGGCTTCCCGAAGGAGGGCGCATCTTCTTCCCCGAACCCACCCCCCTCTTTTATGAACAATCCGTCTGGGGGGAGCGCACCCGTCAGGAGAGATTACAAGCGCTGACCAACCTGGCAAAGTACCACTTGGATGAAGGCTCGCTGCCCTCGCCTCCACCCGTGATCTTCGCGGCCGCGCGCAGCGTGATGACGCGCACCATGCCGCGCGCCTCTTTCCTGGCTGCGACGCGCGGTCTGCGCAAAGGACAACGCCATTCCCTTCCCGCATTACTCCGACACTTCGTCTCCATCGGCTACACGCTCGAAAACCTGGTCGTCTCCGCCGGCCAGTTTGCCCACCGCGGTGGCATCCTGGATATCTGGCCGCCCTCCGAACCCCATCCGGTGCGCCTGGAGTTCTTTGGCGATGAAATCGAATCCCTGCGCGTTTTCGATCCAGCCAGCCAGCGCCGCCTGGACGTAGCCATTAACGAATTGCTGGTCACGCCTGCCAGAGAGTACCTTGTGCCCGCTCATTTGACCGAAGACGAGCATTTCCAGTTCAACGAGTTTCACATCCCCCAGTTGCACCCCCAACCCGCCAGCCTTCTGGATTACCTGCCTCAGACATGCCTGGTGGTGATCGACGATGCGCAATCCTTTGCCGATGCGGTGTATGAAATCGAAGAGCAAGCTGTAAAACTCCGCCAGGAACTCACCACCGAAGGTTTGCTCGGCGAAGACTTCCCCGTGCCATATATCACCTGGAGCGAGCTTCAAGAACAGCTCAGCCTGTTCAACCCCCTGGTTCTGGGTCATGCAGCAGCCGAAGAGGTCGAGCTAGGCGCACCTTTCGATCAACCGCAGGAAGCACACTTCTGGGCTAACGCGTTTGAAAGCGGACCACGCTTTGGTGGGCGTTTGAAACCCCTCATGGAATACGTTCAAGAGGTCCTGCAGAAAGGCGAACAGGTGGTCATCCTTTCTCGCCAATGCGCCCGATTGAAGGAGCTGTGGGAGGAGGTTGCCTCGCCACACCCCAAAACCGCACCGCTGTTCCTCGAAGGCAGCCTGAACGAAGGGTTCCACCTGCAACGAGAAGGGCATCCCCCGATCCTGCTGCTCACCGATGGCGAGATCTTCGGCTGGCGGCGCGCCGAACCGCGACGCCGCCCCATGGCCACCGCGGAAGCGCCCGAAACCGCCTATGCAGACCTGCAACCCGGAGATTACGTGGTCCACGTGGATCATGGCATCGGCCGCTACCTGGGCTTGGTGCAACGCACCCTGGATGGCGTGGAACGGGAGTATCTATGCCTGGAGTATGCCAACGACACCCAGCTCTTCGTCCCGGTGCACCAGGCAAACCGCCTCACGCGCTACATTGGTCCCTCGCGTCAGCCTCCTGCGCTCAACCATCTGGGCACCCAGGAGTGGCGTTCGACCAAGGCGCGCGTCAAGGAAGCCGTAAAAGAGGTCGCCCAAGAGCTGTTGGAACTGTATGCGCAGCGCAGCATCGTTCAGGGTTACGCCTTCAGCGAGGATACTCCCTGGCAAGGTGAATTGGAAGCCAGTTTCCCTTATATCGAGACGCGCGATCAGGTGCAGGTGCTCCAAGAGGTGAAGCGCGATATGCAGAGCCAGCGCCCCATGGATCGCCTGATTTGCGGAGATGTGGGCTACGGCAAAACCGAGGTTGCCCTGCGCGCCGCCTTCAAAGCGGTTATGGATAACAAACAAGTCGCCATGCTCGTGCCTACCACCGTTTTAGCGCAACAACACTTCAAAACCTTTCAACAGCGCCTGGCTGCTTTTCCGGTGAGCGTTGAAATGCTCTCCCGCTTCCGCTCTCCCCAGGAACAGCGCGAGATCATCGATGCGCTGGCGCTAGGTAAGCTGGATATCGTCATTGGCACCCATCGCCTGCTCTCTCCAGATGTGCGCTTCAAAGACTTGGGCTTGGTCATCATCGATGAGGAGCAGCGCTTTGGCGTGACACACAAAGAGAGGTTGAAAAAACTGCGCACAGAAGTGGACGTGCTCACCCTTACCGCCACACCCATCCCGCGCACGCTCTACATGGCGCTGAGCGGCATCCGAGATATATCCACCATCAATACCCCTCCAGAGGAGCGCCTGCCCATCATCACCCATGTCGGCCCCTATACGCCGCGCCTGGTGCGTCAGGCTATTTTGCGCGAACTCGAGCGCGGCGGGCAGGTCTTCTTCGTGCACAACCGCGTGCAAACCATCGAGGCGATGCGCGCTCACCTCGCCAGCCTGGTGCCGGAAGCGCGCCTGGCGATTGCCCATGGTCAGATGCCTGAAGAACAGCTTGCTTCTGTAATGGAAGCTTTTTCCGAAGGGCAGATCGACGTGTTGCTGTGCACTTCGATTATCGAATCCGGTCTGGACATCCCAAACGCCAACACTCTGATCGTAGACCGTGCGGACACCTTCGGCCTGGCGCAGCTCTACCAGCTGCGCGGTCGTGTGGGACGCGGGGCGCAACGCGCCTATGCCTATTTCTTTCGCCATCGAAAGAAGCTCCCCTCCCCGGATGGACGTCGGCGCTTGGATACGATTGCCGAAAACACACAATTGGGCGCTGGTTTTTCCATCGCCATGCGCGATTTAGAGATACGCGGCGCCGGAGATGTACTCGGCACGCGTCAACATGGACACATCGCGGCTGTGGGTTTTCACCTCTATACCACCTTACTGGCAGAAGCGGTGCGCAATCTGCGTCAGGAGCGTGCCCATCCGGACAAAGCTTTGCCGTTCTCTTACCCTTTGCAGATCACACCCGTGCATGTGGACCTGCCGCTTGCCGTGCGCATCCCGAAGGACTATGTTGCCGATAAGGATGTGCGTTTGGGGTTGTATCGTCGCCTGGCGGAGGTGCGTACGCTCGAAGAGCTCGATGCCATGGTTGACGAGTTCAACGACCGCTTTGGCGAGCCTCCGCAAGAGACGCTCAACCTGTTCTTCCAGCTCAAAGTGAAAAACCTCGCCGAGCAGGTGGGCTTGAGCAGCATTTCGGTGGATAGCGGGCAAATTGCCCTGCGTTTCTCCGAGGATAAAATGCCACCTCAAGATGAGCTATCCCTGCCTCATGTGCGCATCGGCAAGACTGCGCTTTGGTTGCCCTACACCGGCAACCCCGTGTGGAAAGAACAACTCTTGGATGTGCTGCTTGCCCTCAAAGAGTCGCATGAAGAGCCCGGCTCGCGACAATCTCGGCTCGAAGAAGTGCCCGGATGATCCTATTTCCAGAAGGCATCCCGATAGCGAAGCGCTTGCTGGATCTGATCCTGACCAGCCTGGGGTTGATCCTCCTGGCGCCTATCCTTATCCTCGTGGCTGTAGCCGTGCGGGTCGATCTGGGCGCTCCGATCCTCTTCCGTCAAACCCGCCCGGGTTATCGGGGCAAGCCATTTTGCATTTTTAAATTCCGCACCATGCGGGAAACGCGCGACGCGGACGGCAACCTGTTGCCCGATGATCAACGCCTCACACAGCTTGGACGCTTCCTGCGCAGCCTCAGCCTGGATGAATTGCCCGAGTTGATCAACGTGTTGCGCGGCGAAATGAGCCTGGTAGGACCACGCCCCTTACTCATGCAGTACCTAGAACGCTACACCCCAGAGCAGGCGCGGCGCCATAATGCCCTCCCAGGCATTACCGGCTGGGCGCAAATCAACGGGCGCAACATCCTGGATTGGGAAGAGCGCTTCAAGCTCGATGTGTGGTATGTGGATCATTGGTCGTTCTGGTTGGATATAAAAATCCTGCTGGTCACTCTATGGAAAGTGCTCAAACGCGAGGGCATCAGCCAACCCGGACATGTCTCCGCGGAGGAGTTCAAAGGCACTCCGCAGCACATGTCCGCATCGCAGGAAGGAGGTCCCCCATCAACCCCAACTCCCTAGACACCAAATCCGTTGAGCAGTTCTACACCATGCTATATCGCATTCGGCGGTTTGAAGAGACCGTGCTGGAGAATTTCGCGCGTGGGGTATTCTTCGGCACGACACACACATACCTGGGTCAAGAAGCCAATGCGGTGGGTGTGCTGAGCCAACTGCAAGCGCAAGACATCGTCTTCAGCAACCATCGTTGCCATGGCCACTTCCTGGCTTATGGCGGAGAGCCGCGTCGCCTGTTCGCCGAATTGATGGGCAAAGCCAGCGGAGTCTGCGGAGGGCGCGGCGGCTCTCAACACCTCCATTGGCGCAATTTCTATTCCAACGGCGTTCAGGGCGGCATTGTGCCCATCGCCACGGGTATGGCTCTGGCAGAGAAATTCAAGGGTCAGGAAGCCATCACTGTTGCGTTTTTAGGAGATGGCACTTTTGGCGAAGGGGTGGTTTACGAAGCGCTGAACATGGCGGCTTTGTGGCAAGCGCCGATTTTGTTCGTCGTCGAAAACAACCGAATCGCCCAAACCACGCCCATCGAACGCGCCCTTGCCGGGCACATCGCGGCGCGCTTCCATGCCTTCGGCATCCCCTGCGAGGAGCTGGACACCAGCGACGTGGTGCCCATCTCACACATAGCCCAGAGGCTCATGCAAAGCATTCGAGCCGGTGAGGCGCCACAGGCGCTGGTGATCCACACCTGCCGCTTCGGACCGCATTCCAAAGGTGACGACACCCGCCCGCCAGATGAGATCGCACGCCTGCGTCAGACGCGTGACCCTCTGGTGATCCATGGCCAGCGCTTGAAAGAGGCCGACCGCGCGCGCATCGAACGCCAGATAGATGATGAAATCGCCGAAGCCTTCGCGGCGGCGATGAATGACCCCATGGCAGAGTTCATTGAATACACCTCCCCGCCCCAAAGGTGACACCCATGCCCAGCGTATTGACCTGCCTCAATCAAACCCTGCACACCATGATGCGCGAGCACAGCGAGGTGTATCTAATCGGCGAAGACGTGCTCGATCCATATGGAGGAGCGTTCAAAGTCACCCAAGGCTTATCCACCTCCTTTCCCGAAAGAGTGTTGAGCACTCCCATTTCAGAAGCGGGATTCCTCGGCATCGCCATTGGCATGGCTATGCGCGGCTTGCGCCCCATCGTCGAATTTATGTTCGGCGACTTTCTCGCCCTGGCTGCAGACCAGATCATCAACCATGCCACCAAGTTTCACTGGATGTACAACCATCAGGTACACGTACCCCTGGTCATCCGTACGCCGATGGGAGGCTATCGCGGCTACGGACCGACCCACAGTCAAACATTGGAGAAGCACTTTATCGGCGTACCCGGCTTACGCTTGCTGGCAGTGAACACCTTTAGCGATCCAGGGGCGCTCTTGTATCATGCAGTCGTGCACGATGATCACCCGGTGCTATTCGTCGAACATAAGCTACTCTATCCCTTAGAGGTGCTGGACCCAAAATGGGAGGCGGATTTCTCCCGCCAGGAGATGATTCCCACCTCTGAAGAGGGGTATGCTGCCACCGTCGTGCTGAACCTGCGTGCTGCGCCTCCCCCTACGCTAACCATGGTGACCTATGGCTATATGGCAGAATTCGCCTGCCTGGCGGCACAGCGCCTGGCATATGAGCATGAAGTGTTTTCGACGGTGATCATCCCTGCCCAAATCGCTCCACTAGATATTCAGCCAATTCTGGCTTCGGTGGAAGCGACCCATCGCCTGATCACCATCGAAGAAGGCACGCGCACCTTAGGATGGGGGGCTGAGGTGATCGCCCAAGTCCAGGAAGCATCTCGAGGAGGGTTGAAGCGGGTGGCGCGCGTTGGGGCATGCGATCTGCCCATCCCCGCCAGCCGCCCGCTCGAAGCACGCGTCCTGCCCAGCGTGGAAGCGATCATGCAAACCGCCCTTTTGATGGTATAACAGTCGCTATGCATGACCAAAGCCCTACACCCAGCGCCGTTGAGGTGCGCATCCCTTTGATCAATCCGAACGAACCCGAGGCGCGTGTCGTCGCCATTCTCGTAGCAGAAGGACAGCAGGTCTCCCCAGGCGACTTGCTGTGCACATTGGAGACGACCAAAGCCGCGCACGAAATACAGGCTGAAGCCGAAGGCTATATTGTCGGTTTACGGGTTCAGCCCGGCGATCTGGTGCATGCTGGAGATGTGCTCTGCCACATTGCCGCCGATCCAGCCTGGAGCCCTCCTCCAGAATCCCTTCCCGCAGTAGGCGGTTTTTCCCCCACCACCGAGCAAGAAGCCCCTCCTGCACACCTGCGCATCACCCAACCAGCGTGGAAACTGGCGCGCGAGCACCACTTGGATATTACCCAACTGCCCACCGATCAACTGGTAACCGAAGAAATGGTGCGGCGGATGCTCCAGCAGCTACCGGAGCCATCCCCATCCAATGAAAGCACTCCTTTTGATGCCATGGCGCTCATCATCTACGGGGGAGGCGGCCATGGAAAAGCGTTGATCGACTTAATCCGTGCCGTAGGAAATTATCATCTGTTCGGCATTGTGGATGATGGCCTCCAACCAGGCGAAGAAGTCATGGGCGTGACCGTATTGGGCGGAAAGGAGCTCCTGGGCGGTTTGTATGCCCAGGGGGTGCGCCTGGCGGTCAACGCGGTGGGTGGGATTGGCAGCCCCAGCATACGCGTCAAAGTCTTCCACGAGTTGCAACGCGCCGGCTTTACCTGCCCAACGCTCATTCATCCTTCAGCGTGGGTAGAGCGCAGTGCGCAGTTAGCCTCCGGGGTGCAGATATTTTCTCAGGCGTATGTGGGTAGTGAGGCGCGCGTGGGGTTTGGCAGCATCATCAACACCGGCGCCATTGTTTCCCATGACTGTGTCCTGGGGGCGTATGTCAACCTTTCTCCAGGGGCTATTCTGGCAGGTGAAGTGGTCGTCGGAGACGAAGTGCTCATCGGTATGGGAGTTACGGTCAACCTGCGCGTAAAAATCAGCAAAGGCGCCCGCATCGGGAATGGCGCCACGATTAAAGAAGACGTGCCCGAATACCAGATCGTGCGCGCCGGCACTATCTGGCCTGAAGGGTAACTATGATCTGGAGGTAGATTGGCTCGAAAGTACATCGTCCCCATGTCCTCCCCAGACATCACCGAAGCAGAGCGGCACGCTGTGGCTTCGGTGCTGCGCACACCCAACCTGAGCATGGGCTCGGAAATTGATGCCTTCGAGGCGGTGGTCAGAGAATTCACCGGCCTGCGCCATGCGATTGGCGTGCAATCCGGCACGGCCGGGTTGCACTTATGCGTCCGCGCGGCGCACATCCAAGCCGGCGACCTGGTGATCACCACCCCGTTCTCTTTTGTCGCCTCAACGAATGTGCTGCTCTACGAAGGCGCCAACCCCGTATTCGTGGACGTAGAGGTTAGGAGCGGCAACATTGACGTGGAGATGGTTCAACAGGCGGTTGAGGACCTTCACCATGGTGGCAAAGCCGCTCAAAAATGGCTGCCGCCCAATCTAAAGAACCCCACGGGAGCGCTTAAAGCGCTGCTCCCGGTGCATGTCTTTGGTCAACCAGCGGATATGCAACCCCTGGTGGACTTGGCTCACCGTTTTGGATTGAATATTATCGAAGACGCCTGCGAAGCCTTGGGGGCTGAATACCGGCAGCGCAAAGCCGGCACTCTTGGCGATTATGGGGTGTATGCGTTCTACCCCAACAAACAAATTACCACTGGCGAAGGAGGGATGATCGTCACCCAAGACGATCGGGCAGCCGAATTGATGCGCGCCTTGCGCAATCAGGGGCGTGCTCCAGGAGACACCTGGTTACAACACACCTATCTGGGGTACAACTATCGCCTGGACGAGATGAGCGCCGCACTCGGCCGCGTGCAGATGCAACGTCTGGATGACTTGCTTAATAAACGTCAGCGCGTCGCCGAGTGGTACAACCAGCGCCTGAGCCTCATCCCGGAAATCGAAACGCCTTTTATCGCCCCCACCACGACACGCATGAGTTGGTTTGTCTATGTCGTTCGCCTGGAGCTCTCCATCGATCGCCATCAATTCGCCCAAAAACTGGAAGACAAAGGCATCCCGGTGCGCCCCTATTTTATCCCCATACATTTGCAACCTTACATCCAGGAGCGCCTCGGCTACCGCCAGGGCGCTTTTCCCATTACAGAGGACCTTGGTCGCCGGGGCTTAGCCCTGCCCTTTTCCAGTGTGATGACCGAGGCACAAGTCGAGCAGGTGTGCCAGGCGATCCGAGACTGTCTTTAAACCATTCCCAAACATCATTAGATGATACACGGAGGTATTCAATGAATTTTTCGATGTGGCGTAAAGCATTGCAGGTTATCCCCCATGTCAGCCACGAAGAATGGCAGAAATTAGACCTGGTCTCCAAATGGCTGATTTCCACGCGCGCCGCAGTATTGGTGATGACCTTTTTATCTGCCGCGATTGCCGGGATACTGGCGATTCAGACTCGAGGCTTCAATTTCGTCTATTGGTTGCTGCTCAGTGTAGGCTTGATCATGGCGCACGCGACCAACAACCTGATCAACGACTACACCGACTATGTGCGCGGTGTAGATGAGGACAATTACTATCGAAGTCAATATGGTCCTCAACCGCTGGTGCACGGTTTGCTCAGCAAGCGCGGTCTGCTGAACTACATCCTGGTCACTGGAGCGATCGCCCTATCTGCTGGCCTGGCATTGATCCTATTGCGGGGCGGGCAAACGTTGCTCTTCATGGCGCTGGGCATCTTCTTCGTTTTATTCTATACTTATCCCTTGAAATACATTGCCATGGGAGAACTCGCTGTGCTGATCGTATGGGGACCTTTGATGATCGGGGGCAGCTACTATGTGCTGACCGGCGCCTGGGATTGGAATATCGTCATTGCCAGCCTGCCGTACGCTCTGGGGGTTACCGGGGTGATCTTTGGCAAGCACATCGATAAGTGTGAGATGGATAAAGCGAAGAAAATTTACACCTTGCCGGTGTTACTGGGCGAACGTCTGGCACGCTTTGTTTTGTTGGCGTTGATCGTGCTGCAATATCTTTCGGTGGTTTATCTCATATCCATCGGCTTTTTCACCCCTGTTTTACTCATTGTCTTCTTGGGTTTACGCGCCTTCGCCCGGGTGTTCCCCATGCTGAAAGCGCCTAAACCCGCGGAAAAGCCCGCCGATTATCCCGATGTCTGGCCAAACTGGTTTGTCGCAGCCGCTTTCTATCATAACCGCGAGTTTGGCATGGCGTTCCTCTTTGGTCTCATCCTGGATACCATCCTGAAGCTTTGGGTGCTTTAAATCATCAGGATGGAGGTGGGATCACCTCCATCCTGAAGGCACTTAAATTCTAGTCTCGCCACGCTTTAGCGGAACGGAGAAGGGCGCGCGACAATCAGTTGCGCCACATAACTGCCATCCTCAAGCTGCGCCGCGCCAACCAGGACAAACATGCCCTCCTGCAGGTCATCCAGCGAGGTGATCATGCCTCCTCGACTGCGGAAGCGCGTGTCTTCATTGACGGTAAAGGTGAATACCTCTCCCTCTGAGTTCTCCACGCTGATTTGATCTGCGCCAATCGAGGTGATGCGTCCCAACACACGCAGGTCGAACTGGGGTAAATCCTCCGGCGAGGCTGCGGCAACCCATATGGCGACATAGCGGCTGGCAGAGGCTTCGCTCTCCTCGCGGGCGATGACGACGCACTTCATACCGGGTTGCAATGCCTCCAGGCCGGCGACCTCCCCTCCTCGGAGGCGAAAGCGCGTGCCATCATCCACGAAGAACGTATATTCCTCTCCACTTTGCACAGCTTTGAGAATAAACGAGGCGGAGTCAAGATCCACCGAAGTGATTTCACCCACTTTGCGAAGGTGAGGGTAAAATGTGCGCACCACTACCGCCAAAAGACCATCGTCCTCCAAGCTGCGAGCCAGCACCCAGGCGCGCATCCCCTCTTCGATCTCAGCCAGGTCACCCGCCGCACCCCTGAACAGCGTATCTTCATTCACCGAAAAGGCGTTTTCCTCGCCCTGCCAGTTCTCGAGCAGAAGCTGGCTTGAAGCCAGGTCAATGCTGGCAATCACCCCGCGTGCGCCAGAAAAACTGGTTGGGTCGAAGTCTGGCGGCATCACAATCACCAGGCGTGCTTCGATCGTCCCTTCTTCACCCAGAGCGGGTCGAACGACAACCCATTGTCCTTCTTGCAAGTCGGAAAAGCTCAATTCATTGCCTTCCCTATCTCGGAAGAGTGTATTCTCCGTCACCAGGAAGGTGATTTCTTGCTCGTTTAACCTTTTGATTGTGAAGCGATCCGTCGAAACGGCAGTCACTTGGCCTAACCCTCGGCGCGCCATTTGAAAACGGTGAAAGAGCGTCGTCCCTTGAGCAGAAGCCTCATCGCTCACCCACAAACCAGCCGCCACTAAAGCGATCAGTGCCGCGATGGAAATGGGTATCCATACTTTCTTATTCATGTTTACCTCCAATTTTTATGCTGAGCATCCTCATGATGCAAGTTTTAGCTCGGTTGATGTGCATACTGTGCACTCACTCATCGCCTATCAGCATAATGTGGAAGTGTAAACAGAGAAGCATCCCGATGTAAAAACCATGTAAAACACCCCATGATTTGTACCGAATAGTAACAGCCCTTGCTAAGCGGCTTCGTTCTGGTTGTTGCCCGGAAAGACCAGCTCCTCTCGCCCGGCAAGTTTATCCTGGATACGCGCGATGACGATATCCAGATGTTTCTGCTTATGGACAAAATCCAGGTCATCCGTACGAATGGTCAACACGGGGCAAATATCGAACACATCGAGCCACTCATCATAGAATGATTCCAAAAGGCTCAGGTACTCTTCTGAAATCCCGCTCTCAATTGCCCTGCCACGCTTGCGGATGCGCTTCATCAACACCGAAACCGGGCATTTCAAATAGATGAGCAAATCGGGGGGAGGCAGGTGTTTCACCACCAGGTCGAAGACACGCCGATACGCCAGGTAATCGCGCTCATTCAAGTTGCCCATGTGGTGTAAGGCGCGCGCAAAGATATGGGCGTCTTCGTAGATGCTACGATCGAGAATTACCGACCTGGGCGATGCGACCATCTCCAGATATTGTTCCGCACGGTGTCCCAAGAAAAACACTTGGAGATGAAACGACCAGGTACGCATGTCGGCATAAAAATCCGGTAAATACGGGTTATCCGCGACCGACTCGAATGCTGACTGCCAGCCCAGGCGAGAACCGAGGCGCTCCGTGAGCGAGGTTTTGCCGGCCCCAATGTTCCCTGCTACCAGGATCACGCGTTTTTTCATGTAATGCCTCCTCACCTTTCCAAAGATGAAAAAATTATAATCCATCGCCCGAGGCTTTCGAACACATAGAGCGATTGACAAAACAACCAAATTGGTGTCCCGTTTGTGATTTGGGTTACAATAACCTGCAGATGAAGGTGCTCAAACAAATCATTTCACTGGTGCAAGAAGTGCTCGAAGGGTGGAACCACGCGGGCGGTTCATTGCTCGCGGCTTCGCTCGCGTATTACACCATCTTCTCGCTCGCCCCTCTTCTGGTCATTGTCATCTGGCTGGCAGGCTTCTTTTTCAGCAAAGATGTGGTCACCGGTGCCCTGCTGGAACAGATGAGTCTCATCGCTTCCTCGCAAATCTCCCTCTCATTGCAGACAGCTTTAGAGACATTCAATCAAGCCCCTTCCAAAGAACTGACCACCCTTGCCAGCCTGGCGATCACCCTGATTGGAGCTTCGATCGTCTTTGTGCAGCTCAAGCGCGCCATCAACCTCTTATGGGGGTTATCCCCGCAAAAGGGACAGGGTTTGTTCATCATCCTGCGTACGCACCTGTTCTCCTTTATCCTCGTCCTGTTGATCGCCTCGTTATTGCTGTTTTCGATGTTCCTGAGCGGGTTGTTCACCTTTTTACAAGAACATCTGCACTTTCCACCCATTGGCGTGCTCGCCACTTCTTCAGCCGCCAACCTGCTGTGGATTTTTTTAGTGTTTGCGCTGCTCTTCGCCATCATCCTGAAAGCTCTGCCAGATGCCAACATCTCCTGGCAGGACGCGTGGATTGGCGCTGGAGTGACTTCAATGTTCTTCCTCATCGGGGAATACCTGATCGGTTATTATCTCAGCCGGGCGGAAATCAGTAGCTTCTATGGCGCAGCCAGCTCGTTCGTGGCGATTTTGATCTGGGTATATTATTCGATGCACATTGTGCTCATCGGGGCAAAATTTACCCAAGTGTACGCCGACCGCTTCGGAGACAAGGTCATCCCCTCTCCCAAAGCTGAACAGCGCACCTTTAGGCGCACCCGATTCACGGATGGCGACAAATAAAATGAACATCCAACCGGGATGGCTGGATGCTCGTGCAGGGAATATTTTCTCGGCTCAGCACTCGCTATATCCGCAGCCGTAACACTTACGACAGCCTTCTTCGTTGATCAATGCCGCCTGACCGCACTCCGGGCATAAATCTCCAACCTTGTTGGTGCTGCTGGTAGAGGGTTCTTCCATTTGCTTAGCAGATACAGCTAATTCATTGAGCAAATTAAATCCGTTGCCTTCCGTTTCTTCATCATCCTTCGAGGCACGCTGCTCCATCTCCTCCAGGTACTCAGCCAGCACTTGCGCAACGCCATCGGGCAATGACCTGACCCGCTTGGCACCAAAACCCAAAGACCTCCCTCCGCCGATACCCGATAGCTGACGCCATACCTCGCGCAACCGTTCACGCGGCTCAATCGGCGAAGAAAGCCTCAAAATATACGAGATCAAGCGTCCAATCGCCTCTGATACCGCGGCGGTGTCCGAGCCGGCTTTGGCTGTGTTAACGAACACCTCAAAAGGCTGTTCTTCGCCGTTCTCGTTGATGGTGACAAAGGCTTTGCCCAGGGGTGTTTCGACGCTAATGGTACAGCCGCGCAAGCTGCGCGGGCGAGGTTTTTTCTTGTCGAACCACATGCTGAGCTGTTTGGGGTGTGAGGTGTCTTTCTGGCTGGCCGTCTCGCGCGTCTCCAACACCACTTTTTGACGCGAGCCGGTCACATACACCGTGATTCCCTTACATCCCAACTCCCAGGCAAGCTGATACGCCGCGGCGACATCGCTCACGCTGGCGTCGGCAGGAAAGTTGATCGTCTTGGAAAGCGAGTTATCCACAAAAGCCTGCAAGGCGGCTTGCATGCGCACATGTTCCTCGGCACGAATATCCTGCGAAACGACAAAGACATCCCGGATCTGTGGGGGCAGGTTTTCGATTTCCTGGCATGTACCCGCCTCGCGCACCTGACGGTAGATTTCTTCTCGTTCGCTCGCGGGAAGACCCGCCTCGTTCAAAGCAGCTTCAAATAGAGGGCTGGTGTAATTCAATGCCAGGTCTTTACCGTTGTCGTCCACGTGGCGGATATACGCCAGGGCAAAAACGGGTTCGCAGCCATAAGCCTCACAACCGGCCACGGTGGCAATCGTCCCCGTCGGAGCAATGGTCGTCTGCGCTGCGTTTCGAATGCCATACTCATGAATCCCTTTGAGGACCTCCTGCCAATCTACAAGCGGGCGTCCAAAATCGTGCTGATACGGGGAGAGCGGTTGAGGGGGCGTCCAGGTCAAGTGCACAGGATCGTAAATGCTGCCTGTGATCGCCGGGAAAGGGCCACGTTCGGCAGCCAGTTGGACACTGGTGCGCATGGCATGAAAGCGGATAAACTCCATGATCTGCGCAGCAAACTCCTGAGCTTTCAATGAGCCATAACGAATACCTGCGTGGTACATTACATCGCCCAACCCCATAATCCCCAGTCCAATCCGCCGCGCCTGATAGGCTGCTTCTTTCAACTGGGGCACGGCATCCACGTAAGCGTTGGCTTGAATAACATCATCCAAAAAGCGTGTGGATAGCTCCACGCTTTGGCGCAACTTTTGCCAATCCACGGAGCCATTTTCAGCCAAGTGTTGTGCCAAATTGATCGATCCTAGACAACAATTCTCATAAGGTCCTAGGAATTGTTCCCCACAGGGGTTGGTGGCTTCCAATCGATACAAGTGGGGGAGCGGGTTGGCGCGGTTGGCTGTGTCCAGGAACAAAACGCCCGGCTCTCCGTTCATATGCGCCTGTTGCACAATTTTCGCGAACAAATCTCTGGCGCGCAGTTGCTGATACACCTTTATCGGTATGCCCTGAGATTGGGCATCCTCTAATGTGCCATCAAAGTTGCGATACGCTTCCGCGTCCACATCGGGAAATCGAAGTTCCCAGGGTAAATCTTGACGCACAGCGTGCATAAACGCGTCCGTGATACCTACGGATATATTGAAGTTCGTGATTGCAGTTTCATCT
Organism: Anaerolineae bacterium; assembly: GCA_037439525.1. GTDB lineage: Bacteria > Chloroflexota > Anaerolineae > Anaerolineales > UBA4823 > JBBIVW01. Next base: position 16,602 of record JBBIVW010000014.1, read on the forward strand.
GTTTTGCAGGTAATAAATTCTTCTATGTCTGGATGGTCCACGCGCAGAACCGCCATATTCGCTCCACGCCGCGTGCCCCCCTGGGCGATCTCGCCAAACGCCTGATCGTAAACGCGCAAGAAACCCACCGGACCGGTCGCTTCGCCTGCGGAAGACTTTACCATGCACCCTTTGGGGCGCAAACGGGAGAAAGAAAAACCATTCCCTCCGCCGGTCTGTTGGATGAGAGCCGCATCCCGTAAGGTTGTAAAGATGCCCGAAGACCGCCGGCCCATATCATCGCTGATGGGGAGCACAAAACAGGCAGCCAATTGTCCCAGAGGTGTACCCGCGCCTGTGAAGGTCGGCGAATTAGGGAAAAAGCGCCTGGAGGTGAGCAAACTGTAGAATTCTCGGCTGCGTTGTAGGACATCCGCGCCCCATGCCTCTTCCACCGCAGCGATGTGATAAGCCACACGCCAGAACATTTCCTCAACGGTCTCGACAGGTTGGCCATCCTTCCCGCGGCGAATATAGCGCCGCATCAGAACCTGACGCGCGTTCTCAGACAAAGATACAGCCGGTAATCCATCTGGCATAGGCGGGATAGGCTTCAAGCCCGAAATGATGCGGTTGTGTTCATGTTCTCGAAACATCTCTCCTCCAAAGTACCTGTAAATTGAGAATAACCTTACTTCTTCCGGCAATGGGGTGATCACCGCTTTATGTCGATGCTTCCAGCAGGCGGTCGATCTCCTGTCGAATCGCCCTTAAATCATCCAGACCTAAATAGACAATCGCAAAACGTATGTAGGCAATTTGGTCCAACCCTTTTAGCCCTTCGATGACCATATCGCCAACCACCCTGGAAGAGACCTCAGCCTTCCCCAGCCTCTGCAAGGCAGCTTCGATCTCACCTACCAGACGGTCGATATCCGCCGCTGAGACCGGGCGCTTTGCGCAAGCAATGCGAATGCCACGCGCCAACTTATCCCGGTCGAATTCTTCGCGCGTGCCATCTTGTTTGATGATCAATGGCGTGGCCAGGATGGCACGCTCATAAGTACTGAACCGTTGCCGGCAAATGGCGCATTCGCGGCGACGACGTACACCACCCCTTGCATCATGTGAAGTATCGATCACGCGTGAATCACTGGAGCCACAGTAAGGGCAATTCATGTTGCTTCCTTTTCTGAGAAATAAGCCCCCATATATGGGGGATAAACACAAGATGAACCTGAGATATAGCGGATAGTGTGCCGCATTCTAGCACAAAAAAGCCCATCTGACAAGTAGATTGCCCAAATGCTCATCTTAAAATATTCAACCCAATAGAACCGATCCGCTCGTCTCCCGCCTGAGAGTGATGCGCGCGTTTTGCTCACGATGAGACGATGGCATCCCCCTGGACCTGAAGGTTCACAGGTCCAGGGGGAAGGCGCACCTGTGCCCCTATGCGAAGGCTATTAGGGGAAGCACATCAAAGTGCATCGCAGATACGCAATTGCGGCTCACCTTCGGGAGGAGGAGACCGAAAGTCAGCCATCATCGTTGATCCAACTCATTCTTAAAGAACATGCCTAAATATACAATCCGCCGAATGGTATTCCGAGCCAGAAAACCACTACGGAAATCAGGCGGTGGGTGCTTTTGCGCTCCAGCTGCTCCAAAGCCAAACTGCGCCTCCGCGGAGGTCAACACCGGAACTATTTCGTGCGGTTGCGCAAGAATGTAGGGATGTCGATGTCCTCTGTGTTGATCGCCCGCGGCTGGAATTCTTTGACAGATGTCTCCATGGGCTGTTTGGCTTCCGGAGTCGCGGTGACCTCTCTGGCTTTCTCACGCGCTTTGGCTTCCACCATGCGGCGCGGGACACCCGTGCGTTCAAATCCTGTGGCAATTACCGTGATGCGCACCATGTCCTTCATATTCGGGTCAATCACCGCTCCAAAGATCAAATTCACATCGGGGTGAGCGGTTTCTTTGATGATTGCAGCCGCCTGATTGACGTCGTACAGGGTCAGATCGGGTCCTCCGGTGACATTGAACAGAATGCCACGCGCTCCATCAATAGTGATATCCAACAACTGGCTGGAGATGGCTTGCTCGGCAGCCATGCGCGCCGCGTCTTCGCCTTTTGCTTCCCCTACAGCCATGAGCGCTGCGCCACCCTCCGACATGATCGTACGCACATCGGCAAAGTCCAGGTTGATCAACCCGGGGACAGTGATCAACTCAGAAATGCCCTGCACACCCTGCCGCAACACGTCATCCGCCACCTGAAACGACTGCTGTAAATTCGCGCGTTTATCGACAATTTGCAACAATCGATCGTTGGGGATGACAATGAGGGTATCCGCCTTTTCCTTCAGCCGGGCGATGCCCATTTCAGCGGACTGAATGCGTCGCGAGCCCTCGAAGGTAAACGGGCGGGTGACCACACCGATGGTCAAGGCGCCAATCTCCTTGGCGATTTGAGCCACCACCGGAGCGCCTCCGGTGCCGGTGCCTCCACCCATTCCTGCGGTGATGAAGACCATATCGGAACCCTTCAATACGTTGTATAGGTCTTCGGCAGATTCTTCCGTGGCTTTCCTTCCCGTTTCCGGATCTCCTCCTGATCCCAGCCCTCGGGTGAGCTTTTCGCCAACCCGGACTCGGGTGGGGGCTTTGCAATGCATCAAATGTTGCGCGTCCGTGTTCACGGCGACAAACTCGACGCCTTGCAACCCTACGGCGATCATGCGATCTACCGCGTTACATCCACCTCCACCCACCCCGACGACTTTGATGCGGGCAAAGGTTTCGATTTGATTAGGTATATTCGATGTAGTCATGGTTCCTCCTCAAAAACATTTGAATGATGTTCATGGGTTTTCTCATGTTTCGAATAAGTTGCGTCTTCCGTCCTTTCACTCTTCACAGTTCCTGCCTTTATGGGATCAAACTCCTCAGAAAGTCTTTGACTTTTTCCCAATCGATGCCCTCAACAGTGGAGCGCATACGCGTTCTGCGCCAGTCTCCCTGCGGGGTGAATTCATGCATCAACATAGACCATTTCAGCAAGCCAATGCTGGTGGAATAGGCTGGGGAGCGTAGGCGGTCTACCATGCCCACGATATTATCTGGCTGGGCGATGCGCACAGGCAAGCCTAACACTTTGCTTGCCACACTACGAATGCCCGGTAACGCGCTTGTGCCCCCTGTGAGCACCATGCCAGCTGGCAACAAACCGTCATATGCCGAGCGTTTGATTTCCTGCACCACCAAAGAGAAAATCTCCTCCACGCGCGCCTGGATGATCTGCACCAGTTCATGATGGCTCACCTGCACGGGCTCCTGCTCGCCAAAGGGCCTTACGCTGAGGTATTCGCCCGGAGATACTGCATTGGCATCCGCATGTCCATGCTGTAGCTTGATCTCCTCTGCTTTGGAATAAGGCAAGTGGAGGATTTGTGCGATATCCGAAGTGATATGGTTGCCTCCAATCCCCAATACCGCAGTGTGCCAGACATCCCCTTCCACGTAAATGGCAATATCCGTCGTGCCGCCACCCACATCACACACCACTACGCCCATTTCGCGGTCCGTCTCGCTCAAGACGACCTCGCCAGCCGCCAGAGGGTTGAGCACCAATTGGACGATATCGATGCCCGCCCCCGTGATACACTGTCTGAGGTTTTCCACGCTCGCGGCGGAAGCGGTGATGATATGCGTCTCCACCTCCAGGCGATAGCCATGCATGCCCAGTGGCTTGCGAATGTTCTCCTGTTCATCGACTTTGAAATTGCGGCGAATGACGTGTATCACTTCCCGATCGTGGGGTATCGCTACCGCCTGGGCAGCCTGAATCGCACGCGCTACATCATCCTCATCAATCACTCTGCCGGCGACGCCAACCACCCCATGGCTATTGACCGATGAGACATTTGCTCCCGCCAGGCTAACCAGCGCGGAGGTGATTTCAACCCCAGAAGTGCGCTCAGCCTTATCCACGGATCTCATTACCGCCTGGGTAGCAGCTTCGAGATCCACCACAACCCCTTTCTTCAACCCGCGCGAAGGCTCTACACCTGCACCAATGATGCGTAACCTCCCAGGCGATTCCTCTCGCGCGACCAGGGTGCAGATTTTTGTGGTGCCCATATCAATTCCGATGACAATATTCTCGTCCATAGAGCTACCCTCTATCTTTCATGAGTTCTGCATCTCCTAAGACTCCAATTGCACATATGGAGCCTCCACGGACTCCACGCTGATGATCTCGGGTTTGGTGTCTTTTGCCTTCAACTGTTCTAAAATCACTTTGTATACATTCATCTTCAGCTCCAGGTGTTTTGCATCACCGAAGTACACTTGCCAGCCGCGATGGTCTAGCCAACCTAAACCATGTTCCTGGTCATAGATCAAAACGGCGTTTTCAGGCGCGTTCTGCGCCAGAAAGAGGATCGCTTTCACAAAAGCCGGCTCGAGCCGGAACCCGGACTGATCCGCATTGGGCGATGTCTGCGCGCGCAACTGATCCAAAAGCTTTTCAAAATTCGGTTCGAGAATGAACGGTTCAACATTCACTGAAATTTCCGCGGGAGGATAGGCATAAGCCTCGACAACGGGCAATCCCTCAATGCTCATCCCCTCACGCACAGGAAAAACTGTGCCTTCCGCGTCGACAAAGTTGGAGCGTTCATCTTTCATCCATACCAATACAGGCAAACGCTCGGTGACACTAACCATAACGGTGTTAGGCCAGCTCACCTGGACAGACACGGTGGTAAATTCAGGATATAACATGGTCAACTGACGTTGTATAGCTTTGCCATCCACCACAAAAATCTGTACGCCCTGTAGATTTAAAAAGGTGTCCAATTCCTGCTTGGCCAGGCGTTGCAAGCCAGCATACTCAACAGCTTCCACGCGGTAAACGGGTGAACTCCAAAATTGGAACAGGATCCAAAAGAAGACACCACTCATCAAAGCGGACAAAATGCGCCAGTTGAAGCGCACCACAGGCATGGCGGGTAAGCGTAGCTCTGAACCCGGAGCAGCCAGGCGGACCGCATAGCGGCGCTTCGTGCGAGGCGCCCTTCCCATCACCCTGGAGGTTTCGGGGGTCCCTATGATCGGCTCACGAGCCATCACGGGCGGTAGGGTGTGCGAGTACGTTCGGTTGCGCCTGCGGCGCGCAGCGCGTTGCATGGCTTGCTTTGCGCGCTGCGCTTGCTTACGGCGGATTTCATCCGTACGCCGCGCTGTTTGACTCTTAGCGCGGTTCAGAATCGCCATCCTCAAGCCTCCCTCCGAAAACGTCGCTCGAGCGCATCCCGCTGGCGTTTGCGCTCCATCGCCAGAACCACGAGCCGATCGATCAGTTCGGCATACGGTATGCCGCTGGCTTCCCACAGCTTCGGATACATGCTGATTTGCGTGAACCCTGGAATGGTGTTCAACTCGTTCAGGTACACTTTCGGCAGATCGCCAGGGCGGGAAGCTTCCTTTTCAAGGAGAAAGTCCACGCGCGCCATCCCCGCGCAATCCACCGCATGATATGCCCGAAGGGCGAACTCCTGAACCTGGCGGGCAATTTCATCAGGGATGGGTGCAGGGATCAAGAGTTGAGAGGTGCCATCCAGGTATTTCGCTTCGTAAGAATAGAATTCCCGGCTAGGGATGATCTCCCCAGGAATAGATGCCTGTGCCTCCTCGTTGCCTAACACGCTTACTTCAATCTCGCGCGCGTGGATGCCCTGCTCGATCAACACCCGGCGGTCATATCGCGCCGCCTCATGCAATGCTTCTATCAGGTCAGAAGCAGAGAGGCACTTGGTAATGCCCACAGAAGAGCCCAAATTGGCGGGCTTCACAAATATTGGGAAATCCGACAGCGCCATTGCCCGGCGAAGGACACCCTGGAGATCACGCTCGATCTCTTTTTCCGTCACGATGATGTACTTCACAACGGGTATCTGATAGGCACGCATGATGTCCTTAAAAGCGCCTTTATCCATGCCCAAGGCAGAGCCCAGCACCCCTGCACCTACATAAGCCAGGTCTGCCAGCTCGAATAACCCTTGTATAGTCCCGTCTTCACCAAATGAGCCATGTAACAATGGGAAGATGACGTCCAACTCGGCGAAAACTTCGAGCATTTCCCCATCGTCACGCGGCGAAAGTTGGTACAACACCTGGCGAGATGGTTGCGGCAACAAAGTGGCGGTGGTCAAGCGTCCATGGGCGCCCTGCTCCATGGCCTCGAGCACGTTCTCCCCTACCAGCCACTCTCCCTGGTGGGTAATGCCGATCTGGGTCACCTGATATTTACTCGGGTCGATGGCGCTTAAAATCGACCTCGCCGACATCAGCGAGACTTCATGCTCGCCGGATCGGCCGCCAAAGATTAAGCCCAAGCGCACTCTTTGATCTCCAAAAGCCATTCACCATTCTCCAAGTAACTCGATTTCCAATTCAAGCCAGATGCCAAATTTCTCATTCACTTTTTCGCGCACCAATTCGATCAGGCGATAGACTTCCATGGCTGTTGCCCGTCCACGATTGATGAAGAAGTTCGCATGCAAAGGGCTGATTTGTGCATCGCCAATAGAAACGCCCTTTAAACCGGCAGCCTCGATCAATCGTCCGGCGTAGTCTCCAGGTGGGTTCTTAAACATGGAGCCCATGCTTGCACCAGGAGGCTGCGTCTTTCGGCGATACTCCTTGAAGGCTTTGATCTTCGCTTCAATAGCCGAGCGGTCTTGTACCTCTAAATGAAAGCTTGCCGAAAGCACGACCGCCTGATGAGAACGCTCCTTGAGTATGCTACTGCGATAGCTAAACCCAAATTGTTCGGCATTCCACAACTGAGGCATGCTTGCAGCCTGATGGTCTTTATTATTTGGTTGCAATATTTCGGCCACCAACAGGCAGGTTGCCACATCTTGTCCATGAGCGCCGGCATTGCCAACCACCGCCCCTCCTACTGTGCCTGGGATACCCGCTGCCCATTCCAGTCCTGATAGCCCTTTCTGCGCTGCCCTTCTGGCAACTACTCCCAGGCTGGCTCCAGATTCGGCCCATACCGAAGGTGGGGTCATTTGTTCATCAAACCGAATCGTTTGCGCTCGATTGAGAATCACCAAACCGCGTATCCCTTGATCGCTGATCAATACGTTCGAGCCTCCGCCCAAAATGACAAAGGGCAGCTGATTTCGCCAGGCAAAGTCCACAATCTGCACAATCTCATCCTTCGAATGGGCGACCATCAAAGCTTCTGCCGGCCCACCCAGGCGCGATGAGGTATATCGTGCCAGAGGCACATCATGTTGCACTTGGCCCGGAAATGCTCGTTGCCACAGTTCCAGGCTGGGAGAATAAGATGCTCCCACCATGATCTTATATTTCCTCGTTTGAAACGCCAGGCGCATCCAATCCTTCGCTTTCTTTGCCCAATTCATAGGTTTGTAATAAAGCATATAGTTTATCGCTCAAATCGATGGCATCGCCCGCTGACAGCACCAAAACGACATCGCCGGATCTCAAGTTCTCGACTAAATCAAAAAGCGCCTCCTGCGCCTGTGGCTGGTACCGCACGCGTTTGGCTTGATACGCGGGCAAGGCACGCATTGCTTCCACAATCTGTGAGGCGCTAAAACCATCCGTTGGTTGGGGCTCACGGGCAGCATAAATCTCCAAAATTACCACCTCATCTGCCAGCTCAAAAGCTTGGACGAACTGGTCGAAGAAGGCGCGCGCGCGCGAATAAGTATGCGGTTGCCAGACAGCCCACAACCTGCTCCGTGGATAGCGCCCTCTTGCGGCTTCGAGGGTAGCCCGAATCTCGGTAGGGTGATGAGCATAGTCGTTGATGATGGTCACACCTCGCGCTATGCCAAGAAGGTCAAACCTTCGGCTTGTGCCCTGATAGTTCCCCAAAGCCTGCGCGGCTTGAGGTAGATCCAATCCGAGCACCTCTGAAACGGCCATGGCGGCCAAGGCATTGAGCACATTGTGCTTGCCGGGCACCTGCAAATCCACCCATGCACCTTTGCCACTCCTTGCCTCAAAATAGAAGCGAAAACCTCCCACCTCACCAAGGGATATGTCCTTGGCGCGAAAATCCACCGAATCTTGCCAGCCATAGGTGTGCACATGGATGTCGCTGGAGCGTAGCTCCTCTCCCAAGCGCCTGGCGCCGTCATCTTGCGCATTGACGATCAGCCATCCATTGGGCTTGATGCGCCCAGCAAACTCGGCAAACGCCTGGAAGAATTGCGCATATGTAGGATAGCAGTCTATATGGTCGTGCTCGACGTTCGTCACTACCCCAATGGTCGGTTCCAGACCCAAAAACATGCCATCATACTCGTCCGCTTCGATAACAAACCATTTGCCTTGACCAGAATGTGCGCTGCTGTTCAGATTCAAACTGCGCCCACCAATGATGTACGAAGGGTCTAATCCCATATAGGTGAACATCCAGGCGATCATCGCGGTGGTGGTTGTCTTTCCATGTGTACCAGCGATAGCCACCACATCAGCTTTAGCAGTGAGCAAAGGCAGAAATTGAGCCCGCCGCAAAACCGGGATGCCCGCCGAAAGGGCGGCGCGTACTTCCACATTATCCTCCGAGACAGCCGATGAGCGCACAACGATATCCGCGCCAAGCACATTTTCTGCGCGATGTTCCTCCACGATATAAGCACCCATTGCCTGAAGTTCGTCCATCACTGCCACCGATTGGCGATCTGAGCCGCTCACCGTAGTTCCCTGCTCCAACAACACCTTTGCCATCGCCGAAAGTCCACTGCCACCAATCCCAATGAAATGCACCCGTTTCATCACGCTACTTCATCCATGCCATCAAATGAACAAGACAATGACGAAAATAAACGAAAGCACCACAGCGATATAAATCTGAGGCTGCTTTCCCAGCCACACCGGTGGGAGAATGTTTAATATGCGCTGTGTGGCTTCTGCCAAGTCCCCAGGCGGATCGCTGATGAACTCGGAGACCACGGGGTAAGATGCTGCATGGGTGAACCACCAGATTGTCCCGACCACAAAATAGCCACTTAAAGCGCCCATCACCAGACCAAGTAGGGCGTCTTGTATCTTTTCGCGCTTTTCGGTGACCTTCTCCAATCGGGAGAACTTTGGAGATTGATAACCGAAGAAGGTCATCGCTAATACGATGCCAATGCGCACCCAATACTGCATCGAGGGGTTGCTCTTGAGAAATGGGCCAATCACGGGGATTAATTCCTCAAGCACGGTAATAAAAGCCAGCGCCAAAATGATGCTGAAGGCGACGAGCACTTCTTTTGCCCAACCACGCATCGAGCCAATGAAAGCAAACGTACCCACAAACAGGTAAAAGACGATGAGTAAGCTTATCATGATGGCACCCTTTTCGTTTTTTCTTCAACCAGATGATTCAGCAGGCGCCAAATGGTATGTGCTGCCTGAGGTCGATCGAGCGAGCGCATTGCCAGGCTCATCGCCTTGCGTCGCTTCGCATCATAGAAGAGCTCCCGTACTGTTTGGAGCAGTCTGTCCTCTAATTCATGGTCTGGAAGGATCAGCGCTGCGCCGCGCCGGTGCAAATACTCCGCGTTCACCTGCTGATAGCGCCACGCATGGGGATAAGGCACCAAAATGGCCGGCAAACCAAAGCGAGGGAATTCGCCCAAAACAGAGGCGCCTGCTCGCGAGAGGACAAAATCTGCAATCGTCATCGCCGCGCCGATCTCCTCGTGCAAGTAAGGGAACACACAGTATCGCTTGAGAAGCTTGGGAGAAGTCAGCTTCTTGGGTAGCTCCTCGCGAAACGCCTGCACCTCAGGCCAATCCAGGTGGCCTGTTAGATGAATAACCTGCATATCTTCTAGTAAAGAAGGCAAAATGCGCATCAAAGCACGATTGATGGAGCGCGCTCCCTTGCTCCCACCAAAGGCGAATAACGTGCATAGCTCGGGACTGAAGTCAAAAAGGCGATAGGCTTCTGCTTCATCCCAAGGGAGGAGGTCATTGCGCACTGGGTAGCCGGTCACGGTGACATCTGCGGAGGCCGGAAAATAGCGACGCGATTCTTCAGCGGTAACAACAATGCGGTCAGAAAACCGCGCCAGGAACTTCAATGCCAGACCTGGTTCGATATCCGGCACATAGAGCATGATCGGGTAATGACGACCAGCCAATGCCATGGGCACAGCCACATAGCCTCCGGTGAACAGGAGGGCATCTGGTTTGAAAGATTTCAATATGCGCCTTGCCTGGCGCCAACCAAGGTATATCTGCGCCAGGTTGCCAGGGAGGGCAGATAGGCCAACGCCATGGACACCAGCCGCCGGAATGGCGGCATAGGCAATGCCCAACCGCGTCACCAGAGCCTCCTCCATACCCTCTTGGCTACCCACCCACAGAAATTCCAGGGTGTTCTCGGGCGAACCTCTCTCCAACTGGGCTGGGCGTGGTTCACTTCGCCTCCATTCATCTTGGGCGGCTTGTAGCACGGCGAGAGCCGGGTACACGCCCCCGCCTGTCCCACCAGCGCATATGAGTAACCGCATAAAACAACTTTCCTTCCTGTTGTCCCTTTTCTTTACTCGACCGCGAGATGTTCAGCAAAATCCCAATCGCAGCCAATGAAACCACCAGGTTCGAGCCTCCTGCGCTGAAAAACGGTAACGCATTGCCGGCGAATGGCAGGATATTCAAAACCACGGCCATGTTAATAAACGCCTCCAACGCCAGCCATCCGCTCAAACCCGCCGCCAATAACGCGCCCATTTCGTCCGGCGCCTTTCTGGCAATAGCCAACCCACGCCATAAAAGGGTCGTGAATAATCCGATTACCGTTAGGCTGCCCACAACTCCGGTCTCCTCTCCGACCACGGCGAAGATGCTGTCCGTTGGCGGCACTGGTAAGGAGACATACTTGCTGGGCGAATTATCAATGCCCACCCCGAACCACTTTCCATTGGCAAAGGCGCCATAGGTGCGTTGAACGTGATGCGAGGCGTTGCCAGGATCGTTTAGCCCGTTGATATAATCTTTCATACGATCCTTGCCTTTTTCGGTAAGGCTGATGATGAGCAAGCCTACCAGAAGGGCAAAGCCCAGCATCATCAATATCTGGCGGTAATCGCGCATCGCCAGGAAGAACATCATGATGCCCAAGATAAAAATGGTGAAGCCTGCACTCAGGTCTGGCTGAATCAGGATCAAACCACTCACGGTGCCAACAATGGCCGACAATGGGGCTAAGCCCTTCCAAAAACGGTTGAGCAGATCACGTTTGGACACCAACCAAGCCGACAGGTACACCACGATGCTCAATTTCGCTGCTTCAGAGGGTTGGATAGAGCCTCCAAAGATGGTGCGCATCGTCCCATTCCTCAAATCTCCGATAAACAGCACAAGCACAAGCATCAGAATTGTCACCAACATAATCCATAAGACATAGCGCATCCAGAAGTGGTAATCGACGATCACCAACACACTGGCGACAATAATGCCCAGCCCAAGCCACAGGAGCTGTCGAATGAACATGCGAAAAGGATCCCCGTACCAACGGAAAGAATAGTCGTGGCTGGCTGAAAAGAGGATCAACATTCCAAACACGACCAGGAAAATCGTCACAAGCAATAAAGTGAAATCCACACGCAAGGGTGAGATACGCGTGCGAACTTTAAAAGGGAGGGCGCGCTCTGCCGTGCTGCCAAGCCCGGGTGATGCTGGCAGGGGGTTATAATTCCACCTGGCTTCTCTGGGGCGACGCGGGTCGGTTTTCAAGGAAGATCGTTCACCCATTGAATGAAACATTTACCACGCTCCTCAAAATCCTTGAATTCATCAAAGCTGGTGCCGCCGGGGGATAACAACACCACATCCCCAGGTTGCACCACGCTGGCGGCAACTTGAACCGCCTCTCTCAGCGTGGAGCAAACCGAAAGGGTAAAGCGCGGCGCTCCCCGCTCAGATAAAGCCCGTTGAATTTTACCGGCGGCTTCACCGAATAAAATGACATGATCCACGCGTTGGTGCACGTAACTTGCGAACTCATCCCATGGCAGGTCTTTATCCCTGCCTCCTGCAAGCAAAACGAGGGGTTCGCTGAATGAGCGCATCGCCGCGATGGCGCGCTCCGGGGCAGTGGCAATCGAATCGTTATACCAATCGGCACCGCCCCAGCGACGCACAAATTGCAAGCGGTGCGGTACACCGTAAAAACTTTCCACGGACTCACGGATTGCCTGGGGGGATAATCCCATCAACGCGGCCATTGTGCAGGCGGCCATGACATTCAGCAGGTTGTGTTCTCCGCGCAAACGAACGCTGCTCAAGGGCAGGAGAGGCAGTGCCGTGTCTGCACCTTCCCCTAACCAACGTTGACCACGCCAAACGATCTCTTCACGTTGCAAGTAAGTCCCACTCTGCCCCTCTTCGAGAGGGGTAAAGCCAAACGACGCCAAAGCGCCTCGCACCTGATGGCGCAAAGACCAGGCTGTCGGATCATCTCGATTAAGCATGGCGACATCGCCTGCCTGTTGATGCGCCAGGATGCGCGCTTTTGCAGCAATGTAAGCCGCCATGCTCTTGTGCCGGTCGAGGTGGTTTGGGGTGATGTTCAAGATCGCCGCGAGGTGAGGAGAGCGATCCATCAACTCCAATTGGAAGCTGGAAAATTCTGCAATCGCCAGGTCATCGGCGGTCATCTCATCCACGTGAGCAAGCAAGGGGGTGCCGATATTGCCTCCAACCCAAACCTTGCGAAACGGCACAGGCGACGATGCGCAATGAAGTGCATGTTGAGCCATCTTGCCAAGCAAAGTGGTGGTGGTTGTCTTCCCGGCCGATCCGGTGATTCCGATGACTTTGCAAGGAGCGGCTTCTAAAAAAATCTGGGAGTCGTTCGAAAGGGGAATGCCTCTCTTCACCGCCTCTTGGATGAGCGGTAAAGAAAGTGGTACGCCACCGGAGACACAGAGCAGATGCGCCCCATCTAAAAGCCATAGGGGATGCCCTCCGCATACCCAGGTAACCCCCTTCATGGCCGGCTCGGATGCCTCCAAAGACTTGCGCGTCTCGGTAAACTCCTCTTCGGCACGTTGGTCATTGAGCACGACTTCGGCGCCATGCAGCTTTAAGTAGCGCGCCAACGCCAGTCCCTGGCGCGCAGCTCCAACCACGACCACTCGCTTCCCTGACCAATCCTGCCCCGGCGCCAAATGCTCTAGCCTCACGTCGCGAACCCTTTCTGACTCATCTACCAATACACGCCTCAACATCTCGTGTTACACCACCGCCAGGGCTACTCCAACCATGGCGAACAACAAGCTGATTAGCCAAAAGCGTTGCACCACCTGGGTTTCTGACCAACCAGATAGCTCGAAGTGATGGTGCAGTGGCGCCATTTTGAAGAGCCTTCTGCCGCCTGTCCATTTGAAATACGCGACTTGTAAAATATCGCTCAGCACCGTGCTGGTAGGGATGATGGCAATTATCGGCAAAAGAATCCATTGACCGGTCATCAATGCCACCACGGCTAAAGTTGCGCCTAAAGATAAAGAACCCGTGTCGCCCATAAACAACAGCGCAGGATGCACATTGAACCACAAAAAGCCGAAAATCGCTCCTACCACTGTAAAGCAAAAACGCGCTAGAAAGAGCTGGCCTTGAAGCAAGGCAATGCCCCCATATGCCGTAAATGCGGTGGCTGTGATTAGTCCAGCCAGCCCATCCAAACCATCGGTGAGGTTTACGGCGTTCGACATGGCGACAATCACAAAAGCCGCGATGGGGACGTAAAATACCCCCAAGCGAATCTCTGCGGGGACGCCCGGCAAGAACATATCCGGCACCTTTAGAAGATAGCGCAAAGCATAAGCCGTCAGAAGGGCGATCACCACTTGCATCAAGAATTTCGTGCGCGCGCGCAACCCGCTTCCCTTCCGACGCCCCCTCAATCCCTCCCAATCATCGATGGCCCCAATCAGGGCAAACAAACCCATGACCCCCATGGGCAAAATCACCGAGCGCCCTAAAAAGGTCACCCCAAAAAGTGAAGTGGCGTTTAGCAGTACGGTGATAAAGACCACCGGTAAAACAATCATTACGCCCCCCATGGTAGGTGTACCCAATTTGCTGAAGTGCCGTTCGGGTCCATCAACGCGAATGGCTTTACCCACATTAAAATAACGCAGCAAGCGCACCAAGGGGTGTCCCCAAATCACCGTAAGCATAAAGCTGAACCCGGCCAATGCCAGCGCCATCGAGGTCTGGGTCATCGATCCGCCTCCAAGGCGCTCACAATTTGCTCCATGTGCATCCCATGCGAGCCTTTGACCAACACAACAACATCTTCTCTAAAACGCCCTTGTAAAAAGGCGATCGCTGCTTGGGTGTTCTCTAGTTCAGTGATATAGTGGTCATTTAAACCGGCTTTGCGGGCGGCAGCCGCAATCATCCGGGCGCGCTCACCTACAGTGATCAGCTCGTCCACCACCTGTGCCGCTCTCACGCCCACCATTTCATGACCACTACGCTCATATGGTCCCAACTCGAGCATATCTCCCAAAACGGCCACTTTGCGCCCGTCTAACTCTTCCAGGAGATTTAAGGCTGCCAGCGTGGATTCAGGTGATGCATTGTAGGTATCGTCTAAAATCAACGCCCCTGTTTTGGCACGCGTCGTAACCAGGCGCAATTGTGCTGTACCCGATTGTATTCCGGCGACAATCTCTTGCCAGGACAATCCTTCCACCAATCCAACCGCGGCAGCGCGCAATACCGTATGCACAGAGTGCCGCCCAAGCATAGGCGCACGCAGGTACAGAGTTTCACCCTGGTAATGAAGGCGTACGCGAATGCCATCCAGCCCCAGGCTTTCCACCTGGTCGGCCCACAGATGAGCATCAGGCTGCAAACCGTAATAAAACACCTGGGCTTGTGTCTGCTGAGCCATGTTTTTCACCCATGGGTCATCGAAATTCAAAATCGCCGTTCCATCTGGCGCCGGGGGTAGGGCTTGCACGAGTTCGGCCTTCCCGCGGGCGATCGCCTCTTGAGAACCCGCGCGCGAAGCATGCACGGTGCCTATATTGGTAACCACGCCCACGTGCGGCAGGGCAATATCACATAGAAAAGCTATATCTCCCGGAACATAAAAACCCATCTCTAACACGGCGCACTCGTGCGTACGATCAGCTCCTAACAAGGTCATCGGCAGCCCAATCTCGTTGTTCAGGTTTCCCGGGTTCTTCAAGGTGCGATACCGCTGGCTCAAAACCTGGGCGACAACTTCTTTGGTGGTAGATTTACCGACGCTACCCGTGATGCCGATCACGCGCAGGGACAATTTCCGCCGCCAGAAGCGCGCCGCCTTTTGCAAGCCTTCCAGGCTGTTTTCCACGCGAATGCAATATGGCGCCTGTGGAATGGGATGCGCCGGGAGGTCATTGCCTGGGCGCAGGTCGAGCATGGGCCATTTCGAGGGGAGGTCCTCTTCCACCAGCGCATAAGCTGCGCCCCGGTTGAAGGCATCTTCAACGAAACCGTGACCGTTGACGTTTTCCCCCTTTAGAGCCACAAACAGGCTTCCCAGGGTTGCCTGACGCGAATCGACAACTGCCCCTTTGATCTTGCCCCCCTCCCAACCTGGGCGAACTCCTCGAATAGCCTCTACAATATCTGCCACAACCAACATCTTTCTTCCATTTACTGACTCAACTTCATACGAATGGCATCGGGGGGGATGTTCAGTAAGACGACCAACTTTTCCACTACTTCCCGAAACACAGGCGCAGCGACAATCGAGCCCCAAGGCGAGGTCTTAGGTTTCTCCAGCCAGATGTACACCAAGAACTGGGGGTCATCTACTGGAACCCAACCAACAAACGAGGCATTCGTTTCATTAGAAGTGTAGCCGGTCGGTGTGGGGATTTCCGCAGTGCCTGTCTTCCCTGCCACGCGATAGCCAGTAACCAAAGCATCTGAAGATTCTTTCTCCAACGAGCGGGCAAGCAGCTCACTCATCAACCTGGCCGTCTCAGCGCTTATCGGCATCCCGGCGAGCTCAGGCTCGATATTGCGCTGATAGCCATCACCGATAACCGCGCGCACCACATGCGGCACCATGATTTTCCCATCATTTGCAAGCGCAGAAATAGCCACAGCGATTTGCAATGGTGTGACCGACACTCCTTGACCGAAGGCATTCAAAACCAATTCCCCATCGATCCAATCACTATCACCCGGCATCTTCAAACGCCCTTGCATCTCGCCAGCCAAATCAACGCCTGTCAATCGTCCAATGCCAAAAGCTTGCATGCCACGATAGAATTCCTCATTACCAATTTGAACCGCCACCCACGCCAGGCAAACATTCAAAGAATGTTGCAGGCAACCCTGCATACTCTGAGGCCCCCACGCTCCACGATTCCAGTTATAAACCGTGTTATGCTTATAAGAAAATACTCCCGTATCGGTAAAGATGGTTTCCAAATTCACTGCGCCGATCTCAAAAGCGATCGCCATAGTTATCGGCTTATACACTGAACCGGGTTCATAGGTCGCGCCAATGGCACGGTTGAAGGGGGCTTTTCCTTTGATAATATCTTCGTAATCCCAATACCGGTTTGGGTCGATCCTGGGAACAGAAGCCATAGCCAGGATTTCACCCGTCTTGGGGATGTAAACGACAATGGTACCAGAGTCGGCGCCACTTTGGCGCAGTGCTTTATCCAGAATGCGCTCGACTTCTAATTGAACCAGGGCATCGATACTCAATATCAGGCTCACCCCTCTGGGTACGCTTTCACGTTCCCCTACATTGAGAGGATTTAAAGGATCGACAACGTACCTTGGTTGACCAGCCAGGATGTCGTTATATTTCTCTTCCACACCGAACACGCCTTGCCCTTGCAGGGTCACATACCCCAGGATATTCGCGGCCAACGTGTTCTCTGGATAAGCGCGTGCCAATCGAGGATAAAGCACCACTCCGGTGAGGCGAGGAGGGTTTTTCGATTTGCTCTTTTCCGCCTGCTCCTCCATTTGGGCGATGAGGTTTTTCAGCTTCTCCGCCTGCTCTTGTGGAACGTTCTGTTTGATAAGGGCGTAGACGCTCTTCCCGGATACGTATTCCTTGCTTGCCGCAGCATAAACATCCATATAATCCACATCGAGCATGGCGCTGAGCATTTGAGCGATCACCTCAGGGTTTCGATCATATTGCAGTTCGATGCCCACCTCATAGACGATCTTATTACCCGCCAAAAGAGCGCCATTGCGATCGTAGATGAGTCCACGTGGGGTAATGACTTCATGTTGTTCATAAGGCCAATTGGGCAAAGCTTCCAGGATGGGTTTGATCCAATTGGGGCTCAACTGAATGCGCAATATCTGCACCGCCACCAAGAGCGGCAGAACCGAAAGCGCACCTCCCAAAATATAGAACCTTTGCGCCTGATCGTGGTTGTTCATGGTTGGCTTCCCCAGATTTCTGCAAATAAGCGCGTCAAGGTGCGTTGGAGCCATGTAATCACCGATTCTGTATACTCGGGGGGTAAACTCCGAGCAGGTACGACTTCTACCCTACCGAGAGGCGCCAGAATGGCATCGTCGGCTGCATAATATCCCGGAAGGCGTAGATAAATCGCCTGATCCACTTCGTAGTACTGATACCCCAAAGCAAAGGCGCGTTTCTCCATCGCCTGAACCGAGTACAATTGCCCCAATGTCGAGCGCAAGTCCTCGATCCGTCGATCGGCAGCCTCGATGAACGCCTGCATTTTCTGGATCTGTCGGCCTACAGAGGCGGTGCGTGCCGTGACGGTCATATATATCAGGATCACCAAAGCAACGAATACCAAGACTGCCCCAATCAACCCAATTACCTGCCACTGACGCCGCCAGGGCGCGGGATGATAACTTGGGGGCATCCTCTCATGGTGTTCCATAGTCTTTTCGTTTATCAAACGCAACCTACCAATAATCCATTTGCAACTTATATGCCAGGAAGCTTTCGAGAAGCGTCCATCACAACTTCAGAGCTTTACTGCGACGCGCAAGCGCGCACTGCGCGATCTCGGGTTTTGTGCCAGTTCTTCAGGCGATGGACGAAGAGCTTTTCTTGTAACCAGGCTCAATAGAGCGCGGTGATGACACGTGCAAACCGGTTGGCTGGGTGGGCAAATGCAATCACGGCTCTCTCGATGAAAAAAGCGTTTCACGATGCGATCTTCCAAAGAATGGAAGCTGATCACCGCCAGACGCCCACCCGTTTTTAGTCCATCGACTGCCTGGGGTAGTGCTTGCTCTAAAGCCTCCAGTTCACGGTTGACTGCGATGCGCAAAGCCTGAAAGGTTTGGGTCGCCGGGTGGATTTGGCGAGGGGCACCACTGTGGACTGCAGACATCCGTTTAGCCCCGCCCCCCTTCGCCCGCACAACCACCTCTGCCAATTGGCGCGTGGTGCGAATGGGCCTTTCTTGCACAATCAAGTGGGCAATTCTTCGCGCCTGCCGTTCCTCCCCGAAAGTGTAGATGAGGTGTGCCAACTCCTCTTCCGAAAGGTTGTTGACCAGGTCTGCCGCCCTCACCACGTTGCTGGGATCATAGCGCATATCCAATGGAGCATCCTGGCGAAAAGAAAACCCTTTCTCGGGGTTTTCAACCTGCATCGAAGACATTCCCAGGTCTAGAACGATCCCATCCACTGCTTCCCAGCCAAGGCGCCTGAGTTGATCCTTCAAAGTCGTATAAGACGCCTGCACCAGGATCGCCCGGTCTCCGAAAGGACGCAAACGCTCTCTTGCCAGACGAATTGCCTCAGGGTCAACATCCAAACCCAAAAGACGCCCATCGGGTGTGCTGGCTTGCAGAATACCCCAGGCATGCCCACCTGCGCCTAAAGTGGCATCGACATATAAACCACCGGAAACTGGCCTGATGGCATCGATTATCTCTTGGTAAAGTACCGGACGGTGCGCATACCCGTCAAAATGCTTTGGAGACCATCTCACCAAAGCATGTCTCCACTACTCAGGGGTAAGGGCAAAAACAGCAAAGCGACCGGCGTCTCCTTGAGCATCCTGAAGTTGTTCTGCCTGAGCATCCCAATTCTCTGGAGACCACAACTCAAAGAAGCTCCCATTCCCTACCACCACCACCTGCGTGTCAATGCCCGCCAACTCACGCAAGAATGCAGGAATGAGAATCCGCCCGACACCATCAAGATGAACCCGATCTGCGGTCGAAAACACATAGCGGCGTAAACGCCGCGCATCTGGATCGGTCAAGGAAAGTTTATTGATGCTTTCTGAGATAGACAGAAAAATGGAAGCAGGCAGGACCATCAAGTTTTGGTCAAAACCACGCATCACAAAAGCGCCTTCATCTTCGAGCTGAAAGCGAAAGCGCGAGGGCACCATCAGGCGCCCTTTGTTGTCCAGGTTGTGGTAAAATTGACCTAAGAACATTTGTTCTAACCTCTTATTTAACGTCATTGCGCCGGAGCGACCGGCGCAGATTTACCACTGCTTCCCACTTCCTACCACAAATTCACACGAAGTATATACGAAATCGATGTTAATTGCAAGAGGGAATTTGCTTAACAAAATTAAGAGGTTTAAACAGCTCTTTACAATTCAAACCGCTTTGACCCCCCTTTTTCCGTATATATAGGGGAAGCATAACGCTCACCCCCTGCATATATGCCTCTTTACCAGAAACTGCTTTGTCTATGAAATTTCGCCTGAACCTTAAAATTTTCGGGAATATCCCATTTCTTCGGATTTTTTTCTGTTTTTTACCTTATGGTAACCGGGAAAGAAGGCGATTAATATCTCCCACCTGCATCCCACCAGACAGCTGCCTGCCGGGCACACCGGATTTCGCCAAGTCGATTTCGCCTCCCTGTTTTCAACGCACACACAGAAGGCTGGAACCCATAGGCAGGCAAAGCCCTTCATAGTATCGGCAGACACGAAACAAGGCACCTTCGAGGGTGCCTGCACTGGAATCGGCGCGCCAAGTCTATGAGCGACTCATCGCATCCATCACCGCCACAGAGGCAATATGGACGATGTCACGCACTTCATCCCCCCTTTGTAGGACATGCACCGGAGCGCCAACCCCCAACAAAATAGGTCCTATCGCCTGGGCATTTCCCAATCTGGAGAGCAATTTATAGGCAATATTAGCCGATTCCAAAGAAGGAAAGACCAGAATATTGGCATCCTTTACCTGGCTGAATGGATAGCGCTCTTCAATAATCTCTGCTACCACAGCAGTATCTGCTTGCATCTCCCCATCCACAGGAAAATCGGGTTGGCGCATTTTGATGAGCTCCACGGCCCGCCGCACTTTATCCGAAAGCGGATGGCGTGTGCTCCCAAAATTAGAAAATGAGAGCAAAGCCACGCGCGGCTCCAAACCGATTTGGCGCCCAAACTCAGCCGCCAGACAGGCGATTTCCGCCAGGTCCTCTGCAGATGGATCGATATTTACGGTCGCATCGGTGAACAGATAAGTGCGGTTGTCGGCAATGATGATATACGCTCCAGCCGCGAGGTTGGCTTCCGCTTTTGTGTGATGAATCTGCAGCGCCGGGCGAATAACTTCCGGATAGTCATAGGTCAGACCAGAGATAAATGCGTCCGCATCTCCCATTTTGACCATCATCGGTCCCAGCACATTGGGATCGAGCATCATCTTGCGCGCCTTGCTTAGCGAAACGCCTTTACGCTTGCGTAGCTCGAAATACGCCTGTGCATATTCGTCCAGCTTTTCGAAGGTTTCAGCACAGCAAATCTTCGGATGGCAGTTCAGTCCCAGAGAATGGATATGCCCCTGAATGATCTCCTCTCTGCCGATGAGAATGGGGATGCCAATGCCATCCGCTTCAATCTGCGCCGCAGCGCGCACAATCTTGAGTTCCTCGCCTTCTGCAAAAACGATGCGCTTCTTCGGAACGCTGGTGCGCGCTTTGTTGAGGATATAATGGCGCACCTGTTCACCCTTGCCCATACGGTAGGT
Source organism: Anaerolineae bacterium (assembly GCA_037439525.1). Classification (GTDB taxonomy): domain Bacteria; phylum Chloroflexota; class Anaerolineae; order Anaerolineales; family UBA4823; genus JBBIVW01. Next base: position 37,614 of record JBBIVW010000014.1, read on the forward strand.
TAATTGCTGGCGGTATTCTTCCAAGTCGATGGTCTTGCGTGCCACGCCGCTTTCCATGGCAGCTTTTGCCACGGCTGGCGCCTCCCAAAGCATCACGCGTGGATCCAAAGGCTTTGGGATGATATATTCAGGACCAAATTTCAAGCTCTCCAATCCATAAGCATGCAGGACGCTATCCGGGACATCTTCTTTTGCCAGCGCTGCCAGGGCATACGCGGCAGCGACCTTCATCTCCTCGTTGATCGCCCGGGCGCGCACATCCAGGGCGCCTCGAAAGATGAATGGAAACCCCAAAACGTTATTGATCTGATTTGGATAGTCCGAACGCCCAGTGGCAACAATGGCATCCGGTCTCACTTGGCAAGCCAATTCATAGCGGATCTCTGGGTCAGGGTTTGCCATGGCAAAGATCAATGGGCGCTCCGCCATGGTTTTCACCATTTCAGGTGTAAGAATATCGGCTACAGAAAGCCCGTAGAACACATCTGCGCTTCGGACAGCATCTGCCAAGGTTCGCGCCTCGGTTTCGTTCGCCAGTCGCTCTTTGTAAGCATTCATCCCCTCCGTCCTACCTTTATACACCACACCGCGCGTATCGACGAGGAGGATGTTTTCGCGTTTCGCGCCCAGGCGAATCATCAATTCTGCGCAAGAAATAGCAGAGGCGCCCGCCCCAGAAATGGCAATCGTCACTTGGTCGATTGCCTTGCCCACCAGCTCCAGACCGTTCAACAACGCCGCCCCAGAGATGATCGCGGTACCATGTTGGTCATCATGAAACACAGGAATATCCAACAACTCTTTGAGCCTCTCTTCAATATAGAAACACTCTGGCGCTTTGATGTCTTCTAGGTTGATGCCACCAAAAGTAGGGGCAATAGCCGCCACAACCTGAATCAAAGTATCCGCATCGGGCGCGTTCACTTCGATGTCAAAAACATCCACATCGGCAAACTTCTTGAAGAGCACGGCTTTGCCCTCCATCACCGGTTTGCTCGCCAGCGCGCCTCGGTTGCCTAGCCCCAAGATCGCCGTGCCATTCGAAACGACAGCCACCAGATTGCCTTTGGCAGTGTATTCATAGGCCAATTCGGGGTCTTTTTCGATCTCCAAAACGGGCTGAGCCACACCAGGTGTATAAGCCAGCCCCAGGTCCCTTTGAGTCGCCATGGGCTTGGTGGGGGTGATGGCAAGCTTGCCCGGCTTTCCGTGCAAACGATGATATTCCAATGCATCTTCCCGTGTAATACTGCTCATCGCATCATACCCTTTCTAATCGGTAAAGATTGAACTATTCTAACATAAGCATATACCGGCATCGAAAATCTCACAGTTTCCAAAAATCTGCTCTCTTCCCATCTTTCAGGAAATCTTGTACACTAAGTGGCAGACAATGACCGATCATTCTTCAATCTCCAGGGGTGAGCGCGAGAACGTCTTTCCTACAGGTTCCCTGCGCCTCGACCGCGCTCTTGGAAGGGGAGGGCTTCCCCAGGGTGCAATTGTAGAGATTATCGCTCCTGAAGCGAGTGGGAAAACAACCCTCGCGTTACATATCACCGCCGAAGCCCAAAAGCGCGGTAAGCGCTGCTTGTGGTTCGATTGCGATGGCACCCTAACTCCAGAGTTTGCCAAAAGCCGTGGGGTGGATGAACGAGAATTGTTCTTCGCTCAATCGGAAGATGCCGGATTTGTGATGTCGATTATCCACACGATCATTCAGGCAGATGCCTTTGACTTGCTGGTAGTCGATAGCCTGTCTCATCTGTTCCCCAACATCACCCACTACGAGACTGATTCTTTTGGAACTGGCGAGTGGCACCGACACCTCCCTGCCTGGCTGCATTCCCTCAATGCGAACCTAGAACGACAACGCAGCACAATTGTCTTTACCCGTACCCTCCTCCAACCTCCCCACCCCATCTACCAGGGCCTGGCAAGCAACCTAGAGCGCCTGGCTCTAAACCTGCATGCCTCTGTGCGTTTGAGGCTTGAGGTTCTAAAAACTCTTATGGTTGCTCACCGTCCGTACGGGTGGCGAGCGAGAGTACATATACTCAAGAACGAAAACATTCCCTGTTCGGAAGGAACAAATATTGATATAATATATAACAAAGGTATCGATCAACTAAGTGAGATGCTTGCTCTTGGCATCGAGCACGGAGTGGTTGAAGAAAAGGCAGATGGATATTATTATCGCCACCAATTCTTAGGAGCAACACTTCAGCATACCAAGGAGCATCTGCGCAAAGATCAAACCTTGCAACAAGAACTGGAAGCAAGTATCCGACTGGAACTGTTTTGAAAAGTGAAGCTTACAAACATTCTATTCATTGGATAGGAGTAGATTAACAAACATCCATCGCTACCAGGGTGCATCAAGGTAAAAGTGCCTCTTTTTCCCCTGGTAACAAGGAATACCTGCTCAGGTAAGCCAAGCTGTGTTTTTTAGCATCTGTATCAGCAGACAGTGCAATACACAGCGCTGTTTGAGGAATTGGATCTCAATTATTATCGGTTCGGTGTGAAAAACAAACCCCTGTACTATGGTACAGGTGGTGCTCCAGAAAGAAGTGCCGGACAAACTGGATTAGATGAGACATCAGAACACCATTAACCATCCTACACACCAAACGCTCCTTCGTCCGTTGCGTGCATGCCCTGCTTCACGCGAAATTTCTGTCTAGCGCGTAACGGTTCCTGAAGAAGGAATCTATTGAGATCTAGATGCCCACAGCCGTGGCCTGCCCTGGCAGGAACATGGCTGTTTTAACTTAAAATGCAAACCTATAAAGTTACCGCCCTGACCCTGCAAAAACACAACCGTCAGAGGGTGAACGTGTATCTGGATGGCGAATTTGCCTTCGGAGTGCACCGGCTGGTAGCAGCATGGCTCCAGTTAGGTCAGGAGATCGACGAGCAAAAAATCGCCCAGCTAAAAGCTGAAGACGAGCGGGAATCCGCTTATCAATTAGCCTTAGGCTTTCTCAGCCATCGCCCGCGTAGCGAACATGAACTACACATGCACCTGCGGCGCAAAGGCATCCCGGATGAGATTATCGAAACGACATTGAGACGTCTCAAAGGCGCGCAATTGGTGAATGATCAGGCTTTTGCCCAACAATGGGTTGAAAGTCGCGTGGAACATCGACCGCGCAGCTCGAAAGCCCTGGCATATGAGTTGCGGGCGAAAGGTGTTCCTGAAGAGATCATCGCCCAAGTGCTGGCACCCCTCGACGATGCGCAACTGGCTCTGAAGGCGGCTCGCCTGTACACCCGAAGGCTTGAAGGACTACCCAGGGACATATATCGTCAGAAGATGATTGCACACCTGGCACAAAAGGGATTCTCGTACGATATTGCCAACCAAACGACCTCGCAGGTATGGGCTGAGTTTCAAGCAAACGAGGAGATAAAAGCATGAATGGGAACTTATTGTTTTGGGTACTATTAATCTCTTTGCCCGCTGCATTGGTGCTCGGCAGCATTGCAGGCTATTATTACAAACAGAACCAAATCGAAAAAGAGCAGTTGCAAAGGAAAAGCGAGGCAGAAAAGGTTCTCAATCAGGCGCGCGAGAAGGCGCGCGAGTTAGAGATCCAAGCGCGCGATCGCGCTTTGGAAATTTTGAAAAAAGCCGAAAGCGAGGCAGAACGAAGGCGCACCGAGCTCATGCGCGAGGAAGACCGGTTGCAAAAACGCAGAGAAGAGCTGGATATGCGCCTTGACCGACTGGAGAAGCGCGAGCAGAACTTGAATAAACGCCAAAGCTCGATTGATAAACGCGCCAATGAAATTGAAAGACTCTATGAACAAGAATTGGAAGAGCTACAACGCGTCTCACAAATGACTATCGAAGAGGCGCGCCAGAAGCTGCTTGCGGATGTTGAAAAGGAAGCCCGTGCAGAAATGGCGCGCATCATCCGGCAAATCGAAACTGAAGCGCGCGAAGAGGGCGAGAAAAAAGCCCGCAAGCTCATCACCACGGCGATCCAGCGCGTGGCTTCTGAACATGTCGCCGAAGTGACGACCTCCATTGTGGAAATCCCCAACGATGAAATGAAAGGCCGCATCATCGGTAGAAATGGCCGGAACATCCAGGCATTCGAGCAGGCTGCTGGAGTAGATGTGATCGTTGACGATACTCCCGAAGCAGTGACCATCTCCTGTTTCGACCCGGTGCGCCGCGAAGTCGCTCGCCGCGCGCTGACCAAACTCATCCAAGACGGGCGCATCCATCCCGCGCACATCGAGAAAATTCTACGTAAGGAAAAGAAGGAAATGGAGCGTACGCTGGTTGAAGCTGGCGAAGAGGCAGCCTATGAAGCCGGGGTCACCGGCTTACACCCGGAGATCATCAAAACCTTAGGGCGCTTGAAGTTTCGCACCTCCTATGGCCAGAACCAACTCGCCCACGCGGTAGAGGTATCCAAGCTGGCAACAGTGATCGCCGCTGAGCTTGGGGCGGATGTCGAAACGGCGCGCACCGCGGCACTGCTCCATGACTTGGGCAAAGCAGTTGACCACACCATGGAAGGCACACATGCGCTGATCGGCGCCGAACTGGCCAAACGTTACGGCCTGCCTCAGAAGGTGGTCAATGCCATTGCCTCGCACCATCATGAAGTCGATCAGGAGACAGTTGAAGCGGCGATTGTAGAGGCAGCGGATGCAATTTCTGGCGCACGACCTGGAGCGCGCCGCGAAAGTCTGGAACAGTATCTCAAGCGCGTGCGTGCCCTGGAGGAGATCGCCAATTCTCAAAAAGGCGTCGAGCAGAGTTATGCGTTACAAGCTGGCCGCGAAGTGCGCATCTTTGTCCGCCCTGAAGAAGTGGACGATTTGGAAGCCATTCGCATCGCTCGCGATATCGCAAAAAAGATCGAAGAGAGCATGCAATATCCAGGTCAAATCAAAGTCACCGTAATTCGTGAGACCCGCGCGGTGGACTACGCCAAATAATCGCCACCCTGCCTCCCGGTGCTAGAGATTTGTCCTCATGAAAACGGACAAAAGCGCGGAGCGAATGTCCGCGCGTCAATCATTGGCAAGAAGCGCAATCCTTCTCCAAGTTTCCAGGAAACGGTAATGTGCCCCAGCCGGACAAGGTCATAACCCGTTTCCTGGAAACTCGAGCGCCATAAACCCACCCAGAAGCTCACCATCCGTTGGGTTTTTTAGCTTTTTGTAGATCTGGGCATCCTGTTGGCGAAGCGAAACGGTGAAGTGAGACTCCGTCAGCTCCTGAACCTACATCCAAACCAAGAATAGATCTTCAAGCTGCTCGACCCTCAGGTGATTCAATGCAATCTGTTCACTTCCTAAGATGCGGAATGTGGGTTTGGATGCCGGCTAGGTGGAGTTTCGCGGCCGGACCAATTCGCTGCGGAGATTTTCGATTACTTGACGGGCGCGCTGGAACATACGCTCGCGCACCTGTGCTTGGTCGCCAGTTTCTTGGAATTCTTGCTGCAGGGCGTGCACCAGGCTGATGATGATTTCCGCTTGAGCTTCGCGCCGCCCAACGTCCTCATACAAGGTTCGCTGAGAACGATCATAACCCTGCAGCACCTTGAGGTCTTTCACCCACTGGCTAGACCAACTTCCGCTGCCCTGTCGAAGCACCTCTGGCCAACCGAAGTGGCCAATGTCCATCCAGGTAAGCTCAACGCCCAGTTTGAACAACCGTTGCTGAATACTGGGTGAAAAAAGCTGTTGGTATATTTCCGCGCGCGGATCTAAATTATAGAGATGAGGTGCGATCAATTCCATCGCCAGGTGTTGCGCGACGTAGCGGGTGATGACAGAGAGGATCGTCCCTTCCACAGCCTTTTCCCAATTGGCTTGCCCTGTCTCATTGAAAGCACAGTTGTACACCATATGCATGATCGCTTCCTCTTTGAAAGAAAAAACTGTGGGAGAAATCCTCTCCGCTTCCGCGACCACAACGCCCCGATAAGGGCGAATGCGATAGCGCACATCTTTGATTTCAATAGGAATGCCATCTAAAGACGTCGCGCTGCGCGATGTCACCCATCCTTCTCTTTCCTTGAGGTCAATGACCTGCTTCAGGCGCTCATGCGGATATACTCGGTGCTTCCCATGACCCAGGATTCTCAATTTCCCATCCATGGCTTCTATAAGCACAGCGTTCTCAGGGCTGATGGATAGCGTCGCCGGTCCTCCAATCAACCTCAGAAGCTGGTCCACCAGACTTTGCCCCACCATTTCGCCCATCTGAACATGAACCTCGGGAAAAGTCGGGGTAAAAAAGACGTTGATCAAACGAGCGAGTCCATCGAGGATGCCATTCAATCCGAAAGCTTGCTTTAGAAAAGCTGCCGATCGCCAAAAAATCCAAACACCAATGAGCAATGGCACTAGAATGTAGCGTATCTCCAAGCCCTGGATGTCCAATTGACGAGAAATCCAGATGCTGATCAATGACAAGATCAGGGGAAAGCCAAAAGCACAGGCAAATCGAAGCACCATCCATGGTGTGATCATCCAATAAGGAAGGCCGTTTATCGAGCCAGAGAGATAAGTTTTACGGCGCATCTTGCTCGCTCACTGGTCTTTACCCATAAAAATCCCAGCCATATAAAACTCCATTCATGGGGCTTCAGCCTCGATCTTCCTCGGAAGATGCCCACATGCGCAGGTCGCGGAGGTAGTTCACCGTCTCCTGAGGCAACAAGCGTAAAACTTGAGGTTCATGGGCTAACTCATCCAGGTTTTTTAGCATCCTGGATAAAAGCACACTTCTTCTTTGAGCGCGCTGTATGTGGAGCGAACGCCACATCCGCTGGATAAACTCCTCTGCCTCATTGCGCCGCGCCTGTTCGATGACGCGTGCCATTTCCAGCTCGCGCACGCCTCGGCCTGTTTTTTGGTCATCCATCAATCTGGCACGCCACTCGTTCAGCCAACTTAATAAAACCTCCTCCTGTGGCTTCAAATCAGAAAAACTTGCTGAAACGACTTTGATACCCCGTAGGCGCAAGCTTTGGGGGCTGTTTAGTATTTGCATCGGGGATATGCGAAACTCTCGAAAGGTGACCCGCTGGCCAACTTGTGGGGGCATATCATCCTGGCGATGGACGAATTGGTACGCCAGCACACCTTTATTGCGCACATGGCGGGCAAAATGTCCACTGAATTTTTGCAGATTAGACACTCGCCCGTCCTGATCGTCATAGCGATATAACCACTCGTAAGGAACCTTGGAAAGCAAATCCCGCAATACCTTTGCCGCTTCCAGCACAGGGATATCCATCCATGTGCTTTCCTTTTGCTGCTCTCCTAGGGTGAGACCCTTTGAGTACACGGCTGCGGTGAGACGCGCGGCATCTATATGGTAAGGAGGGTGCTCATTGTAGTTTTCCAATGGTAAAAGGGGATCGTTTTTCCCCATCGTCTTTAGAAAGTGCTGTGCAAAGAGATGCATTTCGATCCTGTCTTGCGCTTCCAGATCGAAGTGCATGGCACGAATCTCCCGGCTATCTTCATCGATCTCCAGTTCACATATCCCTTCCGGCCCTTCTTGGCAATACGCCACTTTGATCACCGCGGGTGGCTGCCCAAGGGTGAACACTGTGGTAACTTGAGTCTCTACATTCACGCCATCGCTGGTGAGGGCGTGGATTGTCGGGCTGCGGCGGATTTGCTTGCGCAGGTGCACGATTTCTCGCATCACCTCCCCCGGATCCATAAAATTCCAACCAGGCACACCAATACGGGTAATAGGCTGAGACAAAGCCTTTTCTCCCCTCTTGACTTTTGGTCCTGCGTATGCGCTTCGGTCCGTGGTGACTTTCCCTGGAGATTTCTCCAAGACAACTGCACTACTTGCATCGACTAAAAGGACTCCGTGCGATACTTTTCCGCTCGCCGGCAAAGGTGTTACCGCCTTCCCTTCCTGGACGATCACAAAAGGAAAAGCTTCACCAAAAAGATAATTGTGAAACCTTTTAAGCACTTCCCGCCGCTCATACTCATTGCGCACAGGCAACAATATTTGAGAAACCAGGAATAACAACAGACGATAATAAAAATAGACCATGCCTCCATAAAAAAGCAGGAAAATCGCCAGTTTTAGCAACTCCCCCCAATCCGAAATGGTAATCGCCTGGGCTGGCAACATCTGGCTTAACTTGGAAAGCTGAGCGACGAGGGCAAGGATTTCACCCTTGAAGAGCAGCCCTATCACCAAGATGGCGCCGCCAATTGAAAGATAGCGTTTTCCGCGGGATGCCTTTTTTTTCGTCTCCATCGCTCAACTGCACGTGTGCCTGGCAGGTAGTATAAATTTCATCAATCCTTTTTGTCAATATCGAGAAACTTGTAAAATTTGTTAGCAATGCACAGCTTGTGACCGTTCAGATGCTGGCGTAGCATCTAACTCAGAAAAGGGTTTTCCATCAATTCGTTGCCAATCGTCGTCTCTGGACCATGTCCACAAAGCAAGCGCGTGTCTTTGGGTAAAGTGAGCACTTGAGTCCGAATACTCTCCATTAATAAGGGATAGCTTCCCCCTGGAAGATCCGTTCGGCCAATGCTCCCCCAGAAGATCACATCGCCGCAAAAAAGCACCTGCGCTTCAGCGCAATAGAAAACAACATGCCCGGGAGTATGCCCTGGGGTATGGCGCACTTCAAAAGAATAATTGGCCAATTGCAGTCGCTGCCCATGATATAGCTCCACATCCGGCACGGCGCCTAATTCTACCTGCATGCCAAAGAACGGCGCGCCACCCTTTAATTGCCAGAGAGGCAAATCAGAAGGGTGCAAAGCCACCAAAGGAGGAGGCTGCATGCCCTCGCGGAGGCCTTTTACGCCAGCAACATGGTCAAAATGCGCATGGGTGAGCCATATATGCTCGATCTCCCAACCCTTTTGACGCGCGCTTCTTAGAATGCTCTCCCCATCCCAGGCTGGATCGATAACGGCTGCCTTTCGAGAGATGGGGTCAGCAATAAGATAGGCATTTGTTTCCACCGGTCCCAGTACAAAACGTTCGATTTCCAACATGCGTACCTATCCATTAAAAAAGAGTCATTATAATTTCACCGAGCGCCTTTCTTCATGCGCTTCTTCAGGAGGGAAAATCCCCACTGGAGCAAGTTATCTAAACTGATGAGGCCACCCAGAACACTGCCCACTGCACCCAGGATGCGTGCGGATCTGCCCCCTAAACCCAGAAGGTCCACTGCCCGGATATCGATGTTTTGGGCGCTGAGCATCAGGCGTGAATCGCTTCCACCTTCATTTGGGATAAACACCAGATGCAACCAGATCGTACCCAGAAAATCCCCTACTTCGGTTGGCTGCACGCTCCAAATGAACATCGTCGGCATTCCGGGAAGCAATTGCTCGCTCATTACACCTTCTGGTGCGACTTGCACGCCAGCCAAATCGAGGCGTGCTTGGGCAATGACGCGATGGGTCTCATAAAGGTTGGGAATTTCCACCGGAGTGAGTTCCAAAGCCTCCCCTTCCACGAACGCCGTGGGTGTGAGCGTGCCCTGGTCATCCATCTCCAAGGAGAGGCGCACCAAAGCGCTATCGCCCACACGCACGCGCTTTGGCCATTCCACGATCAATAATCTCTTCTCTGGGATGGCGGGTGGAATGGAGGGGACAGTACTTTCAGGGGTGAAGGTAAGCGCAGGCAACGGCGTGGATGTCAAGGCTGGCTCCATTGTGCTCGCCCATGTTGCAGTGAATAATGGCACCACCTGAGGAGCGACTTCTTCTTGGTATAACGATACGGTACACCCCAATGTCAGGATCAGCAAGCCAATGATCACCAACCAGAGGCGGTACACAGCCTTGCCCCCTCGACATTTGCTCTTGATGCACCTCTTGTATGTCAACATCCCCATCCTGCTCAAATCCAGAGGCTAAACGAATTTTCGAAGAAATGACGGAAAGGGAGTTGCATTTCTGTTGGAGAAATGGGTACCACGCGCACAGAAAGATCTTCCGGCCACAAGCCCCAAATGAGCAGGATCAGTGAAAGCACAAGCAATATGAAACCCAACCAATGGTGCAGCTTCATCCCGCGCATAACGTCATTATACCTGAACCTGCATGTCAAAAAGAGCAACTCCTGTCTCGTGGGTGTTTTGGCACACTGCCGGGCATGAGTCGGCAGGCAAACCGAACCTTACGGTTTACGGTAGAATATGGGCGGCGACGTAAATGACTGAATTGTTACTCTTGACTTCCCCCCATTGGGAGGATTACGAACTTATCGACAGCGGCAACGGGGAAAAACTTGAACGCTATGGTCCTTACCTCTTTGTCCGCCCTGAAAGCCAGGCATTATGGCAACCTCATCTCCCCCCTCGCGAATGGCAAAAAGCGCATGCCACATTCCAAACACGCGCCATAGAAAGTGGAGGGGTATGGTCGTTTCGCGTTCAAATTCAATCGCCGTGGGAGATGCATTATAAACACCTCCGTTTTCTGGCGCACGCCAGCGCCTCGCGTCATATGGGGGTGTTCCCAGAGCAAGCCAGCCATTGGGAGTGGATTATCGAACAAATAAACCAAGCCTCCAAGCCGGTGCGCGTGCTCAACCTGTTCGGATATACGGGCTTGGCATCGCTGGCAGCCGCTTCCGCGGGCGCACAGGTTACCCATGTGGATGCCTCCAAGAGCGCCGTCCGTCAGGCGCAACAAAACCAGGCACTCTCTCGTTTGAATGACCAGCCTATTCGTTGGCTGGTAGATGATGCTTATAAATTCGTGCAACGCGAGATACGCCGCGGCTCGCGCTATGAAGGCATCATCCTCGATCCACCTAAGTTCGGACGAGGCCCCCAAGGGCAGGTTTGGGAGCTGTATGCATCCCTTCCCGCGCTACTTCAACATGTGCGCACTATACTCAGTGATCGAGCCCTCTTTATCGTCTTGACGGTGTATGCCATACGCCTATCGGCTCTAAGCTTGCATCACGCGCTTGAGGAAACAACCCAGGGATTGGGAGGCGAAATCACCAGTGGCGAACTCGTGCTGATAGAAAAGAGCGCACAACGCCAACTTTCCACAGCCATCTTCTCTCGCTGGACCTCATTGAAATGATACAATCAATCCAAGGAAGGTTCACATGCACCTTAAATGGTTGATCTCGACACAAGGGATCCTGCTCGTCTCATTCGGGATCGGTTTCAGTCTGTACGCCCCTTTGTTCATGGCATATTTTCAAATCCCCCAAACCATCGAAGGCGAAGTGCTCGCTTACTGGCATATCGCGGCATTCATCCGCCTCTTCGGAGTGTGCTTAATGGGTATCGGGCTGTTGCTTTGGGGCATCCATCAAAACTATGTTTCTCTAAGCAACCCGCGAGGGATCGCGTTTTCGCTCTTACTTTTCAATCTGATGGCTACGGTGGTGGCTCTCACCCAACAAATGGCCGTTTGGTCGAACCTGGCCGGTTGGGCGATGAGCGCGTTCTTCGCCATATTCAGCCTGGGGTATCTGTGGATTCTCGCTCGTCGGCAGGTGTAAGCACACATCGTTCTAGCGCAGCGTCTCAACAATGCAACTTTTCAGGACAAAATAACGTATAATCTTTCAAAATCCACAAAGGAGCGATATATGGCAGACATTATTGATTATCAAATCTTTGGAGATGATCTCCAATTGGTGGAGATTGAACTCGACCCAGGCGAAGGAGTGCGCGCAGAAACAGGCACCCTGACCTATATGGAAAGTGGCATAGAGATGCAAACCAGCACCGGTGGAGGGATCCTAAAAGGGCTAAAGCGCATGATCACCGGAGAAAGCTTTTTTATCACCACTTTTGCGAACACCAGCCCGAATCAAAAACGACACGTTGCCTTTGCTGCCCCTTACCCTGGTAAGGTAATTCCCATTGACCTTTCTCAACACAACCACCAAATGCTGTGTCAGAAGGATTCCTTCCTATGCGCGGCACAAGGAGTAGAAATCGAAATCGCCTTTACGAAACGCCTGGGGGCAGGGCTGTTTGGCGGTGAGGGGTTTATACTTCAACGGTTACAAGGTGATGGCCTCGCTTTTCTTCACGCAGGCGGCACAGTGATCGAAAAAAACCTCGCTCCAGGCGAAACCCTGCGTGTGGATACAGGCTGTGTGGTGGGGTTTTCCGCCGAGGTGGATTACGACATCCAATTCATCGGTGGGTTTAAAAACGCCCTTTTTGGCGGTGAAGGGCTGTTTTTAGCCCGCTTGACCGGTCCAGGTTTAGTGCTGTTGCAGAGCCTTCCTTTTTCCAGGCTGGCAGATCGCATCTTCGCCGCGGCAAAGTTCCGCCAAACCGATGAGCGCAAGGGCGTTGCCGGTTTGGGAGGTGATCTGCTCGGCGGTTTACTGAGTGGAGACCGAAAATTCTAAAACAAACAGCCCAATCTACTCTAACGCTTTAGACTCCCGCCAAAGCGTTTCCATCTCTTCTGATGACATTTCGCTCAACAGCTTGCCTTGTTGGGCGGCGGCTGTTTCGATGTGTTTAAAGCGCCGGCGGAAGCGCTCATTCGCCCCGCGTAATGCGCTTTCTGCATCCAGGTGATACCAGCGCGCCAGATTCACCAGAGAAAACAACACATCTCCAAACTCCTCCTCGAGCCGGTGTGGGGAATCGGCGCGCTCTAATTCGCTTAGTTCTTCAACCAGCTTCCCTAACACGCTATGGACATCTTCCCAATCGAAGCCTACACGGGCGACGCGCTTTTGAATCTCCAAAGCTTGAGCCAGCGCAGGAAGTGTCGCCGCAATGCCATCGAGCAACCCGCTTTTTGATTCACCTTGTTGATGACGCTCCTCTGCCTTTAACCGCTCCCAGTTTTCCAGAACACGATCAGCATCGGTGAGCACCAATTCCCCGAACACATGCGGGTGTCGGCGAACGATCTTGCGATGCACCTGTTCGAGCACGCTGTTGATATTGAAATCACCCTCTTCCCAGGCGATTTGTGCATGCAAAAGCACTTGCAACAACACGTCCCCTAACTCTTCCTGCATCGCTTGGGCATCTTCTCGATCCAATGCACCGAGGAGCTCATATGTTTCTTCCAGCAGGTGGGCGCGCAAACTTTGGTGCGTCTGTTCGCGATCCCAGGGGCAGCCATCTGGGGCGCGCAAATGGGCAATTAACTCTTGAAATTCTTCGAAAGAGGTGCCCTTGGATAGCGGTGGCAAGTAAAGCGTGGTCATAACACCCATCTGCAGGTTGCGGTCAATTTCATACAACGCCATCTGCTCTACTTTTTGCTGCCTTGTGCCCGCCGCATGCACCAATGCCACCCTATGTTCATCCGGATAGACCGAGGTCAAAGTGAGCTTTACATCCGCCGCGATCGCACGAGAGTAAACCTGGGCAATGATCGCTGGCGCACTGGGTGGAAAGGGTGGCACGTGTCGCGAGGCGATCTCGAAAGCATCCAGGATGGCTGTGTTGGGAAGCAAATCGATCCCCAAAGCCTCGCAAACCGGCTCTATAAAACTTAAACCGGGCAATAAAGTGACCGGCAAGTGTGCCTCTTTTGCACGACGCATAATTTCCGGTGAGGTCGCCTCAGCGATTAACGGATGCCCCGGAAGGGCATAAACCACCCCTTGAGGCCTTTCGCCCAGGCGGAGGATTTCTTCGACAATGTGGGTATAAACGCTTTCGAAAGTTTGCTCACGTTCGTAGAGATGGTCAAAAGAATGCACGCGCAATTTTTGGGCGCAATAAGCCACCACGGGATGATGGGCTGTGCGCACGTAAATCTCATCGCATGTTTGCAAGTATTCCCAGGCGGCTTTCGTGGCTAAATCGACTTCCCCTGGTCCCAAACCCAATAAAACGATCCCTCGACCTTCCATCAATTCACTCTATACACCATTAAATCATAATGCGTATGCCGCCGCGATTTGTTTCAAACCCGCCGACGGCACACGCATCATATAAACCCAAGCTTGGGAATCAGCGTTTGGTGTACGTGGGGGCCTTACGCGCCCGCTTGAGCCCCGGCTTTTTACGTTCCTTGATGCGCGCGTCGCGCGTTAGGAACCCAGATTGGCGCAGGCTTGCGCGCAAGTCCGGATTCAGTTTTAGCAGCGCCCGCGCGATGCCCAACTGTACCGCACCAGCCTGCCCAGAAACACCGCCCCCCTTTACAACAACGGAAATATCCAGGTTGTTCAGGTTCTCTTCGGCCATATTCAGCGGCGCCAGGATAGACTCCACATCCCCTAAGCGGGGGAAATACTCTTTGGCTGGCTTTTCGTTGATGGTAAAGTTCCCTGTTCCAGGCATGATGCGCACGCGCGCGGTGCTCGTCTTTCTACGGCCCACACCTTCATAATAAGTAACAGCCATGCTTTGCTCCTTACTCCAAGATCAAAGGCTTCGGGTTTTGTGCCTGATGAGGATGATCAGGTCCAGCGTAAACCTTCAGCATTTTGAGAAGTTTTCGTCCATAGCGATTGTGTGGCAACATTCCCCAGACCGCCTTCTGCAGGACTCGCTCCGGGTGCCTGGCCAGTTGATCCTTCAACTTAGTCGCCGTCAGCCCTCCTGGATACAGGGAATAGCGGTAATAGTACTTCTCCTCCAACTTATTCCCTGTAACCTGCACTTTTTCACAATTGACCACGACAACAAAATCACCCACAGGTACACCCGGTGTAAAGGTAGGCTTATGTTTCCCTAACAATATTGTGGCAATCTTAGATGCCAATCGCCCCAGATTTTGACCATTGGCATCTATCAGCACCCAGGCATGTTCTACATCGCCTGCTTTTGGTACGTATGTTTTTTCCACGGTTACCTCTCCATTGACAACCTTTTATGCTTTTCAGCGTGATCCATTCATGATTGCTGAGACCTAATGGCCTCGATTGTACATAAATTTCAGTAAATAACCTCTTCCAACACCAGCCCCTGAGCAGGAGCCAGGGTTTTCACTTTTTCTGCAGGGGGGTGCGTCAAATGGTCATGCAAACGCTCCATCGACGCATACCCCTGCCCTACATGTACCTGAAAGCCTACCAGGCGACGCACCATACGATGTAAAAAGGCATTCGCCGTGATCGAGAAGACAGCGCCTGCCTCCCCTTGCTTCCAGGTTGCCTGATAAACCTGCCGTATGGTCGATCTGCCCTTTTCTTGGGGAGGATCGCCAAACGCCCGAAAATCATGACATCCTTCTAATAACGCGGCACATTGGTTCAGCGTTTCTGCATCTGGAGGCGGCCACACGCGCCACTGATAACGGTCGCAGAGCGGGTTGCGCACCGGTTGACAGTAGATGGAGTAGCTATAGCGCCGCGCACGTGCTTGGAAGCGAGGATGAAAACCATCCTCCACTTCGAAGACTTGACGGGCAGAGACATCTGCCGGCAACCTCGCGTTTAGCGCCGCACGTAAATCATCGAGCGAATGCCTCCAGCCTAAATCAAACGCTATAACCTGACCACGGGCATGAGCTCCACGATCCGTCCTTCCAGCCGACAAAATAGCTACTCCTTCCCAACCGAGGTCTCTTAATGCTGCTTCGACTACCGCCTGGACTGTCCTTTGGCGATGGGCGGATGAAAGTCGCTGGAAGCCATAGAATTCTGTGCCATCATAAGCCAGGATCACTTGGTAACGTGCCATGACAACCTGCCAGGTAATTACCGGCAGTTATCGTTTATTCTTCAACCAGCTCCAAAAGCACCATATCCGCAGAATCGCTCAATCTGGGACCAAGCTTGATCATACGCGTGTATCCGCCAGGGCGGCTTTCGTAGCGCGGGGCGATTTCATCGAACAGTTTCTTCACTGTGTCTGGGTCACCCAGCCTGGCAGCCGCCAGCCGCCGCGCGTGTACCATCCTTGCCTCTCCGGCAGCATTGCCGCGTTTCGCCAGGGTGATCAGGCGCTCAGCCTGGCCTCTGATGGCAAGAGCTTTGGCCCGCGTCGTCCGAATCCGCTCGTGTTTGAACAACTGCTTTACCAGGTTTCGCCGCAGAGCCGCACGCACATCCATTTTTCGGCTCAATTTTTTTCCTGCTACTCTGTGTCGCATAACTGATCACTCCGCTTCCACTTCTTCTGTATTATCTTCAAGATACCCTTTTTCTCTCATTTTTTGACGCAACTCCTCAAGGCTTTTCTCTCCAAAGTTGCGAATGGAGAGCACGGCATCTTCACCTTTACGGAGGAGCTCTAACACCTCGCCTACAGTTGTGATGCCTGTGCGCTTGAGAGAGTTGAATACACGCACTGACAGATCGAGGTTCTCGATGGGGGTTTCGATCATCTCGCTCGTGAGGCGGCTGATTTCTTCTGTCTCCAAAGAAACAGCAGCCAAAGCCTCTTCACTGATGCCAGCGATGTAGCGCATATGGTTGATGATGATCTTGGCGCTCATGCTCAAAGCCTCTTCTGGAGTGATCGTGCCATCGGTCCAAATCTCCAACACCAGACGATCATAATTAGTGCTATGGCCCACACGCGCTGCGCCGACTTCCCAATTCACGCGCTTTACCGGAGAATAAATGGCATCCACCGGCAACTCGCCAATGGGCAACTTTCCAATGCGGTCATCGGCTGGCGAATAACCTCGGCCGCGATTGACGGTCATCTCAATTTCCAGATGCGCTTTGTTGTCGTCCACGGTGAAGAGGTACAGCTCCGGATTGACGATTTCGACCTCCGGAGGGGCAATAATATCACCGGCTGTCACCGAGCCACTCCCGCGCACTTCCAGATGCAAATGCGCCGTATCCACATCGTGCAACCTCATGCGCAGTTGCTTCAGTTGCAACATTACGCGGATCACATCTTCACGCACTCCAGCGATGTCACTAAATTCATGCTGCACATCCGCAATGCGAATGGAAGTTATCGCAGCGCCTTCCAGAGCAGAAAGCAACACACGGCGCAAGGCATTGCCTAAAGTCAAACCAAAACCGCGCTCCAGTGGGCTGATCACAAACTTGCCGTAATTGCGCGCTTCTGCCTCACGCTCAATTTTGGGTGTCACCATATTACTCAAACCGATCACGGTTCACCTCTTACATATGTTTCAAGCCGATTGGCTGGGAGCGGTTAGAACAACTTTCTCGCCAGCCTCCTCGCTTTATTATTACCGTGAGTAATACTCCACGATCAATTGTTCGCTCAGGTTGCTGTCGATTTCCGACCGTTCTGGCAGGCGAAGCACAGTTCCCGATAGGTTTTTCAAATCGCGGCTGAGCCAGGCTGGAACTGTTTTTTCTTCGGCTACAGAAGCAAGGTTCTTGAAATAATCCCGACGGCGTGATTCTTCTCGCACCGAGACAATATCGCCAACGGAAACCAACATCGAGGGAACATCGCTGCGGCGCCCATTAACGGTAAAATGCCCGTGCGTCACCAATAACCGCGCCTGCGCACGGTTATCGGCAAATCCCAAGCGAAAGACGACATTATCCAATCGAGATTCGAGGATTTGCAACAGGTTGAGCCCGGTCAGCCCGCGGCGAGTCAACGCTTCGTTGTAGTAGCGGCGGAATTGACGCTCTAAAATCCCATACACCCGGCGCGCTTTTTGTTTGGCACGCAATTGGCGATTATAGTCCGACTCCCGACGGCGTCGGTACATCGCCCCGCGTCCATGTTGACCAGGTGGATAGCTACGGCGTTCGAGCGCACACTTCGGCGTGAAACAACGCTCGCCTTTCAAGAATAATTTCTCTCCTTCACGTCTGCACAATTTGCAGACCGGCCCACGATACTTTGCCATACGTTATACCCTCACAATAAATCAAACTCGACGTTTCTTCGGTGGTCGGCAACCATTATGCGGCACTGGCGTCACATCCGAGATGGCAATCACCTTCAATCCTAATGCCTGCACAGCGCGCACTGCTGCTTCCCGGCCCGGCCCAGGCCCTTTTACAAACAACTCAGCCTCGCGCAATCCGAGCGCCATCGCCGCTTTCAACGCCTGTTCTACTGCCTGACGTGCGGCAAATGGCGTGCTTTTGCGCGATCCTTTGAACCCGGCAGAGCCTGCACTTCCCCAGGTGATCGTGTTGCCCTGTGGATCCGTTACGGTCACAATCGTATTATTAAAGCTCGCATGGATATGCACCTGACCCGTGGTCAGAGTGCGCTTTGCCTTCTTGCCACTGGCTTTACCTTTTCTGGGTTTTGTACTTGGAGACATATCACCTCTCTACAATGATTGTACTTGCGCTCCAATAAAGGCACGATTGGCTGCATTGTTTCCATCCATACCTTTTGGGTATGAAACCCATGGACTCCAAGACATGCAGCTCCTTATCCCTGCCCGAAGGAAGCTTACTTCTTGGTTGCTCCTCGGCGGCGGCCACGACCAGCAACGGTTTTGCGGGGTCCCTTGCGCGTACGGGCGTTGGTGCGCGTACGCTGGCCTCTCACAGGCAGCCCGCGTCGGTGCCTCAAGCCGCGATAGCAACCAATTTCAATCAAACGCTTGATATTTAACTGCACCTCACGACGTAAATCGCCTTCCACCTTGAAGTTTTGAGATATAAAATCGCGGATGGCTGCGATCTGATCATCGGTGAGGTCCTTCACGCGAATATCCGGATTGATGTTTGTGGCCGCCAGCACTGCCCTGGCACGCGGTCGCCCGATGCCGTAGATGTACGTAAGGCCAACTTCAATGCGCTTATCGCGTGGAAGATCAACTCCTTCAATACGTGCCATAGCCTTTATCCTTGCCTTTGTTTATGTTTCGGATTCTTGCAAATGACATACAAAACGCCTTTACGCTTCACAATTTTACAATTTGCGCAGCGCTTTTTAATCGACGCAGTGACCTTCATTTTCTATGTCGCTCCTTCCCGAATAAGTACACTTCCAACAACCTTTTCTCCATTGAAAAATCCACAAAGTTACTATTATACCTTAAAATCTATGCGTATCAAAGGCACACTGTTACAATTCAGTCAAAATCAACGGCTCTCCATCCATCACAGCGATGGTATGCTCAAAGTGGGCGGTCAAAGACCCATCCGCTGAGACTACCGTCCATTGGTCTGGCAAGACTTTCGTCTGCGCCGTGCCCACCAAAACCATGGGCTCTAAGGCAATGGTCATGCCTTTTCTGAGCAACACACCCCTTCCGGGTGTGCCATAGTTCGGCACCTGGGGTCCTTCATGCAATTCTTGACCCACGCCATGACCGGTATATTCCCGTGTGATGTAATAGCCATGGCTTTCCACATAGCGTTGAATTGCTGCCGAAACATCTCCGGTGTACTTACCCGGCAACAATTGTGCAATCCCTGCATACAACGATTGCCGCGTGACTTCGATGAGCTCTTCCGCCTCTCGGGTGATCTTGCCAACACCCACGGTGAACGCGGCATCTCCAATATAACCATTCAGTAAGGTTCCACAATCTACAGAAACGACATCGCCTTCGCGCAATTTTCGTTTCCCAGGGATGCCATGCACCAGTTCTTCGTTGACACTCACGTTCAAAGTCGCTGGGTAAGGATATGGGCCCGGATAACCCTTGAATATTGGGATGCCGCCATGGTCACGAATAACCTTTTCGGCTGCCCGGTCTAATTCCAGCGTAGTGATGCCGGGTTCGATCATTTTGCGCACGGTGTCGAGCGCCAGGGCGTTCAACCGCCCGGCTTCCCGCATGAGAGCGATTTCCTTTTCGCTCTTGATCACGATTCTTCGATCCCAGCGCATCATCCTTCCACCTTTTGAGCAATCGCCCTCATGAGTTCACGGGACACGTCTTCGATGGGCTGGTCCCCGTTGATCTCGACCAGTAAACCCTTCTTTCGAAAGTAATCGATCAACGGCATAGTTTGCTCAAAGTACACGCGGATACGGTTGACCACCGTTTCGTATTCATCGTCGACTCGTTGATATAAATCGGAGCCATCCAGGTCACATACTCCAGGGGTTTTCGGTGGGTTGTTAATTTGATGATACACATGACCCTGCGCGCGACAGGTCCATCGTCCGCTCAAGCGCTGAGTGAGCACCTCTTGGGGGACACGGATATAAGGGACGACAGAGATGCTGGATTGCATTTCGGCGAGCATCGCTTCCAACGCCTGAGCCTGAGCCGGTGTGCGTGGAAAGCCATCCAACAAGGCGCCCGGCGCACAATCCTCTTGCATCAGGCGGTCTTTGATCATGGCGATGGTGACATCGTCCGGCACCAGTTCTCCGCGCTCAATATACCCTCTGGCCAATTCGCCCAAATGGGTTTTATTTTTAAGGTTCTCGCGAAAGATATCACCCGAGGATATATGCGGAATGCCCAGTTTTTTACTGATCAGCTGGGCTTGAGTGCCCTTACCCGCACCGGGTGGACCTAGTAAGACAACGAAATGACTCACCCACGCCCCCGCTTAGCGCACCAGCAGTGCATCCTCATAGCCATGGACTTTAAGCTCTGCCTGGATATTGAAGAACGCATCTCGCACAACGCCAACCACAATCAACAGACCCGCCGATTGCACCAATAGCAAATCTGTGCTGCGCCCCAGGGGGATGATCAACCCCAAAAGCCAGGGTAAAACGGCAACGATGCCCAGGAATAACGCGCCTGGCAGGGTAATGCGTGAAAGCACGCGATTTAAATAGCGCTGTGTCGGCGCGCCTCGGTTGACGCCCGGGATCTGCGCTCCGACGCGTTTCAGGTTCTCTCCATAGTTTTGCTGGCTAAACAAAACGCTGGTGTAGAAAAAGGTGAACCCTACCACCATGAAGAAATACATGATCCAATAGGGATTGCTACTGCCGCCAAACCAGGTTTGTATGCTTGTTGCCACATTGCGCACCCATTCCGTTTGCGAGTAAGTAAAAAAGCTGGCGACGATCGCCGGGAAGGTGAGCAAGCTCTGAGCAAAAATGAGCGGGATCATACCCGCCATGTTCACCATGAGGGGCAAAGTGCCTTTTACAGGCATGGACATGCGGTTGCCCACCCTGCGTCCCGGGTACATCACCGGGACATTGCGGCGACCCTGTTGAACAAAGACGATGGCGAAGATCGTCGCGGTAGTGATGAAAAGCGTCAGGATGATCAGGATCCACCAATTCTCCTTATCCGCCAGAATGCTGCGGATTTGAACCGGGATGCGAGAAACAATGCCGGCGAAGATGATTAGCGAAAGTCCCTGTTGCCGAATGCCGAATTCTGAAATCAGTTCGCCCAGCCAAATGGCGAACATCGTCCCTGCAGTCATGCTGAAGATAATTGCCAGAGAGGGCAATAGGGTTGCGCCGCTAAAACCAAAATTGGTAATCACCGGCGTGCCTTGAGAGAACTGGTTGAACAGGTTGATCTGCCCGATTGCCTGTAAGGCGGCCATTGGCACCGCCAGGATATAGGTCCATTTTTCGATCCACTTTTGCCCTTCGCGCGGGTCATCTTCCATCTTCTTCTGAAGTGCAGGGATGATCGGCACCAGCAATTGCAGGATAATCTGGGCGGTGATGTAAGGATAAACTCCCATGGCAAGGATGGAGAAATTCGAAACCGTGCCGCCGGAGAGCAAATCCAACAGCCCAAACAGTGTCCCTCCTGCCCCTCCCGCTCCCAGGATCGAAGCGATTGCCTCCCGATTTGCGCCGGGCACGGGGACATGGGCGGCAAGCCGATAAATGGCGAGCAAAATAATGGTGATCAATATCTTGCGGCGAATATCCGGCGCCGTCCACAAGTAACGCCAGGCAGACCGTTTCATCTTACGTATCCTCCTTCAGGTGTTACCCTTCTTCTTGAATCAGCTCAACACTACCGCCTGCAGCTTCGATCTTCTGCTGAGCGCCACGTGTTATCCGATGAGCACGAACTTTGAGAGGGATTTTGATCTCCCCTCTCCCCAAAATAACCACCGGGTTGCGTGGGTCGCGCAACAAGCGCGCCTCTTCCAGGGTCTGCGGGTTCACCTGGCTGTTCTTCTTGAACTTGGCAACGAGCTGGTCCAGGTTGACTTCGTTGTACTCAACGCGGTTGAATGGGGTAAAGCCTTTACCGCGCTTGAAAGGTAAACGCCGGAAGAATGGCAGGTTGCCTCCCTGATGATACAGGCGAGTGCCGCCTCCTGCTCGCGCTCCCTGCCCTTTGGTGCCGCGCCCTGCAGTTTTCCCCTGCCCGGCGGCGATACCGCGCCCAACGCGCCGTCGTTTCTTCCTGGAACCCTCGGCAGGTCTCAAATCATTCAATTTCATGATCATCCTTCCTTTTCGCCACTTTCTTCCACTTTTACTAAATGGCTCACCTTCAAGAGCATCCCTTGTAAGGCGGGCGAATCTTGGTGTTCTACTGTTTGATGCATCTTGCGCAAACCAAGAGTGCGAATGGTATCCTTGTGCTTCTGCGAGTATCCAATTGGACTTTTAACCAAGGTGATGCGCAGAATGCGCGGAGCTGGCTTTTTTTGCGTTGCTCTAGCCATGTTTCCTCCGATCCCAGAAAGGTAACAAGTCCTGCG
This sequence comes from Anaerolineae bacterium, assembly GCA_037439525.1. Lineage (GTDB taxonomy): Bacteria > Chloroflexota > Anaerolineae > Anaerolineales > UBA4823 > JBBIVW01. The sequence goes on from JBBIVW010000014.1 coordinate 60,076, forward strand.
GTGATTTGCCTCGACGCATGGCTTCCTCTTCTACATTTTTCAATTGGTCGAGGGCTTTCATCGTCGCACAAACCACGTTCAAGATATTGTTACTCCCCAAAGATTTGGTCAAGATATCGGAAATTCCAGCCGCCTCTACCACAGCGCGCACTCCACCGCCGGCGATTACACCTGTACCTTGCGAGGCGGGTTTCAGCAATACCTCCGCGCCGCCCACTTTTCCAATCACCTCATGTGGGATTGTGGTTTTATACGTGGCAACCGGATGCATATTCTGACGCGCTTTCTCCGCAGCTTTGCGCATGGCATCGGGCACCGCATTGGCTTTGCCAATGCCCACGCCTACCTTGCCACGATTGTCGCCAACCACCATGACCACACGAAAGGCGAAACGGCGGCCTCCTTTGACCACTTTGGCTACTCGAGTGATATCGATCACCCGTTCATCCAACTCCTGACCCATCTCTGAGTATTCAAAGTCATAATCCGACATCATTCTCTCCTTGTTTGGATGCCTGCTGCTTCAACTAATAATGACTGGCCGGCACTAGAACTCCAAACCGCCTGCGCGAGCGCCATCCGCCAGAGCTTTGACGCGCCCAATGTAGAGGTACCCACCACGGTCAAAGACCACTTTCTGTATCCCTTTGGCTTTAGCTCGTTCCGCCAAAGCCTGGCCAACAAGGCGCGCTTGCTCAGTCTTGGTGAGGCCCTTCATCTTGGCACGCAATTCGTGATCAATCGAGGAAGCCGCAACCAAAGTATGCCCTTGATTGTCATCAATCACCTGGGCATAAATCTCTGTAAGGCTCCGAAACACATTCAACCTGGGACATTCCGCCGTGCCGAAAATTCTTTTTCGCACACGTATATGGCGGCGTCGCCGAGCTTCTGAACGAGATTGTTTACTTGCCATAGCACTACACCTTACCGGATTTTCCAGCCTTTCGGCGGATGGTTTCTTCTAAGTATTTGATACCTTTGCCTTTATAAGGCTCTGGAGGGCGGACTTTACGGATATCTGCCGCCACCTGACCGACTTTTTGCTTATCGTATCCCAGGACTATAATTTGACGCGTGCGCGTGTCCACTTCGAAAGCGATCCCAGGTGGAGGTTCAACAACTACGGGATGAGAATAGCCCACATAAAGAACCAGATTCTTCCCTTCCATTTCTGCGCGATAGCCTACACCGTTGACCTCAAGCACCTTCTCAAACCCAGCGCTCACACCAGTGACCATGTTATGGATCAAAGCACGCGTCATTCCGTGCAACGAACGGTGCACGCGGTCATCCGAAGGCCTGGAGACTTCAATCACTCCCTCTTTAAGCTCGATACTCATCGGGGTAGGAAAAGTATGCTGAAGTTCGCCTTTGGGACCCTTAACATACACTCGGGTGCCTTCAATCTTAACTTCTACACCTTTCGGGATAACTACAGGTAATCGACCGATGCGTGACACTTTACCATACCTCCTGCAAATGCTTTGCGCCGGGCGCGTGGAACCATCGAGGTCTTAGAAAAGACCTATAAGCAACGAAACGCGTGCGCCCTGTTACCATATTTTGCATAATACCTCACCACCTACACCCAGTTGGCGGGCGCGTTGTCCGGTCATCACCCCTTTAGGAGTGGATAAAATGGCGATCCCCATTCCGGAAAGTACCCAGGGGATTTCCTTGCGGCTCGTGTAAATCCGCCGCCCCGGACGGCTCACCCGTTCCAGTCCAGTGATCACGGCGCGGCGTTCTCGTCTTGCACCCACATATTTCAGGTGGATGCGCAAGACTTTTGAATTTTTCACCTTGCCATCTGCCACGTCATAACCGCTGATATAACCTTCTTCTTTAAGGATTTGAGCGATAGCTACCTTCAAATTTGAGCTTGGCATGGCGACAGCCGAATGTCCTGCCATAATGGCATTGCGCATGCGGGTCAGCATATCGGCGATAGGGTCGTTTACACTCATGTTCTCTACCTCCGCCTTGCCTACCAGGATGATTTCGTAACGCCAGGGATTTTCCCCTGTAACGCCAATTCACGAAAACAAATGCGGCACAGACCAAAGCGGCGAATATAGCCGCGTGGACGTCCACATACCTTACAACGATTGCGCACGCGCGTCGGGTACTTGCGTCGGGTCTCTCGAATCATCATGCATTTCTTCGCCATGGATCAACCTTCCTTCCTAAACGGGATTCCCAATAATTCCAAAAGCCTTCTACCACGGTCATCATCTGGCGCGGTTGTCACTATGGTTACTTCTAACCCTCGCACTTTGTCAATGCGGTCATATTCAATTTCTGGGAAGACTAACTGTTCCCGCAAGCCCAGGTTGTAGTTCCCGCGTCCATCAAACGCGTTCGGTGAAACGCCTCGAAAATCTCGCACGCGAGGCAGAGCAATGTTCATCAAGCGGTCGAGAAAAGCCCACATGCGCTCTCCACGCAAGGTCACTTTGACTCCAATCGAGCGCCCTTCGCGGAGTTTGAACGCCGCGATGCTCTTGCGCGCTTTGGTGATGATGGGGCGCTGACCGGTGATGAGACTCAGATCCGACATGGCTGCGTCCAGCGCTTTGGGGTTATCCAGCGCCTCCCCTAAACCGATATTCACCACGATTTTCTCAATGCGTGGCACCTCCATCGCGTTCTTCAGGTTAAATTCCTTCATCAAGGCAGGGGCCACTTCTTGAACGTATTTATTCTTCAATGCTTGACTCATCCTAAACTCCACGTATCCATCAATCGAACTCGGCGTGGCACTTTTTGCACACCCGCTGGACGCTATCCTCGGTGCGATGAATGCCCACACGCGTAGGCTGGTTGCAAACTGGGCAAACCAACATCACGTTAGAAATCGAAATCGGGCCTTCAAATTCGATGATCCCTGGAGAAAGACTCCGGCCTTGCGTTTGAATCTGACGTTGGTGCTTCTTGCGCATATTGACGCCTTGCACCACCACCCGAGCCTCTTTTGGTAGCACCTTGATCACTTCGCCGCGCTTGCCCTTATCTTCGAAGCGCCCACTGATCACTTCCACCAGATCACCTTTACGAATCTTGAATTTCACAGCCATACTCCTTTGCTCCAATTCGACACTCATGGTTTATAAAACCTCAGGAGCTAAAGAAACAATCTTCATAAAGCCTTTTTCACGCAATTCTCGCGCCACTGGCCCAAAAATTCTCGTGCCTTTGGGGTTGCGCCCATCTGCATCCAAGATAACCGCCGCGTTGTCATCAAAGCGAATCGTCGAACCATCGGCGCGCCGCCATTCTTTGCTACAGCGGACGATCACGGCACGCACGATTTCGCTCTTTTTCACCGCGCCTTGTGGCGTGGCCGATTTCACCGTGGCGACAACGATATCGCCCACACGGCCATAACGGCGCTTCGAGCCGCCCATCACCCGGATGACCAATATCTCGCGCGCGCCTGTATTGTCTGCAACGTTCAAACGAGACTCTTGCTGGATCATCCCTCAGCCTCCGGTTCCGTTTCTGCATCCTCATCGCGGTCTTCAAGAGATGAAACGGGTACACCCTCGTCTTCCACTACTTCCTCCGAAGCAGCTTCCACGCCCGCTCTCATCACTTCCGCAACTTCGGGCTCATCCATGGCGCGGGCGACTTCTTCGAGTTCGGGGCTTCCTACTTCAACATCATATCCCAAAACCGCTTCTACCACCCAACGCTTATGCCGAGAAATCGGGCGGCTTTCGACAATGCGCACCTTGTCCCCCACTTTGCATCCTAAAGTATTATGCGCCATATAACGCTTACGGCTGTGGAGCACCTTTTGGTACACAGGGTGCCGATAGGTGCGCACCACCTCTACCACCACGGTCTTCTCCATTTTGTCGCTGGTGACAATGCCAGTTAATCGCCGACGTTTGTTCATGCTTTACCTCCCACTTGCACCTCACGTTCTTTTTCGCGGATGATGGTTAACAGGCGGGCGATCTCCCGGCGCGTATAGCGAATGCGCGTATAATCAGTCAGTTCTCCCGTTGATTGCTGGAAGCGTAGTTTCATTAACTCCTCACGCGTATCCTCTAACTTCATTCGAAGTTCATTCAGGGAAAGCTCCCGTAATTTACTTGCCTTCTCGGACATCACTCGCCTCCTGCCACTTCGTGCCGACCGACAATCTTTGTTTTGATCGAAAGTTTGTATTGCGCCAGGCGTAAGGCTTCGTGAGCAACTTCCGCAGGCAAGCCGCCTCCCACTTCAAACATAATGCGGCCCGGCTTGACCACGGCAACCCAATACTCCACATTACCCTTTCCTTTACCCATGCGTGTTTCGGCGGGTTTCTTGGTCACGGGCTTATCGGGAAAGATGCGGATCCAAAACTTACCTCGACGGCGCACAGCGCGCACAATGGCACGACGTGCAGCTTCAATCTGGCGGGCAGAGACCCATCCTGGCTCGAGGGCTTTCAAGCCAAAATCGCCAAACACAACCTCTGCGCCGCGATAAGCCTTGCCTTTCATGCGTCCGCGCATTTGTTTTCGGTATTTCACACGTTTTGGCATTAACATAGTCATTACCTCATTAATTCATTGATCAGCAAAGGCGCCACTTAGATGTATGCGTTACCGCGCTGAGCGCTCGTACAGGTTTATACGGTGTAGGTTGAAGCGCTGACGAAAATCAAGCCTTCTCACCTCATCCGTGCACCGTCTATTCGCTGACGTAAACGCCTTCGGTCGCCTCCGGGATTTCCTCTACTTCGGGATGCTTTTCGCCTCGATAGATCCAGACCTTCACGCCAATGCGTCCATAAGTCGTCAACGCCTCGGCAACGGTGTAGTCGATATCGGCGCGCAAGGTCTGACGAGGTACACGGCCTTCCCGCATGTTCACGCTGCGCGCCATTTCAGCTCCGCTCAAACGCCCGCCCACTTCCACTCGAATCCCCTGGGCGCCGGCGCGCATGGCCTGCTGGATGGCACGTTTCATAGCTCGTTGATAGCTGATACGGCGCTCTAGCTGCTCGGCGATATTGGTGGCCACTAGGTAGGCATCCAAATCTGGGTCTTTAATCTCTTTGATTTCGAGATCGATTTTCTTGCCCACCTCCTCTTCCAGGACTTTGCGAATCAATTTCACATTCTCGCCCTTACGGCCAATGAGAATCCCCGGTTTTGCCGTATGCACAATCACCTTGACTTTGCCTGGATAGCGTTCTACCTCGAGCTTGGAAACACCTGCCTTTGGTGCCTGCGCATTTACCAGATCGCGTAGCCTGAAATCTTGGTGTAAATTGCGCACATAATCCAGTCCATTGGCAAACCAACGACCTTCCCAAGTCCTATTGATTTTCAAACGAAAACCGATCGGGTTTACTTTGCGGCCCATATTCTCTCCTAAATCTCGCTCTTCTCACGCAGGATCACCGTGATGTGGGATGCGCGGCGTAGCCACGGCTTGAAACGCCCTCGTGCTCCAAATCGTCGCCACTTTCGCGTTGGCGCCTGATCCGCAAAGATGCGATAGATGTATAAATCATCGCGGCTGACGCCAAAATTCTCTTCGCCGTTTGCCATGGCGGAGGCAAGCACTTTGTACAGCGGTCGTGCGGCGCGTTGCGGCATGAACTTCAAGAGCGTCAGCGCATCGACTACATTTTTCCCGCGCACCAAATCTGCTACCAGGCGCACCTTTTGCGGAGAGACGGAGGAAAAGCGAGCTTTTGCGTAAATATCTGTAGCCATCGTTTTTATGCCCTCTTCGTCTTTTTCTCAGCGACATGACCACGAAAAGTGCGCGTGGGAGCAAATTCACCCAGCTTATGCCCCACCATGGTCTCTGTGATATAGATCGGGACATGTCTGCGTCCATCATGCACCGCAATGGTGTGACCAACCATCTGAGGGAAGATCGTGCTTGCCCTGCTCCAGGTGCGGATGACTTTTTTCTCGCCGCGTTCATTCAAGGCTTCAATTTTCTTCAGTAGTTTAGGATCGACAAACGGTCCCTTTTTCAATGATCGTCCCATAGTTCATTAACTCCAACGCGTGTCAGATAATAAGGTGAACAATGCCAATCTCCAGGTTCACTTTCGTTTGCGCGCTCGCCTGCGCACGATATATTTATCGGTTTGCTTATTACGACGGGTTTTGTAGCCCAAAGTTGGTTTGCCCCATGGGCTCTTTGGCCCAGGCATACCTACCGGCTGACGCCCTTCTCCACCTCCATGAGGGTGGTCGCGAGGGCTCATGGCAGAACCGCGCACCGTTGGGCGAATTCCCAGGTGGCGTTTGCGACCCGCCTTGCCCAACTTGATATTACTGTGTTCCACATTACCGATCTGGCCTACAGTCGCATAACACGCCTGACGGATAAGGCGCACCTCTCCGGAAGGCAGCCTGACCTGCGCGTAATCCCCTTCTTTGGCTAACAACTGTGCTGATGTTCCCGCGGCGCGCACAAGCTGACCTCCACGCCCTTCTTTCAGCTCAATGTTATGCACCATTGTGCCCACGGGTATCTGTGCAATGGGCAGGCTATTTCCAGGGCGAACCTCCGCTTCAGCGCCAGCCAGAACCGTGTCGCCCACGCGTAATTCGAGCGGCGCAATGATATACCGCTTTTCTCCATCCACATAATGCAGCAACGCCAGGCGCGCCGTGCGGTTCGGGTCGTACTCAATCGCCGCAACGCGCGCCGGGATTCCGCGCTTATCGCGCTTGAAATCTACCAGGCGGAGATGGCGTCGATGTCCACCGCCACGATGTCGCACCGTAACCCGGCCATATACGTTACGCCCACCCTTCTTGCGCAAAGGTCGAATAAGGCTCTTTTCGGGAAAGTCCTTTGTGATCTCTTCAAAGGTATAACCCGTCATGCCTCTTCGACTTGGTGTCACTGGTTTATACGTCTTGACGCCCATTATTTGACTCCTTCAAATGCCGGTATCGAATCGCCTTCCACCAGGGTGACAATCGCTTTTTTGTACGCCGTGCGCCTTTGTGCCATACGTCGATTCCGCCAAATCCTCTTGCGCTTTGGAGGGACGTTAATGACGCGCACATCTACCACGGTCACATCGAAAATTTTCTCCACCGCGTCTTTGATTTGGCCTGCTGAGGCTTCCCGATCCACCTCGAACACATACTGATTGAGCTTGTTAGCCTGATAGCTCGTTTTCTCCGTAATGATCGGGCGGCGCAAAATCTGATAAACCGATGCAGTCATCTCCTACCTCCATCATCCCAAATAAGAAACCAGGACATCCAACGCCGACAACGGCATCACCAGGCGATCATAAGTCAGCAAATCGCGTATGTTCAGGTAGTTTGCCAAAAGCGTTTTCACGTCCGGGATATTGCGCGCGGATTGGATCACCTTTTCGTTTTGCTCATCTTTTTGAGGGATCAAAATCAACGCGCTGGCATCTCCAACCAAACGATCCAGGGCCTGGAGCATAGCCTTGGTTTTGATCTCTGGGAGCGAAAGAGCATCCACGACTACAATGCCTTGCTCTGCGGCTTTTGCAGACAGAGCCGCGCGCAAAGCGGCGCGGCGCATTTTGCGCGGCATGTGCTGGGTGTAATCCCTTGGCTTGGGGGTGTGCACCTTACCACCGCCCACCCACTGAGGTGCGCGTGTGGAGCCCTGGCGTGCCCTGCCCGTACCTTTTTGCCGCCAAGGCTTGCGGCCACCTCCCGAAACCTCGCCGCGTGTCCTCGTGCTGTGCGTCCCCAGGCGCGCATTCGCCATCTGGCGCACATATGCCTGATGCATCAAACTGACATTTATCGGGGCTTCGAAAATCTTCGCCGGAAGTTCGATGGCGCTGACTTTCTGCCCTTCCATATTCATCACATCGATCATCATCGTCCGACACTCCTCATGACTCGGCGCCAGTTCTTCGCTTACGAGCCTCTTTGATCATCAATAATCCGCCTCGCGCGCCGGGCACTGCTCCGCGTACGCCGATCAGGTTACGCTCCGCATCCACCAGTTCTACCCTGAGATTTTGGACGGTGACGCGTTCGTTGCCCATGTGCCCCGGACCGCGCGCCCCCTTATATACTCGACCGGGTGTGGTGCCCGATCCACGTGAGCCTGGGGCGCGATGGCGGTCGGATTGGCCATGTGTCTTTGGGCCACCACGGAAACCATGACGCTTGACACCGCCCTGAAATCCGCGGCCCTTACTTGTGCCAACGACATCCACGTAGTCTCCCACGGAGAAAACTTCCACGGTGAGCTTATCTCCTTCCTGGACGGAGGGGGATTTTTGGCGAAACTCGCGTAAAAAGCGCAACGGAGGTAGATTGCTGCGCTTTAGGTGTCCCAATTCTCCACCAGAAAGGCTCTTCGGTTTGACCTCTCCAAAACCCAACTGTACAGCCGAGTAACTATCTCGCTCTACCCGCCGTACCTGGGTGACATAACATGGCCCAGCTTCGATAATTGTCACCGGCACAGCAGCGCCTTTCTCATCGAAAATCTGGGTCATCCCGACTTTCTTGCCAAGTAGCCCTTTCAACATATCACTTGTCTCCTACATTCCATAAATCTCGGGACTGTCAGCCTGGGCAGAGCCGCATCATCCCTGGACGCAACACAGTCAATCGATCAGCCGCAAAGCGCAAGTGTGAGGGTTTGCAGCAGAGTCGTTCTTGCGTTGCCTTGTTAAACTACCCTGGACTTCCTAAATCAGACGTCCCAATATACCATTAAATCTTGATTTCGATATCTACTCCCGCAGGTAAGTTCAAACGCATGAGCATATCAATCGTCTTCGAATCTGGGTCGAGCACATCGATCAACCGATTATGAGTGCGAATTTCGAAGTGCTCATGCGAATCTTTATCGATAAATGTCGAACGACGCACGGTGAAGCGTTCAATCTTTGTTGGCAATGGCACCGGCCCAACCACGCGCGCGCCCGTGCGTTCTGCTGTTTCGACAATGCGTTTCGCAGATTGATCCAAAATACGATGGTCGTAAGCTTTCAAGCGTATGCGAATCTTCTGTCTTGCCATAACCGTCTGCCTATTCCAAAATCTTCGTGATCACGCCGGCGCCGACGGTCAGGCCACCTTCGCGGATGG
>JBBIVW010000015.1:0-61796 GCA_037439525.1 Anaerolineae bacterium
CTCTAGGGATGCCTCGCTCCGCTCGGCATGACACGATGGGGCGTCGCACCCCCAGCCCCGCAAGGGCTTTCATGGGCTGAGGCAGGGGCTTAACCCGCCTCATCTCCCCTCCCCAAAATCGCAGATTTTGGGGAGGGGCCGGGGGTGGGGCTGATTCGTGAACATGCGTGGTTAGCGCCCCCTCAGCCCGCCGCCACGCCTTAGAAACCTGTAAGCCAATTCAATGCTCGAGGCGCTTCTGGTTATAATATGTTTGTGAAATCAACCACATAGCCGTGCCTGGCGAGCAGCCAGACCAGGCGCGGTTTTTTATGGAGATGCAGGTATGCTTGAGAATCCGATCATCCAAACTATGTTGCAGCGCAAATCCATTCGCCGCTATACGTCGGAGATGCCCTCCGATGAAGTCATCCACACCGTGGTGCGCGCCGGTCAACAAGCGCCCTTTGCTTCTCAATTGGGCAGCCTTTTGCTCAGGCGGGACGTCAAGAAAAACCCCTTTCACGCGCCGCTGCTGTTCACCATCTGCGTGGATGCGCACCGCTGGGAGTTGATCATGGCGCAGCGAGGCTGGGAAATGGCCGTCGAAGACCTGAGCCTGCTGATTTTAGGCATGCAAGACGCGGCGTTGATGGCGGAGAACATGGTCATCGCCGCAGAAAGCCTGGGCATGGGCAGCTGTTTTCTGGGCGGCGCGCCCTTCCGCGCCGAAAAGATCATCGCCGAATACCAACTGCCTCAGCGCGTCTTCCCCCTGGTGCAACTGGCCATGGGCTACCCTGACGAGGACCCGCCGCCGCGCCCACGTTATCCGCTGGAGTTCACCCTGTTCGAAGGGCGCTACCCCGAATTCACCCAAGAGCAAATCCGTGAGGCGATGCGGGTGATGGACGAGGGCTATCTCGCTCAGGATTACTACCGCCGATTGAACGCCATGATCCCTCTGCAAGGCGACCGGGAAGAGACATTCGATTACACGAGCTACAGTTGGACGGAGCACATCTGTCGGAAGTGGGGACAGCGCATCTTCCCCAATAACCTGCTGGAGCAGTTAGCCAAGTGCGGCTTTCATATTTGCCCCGGCGCGCCGGCGGCGCAAACCCCCAGGGGAGATCACCAATAACACCGGCGGATGAAATGGCTACGCCTCGTTGGAAAAGGACGCTCTACGTCCTGTTCATTGCCCAACTGTTCACCGCGGTGGGCTTTTCGAGTATCTTCCCCTTTTTACCCCTGTACGTCAAAGCGCTTGGCGCGACCTCGGGGCTGAGCATCGAGCTTCTGGCCGGGCTGGTCTTTTCCGCCCAGGCGTTCACCATGATGCTCGCCTCGCCAATTTGGGGGGCGCTCGCCGACCGCTTAGGGCGCAAATTAATGGTCGAGCGCGCCATGTTCGGCGGGGCGGTGATCCTGCTGATGATGGCCTTCGTGCGCTCGGCGGAAGAACTGGTCTTCCTGCGCGCCGTGCAGGGATTGATCACCGGCACGGTGGCCGCGGCAAACGCCCTGGCTGCTTCCACTGTTCCCCGCCGGCATGTGGGCTACGCCATGGGATTGTTGCAGGTTGGTTTGGGTAGCGGCGTGGCGTTGGGACCTTTGATCGGGGGCTTCGTCGCCGACCTCTACGGTTACGCTGCAGCGTTTTACATCACGGCGGCTATGCTCTTTCTATCTGGCGTGCTGGTGTGGTGGGGCGTGGAAGAGACCCTCGACCCCAAAGAGGTCAGAACACGTGCCTCATTGAGTTTCCTCGGTGAGTGGGGCAAGGTGCTCACCACCCCAGGCGTGGTTTCCACTTACTTTATGCGTTTTTTCAGCCAACTGGGCCGCATGACCATCGTGCCGATTGTCCCTTTGTTCGTTGAAACGCTGGTGCGCGACACCACACACCTCAACACCCTCACCGGATTGGTGGTTGGTTGTTCATCTGCGGCAACCACGGTAAGCTCGGTTTTCCTGGGCCGCCTGGGGGACCGGATTGGGCATCGGCGCATCCTCGCGGCGAGCGCATTAATCGCCGCATGCCTGTACATGCTACAAAGCCATGTGAACGCTGCCTGGCAATTGCTCGTGCTGCAATCCATGGTGGGCGTGACCATGGGAGGCATTATTCCGTCGATCAGCGCTCTGCTGGCGAATTACACCCCGGTGGGTGAAGCCGGGGCGGTATATGGGTTGGATAACTCGATTGACGCCGGCGGTCGCACCCTGGCTCCATTATTGGGCTCGGTAGTAGCCTATAGTTTGAGCTTACGTGCCACTTTCATCTCCACGGCTGTGCTCTTCTTGGGCACAGCCCTGGTGGCGCTGCGTTTTCTACCGGCTCATATCCAACCTGTCGAGAGCGAAAAAGCGGCATAATGACAAGGGTGGTGAGGCGCAGCGAGTGCTCTGGCATGCTTGAAAGCGAAAGATGAGCTTGCTCCTCCCCACAAAATGACGAACGCTCATTGCCCCTGCCACAGCAGTGTGGTATAAATTGAGATGCACGTATTCTTACAAGAAATACCCGTTTCGTCTTTTTAGGTCAAACAGGTAGGAGCGTTTCGTGAGCGCATACGAAGCAGTCAAGCAGGCGAAATCCGTGCACCAGGCGATGATTTTTCAAAAACCCAATGTGGTTGGCCTGGGGATTGGCTACAAGGTAAGCGGTAAAAAAGTCACCCAAGAGCTAAGCCTGGTGGTATTGGTTGAGCAGAAAATACCCCTATCGGCGCTGAGCGAAGAAGCGCTCATCCCGCGCGAGGTGGAGGGGGTGAGGACCGACGTGGTGCAGGTGGGCGTGCTGCGCGCCTTGCAAGGTCGCACCGAGCGCCAGCGACCGGCGCCTCCTGGTGTCAGCCTGGGGCATTATAAAATCACCGCAGGCACATTCGGGTGCGTGGTGCGTGACCGCGGCGATGGCAGCCGTTTGATCCTCTCCAATAACCACGTCCTGGCAAACAAAAACGACGCAGCCATAGGGGATGCCATCTTACAGCCGGGCCCGATCGACGGTGGGCAAATGCACAGCGATGTGATCGCGCGCCTGGAGCGCTTCATCCCAATTCGCTACAGCCAGGAGCCGGCCACCTGCGATTGGGCAAAGGCGTTTACCGCGTGTGCCAACCTGCTGGCACGCGTGTTGGGCTCGGCCCACCGGGTGCAGCCCTACGCGGTACATGCCGCGGCTTTCAATAAAGTGGACGCGGCGGTCGCGCGCCCTCTGGACGACCGGGACATCCTGGACGAAATCTTGGAAATCGGGAGCATTGTAGGCAGCACGCCGGCGCGCCTGGGTATGGCGGTGCGCAAATCGGGTCGTACCACAGGCCTGACCAACGGTCAGATCAACGTAATCGACGCCACAGTCAACGTCAACTACGGGTACACGCAAACGGTTACCTTCGAAGACCAGATCGTCACCAGCCCTATGTCGCAAGGGGGAGATTCGGGTTCGCTGCTCGTCTCCGGCGAAGCGCCTCTGGCAGTGGGCTTGCTGTTTGCCGGCTCAGACCAGGCTACCATTCACAACCCCATTCAAACTGTGCTGGACCTGCTCAATGTGGAACTGGTGACCACGACAACGGTGAACGCTTCCCACTCTTCTGAAGGCGAAGCCGGAAAATTGCACACCGTGCGCACGATGTATCAAAAATGGCTCATGTCAAAGGCGAACGTGGTTGGGGTGGGCATTGGCACACAAAAACGCCAAGGCAAGGACACCGGGGTGCCGGCGCTGGTCGTGATGGTGGGAAAAAAGATACCCCGTGGGCAACTATCCGCCGAAGACCTCATCCCCACCGAGATCGACGGCGTCCCCGTGGATGTCCAGGAGGTGGGCACGCTTCGGCCGCAGCCCTCTTGAGACGCTCCCATTGAGCGTTTGACAAAACTGGGCATGTCATTCATTCTGATCAAAGAGGTTTTATCGGTATGTCGCGCATATTTAAAATCATCAGCCCTCCTATTGCTGCTTTCACTTTGTTCCTCGCAGGGTTGTGGAGTATTTCGCCAGTTGCGGCGCGATCCACTACAGAGAGAGAACGTGAGCCTGAGTTGGCTCCAGCCGCACAACTTGAGGATATTCAAATCACTGTAGATGAGATCATCGCCTCCGGGTTCAACCTGCCTGTGCAGGTGACCCACGCCGGTGATGGCTCGGGGCGCCTGTTCGTCGTCGAACAAAGCGGACGTGTGCGCATCATCAAGAACGGCAGCGTGCTCGGCACGCCATTTTTAGACCTCAGCAGCCAGGTATCCTGCTGCGGCGAACGCGGCTTGCTCAGCATCGCTTTTCATCCCCAATACGAGAGCAACGGTTTCTTCTTTGTAGACTACACGCGCGCTGGCGATGGGGCGACCGTCGTGGCGCGCTATCAGGTCTCGGCAAACGCAGACATCGCCAACCCGTCCAGCGCGCAAATTCTCCTCACCGTGCCACAGCCCTATAGCAACCACAACGGCGGACAATTGATGTTTGGACCAGATGGATACCTGTATGTGGCCACCGGCGATGGGGGCAGCGCCGGCGACCCACAAAACAACGCCCAAAACATCGAATCATTGCTGGGCAAAATCCTGCGCATTGACGTCGATAACGGATTGCCCTACACCATTCCCACCGACAACCCTTTCGTGGGTGTGAGCGGCCGGGATGAGATTTGGGCGCTTGGTCTGCGCAATCCATGGCGCTTCAGCTTCGACCGACTGACCGGGGAGTTGTTCATCGGCGATGTAGGACAAAACCAGTGGGAGGAAATCGACTATCAGCCTTCGGATTCGCCGGGCGGGCTCAACTTTGGCTGGCGATGTTACGAGGGCAACCACCCTTACAGCAGCTATGCCAGCGAGTGCCAGGGTAAGACGCTCACCTATCCCATCGCCGAGTACAGCCATGCCGAAGGCCATTCGGTGACCGGGGGTTTCGTCTATCGGGGTGCCTCCTACCCAGCCCTCCAAGGGCGATACTTCTACGCTGATTACGTGGACGGAAAGATTTGGAGCCTGTATAAAACCGGCTCCAATCCTCCAAGCTGGTCCACCCCTGAGCTGGAGTTGGACACTGCCCTGAACATCAGCTCGTTTGGCGAGGACGAGCAGGGCGAGCTCTATGTCGTCGATTACAGTGGGAAGATACGCCGCCTGGCGGATGTCAACGGGCCAAGCGTCAACCTGCAAAACACGCGCAAATCCGTCTCCACTGCCAGTGCGGACCCCCTGGAGGTGGTCACCTACACGATTTCGATCATCAACCAAGGCGGGCTGGTGAATCGGGCGGTATTCCTGAGCGATACCGTCCCTGCAGGCTTGAGCTACATCCCCGGCTCGCTTCAGGCGAACCTGGGCACAACGGATGACTCTCAGGCGCCACAATTGAGCTGGGAAGGGAATTTGAGCCAGAGCACTCAGTTCACCATCACCTATCGGGCCAGCGTGGGGGCTTCCACCCAAGGAAGCGTCGTCAATCGAGCCAGGCTTTCGTCGCCTCCCGATATCGAGCTCGATCTTTGGGCTGCGCTTGCCGTCCCGCGCCCCGTGCTCACGACCACACTCGAAGACTTTCACTTCCCCGGCACACAGCCAGGGGATTTGGATGCTGCACTGACCCCGACCGCAGATTGCGATATTTGCCACAGCGAAGCGATCTACGACCGCTGGCGCGGCAGCCTGATGAGCCACGCTGCACGCGATCCGTTGATGTGGTCTGCGCTGTATGTCGCCAACGCTGACGCTCCCAACGCCGGAGAGTTCTGTCTGCGCTGCCACGCGCCAAAAGGCTGGCTGGAAGAGCGCAGCCAACCCTCAGATGGCTCGGCTCTACAACAGGTGGACGTGCACGATGGCGTTTCCTGCAGCTTGTGCCACCGCCTGGTTGACCCGCAGCCCTCTACGATGGATGAAGCCGCGGCGATCGATCAGGCCGTCCGCGCGGCGCTGCTCGACCCGGTGCCCCTGGACTTCGTGGGGAGCAGCGCTATGATCGTCGACCCGCAGGACCGCCGCCGTGGCCCGTTCTCCTTTGGCCTGGCACTACCATATCACAGCGCCTATCAGACGGATTTTCTGCGTCAGACGGGGGATGCCATTACCAGAGCGCGCATGTGTGGCACCTGCCATAACGTGCATAACCCCGTACTCTCCTGGGACGAAACACGGCAGCAGTTTTGGCCCAATGCCATGGGGGAAGCCGCCCCAAGTTTCTCCTCGGAAGCCCTCTTTCCCATCGAGACCACCTTTGACGAATGGCTATACAGTGAATTTGCGCGGGGAGGCGTCTATTTGCCTCAATTCGCCGGGGCGAAAGCCGACGGCATCGTCAAAACCTGCCAGGATTGTCATATGCCCCGCGCCACGGGCTACGCTGCGGACGCTGCATTCAACCCGATTTTGCGCGATTGCCAGACAGCGGGCTGCTTACCCACACACATCTTTGCCGGCGCAAACGACTGGGTGCCGCGCCTGCTACAAGACACGCGCTGGCGACTGAACGCCTCACAGGATAAAGCCTACCTTGACCTCACCGCACTGTACGCCGAGAGCATGTTGCGCAAGGCAGCCACACTGACTATGACCGTTACCACAAGCGACACGCAGAAGATCGCCACGGTGCGTGTGACCAATCATAGCGGGCACAAATTGCCCACGGGCTATCCCGAAGGGAGGCAGTTATGGTTGAATGTACAGGCATTTGCGGCGAATGGCGATCTGGTGTATGCATCCGGGCATTACGATTTCGCCACGGGGGAACTGAATCGCGATGCGGACATCAAAGTCTATGAAGTCTTGCAGGGCATCAGTCCCGAACTGGCGCAAGTGCTACAATTCCCATCCGGCGCCTCCTTCCATTTCGTGCTGAACAACACCGTGATCAAGGATAACCGCATCCCGCCGGTGGGGTATTCGATCTCGCTCTACGACCGCCCTGGGCTGCGGCCTGTCGGGGCGTTCTACGCCGATGGGCAAAACTGGGACGAGACCATCTATACCCTGCCACCCGAAACGGCGCGCATACTCGTCATCCTGTATTATCAAACCGCATCCAAAGAGTATATCGACTTTCTACGTCAGCACGGCGGTGTGGATGGTTGGTTCTTGGGTGAGATGTGGGAAACCTCGAAAAGCCCGCCGCAGATCGTCGCCGTGGCTTTCTGGCCTTCTTTTGAGGTCTTCTTGCCACTGCTGGCACGCTAATCTCAAGCCCACAGCTCCAATGGCTGCTGCACCACTCAGGGCAAATACAACCAGGGATTGACGCGCGCACCTTCGAACATCATTTCGAAATGCAATTGAGGGTGTAAGGCATTCCCGCTTGCTCCAATCGCGCCGATCAACTCCCCCTGAGGGACAGTCTGACCACATTGCACGAGGATGGCGCTCAGGTGCGCGTACAAGGTCTGCCAGCCATTGCCGTGGTTGATTACCACCATCAAGCCCAAGCCCCAGTTGTTCCAGCCGGCGTACACCACAACGCCGCTATCAACGGCGTAGACGGCGTCGCCTTCCTCGCCATCGAGGTCGATAGCCGCATGATTCACTTCGGGGCGATAATCGAAGCCGGCAAGAAAGCGATGTGCGGTAGGCCAGATGAACACACCGCTCCCCACCAGCCCATCTGGAATCTCCTTACATGCTCCGCTGCCTAAAATATTCGCCACCGAAGGGTTATCGCGCGGGATGTATGGCGCGCTCCAACTCACAAACTGCCGCTGTCCACCTGGGATGATCAACCATGTCCCCGGTTCGATATGCTGAGACGCAGACCCAGAGGCACCCGGTTCCAGAAGATGGTTTCCGGGAAAGCTGAGTATGGTGTCCACGCTCACACCATAAAACTCGGCGACACCCTCGAGTTCATCGCCAGCCGACCAGCGATGATAGGTACCGTCCACCGGCAGGATGTAGAGCACCTGATCGGGGCGCAGGTTGTGCGGGTCATCCCCCAGAACGCTTTGATTCGCCCACAATACGGTTTGAGCTTCCAAGCCAAACTTTTCGGCAATGGAGAAAATCGTATCTCCCGCCTTGACTGTGTACGTGATTACCTCCTGACGTGGCTGGGAGGGAAGGTCAGTATGCAGCCTCGCCTTGCGGTACACGCCGGCGATCGCTCCGGCTTCCTGGTGGATTGGAGGCGCTTTAAGAGGGGAGGCAAGAGTAGCGCGCGTCGCCTGGGGAGTAGGGGTTTCTTGCGCCAGCGGCGTTTGCAGAAGGTATGCCAGGTCGTAAATCTGGCGCCAGCCCCATGCCAGCAACAGGACAGCCACAAGCACAAGGAGGTGCCTTCCAAAAAGGCTCACGCGCGGGCCGAGATTCAACCGCGCTAGAAAAACTTGAAAGGCGTCTATCTCCTGCTGAGGTGGGCCTTGGGTCGGTCGATCGGCCGAATCTTTATTGATGCTCATCCTAGAAAACCCGGTTTCAAGCTTACTCGTTAGGGGGCGCTTAGCTGTGCGAGGGCTTCTTGAGCGGCAATGAGCGGCTCCACTTGATCTTTAAGCACCTGAATGGTGGCTTGCTGGAGTGGGCTGCCTAGGGTGTTCAACAAATCCGCGGAAGGCAACGGCTGAGCAAACCGTGAAATGCGATCCAGAAGGCGGATAGCCTCCTCGTCCGGCCAGAGTTGCAAGGATGAAGGCCTGGGGGGGAGGAACCCTGCTGCCTGACTCCACTGTGCCAGGAAATCCGCCTGGGTAAGGAATTCAGCCAATTCCACGCTCAATTGCCAGCGCTCGTCTGCCGGGGTTGCCAGTGACCAAACCCAGCAAGTGCCCAAAGTGTAACTTTGCTCACCAGGCACGGGCAAAGCCGCGATGCGCACGCCCTGGGGTTGTTCGCGCAAGTACTGCGATGCCCAGACGATAGCCATATCCGCACGGCCCTCCAGAAAAGCCTGCCAGACCTGGGAGGTATCTTGAAATTGTGTCGTCCAATAGGGGATGACCTCCGCTTCTCCAGCAGCCTGATAGAACTCAAACACCTGGGTAAGGGCAGTCAATTCGAAAATCGGCCTGCCTTCTTCGTCGTTGATGCGACCTCCACTGGCGCGGTACTGCGCCAGAGTGAAAAGGGATTGCTCGTCAGCCGCCGAAAAAATCATGGGCCGCATCATTTCCTGAAGTTCCGTCCAGGTAGCGGGCGGGTTTTGTACCACCTCGGCACGATAGGCTAAAACTAAGGCATCGCCCGCAAACGGCAAGCCAAAGGTGCTCTCTTGCAGCCTGGATAAAGCCAGGGCATATGCATACCAGTCGGCGTCTGCCAGGGCTTCCGTATGGTCATCGAAAGGATGCAACAAGCCCTTGATCGCCGCCGTGTCCATAATCTCTTTGGGAAGGAGGGCGAGGTCTGGGAGCGCCAGAGGGGCGGCGGCGTTCGCCGCGACCAATCCATCCAACATCCCTCCGGGGCCAGATAGCGCTTTGATGCGGATTTCCAAGCGCACCCCAGGCCGGCGTTCGAGGAATTCCTCCAAACGTGCCTGGAGCAAAGCCGCAGCCGGGTTTTGGGCAGCAGGGTCGAATTCCGGCGGTAACCATAAACGCAAGATCGCCGGAGCAGGCCTGGTGGGGGTTATTGTTGCGCTCGATGGCAGAGTTGGGTTAGGCGAAGGTGAGGCGGTAGAGCTGAGGTCTGGCTGAGGCGTGGTGGGCAGGGGTTCGACAATGTTGAAAGGAGAGGTGCACGCGTTCAGCCCCCCAAAAATGAGGCACACCGCTAATATCCAGAAGCGCAAAGCCCATTTTGCAAGAGCAGCCACGCGGCGCAAAGGCTTCATAATTCCACGGTCGTGCTGAGCAAAGCCAGCAGCAACTCCACTGCCTGCCGCACATCGCGCAGATCCACCATTTCAGATGGAGTATGGATGTAGCGACACGGGATGGAAAGGCAACCCGCGGGAACACCGGCGCGGGTCAATTGAATGGCGTGGGCATCTGTGCCTCCATGCTCCAGCACTTCCATCTGATAATCCACGCCGATCCTTTCTGCAGTAGCCACCATCCAGGAGACCAACCGTGCATCCGCGATCATGCCTTGATCGCGGACTTTGATGGCGGGGCCTTTCCCCAGCTCGACAGCCATGCGTGGCCCTTTGGGGGTATCGCCACAAGAAGTGACATCGATAGCCAAGCCCAATTCTGGGTTGATGCCAAAAGCCGCGGTGGTCGCCCCACGCAAGCCAACCTCTTCTTGGGCACTGAAGACGAAATACACCTGATGAGGTATCGCCATTCTTCCTTCTTTGAGCCGGCGCAGAGTCTCGATGAGGATGGCGACGCCAATGCGGTCGTCCATGGCCTTAGCCACCAGACGCTCTCCAAGATCGATGAAATCCCGCTCCATTACGGCGAAATCTCCCACTTTTATCGGGCAATCTTCTTTGCGGCTGGCGCCAACATCAATGAACAGATCTGCAAACTTTGGAGCACCGCCCTCGGGTGGTTTTTGCTCTATGCCGATCACCCCGACAACCCCGCTCAAGAAACGCACTCTGCCTCCGGGCAGCGACTGCGGGCGTAAGCCACCCACTGGTATGAAGCGGATAAACCCGCGCGCGTCGATATGCGTGGCCACAATGCCGATTTCATCCATGTGCGCTGCAAGCATGATGTTCCTACCCTGGGGGGATGGATTTCCAAAGCGGGCGATGAGGTTTCCCAGGTTATCCACAGATAGCTCATCTGCCCAGGGCTCGATCAATGCGCGAATCGTCTGACGGATTTGCGCCTCATAGCCTGAGGGGCCGGCGGTTTCCACAAGTTTATTAATCAAGGCTTTCATAATGGCTCCTTATGAGTGTATTCCGTATAGCGCTCACCGTTCGACAGATAGCACTTGCGGAGAAAGCGCGCAGAGAACGGCGTGTACCAGGGCAATGAGGTTGCTCCAATCTTCCAGGCGCGCCAGAGAAGCCGCAGTGTGCAAATACCTGGTTGGCGTGGAAACGGAGACGCTCGGAATCCCTTCGCGCTGCTTGTGAATGGCACCCGCATCGGTACCACCGCCACCCGGTTGGCGGATCTGGTAAGGCAGGCGATGGCTCTCTGCAGTTTCGATGAACAGGCGCACCAGGCGGGGGTCAGAAAGCGTGGCGTAATCTGCAACGTAAATCGCTGGACCAGCGCCTAAGCGTGTGTTATAGCGCGCATTCTCGCGGAAATCCGACGGTGAGAAGCAACGCGGTGCATCCCATGAGGGCAAATCGTTGGCGGGCGTGCTATCGAGCACAATTGCCAAGTGCGGCTCAAGGGCATAGGCAGCGACTTTCGCCCCTCGCAGTCCCACCTCTTCTTGCACGGTGAAGGCGGCTAAGAGGTCGATGTTTGCAGGAGCATGGCGGAAGAGCTCAATGAGCGCCGCCACTCCCAGGCGGTCGTCCAGGGCTTTGGCGCGCAGGCTGGGTCCCAGGCGGGTAAACGGAGTAGCAAATGTTGCCCGATCTCCGATTTTTACCCGCTTGTCGTTGGACGGGCCAACATCGATGCGCAGGCTCTCCAGGGGAATCCTTTGCCGCAATTCGTCGCCTTTGACGAGGTGCACCGGTTTCGTTCCGATCACACCGGGGATATGGTCGCGCCCAATATACACCGCCTTTCCTGGCAAATGGGAGACATCCACACCACCCACGACTTCAAAGCGATAGAAGCCTTTGCCTTCGTCGCTGGTGAGCATAAAACCCACTTCGTCCATATGAGCGGCCAACATGACCCGCAAACGCGGCTGCCCCCTGCCCTCACGTATCGCCAGCACATTTCCAATGGCATCCACCCAGACCTTATCTGCCAGGGGGCGGATTTGTTCCAAGACGATTGCCCGCACCTCACCTTCATCCCCTGAAACGGCGCAGGCTTGACACAATCTGGCAAGGAGGCGAAGCTGCCTCTGACCAATCTTTGGGGGTGGGTATTCCAGGGAAGGCTGCTGATTCAAGATTGCGCTCCTAGTCTCTCGCTTTATATGGATTCAAAAGAGGTCATCATTCATCCCAGGTGATGCGCGACAGAAAATGCTCATCCAATTGTGTGACAAATTCCGCCAACAAGCGCGCCGCGCGGGCGATATCCTTCAAACACACTAACTCTACAGCGCTATGCATGTATCTCAAAGGGATGTACACCACCATCGTGGGGATGCCTTCTGCAGCGACTTGCATGGCAAATGCATCCGTTCCCGAGTGTCGGGGGAGGGGTTCCATTTTCCAGGGTATTTCTAGCCGTTCTGCAAGCTCGCGAAAGGCAGAAAATAGCGCCGGATGGACGTTTGCGCCCCATCCCAACGCCACACCGCTCCCTAAGGGGTGAGCCAGATAATCGGGCGTCCCAGGTCCATCGCCAAAGATGACGTCAACCGCCACCGCCAGGTCGGGGCGAAGCTGGTACGCCGAGGTAGCCGCGCCTCCTAGGGTTTCCTCTTCTTGAGCCGTAGCCACAGCCCAAAAATCCCATTTCAACTCCCTTCCCTGCAATTCTTCCAAACACAGGGTGAGCGCGGCAGCAGAGGCGCGATTATCCAGGGAATGGCCAGCCAGGAAATCTTTTCCCAGCTCCATTGGCGGTTGGGCAAAAGAGATGCGGTCGCCCACCCGCACCAGGCGCTCGACCTGGGAGGGCAACAATCCTACATCGACAAATAAATGATCGAGCGGTACCACCTTGCCTGCCAGCTCATCCGGCAAAAGGTGGTCCGGCGGCTGAACAACGACGCCGGCTAACTCTCGCCGCGCATGCACGGTCACCAATTGCCCAGGGAGGAGGCGGGCATCCAGGCCGCCAATGGCAGTGACGCGCAGGAAGCCATCCACCACCTCTGTGACCATCAAGCCAATGGAATCCATGTGCGCCGCCACCATCACTTTCGGGCGCGGTTCGGGCAAGCTACCACGCTTCAGTGCATGCAGGCTGCCAATGCGGCTGCGGTGCACCTCATCCACCCAAGGCGACCAGGATTTGAGCAACTCTTCGGCAATTGGGTTTTCATCCCCAGAAAGCCCTGCCGTGGTGATAAGCGTTTTCAAATGCGTCAGTAGATGCATACATTTTCCCTTCGATACAAGGTGATTATACATGCTCTTTCCCCGTTCCAAAACCGACGAAGTTTAACACTTGGCTATTCCCTAATCCTTTGTGTACGCTTGGGGCGAACTCATCCTCCTGAGGTGCTGGTTGGCGATGGTGTGAGGGTTGCACTCGGTGAAGGGGAGGGTGTCATGGAAGGCGTAGCGGAGGGCGAAGGTGTCATAGACGGGGAGGCAGTCGAAGATGGGGTGGGGGAAGGCGTAGTGGAAGGTGTTGGGATGGAGGTAGGGGTGAGGCTGGCCGTCGAGGTAAGGATTGGGGTAAGGCTTTCGGTTGGCGTCATGGATGAGGTGGGCGTGCTGCTGGGCGAGGCAGTAGGAGTCGGCGGGGTGAAGGTGGGCGACGAAGTTAAGGTGAATGTCGCCGTTGTAGTCCATGTGGGCGTCCATGTCCACGTCGAGGTGTACGTAGGAGTAGGTGTGGGCAAAGAGGCCTGATAACGAGCGACGCGCACCATAATATACCCTGTGCAATAACAGGGCAGGCTTGCCAGAATCAACGCCAAAAGGGTGAGGCGCAAGCGCAAACGCGCTTCTTCGCTCAAGTCCAATGAGAACACAACATACAGATGATAACATCTGGCTCTACCTATGACAAGGCACACACCCGATAATCTTGGTGTAAAAAACCCCGGAAAAGAGGCTTCTTTTCCGGAGAATTATGGTAAAAAAGGAAGCATGCGGTGGATTTATCTATCACCTCATCTGGATGATGTCATTTGGTCGTGTGGAGGATTGATCTGGGAACAGAGGCAACAAGGCGTCCAGGTAAGCATCTGGACGATCTTCTCGGGCGACCCTCCTGATGGAGAGCTCTCGCTTTTTGCGCAATTCCTGCACCAGCGTTGGGGCATCCAAGAGAACAGCGTACGGCAGCGACGCTCGGAAGATGAACTAGCCTGCGCGTACCTTGACGCTGAATGCTACCATTTCATGTTCCCAGATTGCATCTATCGCAAAGCGCCAGTAGGCTCCGCACCGCCCTCCTCAACCACTCATGTGCAGGAAGGAGGCTTTCTCTACCCGACACGAGAGGCGATTTTTAGCAACCTGCACCCTTCCGAAGAGCGATTCGCCGAAGAGATCAGTAGACGTTTTAGCCAGCACATCAAGGAAGGCGATATCCTGGTCTCGCCCCTCGTCCTGGGCAACCACGTGGATCACCAGTTGACGCGCATGGCAGCAGAAGCATGCGGGAAGGTAGCCTGGTACTACGCCGATTTCCCGTACGTCCAGGATGAGGCAGAAGATACGCTGCGCGCATTGCGTGAGCGGGGGTGGAGGGAACATTGCTTCCCCATCTCCGAGGCGGGCCTGGAGGCATGGCAAGAGGCGGCGGCTCAATATACCTCACAAATTGGCATCTTTTGGGAGGGCATCGAGCACATGCGGCGTGAAATAGCCGCTTATCGAGAGCAAAATGCAGGCATCCTCCTCTGGAAGGCGCCATAAATTAGCCGTCAGCACACGAATATTTAACTTGCACACACGCGGGAATTGTGCTAAAATTTTGGGCGCGGCGCAATTGGTGCAGACAAGTACCGGTGTTACGCCGCCTTCGTTTTCAACTAAAGATGTTCGAAAATGGATCGCTCCTTCAGGAGTGGTTTTTTATCTATAACAAAATACGTACCAATGAGGCCGAGGAGTTGAAATGTCTCCTTCTTACTTGACCAAGAATGGATACCTGAAGCTACAAGAGGAACTGGACTATCTGCGCAACGTGAAGCGGCTGGAAATCGCTCAGAGGCTGGCCGAAGCGATGGATGGCGAAGAGTTGATCGAAAATGCGGAATACGAAGCCGCCAAGCGTGAACAGGCCTTCGTCGAGGGACGCATCCAAGAGTTAGAGACCCTTTTAGCGAACGCGCGCATTGTCGAAGAAACAGGTAAAATGGAGGTAGTACAAATCGCCGCACGCGTTACCATCCAGGAAGATGGCGGCGATGCAGAGACCTTTACGATCGTTGGGCCGGCAGAGGCAAACCCTCGCGAGGGGCGAATATCCAATGAATCCCCATTGGGGCGGGCATTGATGAATCATCGTGCCGGTGATGTAGTCACCGTGAGCGCTCCTGATGGAACTTTTACGGTGAGGATTCTGAAGGTGGAATAACCCAGGGGTCTGTTTGTCAGCCCCGCGCGAGAACGGCCTGCGCGGGGCTTTTTTTTGACCGATGGCAGCACACGCGCAAAGCGATGAACGCAAAAAGAGGTTTTGTTATGGAGAATAAATACACTGCCCTTGAAATCAACCGCCTAGAAAAAATCAAACAGCTTAGGGCGATGGGTGTCGAACCATACCCTAACCGCGCCGCGCGCACCCATACCAGCCAGGAAGCCATTCGGGCTTTCGAGGAAACGGAAGCCCTTGGGAACGCGAAAACGGTTACAGCCACATTGGTTGGGCGTTTGCGCTCCATACGCCCTATGGGCAAGATCACCTTTGCTCACATCGAAGACGGCACAGGGCGAGTGCAGATTTTCTTGCGCAGCAACGAGCTTGGCGAAGAACAACTCGATCTCTTCAATCGCATGTTGGACTTGGGCGATTTCATTCAGGCAAGCGGAGAGATGTTTCGCACCCGTACCGGCGAGGTGACATTGCGCGTACACGCCTTTCAAATCCTGGCAAAGGCGGTCACGCCTCTGCCTGCGGCGAAGGATGAGGTGGTTGGGGAAACTGTTGTCCACCATGCCACCCTGGCTGAACCGGAACTGCGCTATCGTCAACGCTATGCCGACCTGGCAGTCAATGCACATGTCAGAGAGATCTTTCGACGGCGTGCAACGATCTTGCGCGCCTTGCGAGATTTCCTCGATGCGCATGGCTTTTTGGAAGTGGAGACGCCCATTTTACAACCCATCTACGGCGGGGCCGCAGCAAAGCCCTTCATCACCCACCACAATCAACTCAAGCAAGACCTATATCTGCGCATCTCTTTTGAACTTTATCTGAAACGGTTGCTTGTAGGCGGTTATGAGCGCGTCTATGAGATCGGCCGCGACTTTCGTAATGAGGGTGTTGACCGCACTCACAACCCTGAGTTCACGCAACTGGAATTCTATTGGGCGTATGCCGACTATCATCAGGTGATGACGTTTACCGAGGAGATGATCGCCTATGTCGCCGATCAGGTGCTTGGGAAGCGCACGCTCACCTACCAGGGCAAAGAGATCCACCTGAACCCTCCATGGCAGCGACTGGAGCTTAGCGAAGCTCTGTTGCAGGCGACCGGGGTAGATATACGCCAGCACCCCACTCTGGAAAGCTTGGAACACGCGCTTCGCCAACAAGGGTTGGAAATCAAACCGCAAGCCACGCGGGGCAAGCTCATTGAAGCGCTACTAGGTGATTACCTGGAACCTCGTCTGATACAACCCACTTTCATTTACGATTACCCTCGCGATATATCGCCACTGGCAAAGAGCAAACCAGATGACCCCCAGGTGGTGGAACGTTTTGAGGGGTTTGTGGCCGGCATGGAGCTGTGTAATGCCTTCACGGAATTGAACGACCCGCTGGATCAGGAATCCCGTTTCATCGAAATGGGGCGCGATTACCGCACAGAAGATGAAGATCGACACCCCATGGACGAAGATTACCTGCGCGCCATGCGCTATGGCATGCCCCCCAACGGCGGCTTTGGTATGGGCATCGATCGGTTGACAATGCTGTTCACGGATAGCGCCAACATCCGCGAAGTGATCCTTTTTCCTCACCTGCGCAGCCGCGAGGATTGATCAACGCCAAAAATCGAGCTTGACAGCATCGCACTGTCGGGTATAATGCGCTCAATCTCATTCCAGCAAGATGCGCGCGGAGAAGAGTAGCCTGAGACGGTTGGACAGAGAGCTGCCAGGCGCTGAGAGGCAGTAACCGCTTCCAGGTGAAATCCCCTCCGCCGACCTTTCCAGGTCCATCATCCCCGCAGGGGCTGAATGCCGTAAGGGGATCGGGAACGCCCGTTAGCGCGTGACGGAGGTCGCTCTGGTTAGAAGGCTGCGCCTTCACTAGCCGGCGGCAAAGGCAGGTGGCACCACGGTAGCCCCCCTCGTCCTGCATGGAGGGGGGCGTTTGAGTCCATTCACTTTGGAGGTGCAAGCATGATCGACATCAACCTGATACGTGAACAGCCGGAGAAGGTACGTTGGGGATTGAGCGTACGACAAATGGATGCTTCCATTGTCGATCTCATCCGCGAGCGAGACGAGCAAAGGCGCGCCCTCATCCAACAAGTAGAGACGCTGAAGGCGGAACGTAACGCGGTTTCCAAAGAGATCGGGCGGATGAAAGATGCCCAGGCGCGCCAGGCAAAGATCGAAGCCATGCGCCAGCTCGGCGAGCACATTTCGAGTTTGGATGAGCGTTTGAGCGCCTTGGAAGAGGAATTGGAGGCGTTGATCGCCACTCTGCCAAACATCCCCGATGCGCAAACCCCTTACGGGAAGGACGATAGCGAAGATGTGGTGATCCGAACGCAGGGCGAGATCCCGCAGTTCTCTTTTACGCCAAAGCCGCATTGGGACCTGGGGCCGGCATTGGGGATTCTGGATTTCGAACAGGGAGTGAAGATTACCGGCTCACGTTTCTATGTGCTCAGCGGAGCGGGCGCAAGGCTGCAACGCGCCCTGATCGCCTGGATGTTAGACCTGCATATCCGCCAGGGCTACCTGGAAAAATATCCCCCCTTTATGGTGAAAGGTGAAACTCTTTTCGGCGCCGGGCAATTGCCAAAATTTGCCGACAACCTGTACAAAGACCATGAAGAGGATTTATGGATGGTACCCACCGCGGAAGTGCCCCTGACCGGGCTGCATATGGATGAAATCTTCGAGGAGGGCGATTTGCCGCGCCTGTACACCGCGTATACCCCTTGTTTCCGCCGTGAAAAAATGAGCGCCGGGCGAGATGTGCGCGGCATTAAGCGCGGGCACCAATTTGACAAGGTGGAGATGTACATCTTTTGCAAGCCGGAGGATTCGCCCAGGTTCTTCGATAAAATAGTTGCCGACGCTGAGGAAACCTGCCAATTATTAGAGCTCCCCTACCGCATAAAGCAATTGTGCACTGGTGGATTGGGTTTCTCAGCCAGCATTACCTACGACATCGAGGTATGGGCTCCAGGGTGTGGCGAATGGCTGGAAGTCTCCTCGGTTTCGAATGTGACTGACTTTCAGGCGCGTCGTGCGCGGATTCGCTATCGCCCGAGGGAAGGTGGGCGTCCCCGCCTGGTGCATACCCTCAACGGTTCTGGCCTGGGGCTACCCCGCACGCTTATCGCCGTGCTGGAAAACTACCAACGCGCCGATGGCAGCGTGGTCATTCCACAAGTATTACGCCCGTGGATGGGGGGCATCGATGCCATTTTCCCCCCACAAAGCTGAGCCTGAGGCGAGGAGCAGGTGCAATGCACGATTGGCTTCAATGGTCTATCCTAATTGTCACACAATTGATCATCCTGGTTGGCCTTTTCGGTCTAATCGTGCCGATCTTCCCCGGCACGGTGGTCATCTGGCTGGCTTCTTTGGGATATGGCGTGGTCACGGGCTTTACTCCCATAGGCACAGGCATCTTCATCGGTTTAACCCTCCTGATGTTAGTCAGTACAGTGGTGGACAACCTGATGATGGGCCTCGGCGCACGTCAGCAAGGAGCTTCCTGGCTATCGATCGGCGTGGCGCTACTTGCAGGGATTATCGGCACACTGGCCCTGCCTCCAATTGGCGGCATCCTGGCTGCGCCAGCAGGCGTGCTGCTCCTCGAATACGCCCGCCACAAAGATTGGAAAAAAGCGTGGCATGCATTACGCGGCCTGGCAACAGGATGGGGTCTCTCCTTCGTGATGCGTTTCGGTATTGGTGTCGTGATGATGGTTTTGTGGTGGTTGTGGGTATGGAAAGGTTCTTAGGAAAACCGAATGCAAAGAAGGCGGGGCAGGTTAGGGCTTGAAATATACCATGCCTAACCCCATACGCTCCAGCCCTTCATTCGCCCAATACTCCAACAGCGCCGAACCGTCCAGAGCTTCGAACAATGCGGGAAGGGCGCGTTCGTCTCCGATACATGCCAGAGCACGCGCTGCCTCGAGACGCGCGCGCGGCGCGCCATGCTTCAAAACTTCCACCAGGGGTGAAACTGCCGGTGCGCCGATAGCCACCAGAGCGTCCCTTGCCAGGTTGGCGACCAGGGTGTCTGTATCCGAAAGGCAAGCCACCAAGGCACTCACTGCTTGTGGGTCGGGATGGTGGCGCAGCGCCAAAGCAGCGCACTGGCGTACAGCAGCATCCTCGTCGCTCAGCGCGCGCATCAGCAAAGGCACAATTTCAGCAGTCGCAATCGCCGCCAGGGCGCGCACTGCCCACCAACGTTTATCAGCCTCCTTGGAAGCGAGGGCGGCTGCGAGGGCAGGCAATAGGCTCTCTTTGTCTTCGGGCGACAATTCTTCCAGTTGTTGAGCGGCGCGTTCAGCCTGCGCCTCGTCACCACTGAAGAGCATATCCAAGAAGCGTTCGGGGTGTAGCGCGCCCATTACGCAGACGGGGTCATCCTTTCGGCGGGGGGACGGGCAGGTCTTCTACCGGCACATTCACCCATTTATCCCCCTCGTCAATCAACATCACCGGGATATCCTCACGAATCGGGTATTTTCGCCCACAATCCCTGCACACCAGCCAATAGTCCTTCTCCAAATCGAGCAACCCTTCTTTCTCCCGGACACAGGCTGGGCAGCGTAAGATATCAAGCAATTCTTGACGTACCATGCTCTTCTCCTCTATTTCGATTTAGACAAATATCGATTGACAATGCCCGTGGCACTCGACCTATTATAGAGGCATCGGCTTGAATATCGTTTCGATGCTCGAAGCCAACCTCTAACCCGCCGGTTTGGGCGTCGTGTGCATGGGTCTGCTCCATTATACTGGAAGCCACGCCCATGGATGGCAGAAACCATCGGTGAAAGCCCTGAGGCGTTTTGCCGTCACCCAAGAGTGTAAATGTTCGAAGCACAATCGGTCGCCGTGCTAATTATCCCAAGCCTCGTTTCCATGCGCCGTGTCGAGATAAAGGCTTTCGTATGAACAAAGCAATGGGGATCAGCATCCATTCGATATCAAACAAGAAGGTCTGTTTCTTCTTCGCGCCTTTGGGCAACTTGGTGCCTGGTCCGTATTGATAGACGTCACGCCAGGGCAAGTAATGTGTTTCGAAGACATCGCTGTAGAGAACCGCTCCATCGCGGTACACGGTGCGCGTAACACGCACATCCGCGCCCTCTGCAGCCCAGTCCACCTGGATGATCTCTCCTTTAGCCAGCTCTGGGTTTTCCTCGTAAAGAGGCTCTGGGGGTTCGACGATGTTTTGAGGTCCAGTGGTGTCCCATTCTACGCGGCGACCATCCGAGGTGGAGTAAAACTTCCAGGTGAGGCTGCGTGCAGTAGAGTTGAAGTATGTTTCCATAAGCAGCCAATAAGGGGTGTCGTTCTTAAATTTGAAATCCACCAGGGGCACAAAGACCGTGGCATCTAAACCGGCCAGGTTGGCATCTACCCCTCTGGCGGTCTGCTCATAGTAGCTGACGCGGTACGCATGGGGGTGACGTTCGAGTATCGGGAAACCGGCGAAAAAAGCCGTGCGGAAGAGCGTGGTGCTCACCTGGCATACCCCTCCCCCAACGCCTTTGATTGTTCGCCCTCCATAGATGATCCAGGCTTCTGCATAGCCGTTATCCAGGGTGACATCCCCCATATAATCTGCCATGGAAAAGACCGCGCCGGGGGGCACTAACAACCCATGGAATCTGGCGGCAGCAAGCTGGATGTTGCGCATCCTTTCCGGGCTCGAACCGCGAAAATAAGATGTATACGCCTGGACTAACTCGGTGATGCCTAATGCCTCACCTTGCACATCGTCGCCGATTTGCGGAGGGAGGTAATTGACAGCCAGAGCGATATGATGCTCACCCTGCGGGAGGCGACGATTGATCTCTTGAATGGTGGCTTCAATGTCGAGCACGCGCCCAATTACCGCAGGTTGGATCAGCTCTAGCTGGCGAGTTTCGTCGTTGAAGATGAACCGCGCGTCTTGTGGGGAGCGAGTGATGTCTGCATCGATGCCTTGCAAGTACTCACGTAGAGCGCTCTCGTCCAACTTCACCTGGTATGTCCACCCATCTGCGACTTTCTGGCGCTCAAAGACCAGCTTTTTCGCCAACTGGTCGGGAGGCATCAGCCATGGTCCAATTTCCTGTTGTTGTGGTTCAGGAAGCTGCAACACCAAAGGCTGGCTAAGTAACTGACGGGCGATCTCTGCCTGCTCTTGAGCATCCATGATCAGCGGAGGGCTATCGTGAATCACTACTGGGATGATGCCATCCATCAAGGTATTCAAATGGGCGCGCAATAGAAGCAATGTAGCTTCTCGGTCAACCGTGCGCCCCACCTGACCGGGGAGGGCGATCACCTCGGTACCTTCAACTTTCAATGTGGCTTCGATCATCGGGCGCTCAATTTGAGCGGCAATGTGTGTCAGATACTCCCATGCCAGGCGTTCGTCATAAACGAGGCGAGGCGATAAATCCACCCCTACTCGCCAAGCACGCAATTGTTCATATAGCCGTCGAAAAGGGGTGCCTGTACGCCCCCATGCATAGGCACGCGCCACGCTCTCTTGAGCGTCGAAGGTCAACCCCAATTCAGCCGGCTTAGCCACCCACACCTGCTCATCAACCTGAAAAGCGACCTTCCCTTGTTGAGGAAAAACCAACTGACCGTTGAGGGCGATCTCTGCCTGATCAGGGGTCTTCCCAGCAAGCTCAATGCCCGCCATGGATACACCAGGGTAAATGCGGCCGAGATGGTACAAGTTAAAAACGACAATGAAAAAGATACTGGAACAGAGGAAGAGGAAGAACCCTCCCGCCAAGGCAACCATTGCCTGCAGGTATATTGGCGGTGAGGCAAACCTCGATGGTGCAGCACGACTCAGTAAACTCATTCGATCATACCTTTACACAATGCAGCAGCTTTCATCCGTGCCGTCCGCAATGCATCGCAATACATACCCGTGAAAAAAACAGGCCTGATGCTAAATGGTTATTGTACCAATCTTCTCCATTTACGCAACAACAGGGTGCGGGGTGCGTTGGCATTCTGGAGCAGGGCTTCATATCCCTGCAAATAAGTCCGTTTCCTTTATTGAGCCTTTTGCAGAAGGATAGGCACGCATATAGTGCTCTTTTTGGCTAAACAGGCGAAAAAACCACCCGATGGGCCCGCGCTGCGACAGCCCTCCACCGAGCTGACTGGCATGACAAGCAGCAGCCGCGGCTTTCTTCCTCTGAACGCGACGAATGTCAATAGAGGCATGAATGGGAAAATCGCCCTCCTCGATGAGCGAGACCAGGTCGATATCCCCATTGCGACCAAAGCGGCGTGGATCAAATCCCAAAACGGGCATCCAGCGCACGACAAAACGCAGGGCCTTTTTAGGGATGACATGAAAATAGAGTTTGCGCGCCTGAAAAGGCGGCAAGCTATCCTCGAAAGCTTCTTCGCCCGCCAAACGAAACGCCTCTACGGTGGCGCGATGGATGGCAATATGATCGGGATGTTTGTATCCCCCAATGGGGTCAAAGGTCACCACCACCTGTGGTTTCAACAAACGGATATAGTGCGCAATTTGCGCGGCAACCTGAGGGACAGGCGCGGCAGCTAAAGCCTGGGGGTGAACATTGTCCGGACTACCCGGCATGCCAGAATCGCGATAATCCAGAAAATAGACCTCCGAGAGGCCCAAGATGCCTGCGGCACAACGCAGCTCTGCCGCGCGGCGGTCGGCGATCGAGGCATACCCCTCTAAAAACGATTCCGTGACTTCGCCGGCTTCGCCGCGCGTGGCGCAGATGAGATATACTTTCACCCCCTTTTCGGCGTAATAAGCCAGTGTGCCTCCTAAGCCGAAGGATTCATCATCCGGATGGGCGAGCACAGCCAATAGAACACGCTCATCTCGAGACAAGTGATTGACCTGGGTTGGTTTAATGGCATTCATTCGCGCGGCTCACCTACCAATCTTTGGAAAACGGCCTGGGCAGATGGCGAAACACCGTGCATCTGGACACACGCTTGTATTCCTCTAAGGTTAGATGCTCAAAGTTGAAATATGGTTGCACTAAAAAACCTGCACCACACTGCCTTGGGGGGTCTTCTCCACCTCAATGCGCGTGGGAAAGGCGTCTTTTAGCTCTTCGAGGTGTGTGATCACCAGGATCTTCGCGAAATCCTGACGCACAGAGTTGATGGCTTCAACCAGCCGTTGCCGCCCCTGAGCATCCTGGCTGCCAAAGCCTTCGTCGATGACCAGCATTTGCAGCCGTGCACCGGCACGCTGCGCGAGCACTTCCGAGAGCGCCAAGCGAATGGCAAAATCGACCCGAAACGCCTCCCCCCCTGAAAACATCTCATAATCGCGCACGCCCGCTCCATCGCTGATTTGGATATCCAAAGTCTCGCGCAAGTCGGTGCGGTGTTTATCTTTGTACGCGGTTTGGGTGATAAACTCCACAGACATGCTCCCCCCCGACAGCCGATCCAGGATATCGTTGGCTTTAGACTGGAGCTGCGGCAGGGCTTTTTCGATTAACAATGCGGGCACACCATCCTTGCTAAACGCGCGCTCCAGGGTGCGATAGTGCTGCAGCTTCCTGACATGCGCCTCGCGCATCTCCTGATACTCTTCGAGGCGCGCTTTCAAGTCTTCAAGCACTTCCACCCTCTGGCGTGCCTGCCCTACCGCCTCGCGCCAACGATTGGTTTCTTCTTTTACCCGGTAGTATTCCTGTTCTGCAACCTGTACATCTGTCGCCTGAGCGCGCGCCTGCTCCAAATCCTCCTTCGCCTCACGGTACGCACCTTCAAGTGACCGCACATCCTGCTCCCCCTGCTTCAAGCGCTGCTGCAACGCCTCGATCTCGCGCTCAATGGCTTTAAGTGTGGCTTGCGCCTTCTCTAACTCCAGATATTGAGCTTCGAAAACCCGGCCTTCGATTTCGGCGCGGCGTGTGCGCTCATGCGCATTGGCATCATAACCAATCTCCTTTAGCAGAGCCTCGACTCGGCGCAATTCCTCGCGCGGTTCCGGGGCATAACGTTCTTCTGCCAACACTTCCTCTAATTCCTTAAGGCGTGGCTGCTCCAATTGTTGCCAGGCCTGGATTTGATTACGGGCATGCTCATAGCGGGCAAGGTGCTCTGCCAGCTCTTTTTCAAGCGCTTTACCATCCATCTCCAATGCCGAAAGGCGGGTGATTTCCTGCTGAATCTCCTGTGCTTTATGGCTGGATTGCGTCAGTTCATACTTGTTCTGTCGGTAGCGATTGCCCATTGCCCGACCTTGTTCCCGAAGGCGCTCTTGGAGTGTCTGACGCTCCTCTGGGTCGAGTGGTTGACCACAAAGCGGACACTCGGCACCCTCAATGCGGCTTAATTGCTGGATGCGTTCTTCCAGCTCGTGCATCTCTTGCCTCAGGCGTTCATTCATCGCTTTGAGGTGGGCAGAGGTTTCTAGAACTTCACGCAGTTCAACCTCGAGGTTGCTCTTTCGATCAAGATTGGCGCTTATTTCTATACTCCGCTGTTCCAATTGAGCAATTTCCTTTTGGAGCCGGTCAACTTCTCCTCTAATTTGCTCGATGGCGCGTTCTCTTTCCCGCAAAGTCTCTGCTTCCTGTTCCAGGCGCACCTTTTCCAGGTGAATAGCCTGCAAAGGCTGCTGCCGCAAAGCATCCTGCTGGCGGAATTGCTGGGCAACCTGCTCCCATGCTTCCAGTTGTGTTTTGGCTTGCTGCCAGGCGGTATAGCCATGGCGGATCTCCTCGGCATGGCGTATAACATTAATCAACTGCTCCCGCTCGCGCAAGCGCTCCGCTAAGAGACTTCCCAGTTCTTCCTGATTCGCTAAGGCTTTGTTCCACTGCTCTTCGAGCATGGCAACATTTTGTGCGCGCAATGCCAGAGCTTCCTGTTCTCTCCTGGCGCTCTCTAGCAGCGATTCTTTTGCCTTGAGTAAATGCTCTACGCGTGCAAGGTTGTCTTCCACTTCGCGCAAACGCGCACGACGCTCACTTTCCTCAGCCAGTTCATTCCGAATCTCTTGCAGGTGCCCTTCCATCCTGCCGATCTCCACCTCTATTTGCTTGCGCAGTTCTGCCGCCCGCTGACGATATTCCTCCCAAATATCCAAACCGAGGATGCTGCTGAGAATGCGCTTGCGGTCCGTTGGGCGCTGTTGTGTGAATTGATCCGCCTTACCCTGGAGAAAAAAGGATGCATTGACGAATGTGTCGTAATCCAGCCGCAAGGTTTGGCGGATGCGCGCTTCGGTTTCACGCACCGTGCTCTCAGTGAGGGGCTTCCACAAGTATTCCTGGCGTGGGATCTGCTTCAGGGATTCGGCATCAAAACCTTCGATACGCGGGGATTGCAAAATGTGGAACTCCAATACAACCGACTTATCCCGTTCCTTTAATCGCTGCACCCGATAGATATTTCCCTCATAGAAGAATTCCAGCTCCACCAAGGCGCGCTTTTCGAAGGCGTTGATGATGGCATCGTCCCGCTTGCGCGCCTGGCCAAAAAGCACCCAGGTGATGGCATCTAAGAGCGATGACTTGCCGGCGCCATTATCACCAGAGATGCAGGCAAGCGTAATGGGGGTAAAATCGATCTCTGTCGGCTGGCGATAGGAAAGAAAACCAGCGAGGGATAACCTTATGGGAATCATAGGAAACGTTGCCCAGGCTCACTGCACCAATTGCGATCGCTTATAAGGCAAAAACGGGCTTGCTGAGCGCTGCCCTAAAAGCAAGCCCATTATAACAAAGGGGCGCTGTGTTTGCTTGCCTCCCCAAAAATGTTGAGAAAACGGAGTAAAATAGAAGAAAATTGCGCCGCCCAAGAAACAGCCGATGAACGATAGCAAATTCTTAAACTGGCTCGAAGAATCCCCCCGCCCTGTTCTGGGAGATGGTGCTATGGGGACTATGTTGCACCAGGCAGGAGTGGCCATTGACCAGTGCTTCGATGCGCTCAACCTGAACGCCCCTTCAATCGTGGCTGAAATCCATCGTCAGTACTTACACGCCGGAGCACAGGTCATTCAAACGAACACCTTTGGCGCCAATCGGTATAAACTCAGCCTGCACAAAATGGAACAACATGTGGCAGAGATCAACCGCGCTGGCGTAGAAGTGGCACGGAACGCCATCATGGCTGCCTCCAACCAGGCATGGATTGCCGGGGATGTTGGCCCCCTCGGGGTGCGACTGGCGCCGTTTGGACGTGTGCCACCCGAACAGGCGCGCCAGGCTTTCATAGAACAAATTCAGGCTCTGGCAGAGGCAGGTGTAGATTTGCTCATCCTGGAAACTTTTAGCGACCTGGTTGAACTCGAAATAGCCATCGCCGCGGCACGCCAGGTGTGCACCCTGCCTGTGGTGGCTTCAGTAACCTTCACACGCGATGACCTCACTGTACTGGGCGATTCCCCGGGGCGGGCAGCCAGATTCCTGGCAGAAAGAGGCGCTGACGTGATCGGGGTAAACTGCTCCGGAGGCCCAGCGCAGGTCCTGCGCATCCTTCAAGAGATGCACCAAACTGTACCGCGCGCCCGTTTATCCGCCATGCCCAACGCAGGTTGGCCCGAACAAGTGGGTGGACGCATCCTCTATGCATCCAACCCGGAATACTTCGGGGAGTATGCGGTTAGGTTTTGCCAGGCAGGGGCACGCTTGATTGGCGGGTGCTGTGGAACATCTCCAGAGCATATCGCGGCGATGAACAAAACGCTGAGCAGCCTGACCCATAAGTGCAGTCCTACCATCATAAAGGTGGAGAGCACGGACGAAGCAGAAGGAACCCCGGCGGAAGCATCTCCCCCTTCAGAATTGGCGCAAAAGATCGCCCAGGGCGAATTCATCATCGCCGTAGAAATGGACCCACCGCGCGGCCTTTCTACGCATAAATTGCTCGCCGGCGCAAGCCTGCTGGCAGAATCAGGGGCAGATGTGATCAACGTGGCAGATAGCCCCATGGCGCGCATGCGCATGAGCCCTTGGGCGGTGTGCGAACTCATTCAACGGCATGTACAGATCGAAACCACCCTCCATTTTCCCACGCGTGGGCGAAACCTGCTGCGCGTCCAGGGAGACCTGCTCGCGGCACACGCCTTGGGCATACGCAATATTTTCGTGGTCATGGGCGACCCGACTTCCATTGGCGATTACCCCAATGCCATGGATAACTTCGATCTTGTGCCCTCCGGCCTGATCAAGCTGATCAAGCAAAATTTCAACTTAGGCTTCGACCACGCGGGTACTGAAATCGGTCAACCCACCTCGTTCTTCGTGGGCTGCGCGCTCAATTTATGCTCTCCCGAACCGGAAAGGGAGATGCGTAGTTTGCAACGCAAAATCCGGGCTGGGGCCGATTTTATCCTCACGCAACCCGTGTACCAACCCAAAGTGGCTCACGACTTTGTGAAGCGATATACGGAAAAGTATGGAGGATTGGAAATTCCCATTTTTGTCGGCATTTTACCCTTATACAGCGTGCGCCACGCTTCTTTCCTCCATAATGAAGTTCCGGGCATCATCATCCCCGAAGAGCTTCAAAAACGCCTCCACCAAGCAGGCACAGAAGCCCCTCAGGAGGGAGTACGTATCGCCCTAGAGCTGATCTTGCAAATGCAGGATTGGGCCAGCGGCATCTATCTCATGCCGGCATTTCACCGCTACGATCTGGCAGCCGAAGTGATCGAAAGCTGCCGAGAGAAGGTCTGCTCCCGTTCCATACTCACACCCCACAAGAAACCGCTATATCGCTAAGCCTTAGGAGAGCCTGCGCTCGGAAGAGATGTTCCAAACGCTCGCTTAACCTAAAGAGAGAGGCGCTTTATGTTTAATACGCTGGAGGCAAAGGCTCCTCAGATAAGTTGGAGCCTCCCTGGCGCTTGCGCAAGGTGAAGAAACCAACAGCGATTGGAATGAGAATCAAAACAATGCCCACACAAATACCAGCAAGACCGAAGAGCAACGCACTCTGGGGATCGCTGCTCCCACCAATGTCGATCTCCGCTCCGGGGATCTGGCTTACCGCGGCAAAGATCACCCCTACACACAGGCCAATCAACCCCGGGAAGCCACACAACAACGCAGTGGCAGCGGTGGCAATCATACCAACCCGGCGATTGTTCATGAACGCACCTCCAACAAATGATTTCCCGGATTACATTGGGCTAGAGTATAGAGCATAACCCTTAAAATGGCAAGCACAGGCAACTCAAAGCTTGTAGCTAAACGGCGCGCAACTTGGCGCCAAACTCCTGTTCAGCGCGTTGCACGATACGCTGGCGGATTTTCGCCACCTCCTCATCGGTCAACGTACGATCTTCTGCCTGGTAGGTAAGGCGGTAAGCCAGACTTTTCTTCCCAGATTCAATCGGCTCACCTTGATAAACATCGAAAAGTTGCACGCCGACGAGCAGCCTGCCGCCTGCCTGGCGGATTACTTCCGCCACGCGTCCGGCTTCCACCTGCGCATCTAGGATTAACGCCAGGTCTTCACGCACTGGCGGGTAAGCAGGGATAGGCACCAGGTTAAAGCGTGGCGGGATCACTTCCAGGAGAAGTTCCGCATCCAGTTCGGCAGCCAGGAGAGGAAAATCTGGCACATCCCACTTTGCCTGAACCGACGGATGCAATACGCCCATCCAGCCCAATTCCCGTGCGTCAATCAGCAGGCGGGCACACATTCCAGGGTGGTATGTGGGGTGCTCAGCAGCCTGATAGGCGATCCCTTCTATGTGCAGGCTACGGAATAGCGCCTCCACCACGCCCTTCAGGTCGTAAAAATCCAGGTGTCCATCCGTAGCGCCCTGCCAGAAGGGTAGAACACGTCCCCCGCCCATGAGTATCGCCAGCCGTAAGGGCTCCTGGGGGAGCTCAAAACCCTTCGAAGGTACATATACCGGACCAATTTCGAATAAAGCGAGGCGCGTCTCCTGGCGCGCGTTGCGTTCCGCGACTTCCAGTAAAGCGGCAAGCAGGTTACGACGCATGACGCGGCGATCAATGGCGATCGGATTCGCCAGGCGAACGTATTCCGCCTCGTCCATTTCTACCTCGCCCGGGAGCAGGCGCGCCTCGCGCTCTGGAGCAGTTAGGCGATAGGTCATCACCTCTTGCAAACCCAAATCGACCAGCAAGTCGCGGAGATGCTCCTCAACTTCGTGGCGTAGGTTCACCCTTTGGGGAGGCAGCTCGTCTGCCAGGCGCGTTTCTGGAATGCGCTCATATCCATAGATGCGCGCGATTTCCTCCATCAAATCGGCCATCCCAATGACACCGGTGCCGATATCCAAGCGATGATCCGGGGTTTTAGCGCGCAGGAGATCGCCCTCAACCTCCACTTTGAACTCCAGGCGTTGCAAAATCTCAGCTACCTCATCCGCGCGCAAGTCAATCCCCAACCAGCGGCGCACGTCCGTAGTGTGGAATTCCACTATCGGGTCCTCTGGGGGTAATGGATATGCGTCCACCAACCCCTGTGCCACCTTGCCACCAGACCATTGACGCATGAGTTCCAGGCAGCGCGCCACACCACGCGCCGCCATAGCCGGGTGCACACCACGTGAAAACCGATAGGCGGCTTCGGAGCTCATGTTTTGGGCGGCAATGGTCCGCCGGATATTGATAAAGTTCCATGCCGCGCCTTCCAGGAGGACATTGCGCGTGCCTGCGTGCACTTCCGTCTCCGCACCGCCCATAACCCCAGCAATAGAGAGAGGGCCGGCGGTGTCGCAGACCAACACAGTGAAATCATCCAGTACGCGTGTGACATTATCCAGGGTGATGAGGCGCTCGTTGCGTTTAGCAGTGCGGGTGATAATGGTGGGCGGGTGGCCATTCGCCCGCTTCTGCAAAGCATCGTAGTCAAAAGCGTGTAAGGGCTCGCCGACTTCCAACATGACATAGTTGGTCGCATCCACGATGTTGTTAATCGGGCGCATGCCTGCCAGCCGTAAGCGACGTTGAACCCAATAGGGGCTGGGTGCTATCTGAACGCCTTCAATCAAGCCCAATACAAAGCGTGGGTTGAGTTCCGCGTTCTGAATCTGAATAAATGCCCGCCCTTCGATGGGCGCACCCTCAGCCAGAAAATCGTAGCTAGGGGGATGAAGCGGCGTGCCACAGAGAGCGGCAACTTCGCGTGCCACTCCCAGGATGCTGGCTGCACGGGCGATGTTGGGGGTGATGGCAATATCCAAAACGACGTCCCCCATATAGTCTGCCAAAGGCATACCCAGCGGAGCGTCATCGTCCAGAATTATGATGCCCTCATGATCCTCTGATATGCCCAATTCCTTTTCAGAGCAAATCATCGAGTAGGATTCCACGCCGCGAATTTTGGCACGCTTCAACGTGGTAAGCACCTGACCGGGCTGATGTCCATCGAAAATGCGCGCGCCTTCCCGCGCGTAAGGCACTTTGAGAGGCTGTTCCAGCTTGCCGATGCCCTTGTAGGGAAATAAATTAGGCGCACCCGTAAGGACAACATGCTCCTGCGAGCCATCATCCAGGCGGCAAAGGACAAGGCGGTCTGCGTTGGGGTGAGGCATGACTTCCAGCACCGCGGCAACGACGATCTTATCCCGCGCCCATTCCAGACCGCTGATTTTCGTCTCCTGACGAGCATGTGCTCCGCCAGTGGGCTCCAACCGGCTCGCCGGCATGGGTAAGCCCACATAACGCAATTCTTCCACCTCCAAACCCGCCAAAGTGAGGCGACGAGCCAGTTCTTCGATCGTCAAGGTAATCTCTACATATTCTTTCAACCAGGAAACAGGCACCTTCATCTTTTCATCTCCCGTAAATTAGAACTGCTCCAGGAAGCGCAGGTCATTCGTCCAGAAATAACGGATGTCCTGGATACCATATACGAGCATCGCCAGACGCTCTGGGCCCATGCCGAAGGCGAAGCCGCTGTATCGACGCGGATCATAGCCGCCATTGCTCAGTACAACGGGGTGCACCATACCACAACCCATAATCTCCAGCCAACCGGTGTACTTGCACACTCCGCAGCCCTCTCCACGGCACAAGAAGCATTCAAAGTCCACCTCGGCGCTGGGTTCAGTGAAGGGAAAGTGCGACGCTCGGAAACGTGTGCGCACGCTCTCTCCAAAAAGGCAACGGGCAAAATCAGCAATCGTACCTTTCAGGTCACCAAAGGTGACATTTTCACCAATGGCCAGCCCTTCTACCTGGGTGAATTGCACTTCATAGCGCGCGCTGACCTGCTCGTAACGGTAGCACATGCCAGGCAAAACGATGCGTACTGGAGGGGGGTGCATTGGGTTCTGAGCCGCGAATTCGCGCATGGCGTGAATCTGTCCCGGAGAGGTGTGTGTGCGCAACAGCACCGGATTATCTCCACGCGCTTCGCCTGTGTCCACGTAGTACGAATCCTGCATTTCACGGGCCGGATGATGAGGCGGGAAGTTGAGCAATTGGAAGTTGAACTCATCCGTCTCTACTTCGCGCGATTGGTACACTTGAAAGCCCATAGAGGCGAATATGCGGATGATCTGACGTAAAGTACGCGTCACCGGATGCAGCCGGCCATGAGCCAAGGGGCGTCCAGGCAAGGTGACATCCAGGCGTTCGCGTTGCAACGAGCGGCGAAGCGCAGCTTGTTGTAAAGCTTCACGGCGCGCGGCAAAAGCGCTTTCGAGGGCGCTCTTTACTTCATTGGCCCTGCGTCCAACGCTGGGGCGCTCATCTTTGGACAGGGCATGCATACTCTCAAAGACCTTCATCAAAGGCGAGCTGCGTCCTAAATGGGCGATACGCCAGCGCTCAAGCTGCTCTTCTGTTTCGGCGTTTTCCAGAGCATTCAGCGCTTCCTGTTCAATTTGTGCAATCCGTGCCAACATACAGCCTCCTCTCTCCTCAACCACGTCTTGCGGCGTGGGAATTGAGGAGTACTTCTTTAAAATCAAAACCCGTCCACTGTAAGGGACGGGAAATGCCTTCCCGCGGTACCACCCTTTATTGACCAATGTGTCATGGTCCACTCAATAGCCAACAGCCTGGCGACCTGTATCTGGCGATTGGCTTCCCGATAACGCCGGGAATGCGACCTGGGTTACTGGGAAGGATTGCCTTCCGTTCACCTCAGCAGCTCCGGAGTGAATTTCGGTCGCTTTCTCACCGTGCAGTGCTTTCAGTTCATGGCACCGCTTCCCTGTCGGTTTGCTACAACCTACTTTT
Source organism: Anaerolineae bacterium (assembly GCA_037439525.1). Classification (GTDB taxonomy): domain Bacteria; phylum Chloroflexota; class Anaerolineae; order Anaerolineales; family UBA4823; genus JBBIVW01. The sequence goes on from JBBIVW010000015.1 coordinate 32,386, forward strand.
CTCCATCTCAGCCATTCAGAGGGTGAAGCTTTTCGGTTTCTCCCTATTATCTGCAAAAACGTTAATCTGTCAAGCGCCAGTGCGCCGCCAACCATACCGTATGAAAGATATATCCATGATAAGGCAGTGCAGCTTTTGCCAGCCCAGTCTAATGCGCGCTAGGATCTTCGCCCTCTCCCAAGTTGCGCTGCAATTGGCGCATGACCCATGCTGTGCGTTCATCGCGCAATAGGGGCAAGCGAATGCGCGTGCGCTGCACCTGCGTCAGGTCAGCTTCCGCCAAGACCAGGTCTTCCTCATGATACGCGCCTTGAGCAACGAGGTGTCCGTTCGGATCAAACAAGGTTGAGCCACCCCAGAAGTTCAACCCATCTTCATAACCGGCGCGGTTGGTGTGGGCGACGAAGACGGTGAACAGACTGGCGTACGCCTGATTGACCAGCTCCACCCAGCGCGCTGATTGCAAGTTGGGATGGCGATCCAGGCCACGGCCCGGTGAAGCGGAGGTGAACAGGAAAAGGTCGGCGCCATCCAGCCACAGCAGGTACGGCGGCGAGACATGCCAGAAATCTTCGCAGATGAGCACACCGAGCCGCCCAAATCGCGTTTCGAAGGCATGCACTTCATCCCCCCAGGCGAAGAAGCGCCCTTCATCGAATAAGCCGTAAGTGGGTAAATAAACTTTGTGATGTACATGCAGCACTTCCCCCTGAGAAAGGTATGCCGCAGCGATATAGAAACGGTGGCGAGCATCCTCATTAACAAAGCCAACCACCAGGTCCAGCTCATGGCTGGCTTCAAGCAAAGGTTTGAAGACAGGGTCATCGGCGCACGGGCGATGGGCGACGCGATGCGCCAGGTCTTGCAAGGCATAGCCGGTTAGCGAAAGTTCCGGAAAAACGAGTAGATCCGCGCCCAGGACACGCGCCTGAGGGATTAGAGCAAGATGTTTTTCGAGGTTGGCGGAGACATCTCCGAGGCAGGTGTTGATTTGCGCTAAAGCGAGCGTGAGTTTCATGGTTCGCATCTCTCCTTCTTGTTTTCCAAGATGAAAAAGCCTCCCAGCTTGGACAAATCAGCCCCCCAAAGACCCGCGGCGCTGGAAGAAGAGTAGGGAAAGCACACAGCCCGTAAAGAGCACCAGGTAAACCCAGGCATCCAGGGGCAAACCCAACAAGCCGGGCAATGCATCGACGCGCAGCAAGGAAAGCGCTAATAGGATCAGAGAGACGAGCAGCAAGCTCGAGCGCGCCACAAATCCGGCGGGGAACCCAACCCTCACGGCAAGTCGCTCAATCATGTAGTATCCGCCCAGCACAGCCAAGGCACCAAAAACCTGAATCGGTGGGCGCGGTTCGATCACTCCCCAGGCATCTGGCGAAGCCAACCCCCAACCTGCAGGAGCATACAGGCAACCATGTAACCAGCAACCGCTGAGCACACCAACAACCAAAGTGATCAATAAAGGGGACAAGGCATCCGCGTACACTGCAAAGGGCTGATCTCGCTTTTTGGCAAACAACCAGAACCCAAACAGGCCTCCGAGCAACGCTCCCGCTCCACTGAACCCGCCTGCAAAAAAGTTCAAGATTTGCAAAGGGCGTGAAAGATAATCTATATGCAGTAAAAGAAACCCGAGGCGTGCAGCCAGCAGAGCCGCAAGCAAAGCCCATAAGCAGCCATCCAGACGAGAAAATCTCTGCTCATCAGGAGCTCGCCAGGCAACCCAGGCAAGTCCGCTTGCCACTGCGCATGAGAGCACCAGGGAAAAGGCATAAAGGTTCAACCCACCGGGCAGAGAAAGCACCACCATATGCTCAATCATACCACTGCGCCGAGAGGCGCACATACACCGCCAGACACTCTTCGGGGATGGAATCTCAAGTATAATCTTACATTAGCATTTCTAACGCGACTCGACAAGCGCAATAAAGCAGCACGCGACGAAGTTGTAAAGGACATAATCTTATGGAATCCCTGCTGGACGCAAATATCGCCTATCTCTTGTTGGTGGGGGGAATGAGCCTGGCCATTCTGGCAATTCTCAACCCTGGCACCGGCATTTTGGAGTTGGCCGCGCTCTTCGCTCTAATTCTGGCCGGTTGGGAAGTGTATCACTTACCGTTCAATTATTGGGCGCTTGCCGTTCTCCTGGCAGGAGGTGTTTTGTTCATCCTGGCCTTACGCAAGGCAAAACATTGGAGCTACCTGGCCCTATCTACCCTTGCATTGGTAAGCGGTTCTGCATTCCTCTTTCGCGGTGAACATTGGTGGCAGCCCTCGGTTAATCCCATATTGGCGATCAGCGTCTCCCTGCTGGCTGGAGGGTTCTTTTGGCTGACCGCGCGCAAGGTGCTCGAGGCTGAAATGCTACGGCCCGCACACGACATCGAACACTTAGTTGGAGCGTATGGAGAAGCCAAAACGGAGATCCATGAAGAGGGATCGGTGCAGATCGGGGCGGAATTGTGGAGCGCCAGAAGTTCCCAACCCATCCCTCATGGCGCGCGCGTGCGCGTCGTGGGTCGAGAAGGGTTTATCCTCATTGTCGAACCTTGCCGTTCTGATCCCCAGTGAAATGAGGAACAACATTTGCAGGTAATTACGTGTTTTCAATAACCATATTCTTTCAAGGAGGTGTGTCATGGAAGCTTTAGGTGGTACGGCATTGTGTCTCTTGGGCGCGGTGGTGTTGATCGCCCTATCACTGCTCGCCAGCGCCATCCGTGTCGTCCCCGAATACAATCGCCTGGTGGTATTCCGCCTGGGACGGTGCATTGGCGCCAAGGGACCAGGACTGGTGTTACTCATTCCAGTCATCGATCGCGCCGTGCGCGTGGATCTGCGCGAGCAGGTGCGCGAGATTCCTCACCAGAATTCCATCACTCAAGACAACGCTGCAGTCTCGGTGGATTTCATTTGGTACTACAAGATCCTCGACCCAACGATGAGCGTCCTGCAAGTTGCGAACTTCGAAGCTGCTGCCCAGGGTATGGCGACCACCACGCTGCGCGCGGTGATTGGCGGCATTCTGCTCGATGATGTGCTCTCCAAGCGTGAGCATATCAATAACCTGCTACGCACGCGCCTGGATGAAGTTACTGAGCGTTGGGGGGTGAAGGTTACCAATGTAGAAATCCGCGAGATCAATCCGCCGCGCGAGATCCAGGACGCGATGAACCGACAAATGTCGGCAGAGCGCAACCGCCGCGCCGTGGTGACCGAATCTACCGGCCAACGCGAGGCGGCGATCAACGTAGCCGAAGGCGAGAAACAATCCGCCATCCTGCGCGCTGAAGGCGAACGTCAGGCAGCGATCCTGAAAGCTGAGGGTGAGCGCCAGGCGCAAATCCTGCGTGCCGAGGGCTTCTCGCAAGCGTTGGAGCGCATCTACGCCGTGGCTCAAACAATCGACCCGAAGACGATGACGCTGCAATACTTCGACACGCTGAAGTCAGTTGGCGCCAGCCCGTCCACCAAATTCATCTTCCCCATGGAGTTCACCAGCTTGCTGGAGAACTTCATGCAATCAAGGCGAGAAGGAGCATAAACCTCGGTCGAATCTACCTGCATGAAGCACCCTAGTGCTTTTGCACTGCACACTTCCGCCGGGCTGGTGGAGATTGCCGAAGCCAGTTGGCGCGACCTAAACGCGCTACGAAACCTGGAAAAAGCGTGTTTTCCCAAAGATGCCTGGCCGGTTTGGGATTTGATCGGCGTGCTCACCCTGTCCAACGTGGTGCGTCTGAAAGCATTGGTGCATGAAGAGATGGTTGGTTTCATCGCTGGCGATGAGCAACGTTCCCAAAACCTGGCGTGGATCGCTACTCTGGGAGTAAAACCCGAGTACCGCCGCCAGGGGATTGCCAGCGCCCTGCTCCGCTTATGCGAAGCGAGACTAAGCGCTGCGACCATTCGACTGAGCGTGCGCCATTCGAATTCTGCTGCAATACAGCTCTATCAAAACGCCGGCTATGTACCCACCGGCATCTGGCAGGCGTATTACCAAGATGGCGAGGATGCGCTGGTCATGGAAAAGAGGCGCCTAAAAGCCTGACTTTCCAGGGAGGCTGCCTGCATCAAAAGCAGGCAGCCGATTATTTTCACTGCCCGGAGCGACACCAAAGCGTACCCCATGTCTCAAATACCTCAGTACTCTTTCCAATGGATCAATCGCCAGGAGGATTTGATCGCTCTAATCCCTCTCCTCAACCAACAGGAAAAACTGGCTGTGGATACCGAATCGAACAGTCTGCACGCTTATCGCGAGCAGGTTTGCCTGATTCAGCTTTCCACGCCACGGCAAGATTATTTACTCGACCCTCTGGTGTTGGAAGACCTCTCGCCACTCGAGGAAGTCTTTGCCTCACCGAAGGTAGAGAAAGTCTTTCATGCCGCAGAATATGACCTATTTTGCCTGTACCGTGATTTTCACCTGCGCGTAAACAACCTCTTTGACACAATGATCGCTGCCCGCGTGCTGGGCCGCCCAAAAGTTGGGCTAGCGAGTTTGCTGGAAGAGGAGTTTGGTATTCTTCAAGAAAAGCGCCATCAACGCGCCGATTGGGGAAAGAGACCGCTATCACTTGCTTTGCAGGATTATGCATTCCAGGACACACACTTCCTCATCCCCTTAAGAGAAAAGATGGAGCAGGCGTTAAAAACCCAGGGAAGGTGGGATCTGGCACTGGAAGATTTCGCCCGCGCCTGTACGCCCTACCATCTACGCAAGACGCCGGCCATTCGGCAAGTGCATGAGGAAGTCTGGCGCATCTGCGGCGCGGGCAGTCTGAATGGACAACAAGCCGCCGTGTTGGCAGAGTTATGCCAGCTTAGGGACAAAATCGCTTGTGAGCGCAATCGCCCGCTCTTTTATATCTTTAGCGACAAAACTCTTTTAGCCATCGCCCAACGGATGCCCAAAGACCTGGATCAATTGAGCTGCGTGTTTGGGATGAGCCGTGGTCAAATGCAACGCTATGGAACAGCCCTGCTACACGCCGTGCAACGCGGTCTGGAACGCGCCCCTCTTGATCCGCCCACACCTGCTGCCTTGGACAAAGAGTTCCTTCACCGCCTCGAAAAACTTCGCCGCTGGAGGCAAAAAAGGGCGCGACACATGGGTGTAAGCGCGGACGTGGTCTTACCGCGCGACTTGATGCTCGAGATTGCGCAACAAAATCCTCACTCACCAGAAGAGCTTGGAGAGATACTCCGCGAAGTCCCCTGGCGCAACGCCCACTTTGGTAGCGACATCATAAAGCTATTGAACACCTGACCATGTCAATAACCCTGTCATTTCTTGGAGCTGCGCGCACGGTAACCGGCTCACAGCATTTGCTCGAAGTGAACGGCTATAAGATCCTGCTGGAATGCGGACTCTTCCAAGGGAGACGAGGGGAGAGCTATGCGCGCAATCGTCATTTTCACTTCGATCCTGCAGCCTTAGATGCGGTGCTCCTTTCGCACGCGCACATCGATCATAGCGGCAACCTGCCCAATCTAATAAAAAATGGCTACCGTGGCCCCATCTACACCACTCCAGCTACTGCTCATCTGGCGAACATCATGCTCCTGGATGCAGGGCACATCCAGGAAGCAGATGTGGAATTCCTCAATAAAAAGAGACATCATCGCCACGAGCCGCCATTGGAAGCGCTCTATACCATCGAAGATGCCACCCGCGTGGCTCAACATTTCCACGCGCGACCTTATGCCCAGCCTTTCCCTGTTGTCCCTGGCGTTCAGGCCACTCTGGTGGAAGCGGGGCATATCCTGGGCTCTGCGGCAATCGTGCTAGACATCGAAGAAATGGGACGCAACCGACGACGCACGATGCGCATATGGTTCTCTGGAGACATCGGGCGACGCAATTTGCCCTTGTTACGCGATCCTGAATTGCCCCAAAACGCAGATGTGCTCATCATGGAATGCACTTATGGAGATAAGCCGCATCGCGAGGCGCAAGCCGCGTTTGAGGAAATGCGCCAGGTGATTTTACGCACAGTGCAGCGCGGCGGTAAGGTGATTGTGCCTGCCTTTGCCGTAGGCCGCACGCAAGAAATCGTCTATGGGCTACATCGCATGATCGTCAATAAAGACATTCCCCGCATCCCCGTTTTCGTCGATAGTCCGCTGGCGGTGGACATTTCCGAGGCTTTTCGTCTGCACACCGATTGCTTCGACGAGGAAACACGCGCCTTTGTCGCTCAGGAACGACATCGAGAGGCATTGGGCTTCGACCTGCTCACTTATACGCGCTCTGTAGAAGCTTCCAAAGCGCTGAACGAGATGTCTGGGCCAATGGTCATTATCTCCGCTTCAGGGATGGCAGAGACAGGGCGTATCCTGCACCACTTGAAGCATAACATCGAAGACCCGCGCAACGCCATTCTGATCGTTTCCTGGCAGGCGCCAAACACGCTGGGGCGGCGCCTGGCAGAGCAAGCCGAGGAAGTGCGCATCTTCGGGGAGACATACCGACGCCGCGCCGAGGTGGCAACGATTGGGGGGCTTTCCGCGCACGCCGGGCAGGATTTCCTCGTAGAATACGCCATGGCCACACGCAACTCCTGTAAACAGGTCATCCTGGTACATGGGGAAGCGCGGGGCGCTGAACCGTTGATGGAACAGCTGAGAGAGAAGGGGTATGATCTCATCGCTTACCCCCAAGAACACAGCCAGATGAAGATTTAAGGCAAGATTTGGTCGTTACTTTTGAGGCATAACCGCCTGGTTGCCAGAAATAGGGCGCAGCTTATATGGGCAATGCGCCAGATGTTTGCTATAATCTGCTTGTAAGTGCCACACGGAGAGGTGCCAGAGTGGACGATTGGGGCGGTCTCGAAAACCGTTGTGGTCTTCATGGCCACCGTGGGTTCGAATCCCACCCTCTCCGCCTTTCACTTCCTCCGCCAGTCACTGCCCATGACCGGCGAGTTCTTGGTTATGGTTATGGTTGATAGATTCTGGTTTCCGGTTTAAAAGCAACCCACGAAAACCAAAAATGATTGACCGCTACCAACGGTTTTAGCCGCTTCCCGGCCAACTCTCCTGCAACTGCCAGGCCAAGCGCATTCCACTCGCTCCCCGTCTGAAGGTCCACTACGCGTTGACCCACAGCTTGAAATGTCAAGCTCATTCCATCTAATTCTCTTGAATATGCGGTTGCAAACCCCACATCCTGCCCCTCGGCAATAGTGCCGGCATCCAAAGCAGATGCGGCACCTGCAGCCCAAAAAACCACGATGGGTTGACCACCCACAAGATCGTTAACCACTTGGACCTGCGCTAAGATTTCATAGGGGTAGGCGACCGTATCGCCGTTTATTTCAATACTTAGAACCCGAGCCATCGGTGGAAGCACACCTGGGGTAAGAGGCTCTTCGTACAAGAAAGGTGAGTTGCGCACATCGTCATATCCTGGGTAAGGGTTCTGTCCATAGCGACGGCTGAAGCCCGTCTCGCGCGAAAGCACCTGTCCGTGTGGATAGTGCAACCTAAACTCCTCCCAAGAGATGATTTGCGCCGGATAGAATTTGAGCTGCTTGCCCGCGTGTTCACCTGCAATGGCTTCTCCCGTTGCCTGTTGCCACCATGTCTCTGTCTGACGATCGTACATAATCAGGTTGCTATAGCGCAGCCTACCCGTCGTTCCAAAATCAAAGACTATTCCATCTAATGTGCGCTCAAACGCGATTGCGGTGTTGCACAGAGGGCAGAAGGTTACAACAATAGGGAAACCATGGAGCGTGTCATTCACGATCTCATGCCAGATGAGGATCTGTATTGGATATGCCCGCGCCTCGTGCCCCACCTCAACCAAGATAACAGGTTCGGTTGGTCTCAACCAGGTATTTGCTTCTCCGATATCCACAAATATCGGCTTGTCAATGGCTGGGATGCCATCTTTGGGTGGCCCGCCAGATAAGATTTCACCATACGGAACAGTATGCTTACTGAAATCTGTAGAGAATTCCTCCTCAGCTCTTAGCGGGGGTGGTTCGGGTGGCAAGAAAGTAGCTGCAGTGGATGGCGTGCGTTGGAGTTCAGGGTTTATGGCAATGACCTCCTGCGAGGGTTTGTCAAATGAATCTGTGGGCGGAACGAGTGTCTTGTCAGAAGGAGTAAATGTCCCCTGTTGGTGTGGAGTGGGGCCAGCCAGATCGAATGGCGAGCGATTAACTGGCTCCAATGCACACGCAGATAGTACTGTACCTGCCAATAAAATCATGGTGACGATTAATATGACTCGCATACACACCTCATGATCATTCATAAAACGGCTCAATAGAGTTTCTTTATAGTCAGACATCATATTCCCACGTTTAATTACCTCTCCATCTGCTTCTTCCCACAATTTACGGAGGACATAACAAGGCGATTGAAGCGTTATGGCCTTAATTAGACAATCGGGGTAAGAAATCGGCTTTTTATGCAGTCTTGAATTAAGGCAATTCCTGCCCAAGAATACCAATTTGTTCAACGAAAGGAGAAAAACATGTCTACGACCACAATCCAAACAAATGCGAACATTTCAACCGCCAAACTTGCCACCTCCGGGGCTATAGCCGGCCTCGCAGGGGGGATGGTCTTTGGCATGATGATGGGGATGATGGGGATGTTGCCCATGGTGGGCATGCTCATCCGTCAAGAGAACGCCATCGTAGGTTTTTTCGTGCACATGGCGATCAGCGCCTTCATCGGTGCAGTTTATGGACTGGTGGCGGGCAAATACGCCATCAGCTGGACCACAGCACTGATCGGTGGGATCATCAACGGTATAGTTTGGTGGGTATTAGGCGCCCTAACATTGATGCCCCTTTTCTTAGGCCTTTCTCAAATGATTTTCATCGTCGGGCAAACACAATGGCTAAGCTTAATGGGGCATATCATCTATAGTTTGGTTACTGCTTTTGTGTTCATCCCTTTGGTAAAACGCAGCTAATTGGGCATTGGCCTCAAATCGCCCCGGGTCAGGAATGAATGCCTGCCCCGGTTTTTTTATTAAGATCACACATTATGCAAACGCGCACGCCAGTTAGGTAAAGGAAGAGCACCAGACATCATCCATAAGGACTCCCCAACTGCTGATGTGAGGGAATAGATTACGGTGGAAATACGGTAGAAATCTTTTGCTATGGGAACACTTCGCGAAATTCGCGTACAGCTTTTGGCCCGTTCCTTTCCAGGCCCGCATAAAATGCCCCACGATCTTGGATGCGGAAGTCGAGCCGCTCCACTCGAAAAGGCACCATCCGCTCGCCTTCTCGCCTTCGGCCGGTGACCTGCAGGAAATATTCGATGGTGTTTTGTATGCTGTGAGAATCGGTCCAATCGGATTTATAAACGGGCACACCAGAACGTGTGAATATCCAGCTCATATTGGGCATTGAACCATAAGCCCGGTGACAGGCTCCGTCCAGAGAATCAACAAAAATCGGGCGGGTCACGCCCAGCACATCTCTCAACGCCCGGGCATGTCTGAATTTCTGCTCCATCGAAGTCAGGTGGGGATAATATTCGCCTGGGTGTGCTTCGTGTGTGTACAGGAAGATCGAACCAATCCCCTGGCTGGCGTACTGATTCGCAATGGCATTCATGGATGGCGCCGCCATCCCACAATATGGTCAGGTAAAACTGCCGAATTCGACAATCGTATACAGGTTTTGTGCTATGATTTGCCGTAATGAGGTCTTATTTTGATCCAGGTCCCAAAGCGGGTAATCCGGAGCAGGTTCGCCTAAGGCAGGACTTGAATCAAAATTCATCCACGGCTCGAACTTGGCTGGGGTGAACTCATCGTAATTGTAGCGGGAAATCAGATCGGGATCAGACATAGTATATCTGGCTAGGAGCCTTTAATTCTGCTGAGACGTGGCTTCAAGGACCCTAACTAGGGCGTCATATTCTTCATGGCAATCGCGGCAGCGGTCAAGGTGCTTTTTTACAAAAGGAAGTAGATCGGCAACGTTTCCACCTTGCGCTTCTAATTCCACATATCGGTCAAGCAGTTCAAAAACTTCATCACACCCAATCTCTACATCATCGGTGTTTTCCACCATACGGAGAAGTCGGATCATGATTTCATCTGGCGGAGGTGCAGGGGATGTGATCTGTGCTGCTTGTTTACTTGTTGTAAACCGCTTGAAGAATTTCATTAGAAAATTTTCTTTGCTCATCATCTTTATACCAGGACGTTTTGGGGTTAGTTATTCTTACCTGTTTTCGAACACCGCCAGAATATCGTCAGTTGTGAGGCCTTCCTGCGCCAATCGGCGTTTAAGACGCAACCGGGCATCGTGCATCAACTTATAGAGTGCGTTGCGATTGGTACCCACTCTGCGCGCAACCTCTTCTAAAGGCATGCCCCGAATGGCAACAGCGATCATCGCCTGACGCTGTTTTTCCGTCAACTCTTCAACCAGGATCCGCTGCACACGTCGCATCAGATCCGCTCTCTCCATAAGTTCTTCCGGTGTGGAAGCTTGATGATCTACCATCAAACTTTCCAGTATAGGACCCTCGTCGCTTTCTATTAAACCTTCCAACGAGACATTCTCCCAGCGTTTACGCCTCAGCTCGGTAAGGGCAATACGCACTGCAATCTTCTGAGTCCATGTGGTGAATTGGCTGCGCCCTTCAAATGTGTTCAAATGGTTTAGAACGCGCAACAGGGTATCCTGGGCAACCTCCTCGATCAGGGAAGCGAACCGAGGGTCGCCAGTGGGAAGCCATTTACTAAGAGCGTAGGGCAACGAGTTCAGGATCATCCGGCGTAGTTCAGCCAGAGCCGATTCACGAAGCTCGCCTTCGGCCTGAAGATCTTTGAGCCATTGATCGTTGGTTCGTTTGAGCAATGAAAAAGATTATACTTCATCCGGGTAAGAATCCAAGCGCATAGGTCGTCTGGTTTTCTGGGTTGATAAAGGAGAATTCTGATGCAGATTCCGTCCGTAACTACCCAGCAAATGGCAGAAGTCGATCGCCTGATGGTCGAAGAATACGGTATCCAGTTAATCCAGATGATGGAGAATGCGGGAAGGAACCTGGCCGAACTCAGTCGCCGGATGTTGGGCGGAGATGTGCGCGAGAAACGCATTGCTGTTTTGTGCGGAGCTGGCAATAATGGTGGAGGCGGCATGGTTGCTGCTCGCCATCTGCACAACTGGGGCGCGGAGATTGTGCTGAAAGTCCTTCCTGGGGTAGAGAAGTTGAAAAATATTCCTGCACACCAATTCCACATCTTGGAGAAAATGGAAATCTTTGCAAAGGAAACCATGAACTTTGAGGCAATAGACCTGATCATCGATGCCATAATCGGCTACGGGCTGGCTGGCGATCCGAGTGAACCCATCGCAAATTGGATACTGCAAGCAAACGATGCCGGACGTCCCGTGTTAGCATTAGATGCACCTTCCGGATTGGACATGAATACCGGTATTCTCAGAGACCCCTGCATACGAGCGAATGCTACTATGACCCTGGCACTTCCAAAAACAGGGTTGTTCACTCCCGATGCGCGTAAGGTCGTAGGCGATCTATATTTGGCCGATATCAGCGTCCCACGCCAACTATACAACCGATTAGGCATTGAAGTGCCCCCCATTTTCATTCACGATTCAATCATCAAAATATAAGCTAAGGGAATGCGATGACAGAGAAAATACATGATAACCAAATCGTCGTCTATAGCACCGTATGGTGCCCAGATTGTAAGCGCGCGAAAAAATTCTTCGGGGAACATCGGGTGCCTTACATCAATATCGATATTGAACAAGACCCTGCAGCCATGGAATATGTTGAAAAGGTCAACAACGGTATGCGCATCATCCCTACTATCGTCTTCCCCGATGGTTCGATCCTCGTAGAGCCTTCCAATGCAGAACTGGCACAGAAACTGGGGCTACAGACGCAAGCACAACGAAAATTCTACGACACCATCATAGTTGGAGGAGGTCCTGCAGGCCTTACCGCGGCATTGTACCTGGCTCGGGAGGGAGTGGATACTCTGGTGATTGAGAAAGCCGCGCTCGGAGGACAAGCGGGTATTACACAAACGCTCGACAATTTTCCCGGATTTGATGAGGGCATATCAGGCGCAGAATTTGGGGAACGCCTGGGGCGACAGGCACGCCGCTTCGGAGCAGAGATTCTTCAGGCGCATGAAGTGATCGATATTACACTGCAAAACTCGTATTTGTGTGCAACCCTGGCGGATGGCACCGAGTTCGGAGCGAAAACAATATTGCTGGCCAGCGGTGCCAGATACCGCCAATTAGGCATCCCTGGAGAAGCGGAGTTGATCGGCACAAATGTCCATTTCTGTGCCACCTGCGATGGCGCGTTTTACAAGGGAAAGAAGGTATTGGTCATTGGTGGAGGCAACAGCGGGTTTGAAGAGGGCTTATTCTTAACCAAATTCGCCAGCCAGGTGGATATTATCGAATTTGCTCCACAAGTGAAAGCCAGTAAAATTTTGCAAGAGAAAGTCGGCAGAAAGGCAAACATGTCGGTCATCGTCAATCACGCCGTGAAAGAATTCAAGGTCGAGAAAAACCGCCTTCAAAGCGTAATCGTAATGGATCGCGCTAGTGGAGCAATGAAGGAATGGCAATACGATGGCGTTTTCGTATTCATCGGCTTATCCCCCAATAGTGACCTCGTGAAAGACAAAGTTGCCGTTAACGAATTAGGCTTTGTGATCACAGACAGTAATTTAATGACTACCCTGCCCGGCTTATTTGCTGCGGGAGACGTGCGCATGGGTTCAACCAAACAAGCTGCCTCAGCTGCTGGCGAAGGGGCTACCGCAGCATTGATGATCCGCGAGTACTTAAAAACCGCGGGGTAAAGCAGTTATGCCGAGGATAGAAGGAAAAAGCACAATCCGATAGACCCACCTGGCGCGTACATCAAGGCTTTTTGGGGGTTAACTCACCCCTAAAGTATAGAAAATGACCAGGCTACTCGCCGGTTTAGCCTGGTCGCTTGCTGCTTATAATTGTTTTGGCAAACCCTTTACGCGGGTAGAGGAAGCATGCCTTCCAGGATGATTTCCAGTGCCATCGTATGGCTACAGCGACCGCGCGTTTGGAAGAAATCACAATCACAATGCCAGATGCCTTCTTTAAGCTCGACGGTATGCGGGTTGTTGCTACCCTCAAAGGTGACTTTAAGCGCCTCAATATGAATGCGATGGCGTTGCTCTGCGTAGCGTTTGGCTTTTTCGATCTTCCCAATCATACCGTAGTCCATTAGTTTGGTCCTCCTTTCGGGTCTTCGAGAAAAAATAAAAAGGCACGCGCGCGTGCCTTTTATCCATCCTTCAAGAGCCGATGTGCTTTAACGTCTCGCAAGGCGTTATTCTCCTGTATGTATAGTATATGCCGAGTCACCCAGAAAGTCAATTCAAGATTCGATTAAAAAACGGGTAATGAAAAGTTAACCCTACGAGTGTGAAGTGGGTAGGTAAAGGCTTACTTTTTACCTTTTAGCTCATCACGCAAGACCATGCTCAGTACGAAGCTGACCACGCTGACCACAAGGGCGCCTAAAAAGGCGGGAACGAAGCCATCCACCGTGAAGCCCCAGCCGAACGAAGCCCCGATCTGACCGGTGAGATAGAACATGAGCGTGTTAATCAGCAGCGTGCCCAAGCCCAATGTGAGGATAATCAGGGGGCAGGTGAGGAACACGACGAGGGGGCGAAGCACTGCGTTGAGCAGGCCGAAGATCAAAGCCAGGACGATCAGAGCCACCCACTTTTCACTTCCCTGGCTTTGCATTTCAATCCCTGGGACGAGCGCCAGGGCAGCATACAACCCCACAGCGTTGATGATCCAACGGATGATAAATTTGTTCATGATGACCTCCTGAGATAAGCGATCTGATCATTTTCGGTTCGACATGCAATAAGACTCTACATCAAAACGGCGCAAAGAGCAAGGCAAAATCTCCATAATAAGGCAAAGAACAGCCTTGAGCGAAGCGCCGCTTAGAAGAGTCTCACTATGCACATTCTAAAACCATGTACGCACATCCGGTCAAGAAGTTGCACACTTTTGGCAAAGGGTGCGTCTCATAAGCTAACAGAAGCGATAATCCGCGTGCAAGAGGTTATGTTACAATCAAACAGCGCTCTCTGCTCAGCAAGCACCTCGTTGCTGAAGAGTTGACAGGCCAGTGATGAGTAGTCGAGAAAAAAGGGAGAAGATAAGATGAAACAGGTGTTGCTCGTGCTCGTGATAATTTCGCTGGGCGCTTGCCTGCCAGCAACTCCAACAGTATTACCTGCACAAACAGCCGCGGCATTAACTCTGGCAGCCATGCCCAAAACAGATACTCCAACATCGATGCCCAGCGAAACACCCACTTCAACACCTCAAGATACCCCTACGCCAACAGGCTTGCCCCTTGAGAGCAATATTCCGGGAGCCTACTGCCTGCCGCTGAACACGGAGCGAATGCGCGTCCTGGTAACGCGCGCCATCGATGGCGATAGCATCGAAGTAGCCATTGGAAACCAGGCATTTGTAGTACGCTATATTGGCCTGGATGCACCCGACCTTACACCGCAAATCGAATGGCAAGCCCCGCAAGCCATGGCAGCTAACAGCGACATGGTAAGCGGTAAGTTCGTCATCATCATCAAAGACGTTTCAGATACGGATGCCAACGGCCACCTGCTGCGCTATGTACTGGTGGATAACCTGTTCGTCAACTACGAGCTGATTCGCCAGGGGTATGCACAGCTACAAATCCAGGCACCGGACCTGGCTTGCGAAGCAGCCTTCAGGGGGGCTGAGCTCGAAGCACAGGCCGCCCTGAAAGGAATCTGGTCGGCAAAGCCCACCGACACCCCCACGATTACACTGACGCCAACCACCACTTCCACGCCTACGCGCACGCTTGTGCCAGTTTGCAATTGCACTGGTCCTCGACTGACTTGTAACGACTTCGATTCACAGGCTGAGGCTCAGGCTTGCTTCGACTATTGCGTGGAAATGGGCTATGGAGACATCTTCGGCATCGATAAAAATGGCAACGGCCGGGCTTGCGAAGGGCTGCCCTAAAAAATCGAACCGCTCAACCAACTAATTACAAGATGCTTTCCATCCATATAAGCGTTTGACGAGCGCGAAAGCCCGCGCGGATCAGCGCCTGATCGAGGCTGCAGGCAGGATACTCCAACGATAGGACACGAGGGTGTAGCTGGTGGCGCGCCTGGGACAACAAGGCCGCGACCACGTCTTCGGCCGGATGAGATGGAACCGTCAACCACAGGAGATGCGTCCGCGAGGCAGACCTTCGCCAACTGACCACTGCAAGTAACCGCTCACCCATACATGCGGCGAAATGCTTCACCTGCGTACCTTTTATAAAGCGATAGATCGCTCCCCATAAGTCCGGGCGCATCTCGTCAAGTTCGAAATGCAAATGCCAGGAGTAATCCGGGGGATAATCCCGCGAGAACCATCGGACATACAGCGGCCAATGCCGGCCATCGAGCGAGGCAAAGCGTGCATCTGCAGGTAAATGAATGTCTGGCAACATCCCTTCGGATTGCCATGTGGTGCGGCGCGTGCGTTCGACAAAACCTAAAGATTGATATAAGGTCAGCGCAGCTTCATTTCCCTCTCGCACTTGCAACCAGACCGAGCGCGCGCGCCGCTGGCGGGCAAGCCTCAACGCAGCCAGGGTGAGTTGACGGGCAATCCCTTGACGACGAAATCGCGGGTGCACCGCCACGTTGGCAATCAGATAACGCCGTTCACCTCGCACCGAATAAGGGATCAAACTCACATTTCCTACCAATTGGTCCCCTTCTTGCCAAACGTAACCCGTAAATGGCAAGCTTGCCCAGTCCACAGCGTTGGAGGTCCATCGTAAAAATATTCCATACCTGGCTGCTGAACGCATGCGTCTCAAGTAATCGCGCCCCGATTCATCTAAAGTGTCTGCAAAACAAAATTCCACCAGGTCAGCTACTGCTTTCAAATCGGTGCTCACGCGAAAAGGGCGTAAGTGGGTAGGAAAGCCGGAATGACCGCGTGTTGTTTGATGGAGAGCCGTCATCGTTAAGATCCATTTTTGGACAACAAATGGAACGGCATCATTGTACCCCATCTCTCCTGAAAATCCGCCCTTGCACTTTCAAGAAGTGCAGATTACAATGTTTATATCGGCACATTTGTTCTATTAACCCACTTTTCTGTGCAGTAAACCATGTCCATCGACTTTCAGCAAGTGAAAACACAAATTGATCAACATGTGGCCTCTGCCAGCGCATACCTCTCTCATCTAAAGAGGCTACGTGAAGAAGCCCTGCGACTTCTAGAGGCATATGCCGAGGCGTACGAACGCATCCACGAGAGGATTGAACGCATTGTGCGCTATCACGATCCCAATATTCGCTGCGCTTTGCCCGCCTCGATCGAAGAACCGCTTAACGGGCGGTACCCCCTGCCGCCTGCGCCAGCGCAAGCCACACTTCTGGCTGCGGATGGCTCGCAAATTCTGCCCAGCCGCCATCGGGAAATCAACTTCGCTCTGATCAATGTGGGAACGATGTTCATGCGCCTTGGCAGTGAGGCATTACCGCAATCGAGCACCTATTCCCAACTATATTACGGCGATGAGCTTTTGGGGCTATCTGAGGCCCAACTGGCTCTGAGGCGTGACCTTAGAGAACGCGAGATTTTGCTAGAGTTATCCAAAAAGGCAGAACAACCCATTCTCGCCCTGACCGACGGACCAATCGAATTGTGGGGCGCGCGGGAAGGGCTTGCCGAGGGCGAGTTTGAGCAGAACCTTCAGACCTATCTCCAAACGTTTGAAAGTTTGCGCACGTTAGGGGTGGCGATTGGTGGCTATGTGGATAAGCCTGGCGCCAACCTGGTTGTACGCACTCTGGAAGCGCTTTCTCTTCCTGAAGCGCAACTCAACGAAATACGCAACAGCTCTCCACTGCGCGGTGTGACGGACTTCGACTTGTTTTGCCAGTCTTTGGAAGCTGGGGAAAGGTCGGCATTATTCGCCCAACAATCGCGTTCCTCGGCGTATTACCGCGGGGAGTTAGCCCTGACATTTTTCTACTTGAACGTCGGGAAAAAGGAACAGCCCTGGCTGGCGAGAGTCGAGGTACCTGCCTGGGTGGGAAGCCATGCGCCATCGCTGAATGCCTTGCATGCCGTCATCTTCCAACAGAGTCAAATCCTAGGCAGCCATCCCTATCCATATTTGTTGCATCGCGCCCATGAAACCGCGCGCGTGACCCTGGAAGAGCAGGCGCAGGTCATGCAGATGTTCATGGCTGCCCTGGCGCAACGCGGCATCCTTCCAGGGCAGCGTTCCGCGAAACAGGCGCTAAAAGACCTGCCAGGGCGAACAAGATTGACCCAGTGAGGTGGACAGTGAGGGAGCAAATAGTAAAAATCGGACGGTTGCTACGCGCGGATAACCGCCACTTTGTCGTCGGCTGCCATGTCAGCCAAATATCCCGCCCCGCGTATGGGGCGCTGGTGAAAGCACCCGTCGAGCAAGGATTTGACATCTATGGATTGATCTATGAGATGCGCATTGACGACGATGGCCTGGTGCGCCAATTGGTTACCGCGGAAGGCTTGGACGAGAACATCATTGCCGACAACCGCCTAAACCGCAATGTCCCTTTGGAAATGAGTGTGCTGGCAGTAGGCTACCGACAGGGAACGGAAATCCGTCATCTGTTACCGCCTCGCCCTCCTCTCAGTCTGGACGAAATCCATCTCTGTAGCCCGGATGAGCTTTATGAGTTTTCCAATCAGGCTCGCTTTGGATACTTTCGCCACATCCTGCGATTGCGTGAGCATCCCCTGGAAGACTTGTTTGCGGCACACTTAGCTCAGGCGCATCAGGCGCACCTGGCGCGTGGAGAGGCGCTTTGGATTGAAGCAGCAATGCAAGAGTTGATCACTTTACTGCGCGATGACTATGCTTTGATGATGAACATGCTAAGCGCTCTATCCGATTTGCGCCGAAGCCTGGAACATTGAGGTATCGGTTATGAACACCCAAGATACACCTAATCAAAATATGATCGGCTATGTGGTCGGTGGTGGGCTGAAAGAGAACCTGCGCGTTCGGCTGACCATCCCCGCCCATGAGGTGCAAGAAGGCGCCTTTGTGGTCATCGAAAGTGGCGAGTGGCACTTCTATGGTCTGGTAACCGATCTGCAATTGGGCGCCACAGATGCCCGCTTCGCCGACGAACAGAGCGAGACGCGTTTTCACCCCACACTGGCAAGCATGTTGCATGGTCAAACCTTGTTCACCAACCTGGAGGTACTTCCGGCTTTAATGGTTCATGTTGGTCCAGACCCTAGCACCGACCCCCAGGGGTATATGCGCTGGCGTGAGCAAATTGAACGGGGTTCAATCCCAGAACCCAGACCTCTGCCCATAAAGACAATCCCGCCTCATCATGCACCGGTGCGCCTGGCGCAGGCAGGCGACATTGCCGAAATCTTCGGCAAACCTGAAAGGGCGAGCAATTTTATCATTGGACATACCCGTGAACAAGGACATGCAGTTTGCCTCAACTTGGATCAGTTTGTGCAGCGCTCGGCCGGCATCTTTGGCGCCACTGGCACTGGGAAATCTTTCTTAGCGCGCCTCTTGCTTGCCGGCCTGATTCGTCACGATCAGGCTTCCATCCTGATATACGATATGCACAATGAGTATGCCTTCGATGACATTGCTTCGGACACAAAACAGCGGGTGATCGGTTTGCGCAGCAAGTTCAGGGACAAAGTGCGCGTTGTCGGCTTGGGTAGCGGAGCGCTCATTCGCGGTCAACCGCCAGATTTCAACCTGGAGATCGCCATGGGCGATATCCAACCCCAGGATATCGAATTGCTCAGCAGAGAACTCAACCTGCGCGAAACAACCCCCACGGTACTGGACGCCCTGGTAGGCACTTTTGGCAGCAAGAACTGGTTCAAAGCGTTCCGCGAGATGCGTGTAGGAGAGATGGTGGAAAACGAAGAAGGTAAGCGCACCCCTTCGCCCAATAGCGTGGAATATTGGGCGAATAGCGCTGGGGTGCATATCGAAGCTGCAAAGGCGTTACACTCCAAAATGGGGCAACTTTTCCGCAAAGCGTATATTGTCGAGCATCCTGCTGCCGACACCGTGAGCCACATCATCAACTCCTTGGAAGCGGGACAGCATGTAGTGCTTTCTTTTGGCGCTTATGAGAGCGATTTGGATTATTTGCTGGTCAGTAACCTGATCACACGCCGCATCCGACAAGCCTGGGAGGAACGCACCAACAATTTTCGCTCGAAAAAAGGCGAGGTAGCAGAACCGCGCCCGTTGGTCATCGTCGTCGAAGAAGCCCATAAGTTGCTCAATCGCGAGATGGCGGTACAGACCACTTTCAGCACCATCGCCCGCGAAATGCGCAAGTATTATGTGACCTTGTTGATTATCGATCAACGCCCCTCGCAGATTTTCGATGAGGTCATGTCCCAATTAGGCACACGCATTTCTGGATGGCTTGGAGATGAGGATGACATCCGCGCCGTGCTGAGCGGGTTGGCAGGCCGCGAAGCCTTGCGAGGGATGCTGGCACATCTGCAGCCAAAAGAAGAGGTATTGTTATTGGGTTGGGGAGTGCCTATGCCGTTGCCTGTGCGCTCGCGGCGCTACGACGATAGCTTCTGGGAAGAACTTTTAGGGAAGGAAATTCGCCGTAGCGAAAGTCAAATTCTAAAAGAATTGGGATTTCAGGATTAAAGGCGGGTCTGGTGGCAAGGGGCTCAGCATGCGTGCTAAACCCGTATGGGCGTCGATTGAGATAAGAGATTGGTGGTACAACATTCAACGTTTGCTCCATCAAAGCTGGGTTGAAGGAATACCCAAAGCATGAATAGGATATAATTGGTACATATAATCGGCAAATCTGTAAAAGAAACCCAAATTAACTCAGGAGGTGATACAAATGATCCATTCAAAAGTTCAAGCGGCGCTAAACGCCCAAATCAACAAAGAGTTTTACTCGGCATACCTGTACCTTTCCATGTCTGCGCATTTCGAGGCACAAAACCTGCCCGGCTTTGCCAAATGGACGCGTATGCAAGCGGATGAAGAAAAAGAACATGCCCTGAAGATTTTCGATTTCGTCAATGAGCGGGGAGGTCGAGTCGTTTTAGAAGCGATCGAAAAACCACAAACTGAATGGGGTAGCCCGTTAGAAGTCTTTGAGGCAGTGCTCGAACACGAAAAGAAGGTTACCCAATCCATCCACGATCTGTATGCGCTGGCGGTCAAAGAAAACGATTACGCTACACAGGTGATGCTTCATTGGTTCATCGAGGAGCAGGTGGAGGAAGAAGCCAATGCCTCTTTGCTGGTAGAGCAGCTCAGAATGGCGGCTGATCATCGCGGCGCCTTATTGCACCTCGATCGCCATGCAGGCAAGCGGGCGGAGGAATAGCTCGCCAATCCAAAAATACTTCTTAGCCCTCATGCGATAGGGGGAGCCACACCCCCTATCGCTATCTGAGATGTATAGATTGCTTTGAAAAAAGGCGCAGAGATAATCGATCCACGCGCCATGCAGGAGGAAGCATGTCCACGCGATCTTCACCTCCCAAACCTGAGTTTTGCTCACTTTACTCTTTAGACCACCACGAACCGCTCTACGCCTCTGCAATGCCAACGCGGTTCTTTTTTCTATTAGAGGTTCCATTTCCATGGGGCAGTAACGCGTTAGCAGATAGCGACCTCACCGAAGACGTAAAAAAACATCTCAAGGCGGTAACAAAAGAAATTCCGGAAAGCAAGCTACTATTGATTAAAAGAGGGAATCGGACACGAAAGGAGTTCAACTTTTACTTCGCTATCGTCGGGGTTGAGCGACGCGCGCTTTACGGTTTTCGCTTTCACCAATATACTCAGTTGCTCGACCTTGATTTAACCAAGCTGGTGAAAGGAGACGATACAAACCTGGAAGAAAGGCGCTTAGCAAAGCATCTACTATTGGTATGCACCAATGGGAAGCGCGATTTGTGCTGCGCCAAGTTTGGGTTGCCCACCTTGCGTGCGGCAACTGAGTACCTTGCCGGAGATCCCGATTGGGAAGTATGGCAATCTTCTCATGTGGGAGGGCATCGTTTCGCTCCAAATGTACTGGCTTTACCATGGGGCCTGCTTTTCGGACGCGTCGGCTCCCATGAAGTCGGTTCGCTGATCGATGATCTAAAAAAAGAGCAGATGAACCTGCACCTCTTGCGGGGGAGGACTTGTTGGGAGGCTCAAGTCCAGGCAGCAGAAGCCCATCTGCGACGAGAAACCGAGGAATATAAAATTGACGCATACCGTTTGATATCGACAGTGCAACTTGCGTCCGATAGATGGGAGGTGCGATTTTCTGAAACAAGCGGGCGACGTAAGCACACATTAATCATTCAAAGGGAAGTGGAAAGCAAACAGGTTTATGAAAGCTGCCAATTCGATAAAACCACCTCTATCGTTACTTATGCGCTCATCCAACACTCTTGGGAAGATGCATAGCCCAACCCGTGGCGTAGAATCTTTTACTGATAGCGGTGGTAAATTGCCAACACTTTATCCGCATAGGTGTAGCCGACATTCATCGGGCCATATGCACGTAAGGCTTCCCGAATATCCCCATAACGCGCGATGAGATTTGCCAGCATGCGCGTGCCATAGCGGATATTAAAGACCGGATCCTGTAATTCAGCGATCGTGGGACGATTAGCAAAGCAAGGACCATTTTGACATTGGAAGGTTTCCGAGATTCCATCGCGCGGCATGACCTGCATCAACCCGACCGCGCCGCTCTTTGAATAAGCCGAAGCATTGCCACCGCTCTCTTGGAGCATCACTGCCGCGACCAAATCTGGTGGCAGCTGGTGCTTTAATGCATAAAAGGTGATAATGCCACACCATTGTAGGATTTTGGGCGGAAACTTATCACTAACCAGGCATGTAGCAAA
The DNA here is from genome assembly GCA_037439525.1 of Anaerolineae bacterium. Taxonomy (GTDB): domain Bacteria; phylum Chloroflexota; class Anaerolineae; order Anaerolineales; family UBA4823; genus JBBIVW01. The sequence continues at coordinate 54,390 of JBBIVW010000015.1, forward strand.
CTTTTCGCTATCGTCTTGCGGAGGTTGTGGCTCTAATTCTTCAGGAGATTGGGGGGCAGATGATTGTAACGCCATTTGCGCCAGAGGTTCTTGTGATGGAGTGGAGGCAAATACCTCTTCTGAAAAAACGAGATCCGCCAGAAGAAACAAGACTACCGAAATCACAAAGAAAGCCAAAAACACTGCCCAGCGAGGCGACAACCCTCGTCTAACCGCGAAACCGTTGAGTTCCCAACTTTCGACCATCGCACAATTCCATAGTATGTTATAATAGAACAAATATTCTAATATAAGCGGAATCACTCTTGACAAGGGTTAGAACATATGTTCTAATCATAGAACAAATGTTCTATCCTGTCAAGGGTTAAGCTAATTTTTTTTAAAAATTGGAGGCTCAGATGAACACGCGTTTTACTTCTCACAAGAGTGGATTGAGGCTCATCAAACCGGGTGAAATGCGTCGCGGTCTGGCATTTGGCATCATCATCGTCACCGCGTTGCTTTCCTTTGAAGTGTTCAATTACAGCACAACAGATTTCGCCTTATCAGACCTTTTAGGCGACCTACGCTTCTTGGGTGTGCGCTGGGCAACGATCCTCTCCATTGCATTTTGTGGTATCGACTTTGCAGGCATTGCGCGCTTATTCACTCCTGAAGAAGGCGCCAACGAGCCCGCAGAAGTTTGGTATCTGTTTGGTGCATGGATATTAGCGGCTGCGATGAACGCATTGCTCACCTGGTGGGGAGTATCCTTGGCAATCCTCAATCATGATACTCTCGGAAGTGCTCTGGTGGCGCGCGAGAAACTACTCAAAATCGTGCCCGTCTTCGTGGCGATCATGGTTTGGTTGATTCGTGTGTTGATCATTGGTACAATCTCATTAGCCGGAGAACGACTCTTCAGCCAGGTGGATATGCAAGGTCGGCAACGATGGCTACCGCAAGGATCCAACGAAAGACTAAAAGTTGGCACAGCGGAAAAGAGCAGTGGAGTGCACATTCCTTCCGTAGCAGTCAGCCGAACAAGGCCGGCACCCAAACCAATGAGCATGGTGCAAAACGAATACCCCAAGCCAGAACCCTCATACCATCCTTTAACTTATGCCACCCCTTTGGAGATGAAAGAGGAAGCTTCAAGCCGGGCTACACAACGACATTTTGTTTAAGCGGTGGGGAAAGGGCTGCACACACAGTTCAGATGTTGATAAACGTCTGAACTTTTTTTATTCTTTTTCCTTGCAGGGGATCTCCGCCAGCGGCAACCAGATACAAAAGGTCGTTCCTGTTTCCTGGCTAGAGCTGACCTCGATGTACCCCTCATGATTGCGAACGATCCAATAAGCAATCGACAAGCCCAGTCCAAAGCCTTTGCCATCCCGTGTACGGGTGCGCGACTTTTCTCCACGGTAAAATCGCTCAAAGATGTGCGGCAAATCTTCTTGCGGGATGCCTGGCCCATTGTCGCTTATTGTCAGTCGAGCTTTCTGTTCCACCTTCGCTAACCCAACAACGACTTCCCCACCTTGTGGGGTGTATTTAATCGCGTTGCTCACCAGGTTAACTAAAACTTGTTTTAAACGGTCTTTATCCCCGCACACCAGCACCTGATCGATTTCACCCAAACGTAACGTGACATGATCTCTGGCTAAGACCTGCATTTGACTGAGTACTTCCAAAACAAGGGTGTCCAATTCTACCGTTTCCCTAGCCAGGGGGATCTTTCCTGATTCTGCCTGTGCCAGGAGCAACAAATCTCCCACCAGCCGAGTGAGGCGATCCACTTCACTTTCAATGCTTTGCAGGGATTCTTCGTCAGAACAATGCATACGCCGCATGAGGTCAATATTGCCGCGAATCACCGTAAGCGGTGTACGCAATTCGTGGCCCACATCGGCTAAGAATCGCCTTTGGGTGTTGAATAGGTTTTCCAGCCTCCCCAGCGTCTGATTGAACGCGTGGATCAATTGCCCGACTTCATCGTCAGGGGCGCCATGATAGGGTATGCGCCTGGATAAATCGTCCGCGCGTGTGATTTGAAGAGCCGTTTGGGTTACAGCTTCTAAAGGCGCCAACGCCTGTCCGGTGCTCAGCCAACCAGCTACACCAGCCAGGGTCATGGAAAGTCCTGCACCAACGAGCAATACCCACATCAGCAAGCGCTGAGTCGTATCCACGAAAGAAAGGCTGGTTGCTGCCTGTAAAACTGCGATCACCCGGTTTGTGTTGCGAAAAACAAGGGGCACGCTTAGAACGCGTAAATGCACTTCACCGATGGTAACATCGCGATATACCGGGCGGGTGATTTCCAACATTTGGGGGTCAAGAGGCACATTAAATCCGCGGATGTTAAGTGAGGTGGATTGCAGTTGGCCATTTGGTCCCCATACCTGGATATATACATCCGCAAACAAATCCAACTCGGGCAGGGTCACACCTACAGAACCTGCCCGAGCGTTACGGATAATCTGATTCGCAGCTAGCGCGAGGGTGTCATCCACTTGCTCAGTAAGCGTTGCACTCACCGAGACATAGACAACTGTGCCAAAAAGGAGGAGAATGCCCCCAACAATTAATGTGTATAAAAGAGCGAGGCGCGCACGCAAACCCATGCAGATTGCTAATTGGGCTCACGAAGCACATATCCCATGCCGCGCACCGTGTGGATCAAGCGAGGCTCGTTTGCTGCTTCCAACTTTTGCCGTAGATAGCGAATATACACCTCGATAATATTGCTCTCTCCACCAAAGTCATATCCCCATACACGGTCAAAGATCATATCTCGGGTGAGCACCTGGCGAGGATGACGCAAGAAGAGTTCTAGAAGCTCGTATTCTTTGGCGGTCAGGGAAATGACTCTCTCGCCGCGATAGGCTTGCCGCGTGCCTGTATCCAATGAAAGGTCAGCAAAACGCAGCACAGCCGGACGGCTGGGTTGTGCCCGGCGCAGCAAGGCGCGAATGCGCGCCAGAAGCTCATCCAGGTTGAAAGGTTTTACCATGTAATCATCGGCGCCCATATCGAGCCCCTGGATACGGTCGCTCACCGTGTCTTTAGCGGTGAGAATGATAATCGGTACAGGGCCTCCAGTGCGCAATCGCCGACAGACCTCTAAACCATCTATGCCGGGTAACATCAAGTCGAGAACGACCAGATCGGGTGGATTATCCCTTGCCATGGCAAGCCCTGTCTGACCGTCAATGGCTGTATCCACTTGATACCCTTCATATGCCAATCCCCGGCGTAAAAACTTGAGGATGGCTTCATCATCTTCAATGATTAATATTCTCGCGCTCATAAGCCCTCCAATCTTTGTTTTTAATATTACCACAAGCTCGGAAAAGAAAAAAGGCCGATAGAGAATTGTTTGAGTTTCTCTATACGGCCTTCCTTGGGACGCGAATTGCTCCCGCAGGTAAGCGCTTACGGGTAAGTATAGCGGTGGTTTATGCCACTTCTACGGTTGCGCCAGCGGCTTCTAGCTTGGATTTTGCATCCATAGCCGCCTCTTTGCTTACAGCTTCCAGGAGCTTGCTGCCAGGAGTTTCGGCGACGTCTTTAGCATCTTTAAGGCCGAGGTTGGTGAGCTGGCGAATAACTTTGATCACCTCAATCTTCTTCGGGCCGGAGTCTTTGATGATCACATCAAACTCGGTCTTTTCTTCCTCAGGTTCAGCGGCAGCAGCTGCAACGGGAGCCGCGACGCTCACCGCGGCAACAGGTGCTGCAGCGGAAACTCCCCACGCCTCTTCCAACTTTTTAACCAACTCGGCTGCCTCCAAAACGGTAAGCTTCCCAAGTTCCTCAACAAGTTTATCCAAGTTTGCCATTTTATACTACTCCTTTTTATTAATCCATTCCTCGATTTGATTGATAAACTCAACTTGCCGCCTGAGCGGCGTCTCTTTCCGCATACGCCCTGAGCACGGCAGCGATCTGCCTACCTGGCTCAGCTAAAGTACGCGCCAACTGGCTTGCAGGTGCCAACAGCACGCCCAACAACCGGGCGCGCATCACAGGTAACGGAGGCAGGCTTGCCAGGGTTACGACTTCTTCGGCACTGATCGGCTGACCATCCAGGTAGCCTCCTTTGATCTTGAAGACTTCGCTCACGCGGGTGAACTCATCCAAGACTTTTGCCAATGATGGTACATCTTGCGGACAGAAAGCAATGCCTGTGCTGCCCACCAAGAACTTTTCGGGAAGCGGTAGATTCGCCTGTTTGAAGGCGATTTTCCCCAAAGTGTTCTTCATGACATGAAATTCACCGCCTACTTCGCGCGCTCTTCGTCGCAACTCATCCAGGTCTTTCATGGTCATCCCCGTATATTCAGCGAGGATAACACCCTTGTTTTGGGTCAGCCACGACACATAGTGCGCGATCAGCTCTGTTTTGCGCTCTTTTGAAATTGCCAATGCGGACTCACCTCCTTTCAATAAAAAGTCTTTGCCTCGCAGAAGACGGGCAAAGACGCGCAATCCTCAAGGGAACTCCGCTGGGCGGAGGTGTTGAAGCGCTCTTCACCTCGGCAGGAGATTGAGCACATCCTTCTCCAAAGATGTGCACCTGCTGTCTCTGGCGAAGCTATTACACACACATCACAAACTTATAGTTCGCGGACCTCCATCGACTGAGACTGGATCGGATCCACTTTGATCCCTGGCCCCATCGTACTGGTCAGGGTCACACGACGAATAAACGTGCCTTTGGCTGAAGCAGGTCGTGCTTTTTTCACCGCCTCCATAAGAGCGGCCATATTGTCGTACAACTTCGCTTCATCGAACGACACTTTGCCAATCGGCACATGCAAGTTGGCGAGCTTGTCCAAACGAAACTCTACACGCCCTGCCTTGGCTTCTTGGATGACGCGCGGGATGTCTTCTTCGGACACAACGGTGCCGGCTTTGGGGTTGGGCATCAAGCCTCTTGGCCCGAGGATACGACCAAGACGACCCACTTTTCCCATCATATCCGGGGTGGCGATCGCCACATCAAAATCCGTCCACCCGCCTTGTATCTTGTTGAACATCTCGTCGTCATCGGCCACGTAATCCGCGCCGGCTTCCCGGGCCAGGGCTGCGCCTTCTCCCTGAGCAAAAACTAGAACGCGCACCGTCTTTCCCAAGCCGTGTGGCAAAACCACCACATCACGCACCTGTTGGTCGGCATGACGAGGATCAACGCCCAATCGAATATGTACTTCAACGGTAGCATCAAAGTTCGTTGGAGAGGTCTGTTTGACCAAGTTGACAGCCTCTTGCGGGGTATAGTTTCGCGTCCGATCGATTTTCTTAGCAGCTTCCAAATATTTCTTTCCGTGCTTTGCCATAATCACTCCTTTGTGGTACAAGCGGGTGCGGTGTGCATCCTCCCACTGGAATTTAATCTACAATCTCCAGACCCATGTTACGGGCGGTGCCTTCAATCTGGCGCATGGCACCTTCGATATCGATGGCATTCAAGTCTTTCATTTTGATTTCGGCGATCTCACGTATTTGGGCACGCGTGACCTTCCCTACTTTCTCGCGCGGCGCGTTGGCAGAGCCTTTCCCAATGCCCGCGGCTTTCTTTAGTAAAACGGAAGCAGGTGGTGTTTTCAGAACAAAGGTGAAAGAGCCATCTGTATAGATGCTGATCTCCGCCGGGAGGATTTCGCCCATGCGGTTCGCCGTACGCGCGTTATACTCCTTACAAAACGCCATCAAGTTGATGCCATGGCCAGCCAAAGCCGGCCCAATGGGAGGGGCAGGGTTTGCCTTGCCAGCCTCGATCTGTAAACGAACGATTGCTTTTAGTTTTTTTGCCACTTTCTACTCCTTCGTGGTGTTAGCGGGTGTTGCATCACCCTCCCACCAAACTGATAAAAATGATTCAAGCTTTTTCTACCTGTAGAAAGTCAAGTTCTACAGGGGTCTCGCGACCGAAGAAGTTTACCATAACACGCACTTTCGCGCGCTCCATGTCGATTTCCGAAACTGTACCTCGAAAGTCGTTAAACGGTCCATCGATAATGCGCACACGCTCGCCGGGTTTGAAAGTCACCTTGATGCGAGGCGCTTCGGCTTCCATGCGTTTGAGTATTTGAGCTACCTCTTCCGGGCGTAGAGGGGTAGGGGTATTGCCCATGCCTACAAAGCCAGTCACGCCCGGAGTATTGCGTACCACGTACCAGGATTCCTCGGTGAGGATCATGTTGACGAGGATATAGCCGGGGAAGACACGTCGCTCCACTGTACGACGCTTGCCCTCACGCACCTCAATCTCTTCCTCAGTAGGCACGACAACATCGAAAATTTTGTCCTTCATGCCCATCGATTCGATGCGTTGTTCCAGATTGTGGCGCACTTTATTTTCGTAGCCCGAATAGCAATGCACCACATACCAGGCACGCCCATCTTCTTCTACGGCTGGTTCTGGCTCGCCAAATTCTTCGAGGCCTGCGGAGAGATTTAACTCATCCGGTTTTTCCTGCGACAGAGCCTCAGAGGCTTCAGGCGACTCCATTTTGGGTTCATCTGTTGATGCAAACGTTGAATCAGACGCTGGCGTCTCTTCATCCGGCGAAGCAGACGCTCTGGTTTGATTCTCGTTCTCGATCCAATCCATTTTCATCTTTTCTTTCTACTTTGCATACCGCGAACACATACAGCAAGAGCCAAGGCACCGCACATCATTGTATGCACAACCGCGTTCAATCGATCAGGCAAACAGCAGCGAGAAGAACTGGGTGAAGATGAAATCTAACACTCCCAGCACAAAACTCATGCTGAAGACGACAATCAAAACAATGATGGTTAGGTTCGTGGCTTCCTTGCGCGTCGGCCAGGTCACCTTGCGCAACTCGCCCATGGTTTCATTGATATATCTTTTTATCGCATTCGGTTGCTTTTTCGCAACACGTTTTGTGTCCTTGGCCACGACTTTCACCTCTTTGCATGGTATAAGATACACAACTCAATTCCGCTTACGGGCAAAACGCCGCCTACATCGACGGCGTTGCCACTACCCACAGGCAGGCCAGGCAGGAATCGAACCCACAACCCCCGGTTTTGGAGACCGGTGCTCTACCAGATTGAGCTACTGGCCTGAGCGCACCGGTTGCCGGCCATCAAAGGTCTGATGTAGCACCAGGCAACCAGCACTTTATTTTGTTTCGCGGTGCAGGGTATGTTTGCGGCACCGCGGGCAGTACTTCTTCAACTCGAGGCGACCAGGGTCATTACGCCGGTTTTTCTCAGTGGTGTAATTTCGTTCCTTGCAATCTGTGCAAGCCAGGGTAATTACCGGTCGAACATCTTTTTTAGCCATCTTTTACCTACCAATGATCGCACAATGCGCAACTCGTCAATTTTACTCCAAAATCTTCGTGATCACGCCGGCGCCGACGGTCAGGCCACCTTCGCGGATGG
>JBBIVW010000016.1:0-31352 GCA_037439525.1 Anaerolineae bacterium
GCATTTCAGCATCCAGCATCCCAGCATCAGGGGAAGCGAGCGCAACGAAAACCGAAGTAGTTGAACGTGCCTTCCGGGGAGCTGTTGACGCGATAAGCGACACGCAGGAAGTCCACGACGTAGTTGCTCCATGAACCGCCACGCAAGACGCGGTATTTCCCCGAAGCCGGACCCATAGGATTCTTGTATGGCGACTTACTATAAAAAGTCTCTGAGTACCAATCTAAAACCCACTCCCAGACATTGCCTACCATATCGGCACATTCATACGGGCTATCACCTTGCGGGCTGTACCTTCCCACCGGTGTGGTAGTCCCTATAATCAACCCACCATAGTTACAAAGCTTTTTACTCGGTGGGTTATTTCCCCAAGGGTACAGACGCCCATCCGTACCACGGGCAGCTTTTTCCCACTCGGCTTCGCTCGGCAGCCGAATCTTCTCTCCAGTGGCCCTGCTTAGCCAGGTACAGAAAGCACTGGCATCGTGCCAGCTTACATTTACAACAGGGTGATCCTCTCGCCCTTTAGGCACAGCTCCTCTCTTCCAATGAAGCGGCGGAGCATGTCCACTGACATCCACGAAAACTTTATATTGCGCATTGGTCACAGGATATTTACCCAGCCAATACTCATCTAGATACACTTTATGCTGTGGCTTCTCGTCTTTGTCCGCATACTGATCACTTTCTTCTGAACCCATCAAGAATTCCCCCGCAGGCACATGCATGAAGACCATCTCAACTTCAGGGCTAAGCTTCAAGACAACCTCTTTTGCCCCACGCAGAAGAGGTGCTGGTGGAGCAACCACTGTATCTCCTGCCAGGATTTCACCTCGTTGAGAGGTGAGAACGACACGCTGGGTCGGTGGCGTTTCAATGGCTTCCAGGCAACGTTGCAGTTCGCTTTGAAGCTCTTTGATGCTGGCATAACGCCCTTCTGGCATGATGGCCATCGCCCGCATCACGCAAGCCTCTGTGACCGGGCTGATATGTGGATTTAACTGCCTGATAGGCCTCAATTCTACCCCGGCGATGCGATCGATGCTCTCCGGCGGCAACACCCCAGTCAATAAATGATACATGGTCGCCCCAAGGGCATACACATCGCTGCGCGCATCGGTGGTTTTGCCTCCATACTGCTCGAATGGCGCATAACCCGGCGTCACCGCGCGCGCTCCAACTGTGGTGCGTTTCTGCGGGTCGTACACCTTGGCAATGCCAAAATCCACCAGGTACGCTTTGCCCTCAGGGGTGATGCGAATGTTCGCCGGCTTGATATCCCGATGGATGATCGGAGGCTGCTGACTGTGCAGATACACCAGCGCATCGCATATCTGCACGATCCACTCCAGCACCTGCTTCTCCTCCAGCGGAGCAGCGCGCATCTGTAGCTTCTGCTCCAAATCCTCCCCCTCCACATAGTCCATCACCAGGTACTGCCCCTGCCCAGGCAGGCTGAAATAATCAAACACGCGCGGCAGGTGGGGATGCATCAGCTCCACCAGCATCTTCGTCTCGCGCTTGAATTGCCGCTCGGCTGCCTCCCCCGTCTCCAGGTTCTCTTTGAGCGCCACCGGGCGTTCCAGGTTCATGTCCCAGGCGCGGTACACCGCCCCAAAGCCGCCCTGCCCGAGCAGTTTGACGATGCGGTAGCGGTTGTTCAGCACGGTGCCGGTCGTGAAAGGCATCGGTCATTTCCTCCCGAAGTTCAGGTGTGAGGTTAAGGAATTCTAAGGTTCAAGTCGTGTTTTGTCAAGGCTGGATGCATAGGCTAAATTTGCTCAGTGCAGGCATGTTGCTCTGCTTTGCAAAACCATTCGAGGGAACATAGTCATTCCGACCGAAGTGTGGAACCCCTGAGGCCACAGCCTATCACAGCCCGCGCTTTAGGGATGCCTCGCTCCGCTCGGCATGACACCGTGGGGCGTTGCACCTCCAGCCCCGTAGGGGCTTCCATGTGTTGAGGGTGGGTTTTAACCCGCCCCCCTCAGCCCCGCAGGGGCTTTCACGGGGTGAGGCAGGGGCTTAACCCGCTTCACCCCCCCTCCCCAAAATCGGCGATTTTGGGGAGGGGCCAGGGGGGGCTTATTCGTGTCCATTCGTGAACATTCGTCGTTCGTTATCGCTGCCCCGCAGAGGCTTGCACAGGCTAAGGCCAGGGTTGTACCCGCCCAGACCCCTCGTGAGGTCAAGTATAATAGAGGGCGATGATGGACGAAACCTCCAAGGCGCACCAAACCTATCCAACGATCAAGCAATTCCTGCCTGCGGCGCTGATGCTTATGGCTTTCGGTTGGGGCAGCTTCCTGCTGATTATCTTCTACACCCTCCCCAGCGGGGGCACGCGTTGGGCGTTCTTCTTCAGCCTGTTCACCGCCCTGACAGGCACGGTGCTGCCTTTTGTCGCCTTTCTCAACCGCCGCTTTCCCTCTCAGCCCCCTCCAACAGCTGGCGTGATCTTGCGCCAATCGTTCTGGGTGGGGCTCTATCTGCCCACCCTGGCATGGTTGCGCATCTACCGCGCCTTGAACCTGCCCATAGCCATCCTTCTGGCAGTGGGATTGATCGTCATCGAATGGTTGCTGCGGTTGCGAGAGCGCAGCCAGTGGAAGCCTCAAACCTGACCTCGAAAAGCCCGCCATGCATGCGCCTGCTCCTTCAACCAAGAGTCACCTGCGCCAGCTCCCTTCGGTAGAACGCGTGCTGCAAAGCCAGGCGGCGCGCCAATGGATGGCTACTTTCGGACGCCCGCTTACGCTGGAAGCCACGCGCTACGTCCTGGAAGAGGCGCGCGCCGGGGCTCTATCCGGGCAGGACATCCCAGACGAACGCGCGTTGCTCCAGAGCATCGAAGCCCAACTTCGTACCTGGACGACCCCGACCTTGCTGCCGGTGATCAATGCCACCGGAGTGATCCTGCACACTAACCTGGGCCGGGCGCCGCTCAGCCAGGAAGCCCTCGCCGCCACGGTGGCTGTAGCCACAGCGTATTCCAACCTGGAATACGACCTGGAACAGGGCAGGCGCGGTTCACGCCTATGGCACGCGGAAAACCTGCTAAAGCGCCTGAGTGGGGCAGAGGCGGCTTTGGTGGTCAATAACAACGCCGCGGCTGTGCTGCTCATCCTGAGCGCTCTGGCGCGGCGCCGCAAAGTGGTCATCGCACGCTCCCAACTGGTAGAAATTGGGGGCGGCTTCCGCCTGCCGGAGGTGATGCAACAATCGGGGGCGCGACTGCTGGAGGTGGGCACCACCAATCGCGTGCACCTGGAAGATTATGAGAACGCCATCCTGGAAGGCCATCCTGCCATGGTGCTGCGCGCACACCGTTCGAACTTCCGTTTGATGGGCTTCACCAGCGAGCCCAGCCTGGAGGAGATCAGCCGCCTGGCGCAGCGCCACGCTCTGCCTGTGGTAGATGACCTGGGGTCAGGGGCGCTGTTAGATACCGCGCCTTATGGACTGGCGCACGAGCCTATGGTGCAGGAATCCCTGGCGCAAGGCGCGGACCTGGTGTGCTTCTCCGCAGACAAGCTCCTGGGCGGTCCACAAGCGGGCATCATCGTGGGTAAGGCGCACCTGGTGCAAAAGCTGAGGAAACACCCGTTGGCGCGCGCGCTGCGCGCCGACAAACTCTGCCTGGCTGCGCTGAGCGCAACCTTGCTGCATTACCTTAAAGATGAAGCTACAGAGAAGATCCCCGTGTGGCGGATGATCGCTGCGCCCGGGGCCGTACTGCAGCAACGGGCAAATATGTGGAGACAACGTCTGGAAACAGGAGAGGTAAAGGCCGGGCAATCCACCGTTGGCGGAGGCAGCTTGCCCGAAGAAACCCTGCCCACCTACCTCCTGGCTCTACCCGTGCCGCAGCCTGAACGCTTTGTGGCACGCCTGCGCGCCGCGGAGCCGCCGGTGATCGCCCGTGTGGAAGCGGGGCAGGTGATGCTCGACCCGCGCACCGTGCTACCAGAACAAGAAGAAGCCTTGCTCAATGCATTACAACGCCTGCTCACCACCGTCGAAAGCCAGAGGTAATCTCGCCAAAAGCCCGCGTGCTACCACGCGGGGGAAGGATGGACCTGTTTATGCGCCAAGACATCGATCAGTTGATGCAAGACCGAGGGCTCGAGGCACTTGTCGTGCTTGGCTCGGGGCAACACAATCCGTTCATGGTTTATCTCATGGGAGGGGCGCACCTCACCCGCGCCTATTTGATCAAGAAAAGAGGCCAGCCGCCACTGCTCTTCCATCGCGCCATGGAACGCGATGAAGCTGCCAAATCCGGTCTGGAGTGCAAAACACTCGAGGCGTACCGCCCCGACCAACTGCTGAACGAGGCTGGCGGGGAGGCGATGCTGGCAAACGCACGCTTATTGAAACTCATGCTCGAAGAGGCGGGATTGTACACAGGGAAAGTAAGCTTTTATGGCTTGATGGAGAGTGGAGAGGCGTATAGCTTGCTCTCGACTCTGCAGAAAGAGCTGCCGCAACTCACCCTGGTCGGAGAAGCGGGCGACTCTGTCCTGCTCGCCGCCATGGAAACGAAAGACGCACAGGAGATCGCCCGCATACGCAAAATGGGCGGCGTCGCCACACAAGTCTTCGCCCAGGTTGCCAGTTATCTGCAATCGCAGGAAGTGCGCCAAAATATGCTCGTTGACCGCGATGGAACGCCGATCACCATCGGGGATGTAAAGCGGCGTATCAACCTATGGCTGGCTATGCAGGGCGCGGAAAACCCACACGGCACGATCTTCGCCATAGGGAAGGACGCCGGCGTGCCACACAGCGCCGGGAACGACGCCGATCCGCTCCAACTGGGCAAGACGATCGTCTTCGACCTGTTCCCCTGCGAGGCGCAAGGAGGCTACTTCTACGACATCACACGCACCTGGTGCTTGGGCTACGCTTCCGAAGAAGCACAACAGCTTTATGCAGATGTGCTGCAGGTCTATCGCACGCTGCTCAACGAAATCGAAGCCGGGAAACCCTTATCCTCCTTTCAGCAACGTGCGTGCGCGCTGTTCCAAGCCCAGGGGCACGCCACCATTCTGGAAGCGCCGCTAACTCAAAACGGGTTTGTGCATAGCCTGGGGCATGGGGTGGGGCTGCACATCCATGAGCGCCCGTTCCTCCGCGCCAACGCTCGTGAGGACGAATACCTCAAGGCGCATAGCGTGGTCACTTTGGAACCGGGGCTATACTATCCGGAACGCGAGATGGGCATACGCCTGGAAGACACGCTGTGGGTGGGCGCGGATGGCAAAGCCGAGCTCCTGGCAGAATTCCCCCTTGACCTGGTGTTGCCTGTCGGATAGGATGACATACGATGAGCCTGCCCGCGCCAGCTATTGAAAGCAAAGCTCGCTTTGGCGGCGCCCCCGCCAGGATTTTGGGCATTGAGACCTCCTGTGACGAAACCGCCGCGGCCATCGTTGAAGAAGGTCGCTTGATCCTTTCTTCGATTGTCGCTTCACAAGCAGAGTTGCACTCCCAGTTCGGTGGGGTCTTTCCGGAAGTCGCCTCCCGTCAACATATTCGGACGATTTATGCAGTGGTGGATCAGTGCCTGCAAGAGGCGCACATGCACCTGGGCGATATTAACGCCGTAGCCGTCACGCAGGGACCTGGTTTGCCCGGTTCGCTGGTCATTGGGGTCAACTTTGCCAAGGGGTTGGCTTTGAGCAGCAACCTGCCGATTTTGGGCATCAATCACCTGGAGGCGCACATCTATTCCGCCTGGCTGCATTGGCCCCCCCTCAGCCAGGAACCCGAGGGTCGGGAGCGCTTATCGCCCGAACCGCAATTTCCGCTGGTCGCCCTGATCGTCTCCGGCGGGCATACCGAATTGTTGCTTATGGAGGCGCATCTGAAATACCGCCGCCTGGGGGGCACCCTGGATGATGCCGCCGGCGAGGCTTTCGATAAGGTGGCGCGGTTGATTGGCCTGGGATACCCTGGCGGGCCTGCCATTCAAAAAGCAGCCGAAAGCGGCAACGCCCACGCCTTCAACTTCCCTCGCGCCTGGTTAGAAGACAGTTACGATTTTTCCTTCAGTGGCCTGAAGACCGCGGTCTTACGCGAGGTGCGCCAGTTGCAGAAGTATCGCGGTGTGCTGCCGGTGGGCGACCTGGCCGCCAGCTTTCAATCCGCGGTGGTTGAGGTATTGGCCAAGAAAACGCTGCGCGCCGCCGAAGAGCTGAAAGCCAAGGGGATTCTCATTGTGGGAGGCGTTTCGGCAAACCGCGCGTTGCGCGCCAGCATCCTGAGCGACTCGCCTCTGCCTGTGTACATTCCGTCGCTTGCTCTATGCACGGATAACGCGGCGATGATCGCCAGCGCAGGGTATTATCGCTATATGCGTGGATTCCGCAGCGCTGCGGACTTTGATGTGCTCCCCAACTGGCCATTAGATGAGCTCTAGGGGCATAAGCCACAATTACACACCACACGATCCAAAAAGCCCACTCAGTTTTGCCCAGCTTACAACTCTGTAGGGTGCAACATGCTTGAATGCATGATGGAATATAATTAGATATTCCATGCCTCAGGCATAGGTTTTTCATGCCGAGACCGCAAGCGTTACCTGCGGGACAGAATTGCCTTTATACGCGGGAAAACGCCTGCTCAAGGGACAGGACAATGCCCGAAATCGAAAATCCTGGATTGGTGGCGATCTACCGGAGTGTACCGGGATGTGGGAGATAACGCTTTTTAGCCTGGCGATGGTTATCAATCTCGCCACGCTATACCTAGCGGGTCATAGCTTGCGTTCACACCTCCCCAAATGGCTGCTGACCTCTCCTGCCAGCGCGGCGCTACTCACCAGCCTGCTCAACGGCGTGCTTTTGTATTTGGCTTACACTGGGAGGCTGGGACCGCCGTTTGCCCTGCCTATCGCCGCGCTGAGTGTGTTGATCGCTCTGGCGGCGGCGCTCAGCGCGATGAAGATCGGTCAGCACAGCGCACAACTCGCGGCGCGCGAACGCATGCTACACAATGAGCAGCGACTCCTGCAGCGCGTCCTGGATAGCCTGCCCTTCCCCATCGTTCTCAAAGGGCGTGAGAGCACATACCTGGTGGCCAACAAGCCGTTCGCTGCTTTGCTGGGCAGAAACGACGAAACCCTCACCGGAAAAAAAGACACCGACTTCTTCCCCCGCTGGCAAGCGAAAAAGAACCTGCAAGCGGAGGAAACCGTGCTTCAAAAGGGAGCCGGGCAGACCAGCGAAGAGGAGATGATCACGGCAAATGGAAAGCGCTGGTGGGAAGTGACCCGCATGCCTCTACTGGATGAAAACAGCGCAGCCTCGGGTGTCCTGGTTGCCCATTACGATATATCGGAATATAAAAACCTGGAAGCCGAACTCGACAAAGCGCACACTCAAATCCAAGCGCTGGAACGGTTGAGACAACTCGATAGCGCCTTGGTGAGCATTTCCACGCGCTTCATCATGGCTGAAGGAGAGCGGATCGAACAAGGCTTCTTGCAGGCGCTGGAAACGATTGGCCGCCTCACCGCTTCATCTGGTGTGTATGTACTGCTGTTCGAAGATCAGGCGACCAGGCTCAACATCAAATACCGTTGGTGCGCCAGAGAAGAGGACCAAAGGCATCAGGCGCTCAACGCCCTCCTGGAAGACCCATCCCTGCTGGATCATCTCCCGCGCCTGGAAGGCAACCAAATCGTGCCCTCGTCTGCGCCGGCACCAAATATAAAAGCCTACTTGCAAACGGGCGAGGTGGCGTCGGTGATGATCATCCCAATGCTTTCCAAGAGAGAGGTGGTTGGCTATCTTTGGCTGGAAAGCGATGAAGAAGGTAAACACGCCCATTGGGAAGAGACACGCCAGGCGCTCAAGACCGCCGCGCTGGTGCTGGTGAGCGCCATCGAACGTCAAAAGGAACTCACCAGCCTGATGAGACAACACACGCAGGCGGTCGCTCGGGTAGAGGAACTGGAAAAGCAGGTCCAGGAAACATCCCTGCTGACCGAAATGGGCGACCTTTTACAACTTTGTCGCACCGTGGATGAGGCTTATCCCATTATCTTGCGCGCCACGAGTCAGCTCATCCCTTCTGGCTACGGAGCGATGTACCTGATCAAGAACCCCGGCGAACCAGCAGAAAAAGCCATCACCTGGGGAAAAAGCCACACCGGCGCTCTCACGCAAGAGATCAACCCCAACGAGTGTTGGGCGTTGCGCCGCAGTAAAGTACACCTGGTGAGCGAGTTCACCTCAGAATTGGTGTGTAGCCATGTCAAGAAACCCTACCCTGTCGCCTACCTGTGCATTCCCCTGATCGCCCAAGGAGAGAATGTGGGGCTGCTCTACTTTGACACCCACGACGTACAAGGCAGGGAAAAAGATATATTGATAGAAAAACAAGCCATCGCCAGCAAAATCGCCGAGCATATCTCGCTGGCCCTCTCCAACTTGTGGCTGCGCGATCGGCTACGTAGCCAGGCGATTCGCGACCCTCTGACCAACCTGTTCAACCGCCGCTATATGGAAGAGACACTGGCGCGGGAAATCCGACGCGCAGTGAGGCACAAAACGCCGGTGGGGATCATTTTC
Organism: Anaerolineae bacterium; assembly: GCA_037439525.1. Classification (GTDB taxonomy): domain Bacteria; phylum Chloroflexota; class Anaerolineae; order Anaerolineales; family UBA4823; genus JBBIVW01. The sequence continues at coordinate 8,580 of JBBIVW010000016.1, forward strand.
ATCGATGTCGATCAGCTCAAGGAGGTCAACGACGCCTATGGGCATGACGCCGGAGACATCGTATTGAAGGAATTCGGCAACTTGCTTTTGCGGTTCTTCCGCGGAGAAGACATTGCGTGTCGCTTCGGTGGGGATGAATTCACCATCATCCTGCCAGAGGCATCCATCAGCGAGGTATGGCGGCGCGCTGAACAGTTGCGCGAAGCATGGCGCAAAATCTCCTTCGAATACAAAGACAAGCGCTTTGGGCCGATTACCCTCTCGATTGGCATCGCCGCGTACCCCGAACACGGAAGCGATGTAGAAACACTGCTCAAGGTGTGCGACAAGGCGGCTTACTCGGCAAAGATGGAAGGTCGCGACCGCATTATGATCGGTAGCGCACTCGAGGAATAAAGCCCGCGCCCAGGCCGGCGAGAACGGGTTATCCCCTTTGCAGGCTTTCGAACACTTCCGCCAGTTTGATTGCCAGGGCAGGGCGGTCGTACTGCTCCATGACCAGCCTGCGCCCTCGTGCACCCATCGAAGCCCGCAATTCAGGATTCTGGCGCAGGTGTAACACGGTTTGCGCCAGGGCGTGAGGCTCGCCAGGGGGCACGAAAACCCCAGCCTGCGCTCCTTCGACCACCTGGCGAATGACGCCGTCAATCGCCAGGATCACCGGTTTGGCTGCAGCCATATAATCAAACACTTTATTGGGAAACACGGTGGCATACAGCGGTATGGGTTTCAGGATTGCCAGACAAGCATCCGCCGCGGCCAATGCATCGCTCATACGATTCTTGGGGATCGACGGCAGGAAGACTACATTCCTCAGGGCAAGCTCACCGGCGCGCTGGATGAGGGCGGGTTTTTCTTTTCCATCACCCAAGAGGACGAAGAGGATGTCTCCCTGCTCTTCGAGGAGTTGCGCAGCCTGGAGCACGATTTCCAGGTCGTTCGACATGCCGTGCGCCCCAGCGTATAGCACGACGAACTGATCTTCCAGCCCATGCGCCTGGCGAAAAGCCTGTCCATCGGCGTGCGTAGAAAAAAATTGCACGTCTGTGCCATTGGGCACCAGCTCCACACGGACTGCCCCGCGCTGGCGCACATACTCCTGAAAACCTGGAGAGTTCACCACCACGCAATCCGCATGCGCATACAGGAAGCGTTCCAACCATTCCGAAGCGCGGATCAAAAGGCAATGGCGTAAGACGCCCACCTGAATGGCAAAGGCGGGCCATAAATCGCGCACCTCGAAGGCAAAGGGTACACCTTTGAGCCGCGCCAGCGCCCAAGCAGTCCAGGCTTGAAAGATCGGTGGGGAGGTGCCCCAAACCAGATCCACATCCTGTACCCTCCAGCCTTCAAAGAAGGAGGAGAGCATGAAGCTCAGAAAGCTCAACACGCGATGCACAAAGCTGCGGTGGATGGCGGGGTAGGTATAGGCGCGCACAATGGTCAGGCTGCCGCCATCCACCTCTTCCTTTTCGCTGTGCATTTCTGTTTCTGCCCGGCCGGTCAGATAGCTCACCGGGCTGGCGATAATCGTCACGCGGTGCCCGCGTCGAGCCAGGTAGCGCGCCAGTTCATGGTGCCGCGTACCCCCCGCCTGGTCAAGGGAGACAAACGCCTGATGGATCAGCAAGATGTGCATCTCTCGTCGCTGCTCAGCTCCTCGTATTGGATGATGCCGACTCAGAAAGCTGCCAAAGGGTCTGCATTTTGAGCGGCGCGCATGCCTGCACCTGCAAGCGTACAGACAAGGCGGGGATTTTAACCCCATAGGTTGGGGAATACCAGCCCAGTATCGGAGGGCACTCCCCCGAGCCATAGTGCAATTCCCCAGCGCAGATGATTTGCAATTCGGGCGCAGACACCAGACATCCGCCCTCTGTGGCACAATGAAGCTGAAGCCTGGCCCTCCCCCATTCCCACTCCAAAGCGATGGCATAATCTTGGGATGACTCCACCTTGAAAAGCCCGTGCGGTATCAACCAGTGCAGGCATATCCTGTGCGCCTCCACCCTGCCTGCCGCGCGTGCCTTGAGCGGCAGGATGAAATCTTCCACCAGCCAGCCCTCTTGAGGGAGCAGCGAGACATGCCGGCGATGGATGAGGCCCAGGCGCCGGTAGCCATCGTGCTCCAGGACGGCGCGGGTTGGGTTGCCCATGGCGTCTCGCTCCAAAGTCACAAGCCGCGCCTGTGCCCACCTCAGGTAGAGAAACCTGCCGGCGCGCAGCATTTGATCCTGCCCGTCTACCGTAACCGTGTTGTGCACCAGGGTGCTGCTCAGGGAATTATCCCATGGAGGCGGGGCATTATAAAGGTATGTACCCGCGTCCATTGCCAGGTTGTGACCGCGCCACCACATATCCATGTGCAATTGATCCGCATGGCCTGGCCGGGAGCGAAACTCAACCGCGCGCAGGTAAGCCCAGGTGCGCGCCGCGGGAGCACATAAGACCAACGGCTCCGGAGGGCTCCCGCTTGCGGTGTGCAAGGCAACCAGCTGTTCCGAATTTAGCGGTGCTTCCTGCAACTCCCCCACCAACCAAAGCGCCATTTCATCCCACCTCCCCGCGGGCAGCAAGTGCTCACCGAGAAACGCCATGGCCGCCGCCTGCAGGGTTGGGCGATAATCCTCGAAGGGGCATACGCTCAGCGGTACAGCCTGGCTGCCATCGTTTGGACCGAGGTTCGGCAACCTGCCATTTTCCGCTTCCATTAGGGCAATCAGCCAGCGAGTAGCCGCTTGCAAGCGCTGAAGCACCACACCCTTGAAGGCAAGCCCGGCAGAAGAGGCCATACGCCCGACCCATAACGCCAGTTGCAGCATCATGCGCTGGTAGTTTGCGCTCTGCTGAACATAAGCGCCATGGTCTTCAATTTGCGTGCGCAGGCCATGCACAAACTCGCGCCATCCTCGAGAGACCCATGCTTTGGACTGGGGATGGTGCGGAAGCGCCAAACCCGCAGTCAACAAGCCGGCCGCCTCCGAAAGCAGGTGATTGTTGTTCTGAGCGCGCGCATACATCATCGTGGGGGGGATGCGTTGCGCATGCAGGGCAATGGCATAGCACAATGAGGTGAGGCGCTCAGGGGTGGAAGCCTCGGCGCGAGCGAACACGTGCAATGCAAACACCAACGCCAGGATGCGCAAACCAGCTTCCTGTGCCGAAACCCAGTGAAGCCCGTAATAGGGCGGGTTGGCTTCGAAAAATCCCTCCACCAAATCCCAAAAGGAACGCGCATAGCGCTCTTCTCCACTGAGATAATAGGCTCGCCCCAAGGTGAACGCCCAGCCCAGCCGCGCTGGCTCCCAGGCATAGCGCCAATCCGAGGTTAGCTCATCCCCTGCGGGGGAAGCCTGGGCGCGTTTATCGTCCTGCTTCGCAACCCCGAGGGCATATGCGATCCAGGTTTGATGGGACGAGGTCTTTTCCCAGCGCAAGAGAAGCTCACCTGCGCCAAAGGGGGGAAACCTGCCCTGAGCGATGGCGTTGGCCTCTTGAAACAGGCGTTGCTCATCTGCGTGGCTGAGCACGCTTCTCAAGCGGTCCCGCGATGGCAATTCAAAAAGAGGGGCAAAGTGGGGTGACGGCTTCCAGCGCGACCCAGGCTTGGGTTCCACAGGGAACCACCTGAGCTGCAAGCCCAGGCGGTACAGGGCATACAAGCCTATTTGCTTTAAACCCAGCTCGCGCAACGCATGGAATGCCCGTTCGACGTATTTCATGGCGAATACTCAAACCCTGTGGTGAGTAAGCCTGCTTATTGCAAAGATACAGCTTCGCCGCTTTGCAGGGCGTGCCGGGCGAGGATGGCGGCGCGCGAAACAGCAAAGAGCTGCGTGTAGGGTATTGGCGCATCTCCTTTCTGTCGAATAGCCTGAATTAACTCCAGCCACTCCGCCCGGTGACCTTTATCCTGACCCAACCTCGAGCGCCATGTTTTGCGCCTCCCCTGGTCGATCAGCTCCAGGCGGCGGAAATCATCCAGGATGGCCACCTTGCCGGCACAGAACACTTCCAACCGTTCTTTGGGCAGTAGTCTGTCTCCATTCGCCAGGTAGCTCACCGTGCCAATCGAGCCATCTGAAAAGGTAAAGGTCATTACCAGATTATCCTGGCAATAGCGGCCTAAATCCGGCAGGCCCCTGGCAACGACCTCAATTGGCGGGGTGCCCACTAAAAAAGTGAGGAAATCGATGAAATGGCAGGCTTCGCCAATGATCCTACCACCGCCTTGCTGCGCATCCTGCGTCCAATGTTCGGGGGGCAGGTAACCGGCATTGACACGGTAGTGCGCCATCAGCGGTTCACTTCGCACACCCAGAAAGGCTTTCAAAGCGCGCGCCAGAGGTGCAAAACGTCGATTGAAGCCAACCAGCAAAATCAACCCTTCTCTGTCTTCCAGGGCTGCCTGCACGCGTGCCAATTCTTCCTCGTACAAAGCCAGCGGCTTTTCGCAGAACACATGCTTGCCCGCTTCCAGAGCGGCCACCACCTGGCGCGCGTGTACATGATGGCGCGTGAGAATAGCTACCGTATTCACGCGCTCGTCCTGCAGCACTTGCGCTTCGTCGCTGGTGGCGTATTCGAAGCCAAAGCGCCTGGCTGCCATTTGCGCACGTACTCCCGAAGGAGAAGCGATGCCTACCAGCTCGAGGTGGGGCAGCTTGCGCAGCAATGGCAGCATCACCACCTGGGCAAAATTCCCCGCTCCCAATACACCCAGGCGCACGACGGGCGTCGGCTGAACCTGTGCCGGCTGCGCACGAGCATGCTCGCGTACTTCAATTTGGGTTTGCAGACTTTGCTCTAAGGTGCTCTCGGCAGGCAGCCCGTAAGTAAAAAGCACCCCAAGGAAAGGTTCTTTGCACTTGCCTGTGATCAGAGCATAGGCCTCTTGCGCTTGGTCGATGGAGAAACGATGCGAAATCAGCGCCTGGGTATCCACCAGATGCTGTGCCAGCAGGTCCAGGAAGGCTTCCAGATTGCGCCCCTCCGTCCAGCGCACATAGCCAATAGGGTAGTCCCTCCCCTTTTCTTCATAATTGGGGTCATATCGCCCAGGGCCATAGGCGCGCGAGTTAATCAGAGTGAGCTCTTTTTCATAATACATCTTGCGCGGAACGCTCAGCCCGACGGCGCCTACTGCCACCACATGGGCGCGATCTCGCGCCAGCGTGCCGGCAAGCACAATCGGATCAGAAGAGGGGGTATCGGCGCAGATCAAAACCGCATCGCACCCACGGCCACGGGAAAAGGCGCGCGCGGCTTGCTCTGCCTGGGGGCGTTCTACCGCTTCCAAGCCCAACGTGCGCGCCAGGGCAACGCGCGTGGCGTCCAGGTCTATGCCGATCACGCGGCAGCCTGCGGCTCTGGCGATCTGCGCGGCGAGCAAGCCTAACAGGCCCAGCCCAATCACCGCAACGCATTCGCCCACCTGCACCTGGGCTAAACGAAAGCCATGCAAAGCGATGGCTCCCAGGGTAGTGAACGCCGCGGCTTCGAAATCCACTCCATCGGGCAGAGGGGCGAGCAAATTTCTGGGCACGACGACATATTCCGCATGAAGCGCATATCCGCCCCCGGCGCAAGCCACCCTTTGACCAAGGCGCACATCCTCCACCCCTTCTCCCAGCCCGACAACGGTGCCCGAAGAAGCATACCCCAAAGGCATGGGCTGGTCTAAACGGCGGAAAGCCGCCTCCAGCGTGCTGAACAACCCTTCGCGCCAGGCTCTTTCCCACACTTGGCGCGCCAGGTCGGGTCGGCTGCGCGCCTTACCAATCAGGGATTTTTCGGCAAAGCCCACCAACATGCGCTCTGTGCCCGCCGAGACCAAAGAGGCGGCGGTGCGCACCAACACCTGGCCATGCTGAGGTTGAGGCACGGGCACCTCTACCACCTGGGTCTCTCCATTACGTAGATTTTGCAGCACTTGTTTCATCGCCTACGCATTATAGCCTAGAAATCCTGGCGCCTTCCCATGTTCCGCGAAATACAAGCCGGCTCAACCTTCGATCAGCCGGCCTTGTTGAAGCTGCCACATGCGCCAGTATAACCCCTTTGGTTGGGCAAGCAATTCCTCATGGGTGCCACGCGCCTCAATTCTTCCTTGATGGATTACAAGGATTTGATCCATGCGTTCCAAGCCAATCAGGCGATGCGTCGCCATCAAAACAGTGCGTCCTTGCATGGTCTGCAGGATGGTCTGCAGCACCTGCCTCTCTACCAGAGGATCGAGATTCGCCGTGGGTTCGTCCAGGATGAGCAACGCCGGGTTTCTGAGCAAGGCGCGCGCCAGCGCCAGCCTCTGTCGCTCGCCGCCGCTGAGGCGCAACCCTTCTTCCCCCACCCAGGTGTCGTAACCCTGCGGCAAACCGAGGATGAATTCGTGAATGTGCGCGCCTTTGGCTGCCTCGATCATCTCTTGCTCGGAAGCCTGGGGGCAAGCGACCAACAGGTTCTCGCGCACGCTGGCATTGAACAAATAGGTGTTTTGCGCCACCACGCCCACCGCCTGACGCAGCTTTTCGGGCGCGTATGCTTGAATTGGCTCGCCGTTCAACAGGATCATCCCCTCCTCGACTTCCCACAGCCTCAAAATCAGGTGCAGTAGAGTGCTCTTCCCGGCACCGCTTGGTCCAACCAAGGCGATCTTCCCCCCACGTGGCACGGAAAAGCTCACCCCTTCCAGCACCAGGGGCGACTCTTCTGTTTCGGTTTGTAGCCCCTCTCCCTGAGGATAACGAAAGCAGAGGTCCTGGACGGTCACATCAAATGCTTCCGGTGGTGGAAGCAACGATTGCGCAGGCGGGGTGGGCGGTAGCGGCAGATCAACGACTTCAAACAGCCGGTTGGCAGAGTGAACATCCCCCTCCAAATGTTGGACGGCCAGCGGGATCGGGGTCAGGGCTTCGAAGCTGGTCAGCACAGCCATGAGCACCACCGCTAAGAAGACCCCTTCCAGGCGATAAGAAGCCACCAGGGGAATAGCCAGGCATAACCCTATCCAGGCACCCAGGGAGGCGCAGAACTGATTCAATGCAGCTTGCATCGCGGTGAGCGTTCCCAAGCGCCACTGGCTATGTTCCAATGCTTGGTTTAACTCCTGGGTCAAACGCAGGCGTCTTGCGCCCATAGGATAGATGAGCAGATGCGCCAAGCCGCGCAGGTTCTCTACCAGAACGGTGCTTAATTCCGCGCGCAGCCTGACTTCGCCGCGCGCCGCAGCGCCACTGCTCACGCGTGCCAGCGCTACTGCAGCCGCGCCGCTGAGTCCGAAAAAGGCAAGTGAAACCCCTGCCAGGCGGAGGTCAAACTGCCTCAGGAGCGCCCACATGCCCATACCTACCCATAGAGCCACCCAGGGAGGCGCCAAAGCGCGCACATAAAAACCCTCCAGTCTTTCGATATCGCCCAGGATGCGCTGCAGCAAATCCCCACTGCGAAACCCCATCCAACGAACAGGCGCGAGCGGCTCTAATGCCTGGTAAAACCACACACGCAGGCGCGCGAGCAAACGAAAGGTAACCTGATGAGAGACGACGCGCTCTAGATAACGAAACAAACCGCGCGTGATGCCAAAGAAGCGCACGCCGACAATCGCCACCTGCAACTCAGCGATCGAGGGACGCAGCGCTGCCGCCGAGATGATCCACGCCGAAGTGGTCATCAACCCCATTCCCCCCATAATGGTGGCAAAACCCAAAAGAATCGAGAGCGCCATCCAGGGGGCAAAAGGCCATGCCAGTTGGAGCAAGCGAAAGAGTGTCTGCAGGGCACGCTTTTGCCGCTGGTGCGGGGCATCCGATGCCAAACTTAGCGCCTCCACAGGTGCAGGAAATCCTCTTGTGGACGGATGAGGCGTTATTTGTGGCTGCTCCGCCGGCGCGAAAGATGGTGCAGCAACATGCCAGTCATCCAGACCCAACAAACGCCGGTACATCTGGTGATGGCGTGCTAACTGTGTATGAGTCCCTTGCGCCACGATTTCTCCCCGATCCATCACCACCACGCGATCGGCGCGATGGATAGTTTGCACTCGATGGGCAATGACCACCACCGTCCGCCCTTCCATCAAGCGATAAATGGCGTTGATCAGCGCTTCTTCGTGTTCCGCATCGAGATAGGCGCCTGGTTCATCCAGGATGAGCACAGGGGCATCCTTGAGAAAAGCACGCGCCAGGGCGAGACGTTGTGCCTGCCCAGCGCTCAGGCGCGCCCCTTGTTCGCCAATTTGTGTGTGATAACCCTGGGGAAGCGCAAGGATGAACGCGTGCGCCTGCGCCATCTTCGCGGCCTGGATGACCTCTTCCATGGTCGCCTCCGGGCGCGCCAGGAGGAGATTGTTCAATACGGTATCGTTCAAGAGAAAAGGATGCTGGGAGACCCAGCTCACCTGCCTCCACCAGGCTTGCGGAGGCGCCGCCTCCAAGGGCATTCCATCTACCAGCACCTGCCCTTTTTGTGGATGGATGAAACCCAGCAATAAGGCTGCCAGCGTGCTCTTGCCGGCGCCGTTTGGCCCGACAACGGCCATCTTGCTGCCAGCCGCAATGGTCAGATTGAGGTTTTTCACCCCGCGCCCCCCCTCAGGATACTGAAAGTGCACACCGCGCAACTCGATTCGGCGCGCGAAAGCGCGCGAATGGGAAGAATGCAGCTCCTGTTCGGCATCCCAGGGCGCCTTCATCCATGTTGCAGGGGATTCGAGAATCTCGAAGATGCGCTGCGCCGCTTCCTGGGCTGGCATGCCCGCATGGAAGCGCGCCCCCAAAGAACGCAACGGTTGATAGAACTCTGGTGCGAGGAGCAACACCAGGAACGCGGCTTGAAATTCCATGCCCCCATAGAGCAAACGCAAGCCTATTTCCACGGCGACGACGGCGACGCTGAGCGTAGCTACCATCTCCAACACCAAAGCAGAAAGAAAAGTGACGCGTAAGACGCCCATAGTCGCCTGACGGAAGCGCTCGCTCACCTGGGCAATGCGCCTCGCTTGTTCCGCACTGCGCCCCAACACCTTTAATGTCAGCAAGCCGCGCAATACGTCCAACAGATAAGCGCTCATGTGGCTCAAACTTCGCCAGCGCTTTTGGGTGAGCTGGCGCGCCTGAGCGCCAATCAAGGCCATAAAAAGCGGGATCAGCGGCGCGGTCAGCAACATGACCAGCCCAGAAATCATATCTATAGGAAAGATCGCCGCCAGGATGATCAACGGCGTCAAAACTGCCAGGAATATGGCGGGCAAATACTGGGCAAAATAGGCGTGTAAACCCTCCACCCCTTGCTGCAACAGGTTGGTCACCTCCCCCAAGCGCTCCCCTCTCAAATAGAGTGGTCCGCGTTCCACCAGAGTATGGAACAGCTGCTGTCGCACGTTTTGTTTCACACGCACCGCAAGGGAATGGGCTAGCGCTTCGCTCCACCAGAGCGCCATGGCGCGCAACAAGCCAGCCAGCAACAGCCAAACCAAAAGAGCGCTCACTTCCTCCAAGTCGCTGCCTGCCAGAAAGGCGCGCGCCACCACCCGACTCGTCGTGTGGGCTTGAAGTACGGCAAAGAGCGTGCTCAGCCCCCCTATGCCCACCGCGGCGATAAGGAGGAACCCATGCGGGCGCACCAAACGCAACAAACGCCGATCCAAGAACATGAATAAGCCAGCCCTAATTAAACCAGAAACCTGACGGAGGTGAGCACCCGTCAGGTCTGGCAGAATAGTCTTCTCTAGTTCCTCAGTACTCCAGCGCAGAAGTCACGGTCAGGCGCTTACGAAAGACCCAATAGCTCCATGCCTGATATGCCAGGACGACGGGCACAAAAGTCAACGCGATAATGCTCATCACTCTCAAAGTATAGGGGCTGGAGGAGGCATTGTAAATTGTCAGACTGAAAGAAGCGTCCAGGCTGGAAATCATCACACGGGGGTACAGGATCATGAACACCGTGGCGATGGTCATCAAGATGGTCAGGGCGGTCATCAGGAACGCCCAACCCTCGCGTTGGCGGCGGATGAAGTAACCGGCCAGTAAAATGGCAGCCATGCCACTCAGCGGGACGATGCCGGGGTTGACCCCCAAGCGCGCCAGGATATCTGTTTCAAAATAGGTGAAGGTGAGCAAGCCTAAAAGCAGGATGACTGTCGGCAGCCATAAGCGCTGCGCGGCCTTACTGGCGGCTACCTTCAAATCTCCTTCTGTTTTCAGGCTGATAAAAATGGCGCCATGCAATGCAAAAGTCACCAAGGCAGTCACGCCGGCAAGCAAGGCATAGGGGTTGAGCAAGTTGAAAAAGCCGCCCACGTAGTTCATTTCGGCATCAATCGGGACGCCGCGCACCAAGTTGCCGAACGCCACCCCTAAGAGCAGGGCAGGCAGGGCAGAACCGATGAAGATCGCCCCATCCCAGAGCCTGCGCCATTTGGGATTGGCATCCTTGCTGCGAAATTCAAACGCCACGCCACGCACAATCAAAGCCAGCAAAAGAAGGAAGAGCGCCAGGTAAAATCCGCTGAACAAAGTGGCGTACCAATGGGGAAAAGCGGCAAAGGTCGCCCCGCCAGCCGTGAGCAACCAGACCTCGTTGCCATCCCAGTGCGGTCCGATGGTGTTGATCATCATACGACGTCGCCGATCCACTTCCTGCGGTTCCTGCGCACGGCTTATGAATGGAAGTAAGATGCCGACACCGAAATCAAAGCCTTCCAGCACAAAAAAACCACTATACAATACGGCGATCAAAACAAACCAAAGTGTATTCAAGTCCAACATGGCTCTTCTCTCCTATCTCTCAGGTGGAAATCAAGGACGGCAGACTCTCTTCGTCATCGGTAGAAGCGGTCATTTCCTCCGACGGAACCTTTCGGGCAAACTTCATCAACAGGTACACATCCGCGACCATGAGGGCGCCATAGATGAGGGTGAAGCCCAACAGGGTGATCAGCACCTGAGCTGGCGAAAGCGTGGTAGAAACCGCATCTTCGATTTTCATCAAGCCGTACACCACCCAGGGCACACGTCCCATTTCGGTCATCATCCAGCCGGCAGTATTGGCCAAATATGGAAGAGCGAGCGCCCAGGAGTACAGGCGCAAGGCGCGCGGCCGGACCATAAGCATATCCCCCATGACCATGAAAAGAGCATACAGCGCCAATAGGCCAAGCACAACACCAGCCCCAACCATGATGCGAAAGGACCAGTAGATGACCGCAACAGGGGGAATGTAATCTCCAGGACCATACTCCGCCGCATACATGTTTTGCAAATCGTAAATCCCTTTCACCTCACCGGCAAGCTGGTTGTATGCCAGCAGGCTCAACAGCCTGGGCAGACGGATCGAGAAGACCTCCCGCCGCTGGGTAAGATCGCCAATGGTGAGCAGAGAGAACGAAGCCGGGTCTTCGGTGTTCCAGAGCGCTTCGGCTGCCGCCATTTTCATCGGTTGAACTTCCACAATGTGCTGCGCCTGGCTGTGTCCGATCAGCCCGACCATGATAATCCCTATAGCGCCCATGATGGCGGCCATCTGGAAGGAACGCTTGAAGAAATCCACCTCATTCTTGCGCACCAAGTGGTACGCGCTGATGCCCATCACAAAGAACGCTGCGGTGACAAACCCTCCCATCACCACGTGGGGAAATTGAACCCATACATTGGGGTTCAACACCAAGGCGAAGAAATCCGTCATCTCCGCGCGCCCCCCGCTGAGCGCATAACCCACGGGTTGCTGCATGAACGAGTTGGCGATCAAAATCCACAATGCCGAGACGTTCGAACCAATCGCCACCAGCCATATAGCTGTCGCGTGAGCCCTCTTGGAAAGTTTTTCCCATCCGAAGATCCACACCCCCAAGAAAGTGGACTCCAGGAAGAAAGCCAACAACGCCTCGATGGCCAGAGGCGCGCCGAAAATATCCCCGACGAAGCGTGAATACTCCGACCAGTTCATACCAAATTGGAACTCTTGCACGATACCGGTCACCACCCCCATAGCGAAGTTGATGACAAAAAGCTTCCCCCAAAATTTAGCCATCCTTTTATACACTTCCTGACCCGTGCTTACATAAATGCTTTCCATCAAGGCCACAAGAACGGAAAGCCCCAGGGTGAGGGGGACAAAGAAAAAGTGATAAACGGTGGTAATGGCAAACTGCAAACGAGAAAGCAAAATCACATCCATTTGTACTCACTCCTTGAATGCTAATACGGACAATTGGGTTTCCTCGTGATTCGTGTGCTCCAGGCGGCACCTCCTGAATTTAAGCTTATACAGCGATCTTCAAGGCACATACGCCTTTTCGGTCTGTGCCATCGAATGCGCCACAGGCGCGCCCTGGGCTTCCAGTGCCAAATCAGCTAGGGTAATGGATTTCAACTCGTGCACGAGCAGCGCCTGGATGCGCCCCCACCGCTGACGCACCGGGCAGCCCTCGTCCAAAGGGCAGGCGCGCGGCGCCTTCAAACAATCCGAGATGATCAGGGGCGCCTCCATCGCCTCCCAAATCTGCAACAGGTTGATCTCCTGCGCAGGAAGAGCCAGTTCGAACCCACCTTTTGGACCAGCAAAAGTAGCCAGGAATCCCTTGTTAGAAAGCGTGGCGATAATGCGGTGCAGGTAGGCGCGCGGCACCAGCATCTCCCGCATGACCTCCTCGGCAGAAGCACGACTCCCCACCGGGCGTTGCGCAAGGTAGAGCAGCACGCGAATGGCATAATCGGTACGGCGGTTGACTTTAAACATGGTATCTCTGAAATCTTTACCAATTAAATCAACGTTTATACAAATGGTAATGATTTAGCCAAATGTTTCAAGTGACGTTTCTCCCCTTCGCCGCCGACGGATGTCACATCAAAAGGACAATATTCTCATTATTACTAATTTGTTGTTATATCGAAGTCGGGAGAGCAAGTCTCAGCGCTGCCAGAAACCGCGCTGCAAGGGGCGCACAGCCTGGCTGGTGATAAATGCCTGCGGGTCGAGTTTGGCGATGAGCTGTTGCACACGCCGGGCATCACGGCGCAAGACAAAACAATCTAGCACCGTCACCGTGCCATTCATCCCTTTGGCGGCAATCTGCGTAACGCCATAGCCTGCCTCTCTTAGGCATTCTTCCAGCTCCAAGCCACGGTGACTGCTCACCACCCTCAATCGCGAATAGCCAATGGCGAGATGAGACTCGATGAACATGCCCACGACCAGCCCGCTGGCATAACCGCCAGCATAACCCAGAATTTTGACTATGTTTCCCAAATCCGCAAAGACCAGGCGCGCCGCCTGGATGTACACCAATGCCTGGCAAAAGGCGAAGAGCGCAGCCAGGAATCGGTGTCCGCGCACCACCATCATCACCCGCAAGGTGTACATGGTGATGTCCACGACGCGCAGTGAAAAAATCAACGTCGCGGGAAGGAGCACACTCAACCCCGATATGTCACCTAAGCGCGCCAGAAGCCGCGCCGCACAGGGCGCACGTCTTCTGCCGTGATAAAGGCGTTGGCATCCACCTGATTGACGAGGCGTCGCACACGTTCCACGTTTTTACGCAACACGCTGCAACTGATCAACGAGACGGTGCCATCCTTGCCGCGCGCGGGGATTTCGGTAGCGGCATACCCCTCGCTGCGCAAACGCTCTGCAATCGCCGGGCCCAAACTTGAACTCACCACGCTGAGCTGCACGTGTCCGATAGCCAGCTTTTCTTCCAGGAACATGCCCACCACATTGCCTGTGGCAAAGCCGGCGGCATATCCCAAGATGTTCAAAGGGTTATCCAGGTTGCGCAAGACCGAACTGATCGCCAGCACAAAGATCATGGATTGGAAGAAGCCCAAAACCCAGGCGACGCTCTTCTTCCCGCGCATCACCACCAGGACGCGCAGCGTATCCAAGCTCATATCCGAAATACGCAGCAAGAAGATCAGCCCGGCGTTCAACCAGGCTTGGTAGGAGAGCAACAAATCGAGGTCCATGGCTTAATCCATCACTGTGGAGGGGGCAACTCCGAGTTTCATGGCAGGCATATATAAGCGCTGCAGGTATTCCTTGACCATGCGGCGCGTGCAAAACAAGGGACCGATGGTGCGCATGGATTCTTTCATGCGCGCGATCCAGTCCAGCGGCAGCCCATCCGAGGAGCGCACTTTATAGTACAAGGGGACGATTTCGTTCTCCAAAATGTCGTACAGGCTTTCGGCATCCGCTTCGTCCTGCAGGTCGGGATTATCGAAGGTCTCATCCTTGCCAATTGCCCAGCCGTTCTTGCCATTGTACCCCTCGCGCCACCAGCCATCCAACACGGAACAGTTCAACACGCCATTGATCGCCGCTTTCTGACCAGAGGTGCCCGAGGCTTCGTTCGGACGGCGCGGGGTGTTCAACCATACATCCACTCCCTGGATTAAATAACGTGCCAGGTTCATGTCGTAATCCTCTAAGAACACCAGCCTGCCACCGCTTTCCGATTGCTTGACGATGCGATACACCTCTTGGATGAGCATCTTGCCCCCTTCATGATCGGGGTGCGACTTGCCTGCAAAGATGATTTGCACTGGCATCTCCTCGTTGTTGAGGATGGAGAGCAAGCGGTTCAAATCTCGCAAAATCAGGTTGGCGCGCTTATAAGGCGCAAAACGTCGGGCAAAGCCGATGGTGAGCGCATATGGGTCGAGCAATACGCCCGAAGCAACGACCTGCACCGGGTGCCAACTGCCGTGTAACCACTTCTGGCGGGCGCGCTCGCGTATGTAATAGACGAGCTTGCGCTTGAGGTGTCTCCGTACGCGCCACAGTTGTTCATCCGGGATGTTGTGGACCAATTCCCAAACGTCCGCATTGTCCACTTCTTCGAGCCAATCCGCGCCTAAATAGCGGTCGAACAGATGGCGCAAGCGCCGCGCCAGCCAGGTGGCAGTATGGATGCCATTGGTGATATGCGTGATGGGCACCTCTTCCACAGGCGTATTGGGCCACAGGTACTGCCACATCTTGCGCGAGGTTTCGGCGTGAAGCTCCGAAACCGCGTTTCTCCCTTCAGAGAACTTGAGCGCCAGCGCCGGAAGGCTGAAGGTCTCGCCCCAGCTCACCGTGTGCCGCGCCAGGTCGATGAACTGCTCCCGGTTCAGGCCCAACTCGGGCCAGAGCGAAGCGAAGTAGCGTTCGACGAGCCAGAGGGGAAATTCGTCATTGCCCGCCGGCACTGGCGTGTGCGTGGTAAACACGCTTCCCTGGCGCACCTCTTCCATAGCCTGCTCCACGCTGAGCCCTTGAGCGATCAACATGCGCATACGCTCTAAGACGAGCAAAGCTGCATGCCCCTCATTCATGTGCCAAACCTGCGGGGTATATCCCAAAGCGTGCAGCGCGCGCACGCCACCGCAGCCCAAGAGGATTTCCTGAGAGATGCGCATTTCCGGGTCGCTGGTGTATAAACGCGCTGTGAGGGCTCGATCGGCAGGGGCGTTCTCCTCGACATTGGAATCAAGCAGGTATAACGGGGCACGCCCCACGCGAATTTCCCACAACCGCACCAGCACACTGCGCCCGGGTAGCTCAACGCTCACCAGCAAAGGCGCGCCGTCCTCTTTCGCCACGGGCAAAACCGGCAGGTCTTCGAATCGCTGGCGGGTATAGGTCGCCTCCTGCCAGCCATCTTCGGTGATGCGCTGGGTGAAGTATCCTTCGGTGTAGAAGAAGCCTACGGCGACGAACGATAGCCCCATGTCGCTGGCTTCCTTAAGGTGATCCCCCGATAGCACGCCCAAGCCGCCCGCATAGATCGGCAAGGTCTCATGCAGGCCAAATTCCATTGAAAAGTAGGCGATCAGGCGGTCTTTGATCTGAGGCATGTGCGTGGATACCCAGGTCTTGTCTGCCTCCAGGTACTCATCGAATTGGCGCAGGATGCGGTCGTAAAAATTGAGGTAATAACGGTTGTTGGTCACGGCGTTGAGCCTAACACGCTCCACCTCGCGCAGAAAGCGCACCGGGTTATGGTACACGCGCTCCCATCTCTCTTTGTCAATCATGGAGAATAGGCGTTGTGCATCGGGGTTCCATGTCCACCACAGGTTATACGCCAGATGCGCCAGGCGCTGAATGCGTCGCGGCAGGCTGAAGTGGTTGGGAATTGAAGGGGAAACCAATTCCATTAACTCTGTACCTCTTTCTTTTGAGATGTGGCGCCACACAACGAAATGGCGCTCTGCCAACGCGCTCAACTTTGGTGCGCGCTGTGCCTCTTGAGAGAGGCTTTCTCCCAGATAACAGCTCTATATCATACCACAGCGGGGAAGATCGGCTTCACGCCGGCAGTGGCTCCGCTCATTCCTCTGGGAAGCGCAGGCGCTGGCGCAGGCGTTTTACCTCGCTCCGCCGACGTTTCGCCTGCAGACGTTGCCGGCGCGAAACGACCGGGATGCGCGTGCGCACACGCAGGCGCGGCGGCTGAGCCGCCTGGCGGATCAACGCGCACAGGCGCCGCATCGCCTCCTGGCGGTTCTGTTCCTGGGTACGGTAGCGCATGGCTTCGATCACCAACTCACCCTGCGTATTGATGCGCTTTTCCGCCAGTCGCAACAATCTTTGGCGCACCTCCTCTGGCAGTGAAGGAGATTCCAGGACATTAAAGCGCAATTGCACCGCGCTGGAAACTTTGTTCACATTCTGACCGCCGGGACCAGCCGCGCGCAGAAAGTGGAACCTCAGTTCATTTTCATCAATGGAGAGCGTGGGCGTCACGCGTATCATGGGGGCAAAACCGCCTGGGCTCCCTTGGCCGCGCTGGCTGAGGCTATTCTTGAATGCCCAAGAGAGTTATCAAGCGCTGGCGATCGAAGTTGATCACCACCTCGCCATTGATTTCAAACGTGGGTGTCGTCTCATAGCCTTGCGTCCAATGGCGCAGGCGCGCCGCGGCTTCGCGATCTCGGCTGATGTTGATCTCGCGGTAAGGGATGCCATGCATTTCCAAAAAGGCGCGCGCCCGTTTGCAGGCAGGGCACCAATCGGTACAATACATGACCACTTCCGCCTGCGCCGTAGCGCCTGCCACCGCTTTAGCCCTGGATTGCACCTGGACGGGCTCAGCCTGCCTTACCGCGGCGGTGTAGGCTGTGCCTTCGATCTCTGCCAGCACCTGAAAAAGGACTTCGTTGTCCGGCTGGTCATCGATGGGGTGCACATCCACATAACGGATGGTGCACTGGCGATCGATGACAAAGATCGCTCGTTCGCTCGTCCCCTCGGGGCGCAGCACGCCGTACAGGCGGGCGACATAGCCATGCGGGTAGAAGTCGCTTAGCAGCGGATAAGAAATGCCCCCCAGGCTTTCCGCCCATGCTTTCAACGAAGGTACGCTATCCACACTGATGCCCAGGACCTGGGCGTTGACCCCGTCGAAGCGCCTCAACTCCTGCTCATACGACGGGATCTGATGCGTTCAAACCGGCGTCCAAGCGAGCGGGAAAAAGGCGAGGACGATGTTCTTTTTTCCTAGGTAATCGCTCAGACTGACCAGGCGGTCGAGGTGGCTGTTCAGGCTGAATTGCGGGGCAAGGTCGCCAACTTTCAAAGCCATAGCGGCTCACTCCTTTTTCTTTCGATTATACCGCCAGCGCCAAAAGCGCCAGGCATGTCATGCACGCACCGCGTACACCGAGCCATCTCAATCCCTAGGTTCTCGAGGGGAGCATGGCCACGACACGGCGCAACACTTCCTCCGCCACTTCCGCTTTGCTCATCAGCGACAGGTGCTCCACACGGCCATCGGCGAACAATAGGGTGACGCGGTTGGTGTCCACGCCAAAGCCGGCGTCGGCGGCGGTGATATCGTTGGCAACGATCAGGTCCAGGCGCTTGGCAAGCAGCTTGGCGCGCGCGTTCTCCAGCAGGTCGTTCGATTCAGCCGCGAAGCCCACGGTCAGGCGTGGCCAGCCACGCGCCTGTTTGAACGCGGCAACATCCTGCAAAATATCCACCGTAGGCACGAGGTGCAGTTGCACCGGCTCTGCGCCCTTCTTGATCTTATGCGTTTGCGCCTGGAGCGGGCGGAAATCTGCCACGGCAGCGGCCATCAGCAGCACATCTGCACCTGCGATGGCCTCCATCACCGCGGCATGCATCTCCTGCGCGGTGCAGACCTGGACGCACTCCGCGCCCACTGGCACAGGCAACGCGCTGGGGGCGGTGATGAGCGTCACCTGCGCGCCCCAATCCAGCGCCGTCTGCGCCAGGGCAAATCCTTGTTTCCCCGAGGAGCGATTGGTGATCACCCGCACCGCATCGATCGGCTCTTGAGTGCCTCCGGCGGTCACCACCACCCTGCGCCCCTGCAACACGCCCTGGCGCGAAAAGAGAAAGCGCAGATGTTCGATGATCTTCAGCGGCTCCTCCATGCGGCCGAGACCGCGTACGCCCGAAGCCAGGTGGCCCTCCACAGGGCCGATGATCACCGCCCCACGTTGACGCAGGCGCTCCAGATTTTCCTGAGTGGCAGGGTGTTGGAACATGCCTGCATCCATCGCCGGGGCTAATACTAGAGGGCAGGTCGCAGCCAGCGCGGTAAGGCTGAGTAGGTTATCTGCCAGGCCATGCGCCAGGCGCGCCATGGTGTTCGCCGTCGCCGGGGCAACCAGCACGCAGTCTGCGCCGCGCGCCAGGCCGATGTGCAGCACATGCCCCTCCGCGCCCCACAGATCCGCGTCCATATAAGCGCGACGGCCGGTCACCGATTGAAAGCTCAACGCGCTGACGAACTGGCATGCCGAGGGCGTGAGGATGGCATCCACTTCCGCGCCCGTTTGCGCCAGCCTGGAAGCCAGTTCAACCGCCTTGTAGGCGGCGATGGAACCGCTCACACCCAAAACCAAACGTTTCCCTTGAATTGGGTGGGTCATATCCAACCCCTGAGGCGATAAATGCACATTCCCAAATACTCCTTGATCATCTTTACCGTCAGCGCCAGGTGATCTGCGCTGGGCACCAAGCCCAGAATCACGCGGCGCAGGTCGAAACCTGCCTGCGTTTCGGTAGCGCTGAAATCCACAGGTAGCGGCACCACCTCCAGGCCTAGCTTGCGGAACAGGGCAACGGCGCGCGGCATGTGCCAGGCAGAAGTGACCAGCAATGCGCGCGAGATGTGCTTCTGGCGCAGAAGGCGTGCGCAATTCACCGCGCTCTCGTAGGTGTTGCGCGAGCGCTCTTCAAACCATAGCGCCTCTTGAGGCACGCCCATCATACCCAGCAATGTCGCCATTTCCTCGGTGGGGGTGCTCGGCCTAGCGGACCAATCCAACGCCCCGCCGCTCAGTAGGATGGCCGGGGCGACTCCCTGGTGATACAACCAGGCAGCGTAGAGCACGCGGTCTCCTGCGCCGCTGACTTCCACCATCGGTCGCGGGTAACTCGCCGGATACGTTCCGCCTCCCAGCAGGATGAGCACCGGCGCATGGGGCACAGGATGTGGGGGCAAATAGCGATATTCCAGCGAGCGCGCCAGCCCCTGCGCTACCCACGGGTTGCCCCCCAACCACAACAAACCCAGGCTGACGCCAAGCAAGGCGCGCTGCAGACGTTGCCGCTGAGCGCATAATAGGGACAGAGCGATTAAAACGCACGCCAGCCCTAACGGGTAGATCAACTCGGGCAGCAACTTCGAAAGAAAAAGCTCCATCGTCCTCCACTGCACGCCAGGCTACGGGCGGGCAACGAAATTCAGGGTGATCTTTACCTCATCCTCCGTCCCCAGAATCCCGGCGATCTCAATCGGTCCTACCTCGAAGTCGCTCATCAAGATGGTCGTAGTCGCCATGCCTATTAGTATACCCCCTTCCAGCCTGGCAACGACCTGAAAAGCGACCTCGCGGGTCACCTGCCGTACGGTCAAGTCGCCTATTACGGTGAAGGCAAGCTCCTCCCCGGCGCGATAACTTTCCGGAAGACCTTGGAGGCGTTTGGGTTGGAACGTCGCCAATGGGTAGCGCGCCGATTCCAAAAAGCGTTCGCGCAGGGCGTTGTCGCGGCGGGTGCTATCTGAGCGAAACTGGCTGATATCCACAGTGATCGTTCCCAGGCGCGAGTTCGCCGGGTGGTTCACATCCACCCAAACCTCGCCTTGGATTTCGGTGGTCACGCCTACAGCCAAATTGAACCGATTGCCCTCGTTGAAGAACGTTTCACCCACTTCGTAGCTCACCGTCGACTCGCCGGGTTGGATGCGGAAGAGCTGAACCTCGGGCTGTGCCTGTGTGGCCTCGCCGGGCGGATATGGCGCAGCCGCCGTGGTCGCCTCGAGCGCCTGATCTGCTCCAGGGTACGGGTACGCCTGAGGTGTCCAGGTTGTGGCTGCAGGCTCGACGGGCGTCGTACACGCGGCTAAAACCAAGGTCATGCCCATCCAGGTTGAGAATATTCTACGCATTTTGCTCTCCTTTAGCGAAAAAGATGAGGCAAAATTCTAGCATACAACCAGGAGGGCATCCCTCTGGTCTGTGCCCGATTAACCAAACCTTCATCCATTCCCCAGGAAAACGCACAACAGGCGCTCGTGGCCGGCTAGATCGCGCCGCAGTTCGACGCGTCCCTGGGGGAAAGCCGCCTGCGCGAGCCGCGCGGCTTGGCGCGCATGGGCGCGGTCCACTTCCATCAGGAGCAAGCCCGGAGAAGATAGCACCTTGCCTGCCTGTTCGAGCAAGCGGCGGATGAGGCGCAGCCCCTGCTCGCCCCCATCCAGAGCAAGGCGCGGTTCATGTTGCGCCACCTCCAGGTGGGGCAGGCGACGGCTGGGGATGTAAGGCAGGTTGGCGCAAATCAAAGCAAACTTTGCATCGGCTCCACGCGTAGCAGACTCTTTGGCAAGGCCAGTATGCACCTTTCGGCTGAGCATCGATTTCCCACCAATGGCGCTCAATACATCCGCCTGAAGCCACAAAAGACGCCCGGCAACGCCGTGCCGCCTGGCGTTTTCCTGCGCCACGCGCAAAGCCTCAAAAGAAACATCGCTTGCCAGCACCATCAATTCGGGGATGTGCACTGCCAGGGAGACCGCCACGCACCCGCTGCCCGTGCCCACATCCGCAACCCAAGGCTGTGTAGGATGGGCGCGCAACCAATCCAGAGCCACATCGACGAGCAATTCCGTCTCTGGGCGCGGGATGAGCGTGGCTGGGGATAAGCGAAAGTCCAGGCGATAAAACTCCCAATGCCCCAGGATGTACGGCAGCGGCTCGCCCGCCAGGCGGCGCGCCACCAGGTTTTCGAGGTGCGCCTCCTGCGCGGCAGAGAGCGGGTGTTCCACGTGCGCCAACACCCAGGAAGGCGCTTTACCCAGCACGTGCGCCAGCAATAAGCGCGCCTCTAGCGCAGGGTTATCCTTCCCGCTCACCCGGCTCAGGCGGGAGGCAATTTGTTTCAGCCATAACCCCACCTCTGCCATCGCACCCTCCGGCACACAACCTGCTCAGAGACTTAGTCTGCTGAAACCATGCACATGGCGCGGCTCATCTTGAGCCTTTTTGCGCCGTGGCAGCTTCCGAGGATGTCTCCACCGCGGCCAGCCTTTCAGCTTCATCACGCAGCGCCAGTTCCTCGATGAATTCATCAATCGCGCCTTCCATTATGGCAGGTAAATTGAACACCGAGTGGTTAATGCGGTGGTCGGTAACGCGCGATTGTGGATAGTTGTAGGTGCGGATCTTCTCGGCGCGCTCACCTGTGCCCACCTGCGAACGGCGCGCGGCTTCCACCTGGCGGCGCTGCTTCTCCTGCTCGATCTCATACAGGCGCGCGCGCAAAATGCTCATGGCGCGCAGCCTGTTCTGCAGTTGCGAGCGCTCGTCCTGACATTGCACCACCATCCCCGTGGGCATATGGGTCAGGCGCACCGCGGTGGCGTTCTTTTGCACGTTTTGCCCGCCAGCCCCTGCGGACTTGTACACCTCCATGCGGATGTCGCTTTCGGGGATTTCCACCTCGACCTCATCCACCTCTGCCAGCACGGCTACCGTAGCCGTGGAGGTATGGATGCGGCCCGAGGACTCGGTGACGGGCACACGCTGCACACGGTGCACGCCAGACTCGTACTTCAAGCGGGAATAGGCACCCTGCCCCTTGACCAAAAAGATGATTTCCTTGAAGCCGCCAATACCGATCTCATGCGTGGACAGCACCTCCACCTCCCAGCCCTGACGCTCGGCGTACCGCGCATACATGCGAAACAAATCCGCGGCGAACAGGGCGGCTTCATCTCCGCCCGTGCCGGCGCGAATTTCCATGATGACGTTGCGCCGATCGCGCGGGTCTTTGGGCAGCAAAAGGCTTTTAATTTCCTGCTCCAGGCGTTCGATGAGCGCTTCAAGCTCCTCGATTTCTGTCACAGCCAACAGGCGCAATTCCTCGTCCTCACCCTCAGCCAACACGCGCGCCTGCCCCAGCTTATCCAGCGCCTCGCGATACTGCTGCGCGCGGTGCACAAGCGGCTGCAGTTCGGCGCGCTCCACCCCCAGATCCGCGGCGCGCTGGTAATCGCTGCCCACCTGCATCAATTCCTGATCGATCTCTGCGTAGCGTGCCTCAATGGCGGCAAGTTTATCCAACATAGACACCTGTAATCACCTGTATTTCTCAAGACAAGATAAAAGCACAAAGCCTGGAGTAAGCCTGTGCTTTTAGAAGCCCGACAGGAATATAAATATTATACCATTTCGGTCAGCCCTGGAAGTCTCTAGTGTTGTGGGGAGCGAAAAAGCCCCCGCCATGCGGCAGGGGCTTTCGGGTTTAGCTTCT
>JBBIVW010000016.1:31452-58630 GCA_037439525.1 Anaerolineae bacterium
TGTGGGGAGCGAAAAAGCCCCCGCCATGCGGCAGGGGCTTTCGGGTTTAGCTTCTCAGCTAACGTTCCCAAACGGGTTTAGCGATATCGCCAGCGGAAGTTGAAGTACTGAATCCAGCCCAGAGGCCCGGATGCGCTGCTGTAGGTGCGCGGCAGCACGGCGCCTTTGAACTTAATCCATAGATAGCCGGTTTCGCTAAAAATCCAGCCCGTCTTGACCCAGAAGGTGCGCGAGAACCCCTGGTAGTACCAGATCTTCTCCATGGTCGGCTCACCAAAGTTCGGGTGCTGGACATTATTAAGATCAAAAATGTTCCATACCCAGCGTGTGGGGACGACGTTGCAGGGGACGAAGTTCAAGCGTACCTGGCTGTACATGTTCAGAATGCCCTTCTCCTGATACCCACATGCCCAGGTCGTGCGGCTATACCGATCCGCAACCAGCGTGAAGTAGCTCACCGGCTTGGTGAAGCTCATCGGCGGCACGGTCAGGTAATAGAACTGCCCAGACCTGACGCCCTCTAGCTTGATGTACACATTGTCTCCCGTCTGGTTGATCACCTCAAGGCGCAGCAGCTTGCCCGGCGCCGCCACAGCAAGCAGCGTGGAAGCCAGCATGGCGATCACAATCAGCAATCCGAGTTTCTTCATCTGTCTTTCTCCTTTCAAGGATAGGTTTGAAAAGATTGTACTGCCCTACATTCTACACCATCCTTTAACCCTTGTCAAGGGTTTTCGTAACCTTTTTTTGAAATCTATATAACCGTTCCATAACAAATAGTGGGGCTCAGAAATCTCCCTCCCCGAAGGGCGGGGAACTCTTTTATAATGCATTCCGTCCTGGTATCATGATCCACTTTTGGCCTCAGGCCGTACTCGTTTTAGTAAGGAGAACGATGATGGTAGCCAAGCAGTTCAAGATAAGCGGGTTGATCCTCAGCCTGAGTATGGCGCTCTATGCCTGCAACCTTCCGGCGCGCGCCACCCCCACACCCACAGGCGCGGCTGCCCTGTTCACCTCGGCGGCGGAAACGGTGCAGGCACAGCTCACTTTCGCCGCGCAGCCCACCCCCTCACCCGGTGAAGCTTCCCCTGCCCTCCCTACGCCTAGCGAGACTTCCACACCTTCCCCAACGCCAAGCGCTACCTCTACACAGACCCCCACATATACCTTCTTACCCCCCAGCCTCACACCTACCCCTGTGCCTTGCAATTTGGTGAAGTTCGTCAAGGATGTCACCATACCCGACAACACCGAAGTGGATCCGGGGCAGGTCTTCGTTAAGACCTGGCGGCTACAAAACGCGGGCGCCTGCACCTGGTCAACGGCTTACACGCTGGTGCCGGAAGGTGATAACCTCTTCTCGGCTCCTGCCGCGGTACCCCTGCCGGCTGCCGTGCCACCTGGAGGTACGGTGGACATCTCCGTTACCCTGACGGCACCGTTGGAGGCAGGTACGCATCGCGGCAATTTCAAACTGGCGACTGCCTCGGGTCAGCGTTTCGGTTGGGGCGATGGCACGAAAGCCTTTTGGGTGCAGGTCAAAGTGACCGTACCCGGCGGCCTGGTCTTCGATTTCATCGCCCGCGCCTCGCAGGCGGAGTGGAAAAGCGGGGTGGGCAGCAGCTTCGACACACCTCTCAGCTTTGGCGGCGCGGATAGCGACCCAAACGGCGTGGCAAAGATCAAAGAAGGTGAATGGCTGGAAAACGGAAGCATCTCCGGCAAAGTGCTGCTCACTTTTCCGAAACGCGCGTTCAATGGGGTCATCGGGGGGTTATTCGCCCCTTACCTGGTGCAAAGCGGAGATCTGTTCAAGGCGCGCCTGGGGTTCTTGGCAGGACCAGGCGGCATCTGCGGCGTTGGACGGGTGACTTTTGAATTACAGTATAAAGAGGGCAGCGCGTACCACACCTTGGGGCAGTGGGAGAAAACCTGCGATGGCAGCCTGCTGCCAGTGACCGTGAGCCTCGCCAGCCTGAAGGGGAAGACGGTGCAGTTCCTGCTCATCGTGCACGCGCATGGTGACTTCATGGACGATTGGGCGATATGGAGCTCGCCGCGCATCGAGCGCTAAACGCGCGCCTGGCCAAAACAAAGCCCCTCGCCTGAAAAAGCTTTCACACGAGGGGCTGAGATACCTGCTAAGGCGCAAAAGGTCTGTTTAGCGGTTCGCTCGCCACCCTTGAACCCTGCCCAGTTCTAGCCATTAGCCCCTTTTCCAGGGAGGAGGGAGCAGAGAGGGCATAGAAGCGGTGTGGGCGAAGCAACACTCCGTTTGCCAAAGAATCGACTAAGGAGTGGCACCAAGCTTTTGCAGCTCCTCCTGAACGCGCAGCTTGATCTCCGCATCGGTGACGTTTTGTTCCACATAGGTCAGGTCTTGAATGGCTTTATCCTTTTCGCCGATCGCAGCGTAAGAAAGACCACGCCATAAATAAGCTTCGAGGTTCTCCGGTTCCAGCTCGATGGCTTTGGTCAAATCGGCGATCGCCTCGGCGTACATCTCTTTGGCGTAATAAAGCTTGCCGCGCGTCAGGTAGCCGGTGGGCGAATCGGGCAGAATCTGGATAAAAGTGGTCATATCCGCGATGGCGGCATCCAAATTATCCATAGAGGTATACACCAGGGCGCGATCGTAATACAGTTCCGGGTCCGTGGGATCGAGCGCAATTGCCTGATTCATGTCTGCCAGGGCTTCATCATACTCCTCCCTTTGGCTGTGCAGGATGCCGCGATTGGAATAAGCGATGACATACTGTGGGTCCAGTTCGATCGCTTTGGAGAAATCCTTCAATGCCTGCGTATCTGCGCCGCCGCGCATGGCATAAGCCACGGCGCGGTAGTTATACGCCGGAGCATATGTAGGGTCGTAGTTGATGGCGTAGTTGCAGTCCGTAATCGCCTCCTCCCACATTCCCTGTTCTAAATAGACACGGGCGCGAAAGACATAGGCATCCGGCTTGGTTGGCTCCAACTGAATCGCCTGAGTGAACGCCTCGGTTGCCTTTTCGAGGTCATTTTCCTCGTTCCAGTACCTCAAGCCCTCGTTAATCAGGGCTTCGTAAGGGGTAAAAGTGTTCGTGGGGGTCGGCGTGGGCACATCTGGCGGCAGGGTGGGCGTTTCCGTGGGCGGCACCGTTGCCGTAGGGGTGAACTCCACGGAAGTGGGTGCGACAGGGTAAATGAAGATCTCGGTGATCTCTGCAGTCGGCTCAGCGCTCCCATTACAAGCCGAGAGCACCAGGCTGAGCAGCGTGAACATCAAGATCACAGATGAAATTTTAGTTTTCATTTCTATCAAACACGCTCCTAAAAATTGATTCACACGCCCATGCACGGCGCGCATGGGCGGGATCATCTGATGCGATGAGAGATACATTATGCCACTAAACCCCAGGCTCTGCAAGTGCGGTTTTTAGCGGTTTTAGGGCTTTTTAAAGTTCTACTCTTTCGCGCATTTCAGCGTTGTTCTGGTCCTTTCCGACCGTTGGAAATCGTAACGCCGACCTGAGGTCGGCCTTACCAGGCCAAGCCTGGCGGTATATCGAACAGGCATACATTAAACCTTTGAAAAGCCCTATGGCGATTTACAGTTTCCAGGAAAGGGGTCTCCCATTTTTCCTGGAAACTCAGGGGAGATTCACATCCGCCCGCAAACAGGTTAGAACAACTGCAACCCCGCCTGTGCAGCCCAGGCGAGCAGCGGGGCAGAGAAAATGCTCAACAGCACCACCGCAATCCCGCTGGCACAGGCAATCAGATACAGCCAAGCTTCGCGGCGCACCACCGGCTCCCCCGCGTGCATATACATCATGACCACGACGCACAGGTAGTAGAATGCCGAGATGAGCGAGGTGAGCACGCCGATTATAGCCAAGCCCAGATAGCCACCGCTGATCACCGTGCGGAACAGGTAGAACTTGCCCATAAACCCCAGGGTGGGGGGCACGCCTGTGAAGGAGAGCATGGCGACGGCCATCACCGCAGCCATAACCGGATGGCGCTGCCCCAAGCCGGCATAATCCTCCAGGTTGAGCCCCTTTTCGCCTTCTTCGCCAGCATAGCGCTGCTCCAGGGCGATAACCACTGCCCACGCAGCGAAGTTGGTGCAGGCGTACGCCACCAGGTAGAAGAGCGCCGATGCCACGGCATCCGCGGAAACCTGGCTTTGCCCATAGGGCACCAGAGCCATCAGGATATAGCCGGCGTGGGCAATGCTGGAATAAGCCAACAGGCGTTTGATGTTGCGCTGGGCAATCGCCACCACATTTCCGACGATCATGGTCAGCGCGGATAAAGCCCATAGAATCGGCGTCAGGTCCACGGCAAAGTGCGGGAAGACAAGGATGAACACGCGCATCAGAGCAGAAAAACCGGCGACTTTGGCGCCTACCGCCATGAACGCGGTCACTGCAGAAGGTGCGCCATGGTACACATCCGGCGTCCACATGTGAAAGGGCACCACAGCGACTTTGAAGCCCAATCCCACCAGGAGCAATGCCGCCCCGGTGAGCAAGAGGGCGAGGTTTGCCTGACCACTATTGATGGCGTTCAGGATGCCCTGCAAACCCGTCGTCCCCGTGGCGCCGTAAGCCAGAGCGATGCCAAAGACGACAAAGCCGGAGGAGAAGGCGCCCAACAGGAAATATTTCATCGCCGCCTCTTCCGATGCCAGGCGCGGCGCGGCAATGCCAGCCAGAACATAGAGCGGGATGGATAGCAACTCCAACGCCAGGAAGAGGATGATCAGGTCCGCAGCCATGCTCATGAGCATCATCCCGCTGATGGCAAACAGCAAAAGCACGTAGTATTCACCGCGCTGCATCCCGCCGCGTCGGAGGTAATCATAAGCCAAAGCGATGCCCGCCAGGCCGCTGCTCAAGAGCAGCACGTTCATGAAGTGCGCAAAGCCATCCAGGACGAGCATGCCGCCAAAAGCAGTGCGAGCAGCAGCCGAGGATGGAGGGCTCCACAGGGTCAAGGCCAAAACCACCCCTAGACCCAATGCACTCAGGGCAACGGTTATAGCTTTGCGTCCGTTAGGGATGAAAGCATCCACCAGGAGCAGCAGGCTTGCCCAGGTCACCAAAACGAGCAAGGGCAGAGTGGTGATGAGGGATAAGTTCAAATCTTGTAGCATATCTCGCTCCCATTCTTCAGCGCGCCCGGCTCCCCTCCTAGGGCAAGCCAGCCACCGCCGCGCTTTGCAGGACGGTCACCAGGTGATCCACCGAAGCGCCCATCAAGGCGAAGAAAGGCTGTGGATACAGGCCGATCCAGAAGATCAAGACGATCAGCGGCAGCAAGGTGAGCACCTCGCGCCAGTTCAGGTCTTTCAATGCGCGGTTCTCTTCTTTGTCCACCGGCCCTAAAAACAACTTTTGGAACATGAAGAGGATATACACCGCGGCGAGGATCACACCCAAAGCCGCCAGACCAGCAAACCAGTTGGAAGCCAGCACACCACCAGGGTTGCCCGCCCCCCAGGCGCCAAGCAGGATGGTGAACTCACCGACAAAGCCATTCAAGCCTGGCAGCCCCATAGACGATAGGGCAACGATGAGGGTCAAAGCGCCGTAAATGGGCATTACCTTCCACAAGCCGCCAAAGGCGTCCATATCCCGCGTATGGCGACGCTCGTAGATCATCCCCACGATCAAAAACAACGCGCCTGTGCTCAATCCATGGTTGACCATCTGCAGGATACCCCCCTGAATGCCCTGGTTATTGAGGGCAAACAAACCTAACATGACAAAGCCCAGATGGCTCACCGAAGAGTAGGCCACCAGCTTCTTCACATCTTTTTGGGCGTAAGACACCGCTGCGCCGTAGAGAATGCCGACAACCGCCAGCGCGGCCATCCATGGAGCAAGCTGGACGGCTGCCTGCGGGAACAAGGGCAGGTTGAAGCGCAGGAAGCCATAAGTGCCCATCTTGAGCAGCACACCTGCCAGGATTACAGAACCGGCTGTGGGTGCCTCGACGTGCGCGTCCGGCAGCCAGGAGTGCAGCGGCCACATGGGCACTTTGATGGCAAATGCCGCGGCAAACGCCAGGAAGAGCCAAAACTGCAGGTGCGCGGGGATGTTGTTCATGGCGACCAATTCAGGCACGGAAAAGGTTCCCTGCTGGATGCCCAGCCATAAAATGGCGAGCAGCATCAAGATCGAACCGGCCATGGTGTAGAGGAAGAACTTCACCGCGGCATACATGCGCCTTGGCCCACCCCACACCCCGATGAGGAAGTACATCGGCACCAAGGTGAATTCCCAAAAGATGTAGAACAGGAACAAATCCTGCGCCAGGAAAACACCCACCATGCCTATTTCCAGTAACAGGAAGAAGACCATAAAGTCCTTGACGCGCTCCTCGATCGCCGTCCAGGTGGAGAGGATGGAAATGGGGGTGAGCAGCGTGGTCAATAAGACCAGCAGGATGCTCAAGCCATCCACCCCCATGTGGTAGGCAATGTTCCACTTCGCCACCTGAATCCAGGGCAGGTTGATGACCAACTGCAAATCCGCTTTGGAAGGGTCGAAAAGCGCCAGCACGTTCAATGAAATGCCAAAGGTGACCAGCGAGGTCAACAAAGCGACCCAGCGAATCAGGTTCTTTTGCTCCTCCCGCAGGAATAGGATGATCAGCACGCCAAGCAGCGGGAAGAAGGTGACCATGGTCAAAGGATGCAGCACATTGTTCATAATTTATCCTCCGAAATCACCCTGCCCGGAGGTCGTCTGGGCGGGGCGAAAGGCTATTTCAACGCAAGACAAGATAACCGATGATCAGCACCACGCCCAGGAAGATAGAAAGGGCGTAATTGCGTACATAACCACTCTCGATGCGGCGCAACCAGGCGGCTGCCCGCTGCACAGCCTCCCCCAGGCCATTGGCGAAGGCATCGATGCCGCCCAGGTCGATGCGCACGGCGGTCAACTGCGTCAAGGCGTTATATCCGCCCATGATGACGCGGTCGTGAAACCAGTCATGCCAGAAGCGCCAATCGACCACATCGGCCAGGAAGCGCGCCAGGGCGATATACGGGTTGAGAATCAGCGCCCAATACAGCTCGTCCACCCACCACTTGTTGTTCAAGGCGGTGAACAAGGGGCCCAAAAGAGGGCGCAAGGGGTCATCGGCGCGCTTGGCAGTAGGAAGGTCCTGCATGGCTTGAAGGCGCCGGCCATAGAGCCAGTATGCCAGAGCGATCGCCGCCAGCGCCAGAAGGGTGCTCGTTGCGGCGACGCGGAAGACGAACTCTCCCGCATGCACATGTTCCAGGGTATGTTCCAACCAATCTGTGAACGTATGCACGCCGGGAAGGTTGAGCGCACCACCCACCGCGGATAAGCCAGCCAGGAGAATGAGGGGTATGGTCACGATTGGCGGGCTTTCCACAGCGTGCTCCGCCGGCAGGCTGCGCGGCCTTCCAAAGAAGACCATGAAGATCTGCCGGCCCATATAAAAGGCGGTGAGAAACGCCGCCAGAGTCAACAGCCAGTAAACAGTGGAGTTGAGCGCGCTGGCTTCTGCCAGAATCTCGTCCTTCGACCAGAACCCTGCCAGGGGGGGAATGCCGGCGAGCGCCACGGCGCCAATGAGATAGACCCAAAAGGTGAGGCGCATACGTTGGCGCAGCCCTCCCATGTTGCGCATGTCTTGGGGGTCGAAATGATGCTCCACCTGCTTCGCCTTCTTACTCAGGTGGGCATCATGTTCGAGGTGATGTAAGCCGCGCTCCACCCCTTGAATGACCGAGCCGGCGGAGAGAAAGAGCAGCGCCTTGAAGAAGGCGTGGGTCACCAGATGGAACATGCCGGCGACAAAGGCGCCCATGCCCACGGCGGCGACCATAAAGCCCAACTGGCTGATGGTGGAATACGCCAGAACGCGCTTGATATCGAACTGGCCAACGGCAATGGTGGCGGCAAAGAAGGCTGTAGTCGCGCCTACCAGGGCCACCAGAGTCTGAGCCTGGGGGACGAGCACATACAGGGCACTGGAACGCGCCACCAAATAGACTCCCGCGGTGACCATCGTAGCCGCATGGATCAGCGCAGAGACCGGGGTTGGACCAGCCATGGCATCGGGCAGCCAGACGTAGAGCGGCAATTGGGCAGACTTTCCCGTCACCCCAACGAGCATCAGGGCGGTGATGGCAAACAATACTCCGGGCATGGCTTCAGCCACCTCGGGCGCCCGCTCGAAGATGGTGTGAAATTCAAAACTACCAAACGCCCAAAACATGATGAACGCCGCCAGCATAAAGCCGAAATCGCCAACGCGGTTGGTAACAAACGCTTTCTTCGCCGCCAGGGCATTGCCAATGCCATCTTTACCCTTGTCATACCAAAAACCGATCAGCAGATAAGAGCACAAGCCCACGCCCTCCCAACCGACAAAGAGCATCAGATAGTTATCGCTGCTCACCAGGACCATCATGGCGGCGATAAACAGGTTCATGAAAACGAAAAAGCGGCGAAACCGGCTGGTGTCGCCGTTGTGGCGCACGTCTTCGTGCATATACCCGATGGCGTATATGTGGATCAATGTGCCTACACCGGCCACGACGAGCATCATGGTCACCGATAAGGTGTCCACCTGAAACGCCCAGCGCAGGTGCAGGTCGCCCACATGGATCCAATCCGCCAGAAAGACCACCTGGCCTTCCGGGTGGCTGGCAAGCGAGATGGCCTGCAAAACCGCCACAACAAAAGCCAGACCCGAAGCCGTGCTTGCCAGGCCTCCCACGAGCTTTTCGCCCATGGCGCCGCGCTTCAACAGCCAGCCGCCAAAAAAGGCATTCACTAGCAACCCAATCACCGGAAAGAAAACGATCCAGGGCACCAAGTGAAAGTATTGCCTACCACTTGAGATCACTTCGCTAAGGAACATAGGCATCCCTCATTAATCCAGATTCTCCCGTTCTCGACCTTCATCCTCGCCAGAGCTCATCCTTTAAGCTGATTCAATTGATCGATATCAATGCTTTGCTTCGTTTTGAAGATGGTCACGATCAACGCCAAGCCCACCGCCACTTCCGCCGCGGCGACCGCCATGACAAAGAAAACGAAAATCTGCCCACCCAAAGATTGATGCATGCGGGCAAAGGCGACGAACGCCAAGTTGGCGGCATTGAGCATCAACTCCACAGACATGAAAATGATGATGGCATTGCGGCGGATCAGCACGCCCAAAGCCCCCAACACGAAGAGCAACACCGATAACCCCAGATAATACTCCGTTGCAACCATCTAACCCTCCTCTTTCTTCTCGCCCAGGCGTTCCCTCCTGGTCAGAACGATGGCGCCGATCATCGCCACCAGCAACAAGACGGAAATGATTTCAAAGGGCAGCAAATAGCTTTCAAACAAGGTTTGCCCGATGGCTTGAGGCGCGCCAAAGCCTGCCGAAACCGTAGTAGGTGGCGAGAGGCTGCCTGGGCGGAGGATGAGTATGTAGGCGGTTTCCAACACCAGGATGATCGAAAGCAGGATCGCCAGAGGCTGCTGCCAGGCAAGGGTGCGGCTGGCGCGCAAGCGCTCAGCGCCCAACAGCATGATGACGAACAGGAACAACACCATAATCGCCCCGGCATAGACGGTGATTTGTGCCAACGCAATGAACGGCGCGCCGAGCAACAAATAGAACACGGCTACGGTAACGAAGTTTATGATCAGATTGATGGCTGAGTAGATGGCATTGCGACTCAGCAACATCCCCAGTGCCGAGGCAATGGCAATTCCAGCGAGACCAAAAAACAAAACCAGATCGGGGATCATCAGAACCTCTCCACAGTATCAATCCATCGGATCGTGCATCATGGGGATCGAGCGGTTGAACTTGCCAGGCTCGACCTTCTGAGGGGTGGGCTTGCCCTCGCCGCGCACCGGCTCCAAGAGGCGTTCTTTGGTATAAATCGCCTCACGGCGGTTGGTGAACGAAAGTTCGTAATTATCGCCTAAGACAATCGCCTCGGTGGGGCAGGCATCTTCGCAATAGCCGCAGAAGATGCAGCGCAGATAATTGATCTCATAGGTGCTGGCATAGCGCTCCCCAGGCGAATAGCGCTGCTCATCTGTATTCTCTGCAGCTTCAACGAAAATCGCATCTGCAGGGCAGGCAGCCGCGCACAAAGCACAGCCGATGCACTTCTCCAACCCGTTATCGTAGCGCTTCAACTCGTGACGGCCCTTGAAGCGACGATGCACCGGCCGCTTCTGCTCCGGGTACTGAAACGTCACCGGTCGATTGAACATCTCGCGAAAAGTGGTCAGCAAGCCACGTGCAAGTTCTACAGCAAACATCGCATACCTCCAAAACCATCCAACCTCACACCGCAATAGCCCTCACACATCATTGCAGCACCCCCGGAAAGAGGATGATGAGCCCCGCGGTGAGAAAGGCGTTTAACAAAGCTACCGGTAAAAGCACTTTCCAACCAAACGCCATCAGGCGGTCATAACGAAAGCGCGGCAGAGTCGCCCGCACCCAGATCATGCCAAAGAGCAAAAGCAGCACTTTGACCAACAACCAAATTGGACCCAACCAGGGCCAGCGCTCCACGCCGGGACCTAGATAGCCCCCGAAGAAGAGCGTCGCCGCGATGACGCTGACGGCGATCATTTTGACGTATTCCGCCATGAAGAACAGGGCAAACTTGAGCCCAGAATATTCCGTGTGATAGCCGGCGGTTAATTCCTGTTCTGCCTCCGGCATATCGAAAGGCGAGCGATTCACCTCTGCCAGGGTGGCGATGAGGAAGATCAGCGCGCCAATGGGCTGATACAGGATAAACCAGCCCATGCGCCCCTGGGTTTGGACGATGTCGTTCAAGCTCATCGAGTTCGCCAACAGGATTGGTCCAACCCACGAAAGGCCCAAAGCCAGTTCGTAGCTGATCATCTGCGCCGAGGAACGCAGCCCTCCCATGGTCGCATACTTGTTGTTCGACGACCAGCCAGCCAACACGATGCCATACACCGATATGGACGCGACGGCGGAGATGTAGAGGATGCCCACATTGAGATCGCCGGCGATAGACAGCGACACCTGGTGACCGAAGAGGGTGACCGTCTCGCCAAAGGGCACCACTGCCAGGATGATCAGCGCGGGGATGACGGTGATGATGGGGGCGACGATGAAGATGAGCTTATCTGCCTCCGCAGGGATGAGCTCCTCTTTAAAGACCAGCTTCAACCCGTCGGCGACGGGCTGCAACCACCCTCCAGGGCCGGCGCGATTCGGACCAATGCGCACCTGAATGCGCGCCAGGGCTCGGCGCTCGTAAAAGGTAAGATAGGCGAAGCCCAGGAGCAAAAAGGCAAGCATCAACACCGATTTGATGACCCATTCAAGAAGCAATGCAATGTCCATAAGACCTTCCTCGAAGTTATGCTGGTTTCACCTCTACCGCCGTTGGGGCAAGGATGGGCATGCCAAAGCTGCGCGGGATGAGCACCACGCGCTCGGGCAATTGCGCATCCAGCCGCGCCTGAGCCACAACACCTACATCGCCGTCCAGGAAGCTCACGCGCACGATCTCGCCTTCGTTCACTTTGAGCCGCGCGGCATCCTGACCATTGATGATGATAAACGCCTCGCCGATGCGCCCATCTAATAAACTCGAGGGCAAAAGCGTCCTGCCACGGTCATAGAGGCGATCGATGGGAAAAGCCATCATGCCCAACTTGGGGAGGACGAGGTCGGCGCTCTGTGGCCAGGCAAGCGCGGCGGTAGTGTTCAAATCGGGCAAAGGCAATGTCACCCCCAATCCCTGAGCGTTTTCATAGGACGTGCCCCCGTAATACAAATCCTGGCGGGAGACGATCGGCCATTGCTCGACGACTTCGGCTAGCTTCTGATAACTCAAACCCGCGAAAGCCGCGACCTGATTTGCCAGCATGCGAAAGACGCCGGCGGCTTCCTCTTCCAGGGCATTCCCATTTCCCAGGCGCCGGGCAATCAAGGCGGGGATCAGATAGTCCGCCAGCGGACCCTCCAGGCGCTCAATATCCGTGGTGAGCAACGGCGATCGGCTGGTGCCGGGGCTTTCGGCGCGGCGCGGGGAAACGCTTTCCACCGGCACCGCAGGATAAAAACGCTGTACGCGGCGCTCCCCAGAAGTGTATGTGCCCTCGCGCTCCGTCCAGGATTGGGCGGGTAAGACCACATCCGCCAGGCGCGCCGTCTGGGTGAGATACAGCTCCTGGACGACGACAAACTTTTGCCCCCCGAAGAGTGCCTGATATTGCGGCGCGTCTCCCGCCGGGTCTGCGGCGGCGATGTAGAGCACCTCTGCGCCTTGCAGAGCGGACTGCAGGTCTGCCTTGGGGCGCCAGCCCATTTCCCAGGCGCCTTGGTCATTGGCGCGCGGCCAGACGGCGAGCAGGCCATTATTCGGGCGATGGGTGTGGCCACTCTGGATCAGCAGATTGGCGCAGGCTTGCCCCAGCGCCTCGGTTTCGAGCAATCCCATGCCATCGCAGCCATAGAGCACGACCGCGTTCTTCGCTTTTTGGAACGCGGTGACCGCCTGCTGAAATTCTGGGGATTTGGTTAGCTCGGTCAGCGATGAGGGCACCTCCAGGCGCAGGTCAAAAAGCTGATTGGCGAAAGCCATCACCGCCGCGGTCGCGCCAGCAAAAGGATAACGCAGCACATAAGTGGCTCTGCGTTCCAGTTTCGTTGGTCGGCTGTTGAGCACGATCAATGTCACTCCACGCTGCGCGGCTTGCTTGACGCGCAGCCACCACAAGGGCGCTGCTTCTTCCAAGTCGCATCCCACCACCAGTATGGCGCTTTCTGTCCCCATGTGACCAAAATCCGTGCCCGGGGGAAAGCCGAGGCGCGTCGTCCACTCACCTCCGCCCATATGCGTGTATAGGGCGGTATCGCCGTTCAATTCTTGGGTAAGCTTTTGCAAGTTGAAGAGGTCTTCGTTGGCCAGCCGCCCACCTGCCAGCGTGACCAGATTGCCCTTGCTGGAGGCAAAGCGCGCCGCGACCACTTCCAGAGCTTCTTCCCAGGTGGCCGGCTGAAGTTCGCCGCTTTTGCGCACCAGAGGTTGCGTCAGCCGCGGAGCCGTGCGATCGGCGAAGTGGTAGCCAAAGCGGCCCTTGTCACAAATCCAAATCTCGTTCACCATCTCGTTCTGGCGCGGCATGACGCGTTTCACCACCCAACGACCGCCAGAAGCCGCCTCACGGCGAATGTTGAAAGTCAAGTTACACCCCACCGGGCAGTGGTTGCAAATGGACGCCGCAGAGCTCAGCTCCCAGGGACGCGCGCCAAAGCGAAAGTCTACGGTGGTCAGGGCGCCCACCGGGCAAATATCCGTAGTATTCCCCGACCAATAGGAGTCAAAGCCGGGCTCAGATTGGGTTACGATTTCCAAAGAGCGCCCACGCTGATAAAATCCAATCACGGGGTCTTCGGCGATGATCTCCTGGAAACGCACGCAGCGCGCGCACTGAATGCACCGTTCGCGATCCAGCACAATCAAATCCCCTAGCGGGACGTTCTTCGCCAGGTGCTTTTTATCCTCGTACAGGTAGCGGCTCTGACCGGGGCCAAAACCCATGGTCAGGTTCTGTAAGGGGCATTCCCCACCTTTATCGCAGATGGGGCAATCCAGCGGATGGGAGGTGAGCAGGAACTCCAGGATGTCTTCCCGCCCGGCTTTGGCTTTTTCGCTCAACCCGATGACCACCATGCCTTGCGAGACGGGGGTGGTGCATGCGGTTTCCAGCTTGGGGCTGAAACTGATCTGCGGAGAGCCATCTTCATTGAGCACCATTTGACCGCTTTGACGGTCAATCACGGGGCGGCCAATTTCCACCAGGCACATGCGGCACATCCCCACCGGCTCCATTTTGGGATGGTAACAAAACACCGGAATGTCCACACCGGCCTTGCGCGCGGCATCCACTACCAGCGTCCCTTCAGGTACCTCTACCGCAATGCCGTCGATCGTCAATGAAACCAGTTTTGTCATACACTACTCCGTATTCGCCGATCACCGTTCCAGGGCAGGTATTTTGTTGACCGCTTGCTCGAAATCGCGCCTGAAGCGTTCAATTCCCGATAAGACGGCTTCGATGGAAAACTCACCCAAGGCGCACAGGCACTTTCCCTTCATCTGGCTGGCAACTTCGTAGAGCAAATCCACATCTTCAGGGCTGGCTTCGCCGCGTTGCAAACGGTGTGTCAGGTGGCTCATCCAAAACGTGCCCTCACGGCAGGGGGTACACTTACCGCAAGACTCGTGGCGGAAGAAATGCACGGTCTTATCGATCAGCCAGGGAATGCTCACCGTTTCATCGATAACGATGACCGAAGCGCTGCCCAGCTGCGCGCCAAGGGAGGGTACGTTCTCGTAGTCCATGGGGGTATCTAAAGCACGTTCATCGGCGATAATGAGAGAAGAACTCGCACCTGCCGCCATGATGGCTTTGATCTTGCGCCCCTCGGGGATGCCCCCACCATGCTCAAAAATCAGCGTGCGGAAGGTGGTGCCCAGAGGAAGCTCATAGTTGCCCGGGCGGACAACGTGACCGGATAATGAAAACACCTTCGGCCCAGGGCTTTTCTCCGTGCCTATGGAGCGGTACCACGCGGCGCCGCGCTCCACAATAATCGGCACATTGGTCAAGGTCTCGACATTGTTGACCACTGTGGGTTTCCCAAACAAGCCAAAGGAGGGTGGGAACGGCGGGCGCAGGCGCGGCTGTCCCAACTTGCCCTCCATGGATTCCAACAGCGCGGTTTCCTCTCCACAAATATAAGCCCCAGCGCCGAGGTGGGTATAAATTCTCAGTGAGTAATCGGTGCCAAACAGGCGATCGCCCAACAAGCCCGCCGCTTCCAGGGCAGCGATGTGGTTGTCGATCTTCTCCGCAATCTGCCAAAACTCGCCGCGCAGGTAGATATAGGCTGTATGGGCTTGAATGGCGAAAGCGCACAGGGCAACCCCCTCCAGGAACTGATACGGGTTGCCTTCCATAATTTCACGGTCCTTGAAAGTGCCCGGTTCCGACTCATCTGCATTTGCGACAACGTAATGTGGCCACTTCTTGGCGTCAATAAACGACCATTTCAAGCCCGTGGGAAAGCCGGCTCCACCGCGCCCACGCAATCCAGAGGCTTTGACCTCCTCGATGACCTCTTCCGGTTTCATCGAGGTCACTGCTTTCTTCAAAGCCTTGAAGCCGCCATGCTTCTGATACACGGCGAGATTGTCCAGGTCGGGTATCGTGCGGTGACGCAGGAGGATGTATTCGTAATCGGAAGAGGAGGTGGGTTTAGTCATTGGCGACCCTCCCTACGCGGCGCGTGGCTTCCAGGCGCAGGCGTTCGATCAATGAGAGGGCGTTGTCCACCGTTTGGTGTTCGTAGTATTCCAACCCCTGACCCGACTGCACCTGAAACATGGGGGCTTTATCGCAAGCTGCCAGGCACATCACCGCTTCCACGGTGATCAGCCCATCGGCGGTCGTCCCGCCCGGCTCAATGCCCAAGCGCGCACACAGCTCCTCCAGGAAACGATCGGCGCCGCGCAGCGCGCAGGGCAGGTCGGTGCACACTTGAAAGCGATACTTGCCCTGCGGCTTGTCATAATACAAACTATAAAAGCCGACGACCGACATCACCTGGGTTGTTGACATCCCTAGAATGCTGGCGATCTCCGCCATATCCTGTCGGCTGACGTACATTTTGTCGCGCTGCGCGAGATACAACAAGGGCATCACCGCGGCGCGGCGTTCTTCGGGAGGATATTTTTTAAGAATGGCTTCGATTTCACGTGCATACTTTTCGGCTAACATGGCACCTCGTTCTCACAAGGGATTGAACTCATCTATGCTTTGGCCATCCGTTCTTCCGGCAAACGCTCAACTATCGATCCACGTCACCGAGGACGATGTCCACCGTTCCGATCAGCGCCACCAGATCGGCAACCAAATGTCCCTTCGCCAATAGCGGTAGGATTTGCATGTTCGTAAAAGAAGGCGTGCGCCAATGCACGCGGTAGGGTTTAGGGCTACCATCGCTCTCCAGATAAACGCCCAATTCCCCACGTGGGGATTCGACGGCCGCATATACCGAACCCTTCGGGGGGCTAAATCCTTCGGTCCACAATTTGAAATGATGGATCAGCGCCTCCATACTGACCGCCAGCTCGCTGCGCGGCGGGGGGACATATTTACGGTTATTGCTGCGCACCGGACCCAAGGGGAGCTTATCCAGCGCTTGCTGGACAATGCGCAGCGACTGGCGCATTTCCTCCATGCGCACCAGGTAGCGCGCGTAGGTATCACCCTCTTTTTGGGTGGGGATGTCAAACTCATACTGCTCGTAACCCGAATAGGGTTGGGCTTTGCGCAAGTCATGCGCGATGCCCGAGGCGCGCAAAATCGGGCCGGTGATGCCGTAGTTCAAAGCCACTTCCGGCTTCAGGATGCCGATATTTCTCGTGCGGTCAATGAACAGCGGGTTTTTGGTCAAAAGAGCGTGATATTCATCGATGCGCGCCGGAAAGGTCTTCAATATCTGGCGCACCGCGTCTTCAAACTCCACCGGCACATCCCGCCATAACCCACCCGGGCGGATAAAGGTGGTCATCATGCGCTGGCCACTGACCAACTCCATGACATCCAGGATCATCTCGCGTTCACGAAAGCAATAGAGGAACACAGACATCGCCGCCAGGTCGAGGGCGTGCGTCCCCAACCAGACGAGATGCGAGGCAATGCGTTGCAGTTCTACGAGGATGACGCGAATCGCCTGTGCGCGGGGAGGCACATCCAATTCACATAACTTCTCAACTGCCAGGCAATACGCCAGATTGTTGCCCACGTTGTTCAGGTAGTCCAGCCGGTCGCTCATCACTTCGGCTTTTTCGTAGGTCTTGGCTTCCATGTTCTTCTCAACGCCGGTGTGCAAGAACCCTACATCTGGGATGCAGTTGACCACCTGTTCGCCATCCAGTTCGAGGAGCAGGCGCAAGACCCCATGCGTGCTGGGGTGTTGTGGCCCCATGTTCAACAACACGGTCTCGCCTTCTATGGCCCGGTTGGAGACTAAATGCTTGACCTCGTCCAAAGTGACGGGAGATAAGAATGCCTCTGTGCCCATATTACGTACCTGTCCTATTCTTTAGCATAAGGCTTGCGCGCGTTGATCTCGTCAAAATTGAAGGAGAACTGCACCTCTTCATGCCCCAGGGGATAATCTTTGCGCAAAGGGTGTCCTTCCCAATCGTGAGGCATGACAATGCGGCGCAGGTCTGGGTGTCCTTCAAAGCGGATGCCAAACATATCCCACAACTCGCGCTCAAACCAGTTGGCGTTGGCATATACGGAGACAATGGATGACATGGTGGGCGCGTTGCCATCCAGGGGGACGCGCATGCCGATGATGGCGTTGTGTTTCAAAGAGCGCATGCGGTAAACCACATGAAAGCGAGGAGTCAACTGTGGCCAATAATCCACTGCGGTTTCTTCGGTGAGCAGCTCGAAGTCGAACTCATCGCGCAAAGCCTGTGCAGCCGCGACGATCTTCTCCGCCGGGATGATCAGGCTCGTCTCGCCGCGAAAGGCATAAATTGAAGCGCCGAAGCGCTCTTGAAACGCCTTGACGATTTTGGAAATGTGTTCGTTCATGGTGTCCGCTCGGTAATCGAATGATTTTGGATTCGCCCAGGGTCTAAGCCCAATCGGCGAGCTTTTCGCGCTGCACTTTCTCATGCAGGGTGAGGATGCCATGGATGAGCGCTTCCGGTCGCGGCGGGCAGCCGGCGACATAGACATCCACCGGCACCACCTCATCTACGCCGGGGACAATGGCATAGTTATTGAACACCCCTCCACATGAGGCACAATCGCCCATGGACACCACCCATTTAGGGGATGGCATCTGGTCATACAAACGGCGTAGCACGGGCGCCATCTTGCGCGTCACGCGGCCGGCGACAATCATCAAATCCGACTGGCGCGGGCTGGCGCGCATCAGCTCCATGCCAAAACGGCTCATATCATAATGCGAAGCCTGTGCAGCCATCATTTCAATGGCGCAACATGCTAAGCCAAACAGCATCGGCCACATCGCCCGCGTGCGCGACCAGTTGACCGCCTGCTCCAGCTTCAACGTAACCACCCCCAGGTTGCCTAGCTTCTGCTCTATTCCCATTCCAATGCTCCTTTCTTCCACGCATACACGTAACCTACCAATAAAATCAGGATGAAGATGAGCATCTCCACCAAACCAAACAGGCCCAACTGGCGAAACACTACCGCCCAAGGCAAGAAGAAAACCACCTCGATATCGAACAGGATGAAAAGCACGGCGATGAGGTAAAAGCGCACCGGCATGCGGCGCGTGCCTGGGCCAATGGGCCGCATCCCCGATTCATAGGGCATCATCTTGCGCTTCGTAGGGCGGCGTGGTCCAAAGGCATGTCCAATTAAAATAACCAGCCCCGCCAACGCTGTGGCCAGGACCAGTAAAACGAGAATCGGAAGATACTCAAGCAACATAGCAGCCTCTTTATCGATCTTCCGGTCATCGGTGCTTCGACCGGAACGAATGCGGAAATACTGCGGCTAAGTTTATCACAAGCCTTCAAAGGTGTCAAATTTCACAAACGCCGCACAAACACTTGCCGTGACGGTTTATTGTACCCTAAAACGATTTCTATTTTCTCTAACTTAGGAAATCCCTCAAGTGGCGACTGCGCGTGGGATGGCGCAGTTTGCGCAGGGCTTTGGACTCGATCTGGCGGATACGTTCACGGGTGACATTGAAATGCTGACCTACCTCTTCCAGGGTATGTTCGCGACCATCCACCAAGCCGAAGCGCAATTCCAACACCTGGCGCTCCCGTGGGGATAGCACAGCCAGTGCGTTTTGAATCGCTTCGCGCATCAGCTCGCGTATTGCGACATCCATAGGCGCCTGGGCTTCTTCGTCTTCGATGAAGTCGCTCAGCTGGCTGCTCTCCTCGCTGCCCACAGGGCTATCCAGCGACATCGGCTCTTCGATGGTGCGCAAAATCTGTTCCACCTTGGCTGCGGCGCGGCTCCAGCGTTGGCGCACTTCCTCTTCAACGGGTGTAGCCTGATCCAAGGCACGCAGGATCGCCTGGCGATCGCGCGGTTCTAGAAAGCCCGCTTCCAGAGCGATGTCTTCGCTGGTGGGCTCTCGGCCCAGCTTTTGAATCAGCTCGCGCTGCACGCGCAGCAGGCGGTTAATGGATTCCAGGATATGCACCGGAATGCGAATGGTGCGCGCGATGTCGGCTATGGAGCGGCTGATCGCCTGACGGATCCACCATGTGGCATAGGTGCTAAATTTATAGCCGCGCGAGGGATCAAATTTTTTCACGGCGCGCAAAAGGCCCAGGTTTCCCTCCTGGATCAAGTCCAGGAACGAACTGCCACGACCGATATAGCGCTTGGCAACGCTAACCACCAGGCGCAGGTTGGCGCGAATGATCACTTGAAACGCGTTCTCGCCGCGCTGTCGGATTTGTTCAATCTCCTGCCAAAGGGCTTCATCGGAGCGCAAATAGTGGCGAAAAGTCGCCTCCGAAGGCAGGGTATAGTGTTTTTCGATATAGCGCCTTAGCGGGGCTGCAGCCTCGTCGGGCAACATGTAAAAATAGAGGAACACATTAAAAACCTG
This sequence comes from Anaerolineae bacterium, assembly GCA_037439525.1. GTDB lineage: Bacteria > Chloroflexota > Anaerolineae > Anaerolineales > UBA4823 > JBBIVW01. The sequence goes on from JBBIVW010000016.1 coordinate 51,136, forward strand.
ACGCGCAACTTCATCCCATAGCTTATCCCTGCCCCATAAACCGTTATCTAAATAGCTGCGCACATACGAATCCTGCAAGGGTTTCCAGGAATGTTTCAGGCTTTGAGCTTCGTCGAAAAGTTGGAGCAGGTCGGGAGGTGAAAAACTAAAGCGACGCGTGTCTTCCAGCACGCGCGCCCAGGAAGTGCGCAAGTCTTCGCATAAAGCTTTATAAATGCGGCGCGCCGCTCCGGGGTCTTCCTCGCGTTTCAGGCGCCTTCTTTTAGAGGGGGAAGCGTCGGAAGCCCGTGCGGGGCGCATGCCTAAGGTGCGCCGCGAGAGCGGATGTTTGCGGCTCAACCAATCCAGGCGGCGGGAGGCTTCCAGTTGAGTGGCCAGCCAGTATTCCTGATCCGCGGAGAGGAGCTCGATGCTGCCGATTTCTCTAAGGTACAACCGCACGGGGTCTTCGCTGACCTCTGCCGCCAGAGCCGGGTCATGCAAAATCGAGAGGGGTTCTTCCTCCTCCAGCCCTGGCTCTAGTTCCAGGTGCGCCAATTCAAAGTCGATGTCGCCAGCAAATTCCTGTTCCTCATCGTCGCCGGCTTCCGCGGATAAAAAAAGCGGCGCATCCTCCTCAATTCCGTCCCCCGATAGAAAGCTTTGTTCCTCGAAGCGTTCCGTTCGAGGGGTCTCAGAGGTCTTTGCCTTTCGGCGAGGTTTTCTCTGGACGGTCAAAGCGCCTCCACGATCAACCCTGGTTGAGCAGGCGTGACATGTGCTTCTGCAAGGCAATATCCAGACGCCCTAGCTGCTGCGTCAGTTGTACCATAGATTTCAACGAGTGGGTGGACTTGTAATCCCCCTTCTCTTGATCGAGCTGAACGAGGAAGCGTTGATATTCCAGGTTTTGGCGAAGGTTGCGTTTGCGCAACTCCAGTAAAGCGCGGACAAAATCCTCCTCCACTTTTTCGCTTTCAGGGTCAAAGCCGCTGGTCGATTGCAGCAATGTATCCGAGATCTCCATCAACTCGAGAGTGAGATGGTGCAAAACATAAGTCAACGGCTCGGCCACATCCTGGTCAATGGATTCCTGGATGAGGCGAAAGATGGTCTGGTGATCAACGTGTTGAAAGTCGGCATGGCTAAAGCGGGGCAGCTTTTCTTCCTGGAGCAGGCGATCCACTTTCACCAATAATTCGGGCTTGCGCAACAAGATTCCCAGGCAGTACGTCTCCAAAGCATAATTGCTCGCCTGCGCCGACTTGAGCGTTTCTTGCGGCGCAGCCTCTCGGTCGAAAGCCTCTTGGGAGGTCCTGAGCGGGTGGGTAGTTGTGCGCTGCCTGATCCGCCGACTCAACAAAGTGCGTTCATCGACGCGCAGCAAGCGCGCCAGCCTCTGACGGTAGGTGTCGCGTTCGATGGGGTCGGCAACATCTTCGATCAAAGGTAATACCTGAGCTGCGATAGCGGACTTGACTTTTGGGTCCTCCACGTTTTCGGCGCGCGCCAGAGTCTCCATAACGTGGAGAACGACCGGCTGTGCGCCTTCCACCAATGCAGCCCAAAGGCGAGCATCTTCTTGCACCACCTCATCCGGGTCCTTCCCTTCGGGAAGCACCGTCACGCGGATATCGGCTTTCAGGCGCCCCTCAAAGCGCACCAGCCCACGCGCATCAAAAACTGCCTCGCTCTCCCGTTCCAAAGCGCGTCGCGCGACCTGCAAGCCGCGCAACGTCGCCTGTTCTCCAGCCGCGTCGGCGTCCATGGCGAGAACGATGCGGCGACTGAAACGTTTGAGTAGAAAGAGATGCTGCTCGGTGAGCGCAGTGCCCATCGGAGAGACCACATTTTCAAAGCCCGCCTGATGTAAGGCGATCACATCTAAGTACCCTTCGACAATGACAGCCTGATCCAACCTGCGGATCGCCTTGCGCGCCCGGTCGAGCCCATAAAGCAAGCGCCCTTTATCGAAAATGTGCGTCTGAGGAGAGTTGAGAAACTTAGGAACGTCTTGCGGGTCGAGCACGCGCGCTCCAAAACCGGCCATGCGCCCGCGTTCATCCCGTATGGGAATCATGATGCGGTTGCGGAAGCGGTCGTACACGCGGCCGCCTTCTCCCTGAGCGACCAGCCCTGCGGCGTTTAAATCCTCCAAGGCATATCCCTTGGCGGTGAAATGCTGCACCAGGGCATCCCAGGCGTTGGGCGCATATCCCAAGCCAAAAGCCTCCAGGGTCTCAAGGCGTAAGGCGCGCTGCTCGGTCAGGTAGGACAAGGCTGGCTTGCCCGCCGATGTCTGCATAAGCTGATGACGATAAAAGGTCACCGCTTCTTCCAATATCAGGCGGCAGGCATCTTGTTCTTCGGCGGCTTCTTGCTCCTCATGGGTGAGCGGTTTCAGCTCTACTCCGGCGCGCTCCGCCAGGTAACGCAGCGCCTCGGAGAAATCCATGTTCTCCTTTTTCATCACAAATTTGAAAATATCACCCCCTTCGTTGCACTGACCAAAACAACGCCATGTGCCGGATTCGGGAAAGACGGCAAAGGCAGGGGTGCGCGTGTTGGGATGAAACGGGCAAAAACCCATATAGTTCTTACCCGAGCGTCGTAACTGCACGCTTTCCTGCACCAGGTCAAGGATATCGATCCGGGCTTTGATCTCGTCAATTACGGACATAATCGCGCCTTTAAATGCCTTGCCTCAACATCCACTATCGGGGCTGGCGACGCCCCAACAGCCTCGCTCGTGCGTTGTTTTCCGAATTGAAGCCTTTGATCAATCGCTCGCGCGATGGTTAGAACCCTTCCAGGCGCGAGAGATCCGCTACACCATCTGCCAGGGAGACAATGCGCTGCAGCAACGCCAGGCGGTTGTGTTGCAACCTTTCATCTTCGCACATGACCAGAACCTGATCAAAGAATCGATTAATGGTTGGGATCATGGGCAGAAAGGCTTCGAGAAAATCGTTGACCGAGTCGCGGCTTCGCGGCCGCGCCTCAGCCTGAGCCAAAGCCTGCCAGAGCTGGCGCTCCTCATCTTCAACAAATGCCTCTGGCTGGACTTCAAACCGCGTTTTAATGGGGCGAGTGATGCGCACACAACGCGCATACGCGGGCAGAATGGTGCGCCAATCCGCGCGTTGCGCCCACACCCCTAACTCACGCACAGCGCGCCGCGCGGCAGCCGCATCGTTTCCTTGAACCGCCAGGACTGCATCCACCACATCATAGCGCTCGCCCTCCTCCAGGAACATAAAGCGCAGGCGCTCAATAATGAAATCGAAGAGTTGCCCGGCGGCTGAGGGGGATAGGTTTGTGGGCAATTGGGCAGCCGCCAAATCTATCGCCTGGCGCAAGTCAAGGGAGATGTCCCAGCCAATCAGGTTCTGTACCAAACCCAGTGCCGCGCGGCGCAAAGCAAAGGGGTCCTTATTGCCCGAGGGCGCCAGCCCTACGGCGAACAAACCGGTCAGGCTATCCAGGCGATCTGCCAGGCTGAGCGCCAGGCCTGGAAGGGTGCGCGGCAATTGATCGCCCGAATAACGGGGCAGATAATGCTCAAAAATCGCCTCGGCTACTTCCGGCGGTTCGCCGGAATGTAGGGCATATTCACGCCCCATCACCCCTTGCAGGGAGGTCATTTCCACCACCATTTGCGTTGCCAGGTCTGCCTTGCACAAATGCGCCGCGCGCCGGACGATGGCCTGTTGTGCCGCATCCAGCCCCAAAAGAGGGGCGATCTCGCCCACCAGGGCTTCTACCCGCCGCGTCTTATCCAGCATCGAACCCAGCTCCACCTGGAAGGTCATCGTCGCCAGGCGAGGCAAAAACGCCTCCAGCGGCTTCTTTTTGTCCTCGCGCACAAAATAGGCGGCATCGGCAAAACGGGCGCGGATGACATGTTCATTGCCCTGACGGACGACCTCCTCGCCATAGCCATCGCCATTGCGCACGGTGATAAAGTAAGGGAGCAATGGGGCAGCAACACGGCCCATCTGTGAGGCTGGCGCTTCCCTACGAACGATGGGGAAGTAGCGCTGGTGCTTTTTCATCACCGAAATGAGCACCTCCCGCGGCAGCTCCAAATGTTCGGCGGCGAAGCTGCCCAACAGGGCATGCGGCGCTTCGACCAGGTTGGTCACTTCCCCGAGCAACTCATCATCCACCAGCGCGGCACCACCAACCTGCGCGGCTAATGCGTGCACTTGTTCAAGCAAGCGCGCCTCTCGTTCGCTGCGGTCTAAAATGATCCCTTGTGAGGTCAGGAAGGCAAAGTATTCCTGGGGGGAGGTTACTGCCTTTTCGTAAGGCTCCATCCAGCGCAAACCCCGCGTCGTACAGGCAGCAGGCAAACCAGCATAAGTAAAAGGAATCACGCGGCGGGTTTCCCCCTCACCCATCAGCGCCAAAATCCAGCGGATCGGCCGCGAAAAAGCCACGTTGGTCGGATTCCAGCGCATGCCTCGCTCAAAACGCAGGGCGGCGATCCACTCCGGGATCGCTTCGGCGAGCACTTCAGGAGCTGCTCGACCACGTTGACGCACCCGGGCAACCACATAGCGCCCCTCGCCAAACTCGGCGACCTCCAAATCGCTCAGTGCTACCCCTTTGCTGCGGGCAAAGCCTTGCGCGGCTTGCGTGGGTTGACCCGAAGCATCGAAGGCTCTATCTGCCGGGGGACCTTTCACCACCTCTTCGATATCCCGCTGAACAGCGGCTAAAGAGGGGATGTACACCACCAGGCGCCGAGGCGTGCCCATCACGCGTATCTCCCCATGCTCCAGACGCAGTTCGTCCAACCAGCCAGGGAGGCTCTGGCTCCAAGTTTGCAGGGCTTGCTCCAAATCTGCAGCAGGCAGCTCTTCTGTGCCGATCTCCAGTAAAAACGGTTGGGGGGTACTAGGCAAAGGCAAAGCTCCCTCGGCGGCTGAAGCGGGTGCGCTCTCCACGGCCGGCGCCACACTTTCAGACAACTTTTCCAGCCAGGGAAATTCGAGGCGCTGACGCTGTTCCAGGTAAACCTGCGCCACCTGACGCGACAGCTCGCGCATGCGCGCAAACAACGCCTGGCGTTGGGTCACTCCCACCGCGCCGCGCGTATCCAGCACGTTGAACGTATGCGAACATTTGAGCACATAGTCGTGCGCCGGCAACACCAAGCCAGCCTGCAGACATGCCTGCGCCTCGCGTTCAAACAAGGCAAACATCTCTTCCAGCCGCGGCACATCGGCAACCTCAAAGTAGTACTTGCTGTGTTCCTGTTCCGCCTGCAGGTTGATATCGCCATCGGTGAAATGCATATTCCAGCGGATATGGCGAAAATCGCTCACCCTCTGCAGCGCCATGGCGATGCGCTCCAATCCATAGGTGATTTCGACCGAAACCGGATCCAGCATCTGCCCGCCAGCCTGCTGAAAATACGTAAACTGGGTGATTTCTTGTCCATCCAGCCAGACTTCCCAGCCCAACCCCCAGGCGCCTAAGGCCGGCGATTCCCAATTATCCTCGACAAAACGGATGTCATGCTCCCGGGCATCGATGCCCAAAGCCGCCAGGGATTGCAAATAGACCTCCTGAGGGTTACCCGGATCAGGCTTGAGGATGACCTGAAACTGATAGTGCATCTGCATGCGGTTGGGGTTCTCACCATAGCGGCCGTCATCCGGGCGGATGGAGGGCTCTACATAGGCGACTTTCCACGGTTCCGGACCCAACACACGCAGGAATGTCGCCGGATTATACGTGCCCGCTCCAACCTGGAGGTAATAGGGTTGCCAAATGAGACAGCCGTAATCTGCCCAAAAACGTTGCAACGCCATGATGATCGATTGGAAGTCTAATGCTTGCCTCATAAACGTCCTTCGCACTGAAATCTCTCGGTAAGGATTATAATCTCTCTCGCACCAGGTTAAAAGCCCGCAAGCGACTTCTTTCCCCGGTTCTTTCATTCGCTTGCCCGATCCACCTTCCCTAAGGGCGCCACCTGTCGCTCAAGCCAATACGATCACTTCCATGAGGCAACTACATGCATGGAATGATCCTTGCCTGAGCAAGTTCGGCGGAGCGGCTCAACTCAAGGGATCTCGCCGGCCAACTCTTTTTCGATGATTTGCTTGAAGACCTCATACGGCTGGGCGCCGACAATGGGGATGCCATTCAAGAAAAAGGTGGGCGTCGAACGCACACCCAAGGCTGCCGCATAACTAAAATCTGCCTGTACTTCCTGCTGGAAGCGCTCCGCATCCAGGCAGGCTTGAAAAGCCTCCAGGTCTAACCCCAACTCATTGGCATACTGCAGATAATATGCATTTCCCAAGCCCGTGCCGCTAAAAAGTAAATCATGGAACTCCCAAAACATACCCTGTTCATAGGCACAATTAGCCGCTACTGCAGCGGGTAAGGCATTCGGATGAATAGAGGTAAGCGGAAAATCGCGATAGACAAAACGTATCTTATCCCCGTACTCTTTCGCCAGGCGCACATAGACCTCGTTATGCCAGCGGCGGCAATAAGGACACTCGTAATCGCTGAACTCGATCAAGGTAATGGGGGCGTCTGTTGGACCGATAGCCGGGTCATCATCCACGGGCACATTATAGCGGCGCACCTGCTGCTGTGGAGCGGAGGTAGTCCCTTCCCTGCCCCATAACACATAACCCATGCCCAACCCCAGGGCAAACATCACGGGCATCAAACCCAGAAGTACATGCGTCGTCTTCCACTTCGCCAGGAACCTGCGCCAGGGCGTCGATTCGCCTGCGTCATGCACGCTCTCCGCCATCCCCAGAATCGCGGGGCTTTCTTCAGAGGTATATTTATCATTTGCCGCTTCATTCATAGATGATTACCTCAAGTGCGCCAGATTATAACACGCCGCCCGCCTCGCCCCTAAAACCGGCACAACAGAGGCGCCTTCCAGGCGATAAAAAAAATGCCTCAAAGCCCTTTCGAGCGATGAGGCAGATCAAAGGCTCAGCCCACGGCTGAAGCTAGAGACCTCAGGTGCTCCCCGTCGAGCACGCCGCAGAGGCACCAGAGCTCAGCACCTGTGTAGAGCCACTTCCCGAGATGCGCGAGGCGAAGGTTGAAATCTTTTTGGTAATTTGCGAACTGCCACAATGCGGACAGACCACCCGGCTCACGGCGCTGGAGCTGAAGACCAACTCCTCAAATTCCTGGTGGCACTCGGTGCACGTGAATTCGTACAACGGCATAGATCATCCTCCACAATTTCTTATAGAGCGTTCAACCCATCATAAAGGCATATCGCTTTAAAGGGTTCAGATGCATCGTTTGCCGGGAGGTTACACTGGTTTGCGACGCAGGCGCCTCGGACAACAAGACTTCAGCTCGTGAACATTCGTGGTCCATCCCCCAGGTCCCGCAGGGGCTTGCATGTGCTGAGGCAGTAGCTTAACCCGCCTCACCCCCTCCCCAAAATCTGCGATTTTGGGGAGGGGCCGGGGGTGGGGCTCTCTCGTGGGGGCAAGCCCCCACACCCCCGATTCAGAAT
>JBBIVW010000017.1:0-53475 GCA_037439525.1 Anaerolineae bacterium
TGTACTCCGCGTCTCTGTGTTGAGAATCCATCATCGAGCATATTGTACCCTGCTTGAATGATTTTATGCCATGAAAAAGGCGCGATTCAGGCGATGAAGGATCATTTATTCTTTTAGGGATGTATTGGTCCATCACGTATCTGAAGGCAAATATAGGGCGTTCAATGCGCATAGCCATATATTATTCGAGAGTTCGGCTCGCGATCCAGTCCGATGGCTTCCGTGCGCCAGGCTGTAAAGGCTCGTTTTTTTACCCTCTCGATACGTAGCAGGGAGCGGCTCATTGAGTGGGCTAACAAAGTCTCTCGCATGAACAGATTAGATCGGATATTGTTTTGCCATTCCCACATTGCAGGCACCTTGCATTTTTGTAAGGTATTTGGATATAATCCTTAGTGAGATTCCCTGAACTCAATTCCCAAGCAGCCATAAAAGGAGGTGCCGCTTATCTATAAGATGTCGTTTGTTTTTTTAGAACATTTGCAGAATAACAAAAAGGAGTGTCCCCTATGTTCAGAAAAATAGTTACCAGTCTAATGTTGATGACCATCTTGGTGTTTTTCAACGTGCCGGCTCTGGCAGGAAATCCGAATCAGACCATCGGCATCAACGTGTTGCTCAACGCCGATATCAACGATGACATCCTGACCGCCTTAGGCCAATACGGTAAGATAAGAGATTTGATAATTGAAATCGACGCGGTTACCATGCAAGCTAAAGCGGGCGATTTGGAAACCATTCGTGCTCTGCCTTTTGTTGCTGCAGCCAACCCGGATGCAGAACGGCAAGGAGCACCGGTGGATACCGTTTTGGTGGATGATTTTGCCAATGGGCTCAGCACCTGGGATTTAGATGCAATCAATGTGACCGATTTTGGTTTCAACAACCGCCAGGTGGCTTATGACGGCAGCGGAGTATATGTCGCCGTTTTGGACACCGGCTTATTGGACTCCTGGCGTCAATATTTCCCTGAGGAACGCATTGCTGAGGAGTATGCCCGATCCTTCGGTGGTGGAGGTGGAGAGGTGGGCTTTGTCTCTGAGCAACCCAACAAATGGGAGCACGACCAGAACTCGCATGGTACCCATGTCACGAGCACGATTTTAGGCTACAGCCTGCGCGGCACACCCGTGAATGGCGTCGCCCCAATGGCGACGGTGATCCCGGTGAAGGTGCTCAATCAAAATGGCTCTGGTTGGTCTTCGGTAGTTGCTCGCGGGATTGTGTACGTCGCCGACCTTAAGGCCGGTCCATTGGCCGATTATCCTGTGGTGATCAACATGAGCCTCGGTGGTCCGGTGTTGGATGCCGTTGAAAAAGCAGCCATCGATTATGCCATCAGCCAGGGTGTGATCATTGTCGCTTCGGCGGGCAACCGCGGGACAGCAGGGATGGGCTACCCGGGCGCCTATGCGCCGGTGATCTCGGTAGCGGCTTCCGGTTGGATCGGAGAATGGTACCCACCTGAAAATCGAGCCTGGTGGTACAACCTGAATGTCTATGACCCCACAAACCCAGCTCATTTTTACATCACCGATTTCTCCAGTCGTGAACTCTCAGGACAAGACCTGGATGTGGCTGCGCCGGGCTCCTGGGTGGTAGGCCCATACCAGTTGCAGAGTGGGAAAACTTCGTATTATTTCTTGGGCGGCACGAGCATGGCCAGCCCGCATGTCGCTGGCATCGCGGCTTTGATGATGCAGAAGAACCCGACATTGACGCAGGCTGCTGTGGAGGGCATTCTGGAAGCTTCAGCCATTTACCTGGCTCCAGGTTGTCGCACGATTTACAATCCTTATGGTGCGCTTGAGACGGTCTGTTGGGAGGCAGATGCTACCGGGGCAGGTCTGGCTACCGCGGATGCGGCTTTGGCTAATACTCCATAAGAAATCAATCCCATCGTTTCTCGCATAGGCTGCTCATCTCAAGTTGGGCAGCCTATTTTTTAATTTCAAGGAAATGAGGCGGGAACTCGATAGGATTGTGTGTCTTGCGGTTTCCTGGATACTTGTGTTGCCCCCCTAGCTCGATCGGGTACAATGGTAAACAATTCTCTTTAGTCTAAAACCATCCAACGAGGTCATGCATGCAACGAGAAGATATCCTCAACCAAATGCGCAAGAACCTCCAAATCAAGGTCCTCATCATCGGCGGAGGGATCAACGGCATCGGGGTCTTCCATGATCTAGCCCTACAAGGGGTGGATGTGCTCCTTGTGGAGCGAGGCGATTTTTGTTCTGGGGCGAGCGCGGCTTCTTCCCACATGGCGCACGGCGGCATCCGCTACTTGGAAAACGGCGAGTTCCGCCTGGTGCGCGAGGCGGTGCGTGAGCGCAACCTCCTGATCCAAAACGCCCCACATCTGGTCAAGCCCCTGCCGACGACCATCCCCATGTTCAAATGGTTCTCCGGGTTGCTCAACGCGCCGTTGAAATTCCTCGGGCTGCGCGATACACCTGCCGAGCGCGGCTTGCTGGTAATCAAAATCGGGTTGATGCTGTACGACGCCTATACGCGCCCGCAAAAAACCGTGCCCAGGCATCGGCTGCGCTTTCGCCAAGCCTCACTGGAGGCGTTCCCGCGGCTCAACCCGCAGGTGATCGCCACCGCGACTTATTATGATGGCAGCATTCTCTCCCCCGAACGGCTGGCAGTGGAGCTGCTGTTGGATGGCGAGGCGGAAGGCGCGCATGCCCGCGCGTTGAACTACTTCAGCCTCGTCGGCGCGCAGGGCAAACAGGTATGGCTGCGCGATGAGCTGACTGGCGAGCAGTTGGTCGTTGAACCGCAAATCGTGGTCAACGCCGCGGGTCCCTGGATCGACCTGGTCAACCAGGCGATGGGACGTCCCTCGCGCTTCATTGGCGGCACGAAAGGTTCGCACATCGTCCTCGACCACGCTGAGCTGCGTCAGGCGATTGGCGAGCATGAGTTCTTTTTCGAAAACAAGGACGGGCGCATTGTGCTCATCTTCCCCCTGCTGGACCGTGTGCTGGTGGGCACCTCGGACATTCGCATCGAGAATCCTGATGAGGCGGTGTGCACCGAGGAAGAGATCGACTACTTTCTGGAGTTGATCCACAAAGTCTTCCCTCAGATGCAGGTGGGTCGGGAGCATATCGTCTTCCGCTTTTCAGGCGTGCGCCCCCTGCCATATAGCGATGTCGCCTTAACGGGCCAGATCAGCCGCGATCACAGCATTCAGGTTCTCGAAGCGGCTGAGACCACTTTCCCCATCCTCAGCCTGGTGGGAGGCAAGTGGACCACCTTCCGCGCCTTCGCCGAGCAGGTTACAGTTGAGGTTTTACGACGCCTGGGCGAGACGCGCAGCAAGGAGACCAGCAACTTGCCCATCGGCGGAGGCGCAGAATATCCCCGCTCGGAGGCTGCCCGGCAGCAATTCCTGAAGGAGGTACACCGACAAAGCGGATTGGGGTTGGAACGCTTGGATTGCCTCTTCACTCGTTATGGCACCCGCCTGCGCTCTCTAGCCTCCTATCTGGCGAAGCAGGGCGACCAGCCGCTGCGCCATACGCCGGATTACAGCGCCGGCGAAATTGCTTTCATCGCGGAGCGTGAAAAGGTCATCCATCTGGATGATCTGGTGTTGCGGCGCACCCTGCTGGCGATGTTGGGAAAGATGAGCGCTGCCTCCCTGGAGGAGCTGGCGCACGCGCTGGGAGACGCCCTGGGATGGGACGAAGCGCGACGGGCGGTTGAAATCCAGCGCACCCGCACCATCTTGGAGCAAAAACATGGCGTCAGCCTGTCAGGCGAGCCTTGAAAGGGGCATATCCTCAAGGTTCCACTTTGATAGGCCAACACCCCGCTCTTGGACGTGGCTTTCGGGGCACATCTTCCCCTATGGTATCATTTTTCCCATGATGGCGAACACAGCCCATGACGCTGAAGACAACGCCAGCCTCCCCTGGGATGAATCCCAGCAGGGGTATTTGCTCGACGCCAACCTGCTAGAATTTGAAACCCGCGTGCTCGAGGTCATCCCCGGCGAGGCGGAGCGTAAGATCGTCACCCTGGAGCGCACCTATTTTTATCCCACCGGAGGGGGGCAGGACCACGATACCGGCTGGTTGGGCGCAGCGCGCGTGGTCGAGGTGCGCAAGCCGGCCGAAGGCGCCCACTTGGAACATCTGGTCGTGGGGGAGATCAGCCCTGGTTATGTACAGGCGCGCATCGACGCCGAGCGACGCCAGCGCCACAGGCAGAACCACTCCGCCCAGCATTTGCTCAGCGCCTGCTTTCAGCACCTCTTCAATGTGCCTACCCTCTCTGCGCGCATCAAGGGCGATGCCCCTTCTACCATCGACTTGGGAGTCCAGGCGCTCTCTGAAGAATCCCTGCAGCAGGCGGAAGAACTGGCAAACAGGTTGATCTTCCAAAACCTCCCACTGCGCACTTATTTTCTCTCCCCGCAGGAGCTGGCGAAAGTGCCCCTGCGCAATGCGCCTAAAGTGGATGAACACATCCGTGTGGTCGAGATCGAGGGCGTCGATTATGCGCCTTGCGGCGGCACGCACTGCAATGCCACCGGCGAGATCGGGCTGCTGAAAATCCTGAAAAGCGAGCATTCCCGCCAGGGCGTGCGCGTGCATTTCACGGCTGGCTGGACCGCCTTGGAGACGTTCCAGGAGGTGTTCCGGGCAGCAAACCATACTGCCCGGCAATTGGGCGTCGCCATGCAAGACCTGCCTCAAGCGATCGAGAGACAGCTTGCCCAGTTGAAAGTATTACAGCGTCAAGCAGAGGTATGGCGCCGCACGGCGCTGGAATTCGAGGTGCAAAGGCTGCTCGCCGGCGCGCAGCACACCGCTGGCGATTTGTTGGTGAGCGCCTTCTTGGAGGAGCGCCCGGTGCAGGACCTGCGGTGGCTTGCTCAAAGGCTCTCCGAAGAGGCGGGCGCGTTTGCCTTGCTTGCCAGCCAGGAGCGGTCGAAGCTTTCCGTGGTGCTCGCCGTGCCGTCCCAGGCAATGGAGGGCGCGAGCGCAATGCTCCGGCGTTTGTTGAAGCCCTTGGGAGGCAACGCGGGTGGGGATGACCACCTGGCGCAGGGTGGGCTGGCTCTCGAAGCATCAGATGGGGCGGAGCGCTTCAACCAGATGGCTGCACAGCTTAGGATTTGGTTGGGGTGACCATCCACTGAAAACACGAACAGAACACTCATCTGCGACCGCTGCAAGGCGCAGAAAGGAGGAGCACATGCAGTCGAAATGGTGGTTTATCATCGGGTTGTTGGGTTGTATCGTTGTGATCGCGGGGAGTTACATTTGGGCGACAACCGTGATGGATTCAATGTATGCCTATCGCTCGCCATTGAAGGAGGCGCCTCCTGCGCCTGGAACAGCTTTGCGTTCCCTCCTGCCTCCAGAGACGACTCTGCCGCGCCGCCTCGTTTTCGTGCTGATCGATGCCTTGCGTTGGGATACCGCCCAAGACACCCAGGTTATGCCGTTTTTGAACGCTTTGCGGGAGGAGGGCGCTTGGGCGAAAATGCACTCTCGCCCACCATCTTACTCCGAGCCGGGTTATACGGTTCTGTTCACCGGCGCCTGGCCTGAGCTATCCGATGGCCCCACCCTCAACCTGGATTACGCGGATATCCCCACCTGGACGCAGGACAACCTCTTCTCGGCAGCAAGGCGTGCAGGTTTGCGCACCGCTGTTTCGGCTTATTACTGGTTCGAAAAGCTCATCCCTCAGGCAGACGTGGATTACGCTTTCTACACCGCAGGTGAAGACGCGGCTGCGGACCGCGCCGTGGTGGATGCCGCGCTTCCCTGGCTGCAGGAACACATGGCTGATTTTGTGCTCATTCACATCGACCAGGTGGATTACGCCGGGCACCACGAGGGCGGACCGCGCGACCCGCGCTGGAACGCAGCCGCGCGCCGCGCGGATGACCTGCTACAGGAAATTGTCGCCACGCTCGACCTGACCCAAGACACGCTGCTGGTGGTCTCCGATCATGGACAAATCGACCGCGGCGGACATGGCGGGAATGAAGCCGTGGTGCTGACCGAGCCGTTCCTCTTGGCCGGCGCCGGCGTCCAACCCGGCGTATACGGCGACATCCAAATGGTGGATGTGGCGCCAACCCTGGCTGTCTTGTTGGGCAGCAACATCCCTGCCAGCGCGCAGGGCTTCCCCCGGCTGGAGATGCTCGACTTGAGCGCTACAGCGCAAAGTGTTGTACGCGAAGCTGTGGCGGCGCAGCAATCTGCCCTGGCAGAGGCATTCTTGGCGCAAATCGGCGCCCCTCAGGAGGTGCCGGTGAGCGCAGAGCGCTGGGAGGTTGCGCAGGAGTCCATGCAAGCCGCCGTAGAGAAGCGCCTGCGCGCCGAAAGATTGCCGCGCAGCCTGCTGGCAATCGTCTTGGCTGCCGTGCCGGCATACCTGCTCCTCAGGCGACGCGCGCCCGATGTCGTTGCTTGGTTTCTGGCGAGCTTGGCATACCTGGCGCTATTTCATCTGCGGTATGCCTTTCTGGAAGGGCGCACCTATTCGCTCAGTTCGGTGAGTAGCGCGGAGGATATCATCTTTTTTAGCTTGATCACCAGTGGAGTGTCTTTCTTAATCGTTTGGCTGGGATTCATGGCGGGCAGGCGTGTTTTCGCGCGCGGAGCTGGCGCGGCGGCGCAGAGCAGTTTGGCGTTGAGCTATACCAGCCTGTATCTCACCGCGCTGCCCATCCTGGTGAGCTTTGCGCTCAATGGCTTGCGCGTCACGTGGACTTTGCCGCATTTCACCACCTTCTTCCTGGCGTTTCTCAGCCTATTGCAGTGCCTGGGGCTGGCAGTGGTGGGCTTGCTTGCTTGCGCTTTGGCAGCCCTTTGGGGGTGGGCTTATGCGGTGCGCAGGCGGTCTGCGGGAGAAGGAACAGTATAAGAAAGCCTTTCTCGGCGCTTGGATGAACCGTGGGAAGTTGCCGCGCCCACCACACATAGTGCGCGTGCCTTTTCCCTTGTCTTTGTAGGCAGTCTGCAGAGGCGTACACCAGCCGGAACGAGGGCGCGCCGACCCGATCATGCACAAACTGCTTGCATGGATCGGCGCACTGGCTCGCACTTGTGCGCTGGCTTTGGGTAAAGGGGCAGGTATGCCAGAAGGTTATCGATTGCGGATAATTTTTAAAAACACCTCGACAACTTTGGGATCGAAGTGTTTGCCCGCCTGTTCGCGGATGTACTCCAGCGCTGCGGCTTGTGACCATGCGGCGCGGTAGGGGCGGTCGCTGGTGAGGGCGTCGTACACATCTACCACGGCGAAGATGCGTGCCGCCAGAGGGATTTGCTCGCCTTTCAATCCAAAGGGGTAACCGCTGCCGTCCCATTTTTCATGATGGTACAGCGGGATGGTCAACGCCGGGCGCAGGTAATCGATGCCGGCAAGCATGTCATAAGCGGTTTGTGGGTGTTGGCGCATCAACTCCCACTCTTCTTGGGTCAGCTTGTCCGGTTTGCGCAGGATGCTGTCTGGAATAGCCAGTTTGCCCAAGTCGTGGAGCAAAGCGCCGCGGCGCAACTGCATGACCTCTTCAGGGGAAGAACCCATCTCTCGAGCGATTTGCGCGCTAAGCTCAGCCACACGCAGGGTATGACCTTCGGTCTCGTGATCACGAAAATCCATGGCTTTAGACCAGCCTTCGATGGTGGCGTCGTAAGCTGCAGCCAGCTCCAAATGGGATTGTTCCAGATCGCCGAAAAGCTGTGCATTGTCAATGGCGATGGCAGCTTGGTGGGCAAAACCTTCCAAGAAATTCCACCATTCCTCATCCGGGGTGAGGGTGTGTCGATGGAAAACTTCAAGAACACCTTTCACCTGCCCTTTAGCGATCAACGGCAAAGCGACATAAAAGACAAACCGTTCCTGTTCGATCAGCGCGCGCCGTTTTTCCGAAAAGCGTTCTGCCTTCAAATCCACACGCATAAGGCGCTGCCTGTCCAGGACGACCCTACCGCACAGATCTTCGGTCAGGCGCAAGTCCGCCATGCGGCCAGGCAGGTCTTTGAATCCCAAGCCGGTGATAAACTGCAGGTTTTGCGTATGCGGGCGGAATAGCCACACGCTCGCCGCGCTCAGGTGCATTTCGAGGAGGATTTGTTCGCAGATGACATGCAGAGAGAGGTGCATATCCATGCTGGAGGCGATGGCAATGTCGATCTTGTGCAACGCATTGAGCTGGTGGATCTTCCGTTCGTTTTCAGCCAACAATTGCACCTTGCGCAACGCAAGACCGACCTGCATGGCTACCGTGTTCAGGATGTTCTCGTCCTCTGGAGTCAATATCAAGCGTGTGTCGCAGAATAATTCCAGCAACCCTGTGGTTTTGCCTTCGATGACGATGGGCAGGAACAGAGCGCTGGTTGGAAGGCGCGCAACATCCCCCCACGGGATTTCAATGCGCAATTCTTCGGGAGGTAAATCTTCCAGAAGGGTGAGGCATGTGTCTAAGAAGGCTCTGGCGCGGGCTGATTTTCCCTTTTCTTCCAGAAGTAGCGGAGGATACACGGTGGGGTCAATCACCTGGTCGTGGTGTACGAGGTAGGTCCACTTGAGGGCGTTTTGCCGCGCATCGAAAATCGAGATGCCAAAAGAGGTGCACCCTACCAGTTGATGCAAATAAGAATGCGCGCTGGCGCCAATTGCCTCCAGGTTGAGGCTGGCAGCCAGATCACTCGACAGAGCATTGAGCAGTTCCAGCTTTTGCGCGTGGCTTTGTGCTGTGGCGAAATAGCGCGCTTTGACGATCGCCGCGGTGGCATGGGCAGCCAGAGCGCGCAGCAGATTTAAATCTTCGGTGTAAAATAGGCGCTCGTTTCCTTTGCGGCTGAGGGAGATCACACCGATGCTCTCGCCTTCGTGCAGCAGAGGGGCAAACATCAGGCACTCCTCTTCCACGGGCGTGCCAGGGATTTGCACCGCGCGCGGGTCTTCTAACGGTCGGTTGACGATCTCTGCTTTGCCGCTGAGGGCGATATTCCCGGCGATGCCTTCTCCCAACTTCAGTTCCAAACCCTCGATCGCCTCGGCATATGCCGAAAACGCAAAGGCACAGCTTAAGCGATCGCTATGCGCCTGGCGTAAAAAGATGAGGCAGTCGTCTGCATCGAAAAGGCTGGCGGCGCGTTTGCCCACCGTTTGCAGCACATCATTAAAGTCCAGGCTGGCCATTGCCAGGGCGGTCTCTTGCAAAGCGTTCAACTCTTGCAGGCGTTGCTGCGTGTCCACGAACAGGCGTGCGTTGTCCAGGGCGACACTTGCCTGGGCAGCGAGAGCTTCGAGGAGTTCCAGCTCGCGCGGCGTGAACGGTTGCTGGGTGCCCAAGCGGCTGACACTGATCACCCCGATGAGTTTATCTCGGATGCTCAGCGGCACAAACATCATAGCTTCGTGCTCCACCGGCGTGCCTGGCACTTGGATCGTGCGCGAGTCGGCAAGCATGTCGTTGACGATCTCCGCTTTCCCTGCGGCAAACACGCTGCCGGTAACCCCCATACCCACTTTGAGGCGCATAGCTTTGACCTGCTCGCCACGTTTGTGTAAGGCAACCTCACACTTTAAAGTTTCACCGTCTTCCTGCAGGACGAAGATACGGCAGCCATCTGCCTGGAAGAGGGCTTTGGCGTTCTTTGCGACAACCTCCAAGACGCGGGGAACCTCCAAAGTGGCCAATGCTTCGGAAGTATGCCTCAGGGCTTCCACCTCGCGCAGGCGACGCTGGGTGGTTTCGAGCAACCGTGCGTTGTGCACCGCGCCGGCGGCATAGGAGGCGAGCATGGAGAGCAGCTCGATTTCACGCGCTTCAAAGAGGCGCGTTTTGGGGGTGGTTTCGCTGATCAATAAGACGCCGATGAGGTTGTCCATGTACAGCATGGGCACTTCGAGGGCGGAGCTGAAAGGCTGTCCTTCGAGTTTCAGGGAACGCCCTTCCCAATGCTGATAATCCGGGATGAAGAGCGGTTGGCGTGTTTGGGCGACGACCCCAGCCATACCCTCGCCAAGTTGTAAACGCAAGCCCGGTTTGAGCAACAAGCCATGTGTGGCTGCCAGCACCAGCTCTTGCGTCTGCTCGTCGAACAGGTAGATGCCGCTGACGGGCACTTGGAAAAGATGCGCAGTGCGTTTCGCCAGGGATTGCAGCAACCGGCGCGTGTCTGTGGTGCGGCTGACCTCCAGGGTGGTGGCATACAGGGCTTGCATTTCTTCTACACGGCGTTGTGCATTGTGCAGGTGGCGTGCGTTCTGCACCGCGCCGGCGGCGTAGGAGGCGAGCATGGAAAGCAGCTCGACGTCCTTTTCGGTGAACGCGCGCAGGCGCGGGGCAAGTTCATTGACCACCAGCACACCCACCAATTCGTGCATGTAGATCATGGGCACTTCCAGCACCGAGGTAAACGGTATTCCTTCGTACTGCGCGGCGCGCCCTTCCCATTGGCGGTAATCTTCGATGATCAACGGCTGCCGGCTGAGCGCCACTTTGCCAGCCATACCCTCGCCGAGCTTCAAGCGCTGGTGTTTCATTTCGATGCCGCATGTTGCGGCCATCTCCAATTCCTGTCGGATCTCATCGTAGAGGTACACCCCGCCAACCGGCAAGTCGAAGAGCTGAGCGGCGCGCCGCACGAGTGCCTCGAGCAGAGTTTCCAGATGCGTTTCCTGGCTGAGATCGAGCGCAGTGGCATATAAGGCTTGTAATTCGGCGATGTGGCGCTGGGAAGCTTCAAAGAGGCGGGCATTCTCTAAGGCAATAGAAATCAGATTGGCCACCGATTGCAGCAAATCGAAATCCTCTGGCGAGAACGCGTCCACACGGGGGTCTTCGGCGATGATCAACCCAATCACAGCTTCCCCGACCTTGATGGGCACATCCACTTGGCTGCGTGTATCCTGTTTGCCGGCAATGTACTCTGGCTGAAGCGAGACATCCGGCCAGTAGTGCAGTTCGCCGTCTTCCACGGCGAGATGGCTCACCCCTTGGCCCGGAGCGAGACGCCATATAGCAGGTGCATTTTGCCAACCATGGTGTGCTTGCAAGACGCGGTCTCCGGTCTTTTCATCGATGAGGAACACACCGATGAAGGGGTATCCCAGCTCTTCTCCCAGGGCGTGTATCGCCATGGCGCAAATCTCCTGCACATGCAAACTCTTGGCAAGTTGGGTGCTCAAGCGATAGAGCGTCTCCTGGCGGTGGGCTTGCAGACGCGTGCGCTCTACCAGGCGCGCATTGTCGATCACCAAAGCCACAGCGGAGGCGAAGGAGGTCAACGTGGAGAGGTCTTCCTGGGTGAAAGCTCCAGTGCGGGAGGCGTTATCCAGGGAGATGACCCCGATGAGGCGCTCCTGGACGATGAGCGGGGCGGCGATGGCGCTCAACACCGTACGCGCTTCTTCCAGTTCGCCGTCGTAACGAATGCGTTCGTCGGCGCGCACATTGTCAAATACCATTGCCTGTCGCTGGCGCGCTACCATAGCAGAATAGCCGGCGTCTTCGGCAAAGGTCATCGTGTAGATGCGCTCATCCTGGTAGCCTCTCAGCGCCTGGATGTGCAAGCGCCCTTTTTCGTCGAGCAAGAGCACCGAGCCTTTCTCGCCCGCCGGGATGGCATGGCTGGCGGCTTCCAAAAGGCGTTCGAGCAAGGGGCGTAATTTGTTCTCTTCTGCCACGGCGATGCTCACCATGGCCATGGCTTCCAGCTCGCGCTGGTGGCGCATGCGTGCGGAAACGTCTTCGACCATGGCTTGAAGACAAGGCTTGCCTTCGTAAGTAATGGGCATGAGCCAGAGGTAGGCTTCATAGGGTGAGCCATCTTTGCGTTTGAAGTGCACCAACTCTTGATGCACAAAACCCTGAGACTTCACCAGATTCAGCACGCGCTGGCGCTCATCAGGATCGTAATACAGTTCTGTAACGTTGGCGATCTTCTCGACATCGGTGCGCGTGTAGTCGCCCGGTTGAAGCATGGCTTCGTTGAACGCCAATAAGCGCCCCTGTTCATCGGCAATGCCCACACCGATGGGCAAGTTTTCGAACAAGGTGCGGTACAGGGCTTCCCGTTGTTGTAATTCAAGTTCAGCTTGTTTGCGCTCGGTGAGATCGCGCACAATGACCAAGCGCACCGGGCGCCCCGCCCACTCTGCCTGGCGTGCCTGTAGCTCACACGGAAACGTGCTGCCGTCCTTGCGCAAGCCGACGGCTTCGTAGGCGCCTTCCTCGTCGCGCCTCACTTTTTCCAATATCAGAGCATGAGATTCCGGCGCGGCAAGCTCCAGGATGGATTTGCCAATGATCTCTTCGCGGCGGTACCCGCTCATCACCAAGCCAGGCGTGTTCACGTCTAGAATCACACCCTGATCGTGGATGACAATGCCTTCCAGGGTGTGTTCCATGAAGAAGCGCGCCCGCGCTTCGCTGGCTTGCAGGGCTTCGAGCAGGCGCATGCGCTCGGTGATATCGCGTGCCACGCCTTCGATGGCGATGAGTCGCCCTTCGGCGTCATACACAGGGACATTCACCTGTTCTGTGTAGAAGATGTGACCATCTTTGTGCACCCAGCGCAGGATCAAGGGTGTTCCAAATGCACCTGAGTTGGAGAAGTAGGCTTGCAGTTTTGGGAGGTCATCCGCATAGACGATCTTTGTGCCTAAGTCCGGGTCCGCGTAGTGCTCTTCCGGCGTATAGCCGGTGATTTGCGTGGCTGATGGGCTGACATAAGTGAAGCCGCGTCGCGGATAAAACTCGTAGCGGTAGATCAGGTCGTGAGCGCGCTCGGTGAGCAGGCGGAAGAGGTCTTGTTGTGCTTGTAGGGATAGCTCCGCCTGACGGCGTTGGGTGATGTCTTCGATGGCCAGCAGGATGAAATCGGTTTTTTCGCCGTGGTAGTGGATGCGGCGCGCGTTGAGCAGCATGTGGCGCGCCCCAATATGTTCGAAGAGATGGCTGACCTCGAATTCATCAAAACTGGAATTCTTCGGGAGCACATCTTCTAATAAGCGCCGCAATTCGGGGATATCCCACTGGCGATTGCCCAGCTCATAGACTTTGTTACCGATGGTCTCATCTGGGTGCACTTGAAAAGCACGATAGAACGAGGCGCTGGCAGCCAAGACGCGCAGGTCTGCGTCCAGCACCAGCAGCGATTCGCGCACGGTATCGACGATGCTTTCGGCGAAGCGGCGCGCTTCATGGATGGCTTTTTGGGCGCGGCGCTCTTCGCTCTGGTCGCGGAAGACGAGCACAACCCCTTGGATTTTGCCCTGGTCATCGCGAATCGGCGCGCCTGAATCGGCGATGGGAATCTCCCTCTCCTGGCGGTCAATGAGCAGCGTGTGATTGCCCAGGCCAATCACCACGCCTTCGCGCAATACGCGGCTCACGGGGTGCTCCACTGGCGCCTTGCTCTCTTCGTTGACGATGCGAAAGACCTGCTCCAGCGGCTTGCCGCGCGCCTGAGCTTCCTTCCAACCGGTGAGCGCTTCGGCGATGGGGTTCATGGTGACCACGCGCCCCTGTTTATCGGTGGTGATCACCGCATCGCCGATGCTCATCAACGTCGTGCGGAAGCGCTCTTCGCTCATTTCCAACGTGCGGCGCAAAGCCTGGCGCTCGGTGACGTCCAGCACAGTGATGACCACTTGCTGCACCGCATGGTTCCAAAGCAGCGGTGTCAGGCGCACTTCGAGCTGACGGTGTTTATGTTCGTCCGAAAAAACCTGCGCCTGACCGCTGGCGAGCACGGTGTGCAGCGCTTCCTCAACACGTCGGGTGAGGCGGCGCGGCGACAGGTTGCGGATCGAATGTTCGAGCAATTGGGCGATGGGTTTAGATTGCAGCTCGGCAAACTCCGCGTTGAGCGCCAGTACCTTCCCCCTGGCATCCACCAGGATCAGGCCAATCCATTTACTGGGTTCGAGCTGCAAGTTTTGTGGCAAAGTCGTTTCTCCACATCAGATCTGCGTGCCAATCATCAATGATGAGGCTAAACATCAGCCTTGAGCATGCCGGGTAACTCCCCAACGGGCAGGAAACATGCAATCACATTCTTTGCTCAAGATGATGCACGTCTCGGCGTGATATCTGAGCAGGCTTTTTAATTATACCTCAAGTGCTTAATAAAAGCTAACCATCATATCTGTTAGCTGGTTAAGGAAAAGATGGATTTCGCAATGAGGTACAGGGTATTGGATTGGCCCACCGTGCACTGCCTGGGATGGGACGCCTGGCACAATGGCTTAGGCGAGGTTGATTTCTCCCTACCATGGACAGGAAAAAAAGCTTTACAGGACAATGACACCGGGATATTTGGAGCACGGTTTTTTTGGCAGGGAAGAGGAGGGTTCTGCCGGAAATTTGGAGGTACGCTGGCGCTCTAGGGTGCTGAATCTACTGGCTGCGTCGATCCCGGCGAGACAAAACCGCGCCCAAAGGGCAGCTTAGCGGTATTTAACTGTAAAGGGAGGTTCGCCAAAGTTGGGCGGAAGGCGGTCGCACTCCAAAACAATGGCTTTAACATTGCCAAGGACGGTTAGCGTGCGTTTTTTCGAGGCGCAGCGATAACCGTAGATTGGGTCCCAGTCTTCCAGGTAGTATAAGCGCGTGGCATACACATCGGGTTGGATGGTGAAGGTGCGTTCGGCGGGAAATGTGCGGTCTCCCGCTTCGACCTTAAGGTAGTAAAAGGCGCCCCAGTATACGCCGCTCATGCGCAAGGCGATGGGCAGCCCAGACTTGTTGACCAGGGTGAAGCGCACCAGCTTGGCAGGATGCGGAGCAGCTTGAAGGATGAGGAGTGTAATGAGGGCGAGGAGTACAACCTTTTTCTTCATGGGCACAACCGGCAGGTCATGGAATAAGGTGATAGGCGCATTATACCTTAATTGCTGTGGGTGTGCATGCGCGTAGGCATACACACAAAATGGCTGCAGGCTAAAGCCTTGGCTCAAATCGTGGAAGCCCTGCGGGCTGGCTTCAGTATTCCGGGGTATAGAAACCCCGGCTACAAAAATCACATCCGTAGCCGAGATTTCCAAATCTCGCATCACGAGGCATTGAAACCCCGGCTACAAAATTTCTTTCGCCCTCTTCCGCACCGCCTGCATTCCCATGCCTCCTGGCTTTCAGATAGAACTACATTTTACGGTATGTACGGTGAAAATCCCATAATCTAAACACAACATCTTCATATTTTCTAAATGAGTTGTGTGTATATTGTGCTTGTGTAATCAGGAGAACATCCCTGGTGAGTAAAGAAATCTGGAAAGGAGAGTTGCTATGTACGAAAAAAATCAAGGGATTTCAAGACACTTACCGAAACTTTTGGTTGCCGTTTCTCTAGTCGCCGCTTTATTCATAGGCGCCCTCGTATTAGCGCCACAGCTGGTGCAGGCACAAGAAGAGACTCCAGAAGCGCCGCCAGCAGGCTTAGGCTTTCGAGGTATGAAGGGCTTTTTGCCAGGTCACGGTTTTGGTTTTGCGCCAGGCTCAGAATATGATACTTATCTAGCGGAAGCTTTGGGCATCAGCCTGGAAGAACTGCAAGCAGCGTACCAGAAGGCGAATGCCGCGGCATTGGAATTCGCGGTCGCTCAGGGTCGCCTCACCGAAGAGCAGGCAGAGCTGATCCGTGCCCGTTGGGCACTGATGGACTACCTGGATTTCGATGCAATCTATGCAGAAGCTATGGGCATTTCTGTAGAAGAATTCCAGGCTGCACGTGAATCCGGAACCTCCTTGCCCGCGCTGTTGGATGAACTCGGTATTGACCTGCAAACCTTCAGACAGGCGTTGCAAAGCGCATTCGAAGAAGCGGTGCAACAGGCGGTGGAAGCTGGAGTGATCACTCAGGAGCAGGCGGATCAAATACTCTCCATGGGTGCAGGCATGCATGATTGGGGAGCGTTCCATGGCTTCAGAGGTGGGCATGGCTTCCAACGAGGGTGGGGCGGCTGCCCTTCTACAGAGCAGGGTGACACCAATGGTTGATTTCTGTCAGTAGATGACCGTTTCATAAACATCCCCAGGAGCGCGCGACCGGTGTGCTCCTGGGGGAGCTGTTTTTACTTTCGACAATCGCTCGCTATGAGGCACCTAAGCAGTCAAGTGTTCTTAATATAGTAGAATCGTGTTGTTTGATGGATGCATGCCGAAGAAAATTTTGATCGTAGATGACAACCCTCAATTGCGCACTCTGCTGCGCGATTACCTTAATCAAGAAGGTTTCGAAACGCTCAGCGCAAGCAACGGACAGGAAGCGTTATTCCTCGCTCGTCAGCAGAAACCAGATGTCGTCATACTGGATTTGATGATGCCAGAAATGGATGGCTATACCTTCCTGCGTCAGTATAGTCGCGAAGCGGATACCCCGGTGATTATTCTCACGGCAAAGCTGGAGGAAAATGATCGCGTCTTGGGGTTGGAATTAGGCGCGGATGACTATATTACCAAGCCGTTTAGTTTGCGAGAATTAACTGCCCGCATACGCGCCATCTTAAGGCGAATGGAGAAAGCAGAGAAGAGCACGCATGTTTTGCGCGTTGGAGATCTCAGCCTCGATTTGGATGGACGTATTTTCATGATTGGCGATCGCCAGGTGGATTTGACGACCTCGGAATTTGATTTGCTATCCGTGCTCATGGCAGCACCAGGGCGCACATTCAGCCGTCTGGAACTTTTAGAACGCATCCAAGGAACGGCTTATGCGGGATATGAGCGCACGATAGATGTGCATATTTACAATTTGCGCCGTAAAATCGAAAAAGATGCTTCTCATCCACGCTATATCGAAACCGTGTATGGCGCAGGTTACCGCTTTACCCCACAAAAAGGCAGGTGAGTCTTGCGCTCTTTGTTCCTCAAGCTCACGTTGGCATTCCTGCTTATTGCTCTGATTGGGGCTACGTTGACTGCGGTCTTCATCCAAAGGCGTACGCGCACGGCCTTTGACCGATTCCTTTTCGATCAACAAAAAGACGCAGTTATGGATGTGCTGACGGAACATTATGCGCAGCATGGGAACTGGGACGACCTTGCCAAAGAGGTAGATCAAATCCTTTTTCCTCCTTTCGTAAAACCATTTCCAGTAGCACCGCCAAACGCGCATGGTTTTGAGTCTCAGCGCTATCCATTTGTGGTGGTGGACGCCCAAGGATTTATCGTCTATGGCAGTACGATATGGATGGAGCAACCCATTTCTCCGGAGATTCTTGAGCGAGGAGAACCACTAGTTGTCGAGGGGGAGACGGTAGGCTATTTGCTCAACGCGCGCATCTCACCCCAATGGGAGCGAAATTCCCCCCAAGGCAGCTTCCTCGCCACGATAAATCAGGCGATGATTTTCGCCACGTTGAGCGCTTTTGGTGTTGCCCTGATATTAAGCGCATTACTGGCACGATCCCTTACCTCACCCCTGCGGGAGCTATCGGCGGCAACAGAAAAGGTGACTCAAGGAGCGTTGGGTTATACCGTCACAGTGCGCACTAAAGATGAAATCGGCCAACTGGGGCAGTCGTTCAATCGCATGAGTACAGAACTGGCCAGGATCAACGCGCTGCGTAAGCAAATGACTGCAGATATTGCGCATGAACTCCGTACCCCTTTAAGCGTCTTATTGGGTTACACGGAATCGCTCAGCGATGGAAAGCTCCAAGGAACCTCGCAGATTTATACCACTATGCATGAAATGACGCGTCATTTATCCCACCTGGTGGATGATTTACGCACCCTATCGCTGGCGGAAGCAGGGGAGTTGAGCTTCAACTTTCAAAACCTCAACCTGCCCACATTGTTGGAGCGGCTCGCCCAAGTTTATCGGCCTAAAGCCGCCGAAAAAGACATCACCATGCATGTCGATTACCAGCCCTCAGTGCGCCAGATCCATGCAGACCTCGATCGCCTGATACAAGTGTTGGATAATTTACTCTCCAACGCGCTTCGCCATACCCCTGAAGGTGGAGCGGTTTGGTTGAGCGCTAAAGACCAAGGCTCGGATGTGGTTGTGTGTGTAAAGGATAGCGGCCAGGGCATCCCCCCTGAGGAGCTGCCCTTTATTTTCGACCGTTTCTACCGAGGAGACCGTTCACGCACCCCCAGTGGAAGCACTGGGTTGGGTTTATCGATCGCTAAATCATTAACTGAAGCCATGGGCGGAGTGATCGAAATACAAAGCCAATGGGGAGAAGGAAGTACATTCTGCCTGCGGTTTCCCGCTGTTGAGAATGTATCAGCGAATTCACAATGTTGACCAGGATATTCCCAATGCCTTGGTACAACCGCGGATGCGAGCTAACGGCGACCCCCAGCGCCGAACTTTACTATGGCTGGAGGTTCACCATTGTTCGCCGGTCGCCGAGTGCACTCGAAAACGATGACCCTGGTGTTATGGGTGAGATCCAGATTTTGACTCTTTGAAGTGCATTGATAGCCATAGACAGGATCCCATAACTCCTGATAGAACACAGTTGCGCTGTAATTATCCGGTTGAACGGTAAAAGTTTTTTCGAAAGGGGTTGTGCGGTCGCCAGCCGGCACTCTCAAGTAATAATAATACCCCTGGTAGCTCCCGCTCAGGCGCAAGTCTATTGGCAACCCCGACATGTTCACTACGGTCAGACGCTTTAATTTGGTAAAAGATGTGCTGGCGGGGAACAACATCATGATCAATGCGCCCCATACCAGGACCACCTCAAGTTTAAATGGTGTTTTTTTAGGCATTGGCTTTTGCCTCCAGCAGTTCGATCAGCGCATCTAACAAAGCTGGAGGTATGCCACTGCCGAGACCCTGCTGCCTACCTCGATTGGCCATGGCGGTTTGCATAGCTTGTGGGTTCATGCCTTCGTCACCGCCTGGTGCTCCACCTCCGGGAAAAATGCCAGCAGGAGGCATCTGGCCACTTTGGCGTGCAGCTTGTGCAGTTTGGATCAGTTCAGGGTCGAGCGTGCCAGCGCGCCCACCATTGCCAAATTGTAAGCCTAATTCATCTGCAATCTCACGCAGGTGAACAAAGCTCAGCTCCATTCCTTCTATGGTCTGAATTTGTTCGTCTGTCAATATCTCTTGAATTTGGGCATACAGCGCTTCGATTTCCTGAGGGGCGACGGTACCGCTCTGACTCAAGCTACGCACAGCTTTCCAAAGGGGCAACAAGGCGTTCGCCTGCTCAGGCGTGACTGCTTGTGGAGTGCCTTCGAGTTTGAAGATGCCTAATAAAAGCTTTGTACCCATAGGCAATGGCGCTCCATTTCCAGGCAGGGAATCCAGCGTTGCTCCAGTCTCTGCTGGGTTGGCGTTTGTCTGGTTGGAGGCTGTGCAAGCTGCCAGAAGCGTGCTTCCTAAGAAAAAGAGTATGACCCATTTCTTGATATTCATTCCTTACTCCTTGAAATATTCTTGGAATTATTCATGACGCAGGGCTTCAATAGGATCGAGTTGAGATGCCCGGTTGGCTGGATAATATCCAAAGAAAATACCTACAGCAGCAGCGGAACCGAAAGCTAAAAGAATAGATTGTGGCAGGATGACGGTGCGCATCTGTCCGAATTGATTAAAGAGCCAGGCACCACCTACACCTGTAGCCACTCCAATCAAACCGCCTACCAGGCTGAGGAGTAAAGCTTCGGTTAGAAATTGCCAACGGATGTCATTTGGACTGGCACCCACTGCTTGGCGAATTCCAATCTCCCGTGTGCGTTCTGTAACACTGACCAGCATAATATTCATGATGCCGATGCCGCCCACGATGAGCGATACAGCTGCCACCCAGGCGAGCAAGTTGCGAAAGGCTTCGGTGGTGGCTTCTCGCGTGGCGATGATGTCCTGCTGGGTGGTTATGAGAAAATCGGCTTCATCCCTGCGCACGCCATGTCTCTTAGCGAGCAATAGCTCAATTTGCAAGATGATATCTTCTAATGCATATTCAGGATTGACTTTGACATAAATCATGCGGACGCGGTCGCCCATCACGCGAGCGAACATGGAAGGAGTAAACTTTTGGAAGACCACCGAAATCGGCACATAAACGCGCATATCGAAATCAATATTGCCAATGAGACCTTTTTCCTTGAAAACGCCAATGACCACTAATTTCACATTTCCAACGCTAATGGTTTGCCCCACCACAGGGGCATCACCAAAAAGCTCTTTCGCCAATTTGGCGCCGAGCACAGCTACTTTTTGTTTGCGCTGGATCTCTTCTTCCGTAAAATAACGTCCACTGGAAAGTTGCATGTCTCTTACCGTGGGAAAATCAGCGGTTGTCCCTAAGATAGAAACCGATTCCAAATTGATACTTCCGTACTTAATGTCTTCATTACTATCCTGTTCCACAACCACACCGGTGATTCCTGGGATGTGATCTGCAATGGCAAAAGCGTCGTCATATACCAAGCCTCCGGATTGCTCTGGCGCCCCGCGACTAAACCCGCCCCGGCTGAAGTTTTGGGTGATGAAAATCAGATTGGATCCCAGACCGGTAATTTGTTCTTCGATCTCTTTTTCGGTTCCGGAGCTGATGGCGATCATAATGATCACCGCAGCCACCCCAATGATCACCCCCAACATGGTGAGTAGGGAGCGCGTCTTATTCTTGGATAGCCCGCGCCATGCAATAAGCAATACTTTATCGGCGCGCATCTTTAACCTCTTCTGATAAGGAATTGCTTCCATTGGGAACGTCTTTTTCGATCTTGCCGTCTTTTAGATGGATGATGCGGTGTGCGTAACTGGCGATTTTCTCATCATGCGTCACAAGGAGGATCGTCCTGCCATGCAGGTTCAGGTCTTTCAGTATATCCATGATTTCCAGCCCGGAGCGGCTATCCAAATTGCCGGTGGGTTCATCTGCCAGGATCAGCATGGGGTCGTTCACCAAAGCCCTGGCGATGGCAACCCGTTGTGCCTGTCCTCCAGATAATTCTTGTGGGGTATGATGCAATCGGTCACCCAGACCTACGCTTTCCAAACATGTTCGTGCCTTTTGAACCATGCTGGCACGATCCATCGACGGTTCGCGGGAATAAATTAGGGGCAAGATCACATTTTCCAGCGCGGAAACATTAGGCAACAGGTTGTACGATTGAAAAACAAAGCCGATGTGTTTATTTCTAATGAGGGCTAGTTGGTTTTTATTGTATTTACTAATATCCTCTTCAGCGAGTAAATAACTTCCGGCTGTAGGTCGATCTAGGCAACCAATGATATTCATGAGTGTGCTTTTACCTGAGCCTGAGGGTCCCATAATTGCCACGAATTCGTTTTCATAGACTTCGAGGTCGATGCCATCCAAGGCTTTGATCTGTGCCTCCCCGTGCCCATAAGTTTTAACCAATTGCTGCATCAGAATGGTACTTTTTAGAGGCATGCTTCACTCCGTCTGCACGATACCGGTGGAAACTACTTCACCTTCTTCCAAACCAGATAGTATTTCGGCGAAAGTAACATCCATCAAGCCAACTTCCACCAAGCGCAGGTGTGGTGTGCCATTTTCGATCACAAAGACCGCGTATTCGCCTGTGTCGATTTCGCGCAAGGCTTCTACTGGGACAAGAATGGCATTTTCGGCTTTGCCAGCAATGATGTCCACTGAGGCATTCAACCCTTTGGGCAGGATCATTGTGGGATTGATCTCGGTTTTATCCAGCGCGACCAAGATTTTCAACGCATTTACGTTCCCTACAGTTTCCAGAACGGGCGTGATCGAGATCACACGACCATTTAGAACCAGACCAGGAAAAGCATCGAATTCCACTTCTGCTGCATTCCCGATGGCGA
Organism: Anaerolineae bacterium; assembly: GCA_037439525.1. Taxonomy (GTDB): domain Bacteria; phylum Chloroflexota; class Anaerolineae; order Anaerolineales; family UBA4823; genus JBBIVW01. The sequence goes on from JBBIVW010000017.1 coordinate 21,780, forward strand.
CTTTATCCAGGTCGGTTTCGTCCACATAGACTTCGAGCATGGGAGTATCTAGGTCAGCCAGGGTGATGAAGGGTGCGGCTGCCAGCGCTTCTCCATGGACAGCCTCCACGGCGGTTACCGTACCCGCGATGGGCGCTTTGAGCTCTAAAATCGCTTGAGCTTCTTTTGCTAGAGCAAGCCTGGCTTCTGCGTTGGCGATCTCTGCCAGTGCCATTTTGAGCTCATCTTCTGCAGGTCCATCTTTGTACTTTTCATATGTCTGACGCGCCCGGGTTAGATTTGCTTCTGCTACCTGAAGCTGGTAGGTGTAATTCAGCCATTTAACCGCCGCATCGAACTGGCTTTGAGCTTCGTTGAGCGCGGCAAGCAGTGCCTGGCGCGTGGGATTCTCGGGCGACAGGTAACGATAGGGCTCAAATGCCTCCCAGGCGGCATCCAATCTAGCTTTCATCACATCTACGGCTTCGATGACATCCATGCCTTGCAAATACACGGGTAGGGTGAAGTTCTCTAACTGGTATTGGGCATCGCGAACCGCTTGCGCATAAGTGGCGATCTCGCTCAGTGCATTGGTTTTAGCCATATCCGCATTCGCATACAGGTCTTTTATGGCTTGTTGTGCCTGGATGAGTTGAAGTTCTGTTTCCGAAATCGAAACGGCGATTTCCTCGGGGGATTGATTGGTTTGCAGGCGCGCCAGCACATCCCCGCGATTCACTTTGTCCCCTACGCTGACCAGCACTTCGACCAAAGTGCCGCTTTCCTCGAACCCCAGGCTGATCTCTGTAGCTGGCACCAGGCTGCCCGTCCCACTGGCATATACCACCAGATCGCCACGGCGCGCAACAGCGGTTTGCAGACTATTTTCCTGTTCGGTGGTCGAGGATGTTTGTGCTGTTCGGGAGCGGAAAAATATAAACCCAACGACGAAACATAGTACCAGGATTAGTGTAATAATCCATCGAGTGCGTGGCTTCATAATTTTCTCCTTATCCTTCAGGCAATCATCCCTATAAGCTTAAAGCTAGATTGTTAGAAAAGTGTGAAGAAGTCGTGTGGAGATTGTTGGGTTTACACAAACCTTTAGTGGTTGAAGATGAGTGATGATGATAGCGTGTAATATGGAGCTTTTTCAGATGCATGAGTTGCGTGCCTACATAGACAGCACGACTCCCGTCATGGTATGAACCTACAGGATTGCAAAGTTGGAACATAGGCTCAAAGGGATATAATCTAGCCAACCAGGAAAGAAGGATCGAAAATCAAGCAATGGTTGTAAAATTTCATACAATCAAATGATTGGATGTTTTTCGCCATGCAACACGAAGTGTTCGTTGACTTGATACCGGGTGTCCTGTTCGGTGTTTCATGGCTCTATCTCATCCTGGCGATTTACGGCTGGCGGCATAAAGGCTCTCCGGCGGTAGGACCCTTTTGCGGGATTATGCTGGCGTTGTTCATCTGGTCGCTTGGATATGCCGCAGAAACCTTCATTCCTTCTCTGGAATCTAAGATTCTACATGCCAAGATCGAGTATCTGGGGATCGCCTCGGTGCCGGTGTTCTGGCTGATGTTCTCCCTCGAATATACTGGTCGCGCCTTATGGCGGTCACCGCGCAATTGGGCTTTCTTTTGGATCATTCCGCTGGTTACCCTGATCCTCGTCTGGACGAATGAGCAGCACTCCCTGATTTGGGAATCCCATGAGCTGATACAAAGCGGAGGATTGACCCTGATGCGCGTGGAACATGGCTTGTTTTTCTGGGTGCACACGCTCTACGCCTACCTCCTGTTGTTGATTGGAAGCGTGGTATTGTTTGTGGAAACCATGCGCTCCGCAGGCCTGTTTCGCGCCCAGGCAACCATTGTCTTGCTGGGCATCCTTTCGCCATGGCTAGGGAACGCATTGTATCTTTCTGGGTATAACCCCTTCCCCGGTCTGGATCTGACGCCGCTCTTCTTCCTCCCCACTGGTTTGGCGCTTGCCTGGGGCATATCCCGTTATGCGCTCTTAGAGGGGCTGCCTCTGGCGTATCCCAGTATATTGGACGGCTTGCGAGATGGCATCCTGGTGATGGATCAACATCAACGCGTGCTGTTTTTGAATCGGATGATGGAGCGCATCCTGGGAATGCCGGCGAGAAAGGTGATCGGCAGGTCGCTGGAAGAATTCCACAACCACGTGGGTGAAGCCTTGCGCGCCCTGCTCTCCAGATCTGAAAGGCGCGTAACGGTTCAGCTCCAGGTGAACGGACTGGTGCATACCTACCAGATCGAAGCACATGCGATCGAAGATGAGCGAAAAGCCACACGCCGCGATGTGCAGGTGGAGTTGGTCGTCTTCCGCGATGTAAGCGAAGAGGAAGCCGCCAAACTTGCCTTGCAACGCTACAACGCCATATTGCACGGGGTGAGCATGGCTGCCGAACAGTTTCTGAAGACTTCACCTTGGGAAAGGCAGGTGGCTCAAGTGTTGGAGCGGCTGGGGCGCGCCGCGGATGCCAGCCGTGTGTATATCTTCGAAAACAGCCAGGCAGAGGATGGCAGTCTGCTCACCAGCCAACGCTATGAGTGGGTTGCAGAAGGGATCACGCCTCAAATCGACAACCCAGGGCTTCAAAACTTTCCATTGCGCGAGGGAGGCTTTGAGCGGTGGGAAGCAGCCTTCTTGGAAGGAAAGGCGGTCTATGGGTTGGTGAGCACTTTTCCCGAAAGTGAACGACAGGTGCTGATGGATCAAGATATCCTCTCCTTGGTGGTGATGCCCATTTTTCTCGCCGGCCAGTTGTGGGGCTTCATCGGATTTGATGAGTGCCGCTATGCGCGCCAGTGGACGGAACTGGAGTTGGATGCTTTGCGCACCGCGGCGGATATTTTTGGCGCTGCCCTGGCGCGCGACCGCATTGAATATGAATTGCGCGAGCGGCAGTACGCGTTGAACATGATCAACGAGATCGTCCTCATGGCGTTGAGCGCTTCGGACATCACCTCCATGGCGCACGCCCTGGTCGATCACCTGGGGATGCTCATCGAGGCGCACGGCTGCTTTCTCGCTTTGTGGGACGAGGAGGCACGCCGGACGATCCCCCTAGCGGCATACGGACCATTCCGCGATAGTTATGCTTCTACCATTGTACTTCCGGGCGAACGCACGCTCACCGAATCGGTGCTGGAGGCTGGACGTGTGCTGGTGATCGAAGATTTGAAACAATCGCCTTATCTCAGCCCACGCATCGCCGCGGGGTTTCCTACCGTATCGGCGCTGGTATTGCCATTAATAGCGGGCGAGCATAAACTCGGCGCAATCATCCTGGGCTTCAACCAGCCGCACCACTTCACCCGCCAGGAAGTGGCTTTGGGAGAGCTAGCCGCGCGCCAGATCTCCCTGGCGATGATCAAAGTGCGCCTCTTAGAGGAGGCGCAGCGCCGTTTGCGCCATCAAACGATTTTGCAGGAGGCGGGCGCGATCATCTCTTCCTCCCTTGAGGTGGATGTGGTCTTCACCCGCCTTGCCGAGCAGCTTTGCAAAGCCATCGAAGCCACCAGCGCCTACATCCTGGATTTCGATATCGGCAGCGGCACTTCGACGGTGATCGCCGAATACCTCAGCCCATACGCTTGCGAGGCGGAAAAGGAGTCGGATTTAGGCAACAGCTTCCCCCTGGCAAACGATGAACCGGTGTTTGTCGCTCGCATGCAGGCTGGAGCGCATGATGTCTCACAGTTGGACGACCCAGGTCTTTCCGAAAAGGAGCGGGAACATATGTTGCGCTATGGAGCAAAGTCGATCCTATATGTTCCCTTGAAGGTGAAAAACCAGCTGATTGGCTTTGCCGAGGTATGGGAAAGCCGCAGGAAGCGCGTGTTCACTCAAGAGGAGATCTCCTTATGCATGAGCATCTCTCAACAGGCAGCAGTAGCTCTGGAGAGCGCGCGCCTGTTCGCCGAGGTGCAGCGCCTGGCAACGACCGACGAGTTAACCAGCCTGTATAACCGCCGCCATTTCTTCGAGTTGGCGCAGCGGGAATATTACCGTGCCCAGCGCTACCAACGTCCTATTTCCATCCTGATGATCGATATCGATCGATTTAAAGAGATCAACGATCGGTTTGGTCACCCCATGGGGGATCAAGTCTTGCAGCGATTGGCGGGGGTTTTTCAACAAGAGGTGCGCGAGATCGATATCATCGGGCGCTATGGCGGGGAGGAGTTCCTCATCTTGCTGGCAGAAACCGAGTTGAGCGCGGCGATGAAAGTCGCCGAGCGCCTGCGCAAAGATGTGGATGAGCTCTACCTATCCACACCGCAAGGCGAGGTGCATATCACGGTCAGCATTGGCGTAGCCGGGGACGATGCCAGCCGGGCGAGCCTGGTGGAGATGGTCGCCCTGGCGGATAAAGCCATGTACGCGGCAAAAGAGGCGGGTCGCAATTGTGTTCAGGCGCTGCAGGTGGATTAGACCATCGATTTGCTCTAAATTGACCCTAAAAATCTATGGCGCAGCATCTACCTGTGGTTTTGCTGCGCCAGTATCTGCAAGGTAAGATTTTTTACTTGGGTTTGTGAACGGTGATTGAACCACCTCCTACCGGTGTCATCGTGTCGTAAGTCGGCCATGCGCCTATCATAGAGTCATACACAATGACTTTCTCCCCTGTTTCATCTTCATACCAGATTTTGATATAGAATCTGTCAATGCCATCTCGACCGGGTATGTCTCCGTCAACCGCCATCAGGATGAACTTGTAGGAGCCAAGGCCATTGATCGTTCCACTACCTTTTATAATCGCTTTGTCGGCATATACAACCAGCCAGTCATAACTCGTGGATTTGAATTTGAGTTGAGTGTTGTGCAGGAAAAACTCGGTCTGGCCTGAAGGAACAGTCGCGCCTGGTTTATATTTTGCATGGAACCCAAAACTGGCTTTACCTTCTATCATTGGGTGTTCCATGAAAGCCCCTAATGGCGACCAGATCCAACCGCCTCCGGTCACAAAACCGCCAGAAGGGTCGTATACGACGATGTATTCGAATTTACCCGTGTCGGCTGCATCTTTATCATCTGTAATTGTGAGTTGCAAGGTGTATACACCGGGAACGGTGTATGTATGTTCACCGGAGACTATCCCCTCACCTACTTCACCTTCTGCGGTGGAGCCATCTCCCCAATCCCAAACGGCTGACCAAGATTGCGAGTCGGGATCGTGGAATGAAGCGCTGACTGTGACATGAGTACCCACCTGCACCGGATCCAGCGGCGCGGAGATGTTCACGATATGTGGCGCCTGCTTCCAGAACACCAGAGTGGCATCGTTGTCTTCATCCGCTTCGAGCGCCAGGAGGGTATGTTCGGAGGTGCAATCGATGGAGAAGTGGGCTTCCCAATTCCCCGAAGAATCGCTGTTGCTTCCTATTTGTTCGAATACAGGTCCAAATGCGAACAGGATGACCTCAACTTCGGGATTTGCTAAGCCCCACATGGTATTTGCCTGGTAATCAACGCCATCAATGGCGAGTGGAGACACCCGGTGTTCCTTTATGGTAGTGCCGTCTGACATGCTTACTAAAAACCCAGGTTGTATGGTGAACGGAAGGTTGTCAAATAGCACAAGGGTGAGGCTCGGATCCCAAGGCGCCATACTGTTCACAGTGAGCACCGCCGTGTAGTCAGGCGCTGCTGGAGTGCCGAGGTCGTCGATTTGCAAAGTGACTTCAGACCCCATGATCCACCCCAAGCCGTGGATCTGGTTTTCGGTGACCAAGACCTCTATCCAGGGCGGTGGCGGCAGGTGCGCCATAGTTTCATCGCCATCGTCATCCCAGACGACTACATTGGCATCATCCACTGAGGTGATATCAAATCCCACGACGCTGAAATCAGCCAGCCATGTGCCATCTTCTTGCACCTGAATTTCAACAAATCGGCTGTCTCCGGCGGATTCGATGTGCACGCCTCCAGAAGCCCCTGCTGGACCGCGCCCGGAGGCAGTATCTGCCACGGGATCAACCTTGTCCAGGTATAGATCGGCGATCCAGGTGTCTTTGAAGGTCACTCCATCGGTCATACTGACATATAAACCACGCGCCAGCGCTCCCACATCCCTGAGCTCGAACCAGACGGTTCCCATACTAGGATCCCATTCGGAGGGTTCAGACGTGTTTATGGCTTGGTAGATGAAACCATTTGTGGGATCAGAATCATCGTCGATGGTGACCGTGATGGGAACTCCGATAGGCCAATCCTCTCCCTGCGCCCAGCGGTGGTCGGGTTGGATGGTGAACCGAGGCTGCGGTGCGCGCCACTCCACCCAGGTGCCGTCGCTGTCTTCATCGTATTGCACCGCTGCACCACCATCGCCGGGGAGGATATTGAAGGGATTGAAGTCGGCTATCCAATAACCTTCTGATGGGGTTATGTGGATAAAGCTGCCTTCCACGCCCGGATGCACCCAAAGCTGCACATCGAGCGGAGAGTCTGTCGTACCTGAGATGGTGTTTGCTTCGGCATTCACCTGGATGATCACCAAGTCGGCAATGGTTAGTTCTTTAACGATATTCCCATCTGAGAGGGTGACGAGGTCGCCAGGCAACAGATCAAGACCATAATCTTCACCAAGGCGAAATTCTACCCGCCCGTTGGGTTCAGTCACCAGTTGGGTCGCGTACTCGCTTCCATTTACATATACTGTTACGTTAGATTCCAACAACCAATGTTCCCCTTCGATGCGATTTTCGTTCGGGTAGGCAATAAATGTAGGTATCTCAGGGGAGGTATCCAGCGTCCTGTCCCTATCGGCATCTTCTACACTAGCATCAATCCAATGGCTCAAGGTGATGTCGATAATGCCGCTGAAGTCTGCGCTCCAATCGCCACCGCTCGTGGCTTGCGTCCACAATTCAGCATGCCCGGCGCCTTGGCTCTGCACTTCAACCCTAACCATGGCATTACCAGGAGCTTTTCCATGGGCAAGATCCAGGTCGTAATTGGGAAAGTCTGTGTCCACAAATTCGAGCAACAGCTCTTTGGTGTAGGTTTTACCGCCTTCTTCCCAAGAAGCTACGAGGTAATTTCCAACGGTTAATTGCTCTCCGTACGCTTTCAGCTCAAACCAAAACCTTCCGTCAGAATTTGCCTGGATGTCATGACTGGCAAATGGCAATGAATCCAAGGGGGATGTGTAACAATCAAGCCGCACAGGTATATTGGGCGTGAAGCTATCTCCATATACCCAGTGGTCGCGCAGCGAGGCTGTGATGGTGGGTAGCTCGTCACTCGTGACATCATCGTCTGGTTCTATCACCCAGATGGTGACGCGGGCATACGCTGAAAGATCCAGGTCAATCCCGGGTTGGGTGAAATCGTATTCCCAATGTCCACTTGGATCGGCCTGCAAATGCAGCACATAATGCACTCCCTGGTCAACCAGATGCAGGATCATCGGGGCATTGGGCGGGGCAGTTCCTTCAGCAAAGTCATTCACTGTGTCTACCAAATCGAGGGTATGGTGTACCACCTGTAAGGTCTTTGCATAGCCGGTAACGCCATCCGTGACGCGCACGATTTGGCCAGGAAGCACATCTACAAGATGATCAACTTGGATATGAGCTTGCCCATTGTGATCGGTTGGCACGGTTTGAGCGTCCATCAGAGGGGTAGCGCCATCGGCATCCAACAACTCGAAGGTAACCGTGGCATGTGGGGAGAAGTTGGTTGCGCTTAAACGATTGTAAGTTGGCGATGCCTCGATCCAGCCGGCTTCTGCAATAGTGGCATCCCAATCCTCGTCGAATACCCTAGCGTTGGTGCGGGTGTTCACGTCTAAATCCTGTGAGAAAACCGCCAACCAATTGCCATTTTCATCTGCCTGCACGAGCAAGTGGTGCTCGGATGCGTACACATCTACCCAAGCAAATGGATCGGAGATGCCGCTCACTGTGTCGGTCTGATGATTGAAGTCTGTCATGGATAGCTCAACGACTACCAGCGACTTGGTATGCACGCCATCTGAAACGATAATGCAATTCCCGGCGATAAGATCAACGCCGAAAATGCCGACATCCATCCACCACCCGTTGATGGGGTTGTAGTTCCATGCATCGGTTTGATAGAGCACATCCCCACCACATGTTTCGTAGATGGAAAGGCTGAGTGTGCTGGATTCGTCAAAGCGGAATACCTGCACCCAATTATGAGAAGTGGAGGCTTCGATAGCCGGCGGATGGATGGGCGCGGCATAATCCGAGTAGAGGTAAGCAGACCCACTCCCAATGCCAGGCGTTGTGTTAAGGGGATCGACATTTTTTGGTGCACCAATGATGAAGTTTTCCGCACTTACGGCGACAGAACTTCCAAACCAATTCTCTTCAACCCCATCGGATGCGATCAATTGATAGGTCATGCCCCACTGGTCATAGCCACCTTCCAGGCGGTTGAAGATATATGCAGATCCTGTGCGGTTATCATCTCCAGGCGCGCCAATGAGTGCGAGATCACCTTGTAGCGCCACTGCGCTGCCAAACCAATCTCCAGCAACGCCATCCGGAGCGGTCAATTTAATCAACTGCCCCCAATGATCTGCGCCGCCCTGGTGGCGATAAAAGAGATACGCCGCACCGGAAGCAGATCCCTTTTCGTCATCGCCGTGTGCGCCAATCAAAGCGATATCCCCGCTAATTGCCACCTCTTCGCCAAAGAAGCTGTGCGTGTATCCGTCTGCTGCTGTCAGTTTGATGACCTCACCCCAATTGTCCACTCCACCTTGATTCCGGTAAAAGACATAAACGGAACCAGAGCCACTGCCATACTCGTCGTCATAATGAGCGCCTACCAGCAAGGTATCGCCGTCCAGCGCGACATCGATTCCGAAGTAATCTCCTGCTGCGAGGCTGGTGACATTGCTTTCATCCAGAGTTTTGGTGAGATTCCAGGTATTAGGGTCGTTACTGTCTTGGTTATAGATATAAACTGCTCCCAAGGTGCCTGATTCAGCACATGCTCCCACAATAAGCGTATCACCCTGAATAGCGACCGCCACGCCAAACTCCTCCCCAGCCCAAGGAGATGGCGAGGTGAGTTTGGCGACCTGCCCCCAATTACCAGCACCGCCATAGTCGCGGTAAAAGATATAAACCGCTCCACTGCGGTTGTTCTGGTAAAACGCCCCAACTACGGCAACATCGCCTTCGATCGCCAGGTCGAAACCAAACAGGTCGCCAGCCGTGCCATCTAAAGCGATTAATTGCTGCACTTCCTGCCAGATGCCATTCTCATCCTGTTCGTAGATATAGGCTGCGCCTGGACCGGTCACCACGTTGTCATGACGGCGTGCGCCTATCAGGGCAGTGCCGCCATCTAGCGCCACAGGAAAGCCAAAGGAATCCCCATCAGTACCGTCTGAGGCGGTGATTTTATGCTCCGTTTGGGCAAAGGCTGGTATCGTGAAAACGGAGATTAGCCCAACAGACACCAGCAATAATCCTGATAAAGTAGAGAGCATAAATCTGATTATTTGATTTGATTTACTCTTCATCTTATTCTCCTCACTTCTACGGAGCACCATGTATCCAAGGCTATTCAGTCTGGTGTGCTCCATTTGGTCTTGATGAATGAGTCCCAGTTGAGGGACCAGCTCAACTGGGACATGGCAGATAGGTCTTGTCTACTCCCCTGTGGTGAGAGAGACAAAGGGCGCGCTGAGGGCACACACAGCCATATTGTCGAAAAACAGGATTGGGTCGGTTTCGTGCCGCAGCCAGGCTTCCATGCCGATTGTGCCCGGGGGCAGTGGGTTGGTATCCTGGAATTGGAGCACTTTGACGCCATTCAACCACACCTGGGTCAAGCCTTGGAAGGTGCTGATTTCGATCAAATTCCATACGCCGGGCTTCGGGGTGCTACGCCCAGTTGCTGCGCCGAGGTTGGAAACCGGTTCTTGTATGCGGCGCAGGTCAAGGGAAATTGCACCAAAGGGGATCTGATAGCGCGAATCGCCCACCTGTGTGCCGTTCAGGTCATACGGCTGAAGGTTGTGCAGCCAATTGAACGAAGCCCATGAATCTGAGGAGAACTTTACCGTAGGCATGAATAAAAATCGCCACACGGCGTCTATGAAGGTTTGCCCGGAATCCAATCGATCGCTGACCACCTGGCTGTTGACGTTATATTGCATTGCCGCGACGATATTACCTTCAGCATCGGGGGCATTGGCGAGCGATAACCCCGAGGCGCCGTTCTCGAAGCCGCGCCAACCTTGGGCAAGTCCATCCTGGTAATCTTCTAGGTACACCAGGGTTTCTTCGGGGCGGCACACCTGTGCGAGCGTAGGTCTCAGAGGGTCGCGCTCTAAAGTGATGGATTGCTGGTTTTCCCCGCGCTGCAGTTCCAGTTTCTCTTCAAATGGAACATAGCCCGGCGCGTTGATGCTCAGGGTGGCTCTCACCCTGGGCAGGTTCGTCCAGGCGAGTTGACCCTGGGCATCGCTGATCAAGGTGGCATCCGCCAGGCTGCCTAATTCGGCAATGGAGGCTGAAGCCTGCGGGATGGGATTGCCATCTGCATCTGTCAGGGTGAGGCTCAGGTGGATGCCGGTTTCGGCTCTAGGGATGGGCGTGAAAGGCGCGCTCAACGCGCAGACGGAAATGTTATCGTAATAAAATACCGCCTCGCCTTCGGGGTAGGGTTCGAGGCTGATCGTCCCCGGGGCTAAGGGGTTCGGGTCGGTCCAGGTGATGCCTTCTTGTCCATCCAGATATACCGCCACAGTGCCATTGAAGAAGCTGATCTCCAACAGATGCCAGCCTGCGCCGGGGCTGCCAGCGTTCCCAATATTCACGTCGTTGCCGGCATCGAAGCGGCGAAGGTGCGTATTCCCAGGGCTCACACCGATGATGTAGCGTCGGTCACCTTCTTGTGGGTTGAATCGCCAGTTGAGATGAGAGCTGCCGCCCCCCAGATATAGGAAATGCAACCGCCAGACGCTGTTATCGAAGGCGTAGCGCGTTTCGTCCCCCAATTGTGCCCAGCTTGCACCCTGGCGCGCGGCCATGACCAAGTTCTCCTCCTCGCCAGGTTCTGGTTCGAGCGACCAGTTCGGCAGCTTCATCTCGATCACTTCCCAGTCGGTTGCCTGCCCATCCTGGAAATCTTCCAGATAGAGCAAAGTCTCGCCGGGGGCACAGGCGAATTTTGGCAGCAAGCCAAACGGGTCAAAGGATAACGCCTGGCTGAGCTGATTTTCGCCGGGTTGAAGCGACGCGCTGATCTCTGTTGGCAGGTATCCCGGTGCGGAAAGGCTAATCGATACAGAGGCTTCCGTCAAACCGCTAAAGGTCACCACGCCTTGAGCGTCGCTGATTTGTGACTGCTCAGAGATGCTCACCAACGCACCTTCGATGGGCAGCCCATCCGGGTCAACCACGGTAAGGCTCAGGTTGTACAGCACAGGGGTGGGTGTCGCGGTGGGCAGCGGCGTGGCCGTCCAGGAAGCCGCGGTCATGGTTGCGATTTCTTCAGGGCTGGGTCCGCAAGCGCTGAGCACCAGGCTGAATATGAGCCATAAAGAAAATATCAGAAAAAATTGTTTCATTTGTACAAATCTCCTTTTGTTTTTGATTTCTCTTCAGTTTCTCGAAAACATTTTTCAAAGAAGCCGATTAACTCATCGGCAGTGGCAAATTGGTAGCGCTTTTGCGTCTGAAGGTGTTCGAGCTCAATGTGCCACTGCATTGGCTGGGTCACATCCTCATCACGCTGCTGCCAGAATCGCAAAATAAATGAGAAATACATGCCTTACGCCTCAAGGGTTAGGCTGCGCATCCACTCGGTGGAGACGCAATGGTTGAGTTGGGTGGTGCACATGCGTCCAAACATAGTTCCTCAGAACGACCCCAGCATGATGATTGGCAGGAAGATGTCTTCGGGTGTAAACGTCGGGCAAGCGCCGTAGATGTCGATCTCCCCGGCGATGATCAGCGCTTCGATCAGCTTGATGTAGTTCTGAATGGTGGCGGGGATGAAGGGGTTGGTCTCATGATACGGCGCCAGGGCGACACCTCTTTCCGCCAGCCCCATGTGTACCTCGCCTGAGGTAAAGGCGTCGTTGAGCAGATCGCTGATCGTCTGGAATGCACCTTCGTCCAAGCGTTTCATCGCTGAACTGAGCAGAAAGTCCGAACCAGCCACGGCACCGCTGTCGAACAGGGAGATCCACTGGTCGCTATCCACGCCGATAGCCCACACACCGGACTGCGTGGCGGTGAGCACGGCGCCGTTGCCAGTCCCCCCCGCAGCAGCGAAGATGACATCCGCGCCCAAGGCGATTTGTTCCTGAGCGGTTTGCGCGCCCAGGTCGGGGTCGCTGAATGAGTTGGTGTAGCTGATGATCGCTGTAGCAGAGGGGTTGATGCATTCCGCGGCGTGTCCAAAGCGCTCCACAAAGCGCACTACCGGTGGAATTGCCCAGCCACCGACTGCGCCGACCACATCGCTTTCGGTCATCCATCCTGCCAGGGCACCTGCCAGGTAGCCGACCTCGTCTTCCGCAAAGGTGATGAAGCGTAGATTTTGCGGGTAACTGCCATATGAGGCATCCAGAATGGCGAACTTGACTTCAGGAAAGTTCTCTGCGGAGGTCTGCGTTGCGGTCGCCATGTCGAAGCCCACCGAAAGGCACAGGGCATTGCCTTGCGAAGCGCAGACATCCAGGTTCGCCTGGTATTCGCTGAAATCGGTAGAAGTATAAATGCCGCCTGCCACCAGCAGTTCGCTTTCCGCACGTTGTAACCCTTGCAGGGCGAGCATGTTAAAGCTTTTATCGTTAAAGCCGCCTTGATTGGAGACCAAGCCGACCGGGATGATGGGCTGCCATGCATTGTCGCGGTAGGTTTCAAACCAATACCATTGGGGCACGTTCTCGCCAACGGAGGAGAAACCGTAATAATCCCCAACCACACCTGAATACAGGTCTGTGTCGAGGTGGAGCGCGGCGCGAATATCATCCGGTAGGCTGCTGTCGGCGCTCTGCATGGCTTCCACAATGATCCTGGCGGCATCATAAGCAAACGCGCCAACCATACCGGGGTCGGAACCGTAGTTAGTGAAGCCAGCGGCGATGTAGTTCGCGTTGAACGCCGCAAAACCGGGCATGTCATTCGGGTTACGGTAATAAAACAACACCCAATCGCCCTCACGTGCCGCGCCGGCTGCGGCGTTGTACGCGTTCAGCGCTTGGCGGTCTTCGCTAAACGGCGACCAGGCGATGGGCACGTCGGTCATGCCGGCGTTATGCGCTTGTTGGCTGAATTGCCCCGCCTGGCCAGCATCCAGGCTGCTGAAGAAGATGCCATCTACATCTTCGCTGCTGATTTGGGCGATGGCTGCGGCGAATTCGCTGGTGGAATTGAGCTGATGCAGGCTGGAGATTTCGCCTCCCTGGCCAGTGAAAGTATCCGAGAACACCAAGCCCGCGGCGATCCAAGGCGCGTTGGGAGGCAGCATTTCGACGATCGCCATACGGCGCATGTCTTCGTTGCGGTAGAGGGTGAAGGCGAGTCGTCGAATGGGTTCGTCGTCGTTGGTGATCACGCGGAAGGTATTCGCATAGCCACCAGTGGTTACATCAGGCTTGGTAGAAGAAGCGCTGACCATGGGAATGTGATACGCGTCATAAATGCCTTGTGCCGCCATGCTCGCGCCGCTGCAGGTATGCCCCACTACAGCAGAGACGCCTCTGGCGATGAGCGCGTTCGCCGCCAGGGTAGCGGTGACGACGTTGCACATGCTGTCTGCGGAAACCACCACCAGTAAGTAATTAACGCTATTCAGGGTGATGCCTCCGCTGGCATTGATTTCGTCCACGGCAAGCTGCACCGAGTTGAGCTGTTGCCAACCGAGCTGTGGGACGAGGTGGCTCAAATCTGCGGCGACGCCGATGGTGATTACATTGGTTGCTTGAGGGGAGGCGGCGCGGCGGACAATTTTTTCGCCATCGGTGGCGTATGCATGAGAGGTGACTACGGTGAACAGGGCGGCCACCAGGCATAAACCCAACACAGTGGAGAGGATCAACCAGGTTGCTTTTTTCATCATGGAAAAAGTTCCTTTCTCGGTTTCCTGATTTAGACGCGCTGCAACCCGTATCACCGGGCAGCAACAACGATATGTCTTACTCAGGATAGCTTAAGGGTGTCCGCAAAATGTCCACAAACAACGGTGTTGGTGATGATGGTTTTATTGAGAAACGGTGATTTTCGTGAGAGGCGAAATCAATTTCGCCCCACAATTGAGCGTAATGTATGGCGCTCAACTCAAGGGAGCATCGGGTTTCGTGCGACGCACATGAGGCGCTCTGCATGGCAATCCAGTGGCGTAGCAGCGCTTCCTTATACCCTATGTTTAATGGATCTGTTGGGAGGTGGAGAAATTTGTTTATGCGGCGAAGCTGTTGATCTGTTCCTGGATGAGTTGCAGTTCGTGGGCTTGCCCGATCAGGCTGGCGATTTGTCTGCCGGATTGCAGGTGGTCGAGCACCTGCGCATGCATGTCCATTAGAGCATACGCTTCCGCGGCAGCGCGATGCAACCAGCTTCGCTCCTCGCAAAAGTGCTCCTGTTGGGCATATTCCAGCGCCTGATGCAGGTAGGTAAGTGCCTTTTTGGGCTGCCGCAAGTGGATATACACGCGACCGAGATGACCCACACAAAACAATTCCTGCAATCGATGGCTGATTTTTTGGGCGATTGCCAGGCTCTCTTCCAACAGGGATTCTGCTTGTGCGCAGTCGTCATGTTCCAGCGCCATCACGCCCAGGTAGCCCAATGGGAGGCAGCGTTCCAAAGGCAGGTTTGCCCAGGCGCACAAATCCAGAGATTCTCTGGCTGTTTCTTCGGCACGCTGCAACTCGCCATTGCGGTAGTGCAGCGAGGACAGGTTGACGAGCACATGAACCTGGGTGGGGTAACATTTGATACGAGTGTAGATTGCCAGGGCGCGTTCCAGCTCGTCTCTGGCTGCGGGATAATCCCCCATTGCCAGGTGCACCAGACCGCATTCCCGCAGGCAGTCTGCCTGGATTTTCAGATCTCTGGTCTTTCGACCGAGGCGCATGCCGTTTAGCGCTGCTTGTAGCGCGGCGGGGAAATTGCACAACCAGCGGTGGGTGGTGGCTTCCCGCCAGCGCAGGTAGGCTAGTTGTCGTTCGTTTTGGAGCAGGTGGTTGAGGCGCTGTTCACTGCGCAAATCCTCTTGGTATAGCTCCATTTTGCCTTGAAAGCGATACACCCATCCGCGCTGACGAAGCACCTCCAGGTGCAGGGTCAGCAGGTCATCCATGTGCGCGGCGTGCTCGGAGGACTGCTCTGCCTGTGTCAGCAGGTTCAGGCAGGTTTGACAGTGATAGAGCATCTCATCGAAGGCGAATAGGGCTTTCAAGAAATGTACCGTATCCAGATATGCCCGGCAGGCGAGCAAGGGCATTTCGGCTTGTTGATAGTGGTATCCAACCCGCGCCATGTCTTCAGGATGATCGTTCTGTAGCGCTTCGGCAGTGCGCCGGTGCAGGAGCTTTCGCCGCCAGGGTTTTATGTTTTGGTACACCGCGTTCAGGATGATCGCATGGCTGAAGCAAAAACCGCTCTCGGTTTCTTGGATGAGCTGGTGGTGGGATAGCTCTGCCAAGCCAGAGGCTAGAGCGGCAGCATCTTTTCTGGAGATGTAGGACAACATGGCTTCGTCGCAATCGCGACCCATGACCGACATGCTCTCCAGGATTTGCACTCCCAATTCGGAAATTTGCTGCACCCGGTGCAGAATCAGGTCTTTGAGAGACCCCTGGACAATAAAATGCTTCCATGCCCCCACCTGATTGAGCGGTTCACCCCTTTCATTCAGGCTCAGGATGATTTGGTTGATATACAGGGGGTTGCCTCCGCTGAGATGATGAATCTCCTCTGCCAGAGGCTTGAGGCTCGCTTGCGGGATGGAGGTGTACTTCAGCCATGCGATGACATCTTCTATGGTGAGCGGCTGCAATGCAAAGGATTCGAGGGCCTCTCCAGGTGCATTAGCCGTCTGCAACGCTTCCAGGTATGGGGATGAGTGGGTGCGCCAGGTATAGAGGATGCCGAAAGGTTGGGATTGAAGTCGAGCGGGCATGGTGTGCAGGCAGGCTACTGAAGCCCGATCGGCTTGGTGCAAATCTTCGATGACCAGCAGGCACGCGCCAAAGCGGTCGAGCTGATGTTCCATCAATCTGCACACGGCTTCGAACAGGTTGTCCTGGACTTCCTGAGGGGCATAGCGGAACGGTGATACCAAGTGGGGAAAGCGCATGCGCAGTTCTGGCAGCAGCAAGAAAAATTCTGCCTTCCAATGGTCTTCGAGCGCTTCGAACGCCTGGGGGTGGACCTCCAGAATGCGCCGTAGCAGTTTGCGCAGCAGATGGTAGGGCATCTCCCGCATGCCTGGGTCGCAAGATGTGGTAAACAGCAACGCTTTCCCAGCGATCACTTGTGAAAATTCATGCACCAGGCGGCTTTTACCGATGCCCGGTTCGCCATGCAGGGAGAGGATGCGGCTCGCGCCATCTGAAACACGTCGAAAAAAAGCACGCAAGCGCTGCATTTCTTTCTGTCGGCCAATGAGCGGGGCAATGGGCGGAGTGCGTTTGGTCTGGTGCCTGCGCCGGGAGGCTGTTTTTGGCGGGGAATCTTCCCCGCGCATGGCTTGCTGCATTGCCGCGCGCGTTTCGGGAAGGGGGTTGACGCCCAATTCCTGCTCCAGGAGCTGAGCGCAGCGCTCAAATTGGCGCATAGCGGCGCTCCGTTCGCCCAGCCGACCGTAAATTTCGATGAGCAGGCGGTGGATGTCTTCGTCCAGTTCGTCTAAGTGTAGAAACCGCTGGGCAAGAGCGATCGCTTGAGGGTATTTTTCGGCAGAATACGCCTGTTGAGCTAAAGCCCACAAGGCAGTGAGAAAATCGGTTTGCAGCGCCTGGCGCTCGCTGAACAGCCAGCGATCATATTCAGGTTGAGAAGGCATTTCAAATCCGGCGAGGAACTCGCCCGTGTACAGTTGCTCGGCTTGCGGGTAGGCTTCCTGGCGCATGGCTTGGAGAAAGCTGCGGTAATCTGTGTGCACCAGGGTCGGGTTCAACCCGAGGGTCTCTTCCGATTTCACGAGCAGGTCGGCATGTGGCAGGCAGGCGCGCAACGAAGAGCAAAGGTGTGACAGATGGCGGCGCGCCTGACGCTCGGGCGAATCGGCCCAAAAGAGAAAGCTCAGCCGGGTAAAGGAGACAGGTTCAGGCGCCACGGCAAGGTAGTACAACAAAGCCCGCACCTGACGGCGCGGGATGTGCAGCATCTTTTCATGCCAGAGAATCTTCGGATTGCCCAGGGTGAACACCTGCAGGGCGTTTTGATGATTGGTGGTGGGCAATACATCCTCTGCGGTCACATGCGTAAACCGGTCAGGCGCCCACGTCTTCCCCTTAGGTATCGAGTTCCAATTGTGGAAGAGGAAAAGATGAGCGAATGGGTACTGTGTACTTGGATTATACCAAGGAATGATGCAAAATTCAGGGCGGTTCATGCGCTGTCCTTCCATTACCGCGCGTGCATGTCTTGACATACGCAGGTGGAAGCGATAAGATGTCCGCATGAGCGAGATGGCATCCCCAGCCAGGTCTTTACCCCCTGCGGAGCAGGAACACCTGCTGCGCACTTTGAAAGCGCGGTTCGAGCAGAATATGCATCGCCATCCGGGCATTGCCTGGGCGGAGGTGCAGGCGCGGCTGGAAGGGCAAAACGAAAAGCTGTGGTCGCTGTACGAAATGGAACGCACAGGGGGCGAGCCGGATGTGGTTGGAATAGATCCAACCACGGGCGCATTTCTCTTCTATGATTGTGCCGCGGAAAGCCCCAAAGGACGCAGAAGTCTGTGTTATGACCCCCAGGCGTTGGAAGCCAGGAAGGAACATCCTCCGCAAGGCAGTGCGGTGGGCATGGCGGCGGACATGGGCATCGAGCTTTTGAGCGAGGCGGAATACCGCCAGTTACAGCGCCTTGAGCATTGCGACGCGAAAACCTCGAGCTGGCTGAAAACGCCGGACGAGATTCGCCGGCAGGGTGGGGCGATTTTTGGCGATTACCGCTATGGACAGGTCTTCATCTATCATAACAGCGCCGAATCGTACTATGCCTCCAGAGGCTTTCGAGGCGTGCTGAAGGTCTAGCCCAGGTTTACTCCTTAGAGTTTGGCGAGTTCTCGAGAGTTTACCCCTCTATAACCCCACCAATTCCAAACTCACCTGCCACAATCTTTGCGCGGCGTCTCTCTCCAGCGCCACGGGGTCCACCCGCGCTTCGCGGCACTGGTAGAAATATTTCCCGCTCACCCCGCGCACTTCGGGTGAACTCGCCAGGTAGATGCTGGTCTGAGCGCCTTCCTCGACGCGGATGCCGCGCAGGTTGATAAATTTCTTGACCAGGGCGATCAACGGATTGCGGTTCACGCCGATCTCGGTGGCGACGAACCCCGGGTGCAGGGCATTGGCGTTCACCCCGCTGCCTTCCAGGCGGCGCGCCAGCTCGAAGGTGAAATACAGGTTCGCCAGTTTGGACCTGCCATACGCCACCCAGGATTTGTAACCTTTTTGCATCTGCAGGTCTGCGAAATCCAGGCGCATGCCTTTATGTGCGCCGGAGGAGACGTTGACGATGCGCGCTTCAGCGTATCGTTGAGCGGTGTCTTGGAGCACAGGGAGCAGCAGGTGGGTGAGCAAAAAATGGGACAGATGGTTTACGGCAAAAGTCTTCTCGTAGCCTTGCGCGCTGGTCTGGCGAGTGTAGAAAAACGCTCCGGCGTTGTTGAGCAGCACATCCAGGCGTGCATATCTGGCGAGGAAGGCTTGCGCCATGGCGCGCACCTGTTCCAGGTCTGCCAGGTCGGCTTGCAAGCTGTCCAGCTTCGCTTCGGGGACCTCTTCCAGGATTTTGAGGCGCATCCACTCCAGCCGCCTGGCATCTTTGCCATGTAGAACGACCAGCGAGCCCAGACGTGCGAGTTCGAGTGCGGTGACCGCGCCAATCCCCGCTGTGGCGCCGGTGATGAGACAGATTTTGTTGTGCTTGGCGTGGCTCATTGACCCTCCCATTCGGTATGTTGTGCCCTATTATAGCTCATAGAGAATCAGACCCTGAGGGGCTCCGGTCGCCGTTCAAGCGCCTTTCATTACCAGCATGGGGAGGTGCTGGAGGCAGACTTGGGATGTACAAACCCTCAGGGTCTGATAAAAAGCTCGTTTGGAGCTACGGGCAATAGCCGAAGTTCACATTGTCCACCGTCCTGCCTGCCTGGAGGTTGACTGTCGCTCTGGGTGGTTGCAGGGGCACACCCGGGTTGGAAGGGATGACGCAATACTGCCCTGGGGAGAGATCGGAGAAGAAATATCGCCCCCATTCCCCGGTAACAGTTGTCGCCACCACATTGCCCCCCGGGCAGGCGCCGGCGCGCAGAGTAACTGTCAAGCCTCCAAACCCGCCATCCCCGGCATCGCGCATGCAGTTCTTGTTCATGTCTTTGAAGACATAACCACCAATGGCGCCCAAAGCTGCCTGAGTTGCCACGGTGGGCGTAGGCGCTTTCTTCCCGCCGGCGCACAAGCACGGCTCGTTGCCTTCGGGTTCAAAGCCGTATGTCCAGCGGCAGGTGTTGTCCACCTCGGCAATGAGCTTGATGGGGTAATAGCGGCTGACCGGGAAGGGTGAGCCGGCTTCTTCATAGGTGAAATGGTCGTTGTAATCGTACCATTGCGGCTGGTCCACTCCCTGATCCGCCCAGACGCCCCACATGAAGCGTTCGTCGAAGGCGATCAGGCTGTATTTGAAGGCGATCTGCACCGCCGGCTGGTTGCCTGGTTTGAAGCGTGCCCAGGCTGCATCGGGATCGTCGGTGTTGTACCCCTGATCGAAGACCAGGCGATCGTAGCTGTTTTCTACCTGCGGGGGATCGAAATAGCAGGGGATTTCGCCGCCAACATCGTTATCTGTATCCTCCCACACGCGCACCCCGGAAACGCTCCAGGTCTCCTGGAGGGGCGCCCGCGCTTCGAAGAGCCAGTCGCCACGCCCATCGATATCCAGGTCTAGCTCTAGACGATAGGCGCCTTCCAGGGCGTTGCTCTCGGGGCGCAAGCCGTACAGGTAAATGGTGATGAACATCCAGGTTTCATCCGGACCGATTTTCGCCTCGCGAATGTCCAAATCGGGAAAGAAGATGTCCATCGTTATGGCGTTGAACGGGCGTTCATACAGGTTATAGCGATATTCATCACCGCCGGGCGGTTGGTTGGTTTGCCCTTGCCTGGCGGTATCACCGCTGATCGTATCGAATAGACCCGTGCGTGGGTGGGCGACTTCGCCGGGGATGAGGCGGTGTTCCAAAGTGGGTGTAGGCGATGGCACGGGAGGCAGGGTCATCGTCAGGGTGGGCGTCTCGAAGCGTTCCGGCGAAGTGGCTGGCGTTTGTTGCGCCGCGAGGCGCGTCAATTGTACCTGCAGGGCGATAATCGTGGCTTGTTCGCCGCTCAGCGTTGGCGTGGAGGTGCTTTGCGGAAGGTTACAGCCAAAGCTCAGCACAAGACACAACATCAGGAAGGGCATGATTTTGATCTTCATGGGAACGCTCCTTTCGTATCAAAACTTAGCGAGTTACAGTTGCTTCAGCGACACTCGTTTTCACAAATGCGGTACACCAGAAGAAAATCTCCGCTTGAAGAAATGGCATATAAGCGATAACCGTTCCAAAATTCGGCGCCGAGCGATCGTTGCACGCTACCCAAATAAACCACCGGTGAATTGGTGGCGCGTTGGGCTTCACAGAAGAAATCGAATTGCACAGCACCGTCAGCGGCAACCTGGATGGTCATACCCATATCTGCCGAGTTGACCACCCCGCTGGGAGTGAACCCTCCTTCCGCAGGCAGGCGCATCCAGGGCGAATCTTGCACATGGAAGTAACAATACAGGTTGTCGAAGGTTTCCAGAGTGTTGATGGAAAATAAATAGATCATCAATTGCACTTCGCCGCTCCGAGGACATCCACCATTGGAGATCATCCCCGGCTGGTTGATGCAGCCATCTTTTAAATCCGGGATGAAATCTCCATCCTGATCTGCATCGGCTATGCCATCCTGATTGCCGTCTTCTGGGCAGCCCTGATGGATAGAAAGGCCTCTTTGCTCGGGACAACGGTCGGTGAAAGAGCCCCAGGCGTCGACCACTCCATCTCCATCCTGGTCGAAGGGGTACGCTCCACTCTGGCTTTCTTCTATCGGAGAAGGTTCAGCGCACCTCTCAGGGAAGAGCCGACATAGGATGGGGGACGATTCTCTAATGATGGCGGTTTCGGTGTAGGGTGTGGGTGTCGGGCAGAGCTCTGGGAATATGCGGCAGATCACCGAAGGCTGGCTTTCATGCACAATTTCGCGCTCTGGAGGGCAACCAGAATGAGCCTGCGGTCCGGGACGGGTGGGGCACTGATCCTGCTCATCGGGGATTTGGTCTCCATCTTGATCGCCAGGTATGGGGCAGCCCCGATTCTCGATTGGGCCGAATTGATCATCACAATCGTCGATGCCATCCCAAACTCCATCTCTATCTGCATCGGTCCACGCCTGTGCCTGCGCACATTCACCCCAGGGGTTCGGTTGTTGAGGGCATGCGTCCACGTCGTCTGGGATACCATCCATATCGCGATCCAAAATGATGGCACATCCATCCTGATGGATGGAACCGGCCTCATTTGGGCAAAGGTCTTGCGCATTCGCAACGCCATCTCCATCCGAATCATCGTGTTGTTGATTGGGGCAACCGCGGTTTTCAGCCGCTCCAGGGTTACTTGGGCAATCATCCAGCGCGTCAACGACGCCATCTGCATCGCGATCGGTGAGAAATGCCTGTTGAGGACATCCTTCCCAAACGGCTAAGCCACCTTCTTCTGGACAACGATCGTCCCAATCCACAACGCCATCGTTGTCCTGGTCGGGCTGGTGAGCAGACGGGCAGCCGTTTAAATCCGCCAAGCCGGCTTCTTCTGGGCAGAGATCCTGGGCGTTGCTGATCCCGTCCATATCGTTGTCGTCGGCAATCGGGCAGCCTTGCTGATTTTGAGCGCCGGGTTGAAGTGGGCAGGCGTCTACCTCGTCGGGGATGTGATCGTCATCTTGATCGATGGCGGTTAATACGATGACTGGCAGAGAGAGCATGCCATGCATGCCGTGTTCATCGGCGGCGATGAAATCCAGCCGGTGCACTCCAGGTAGCGTGGGTTGCCATCTCCAGGTGCCGATGAGCGCCGGTTCTGTGCCGCGTTGCTCTCCCGCCAACACGCCATCCACATAAAAACGCAACCAAGCAATTGTGCTCGTCTCACTTTCCGCAGCCACCTGCACCTGAACGGGGATGTACAGGGGCAGATTGGCATTAGGTGGCGGTGAAAAACTGCGTAATTTTGGGGCATAAGCCTGGGGATAGCGCCATTGCCCAATTCCCCAGGCGGTGACCAGGCAAAGTATCAATACCAGAATTCCCCCACTGAATATCAGACAATTTCTGCGCGTCCGCATCCCTCGTTGTCCTTTCTCTCACTCGCAGTAAAACAACAACACATCTGCATAGGGCATGCTTTGCGTGCGATTGCCCTGAGTGTCCGTGGCGACCAGGTAATACTGTACTGTAGCCACCGAACCGCTTTCCACTGGCGGATTCAAGGTGAGCATAAAGTCTTTGTAATATAGGGTGGTGGAGTAGGTTTGCGCTGCGCTGAGGCGTAGCTCTTTTTGCAGCCATTTCCCCTGGCGTTTGCCATCGACCAGGCGGTAATACAGGATGACGCTCTCTACCCCGCTTGCATCCTGCACGACAGCCTGGATGGTTACTTCCGCAGGGGTGCAGTTGGGCGGCCAATAAACTTTCTGCGCTGAAGCATGGATGGATTCGATCACCGGTCCAGCTGTGTCTGGGGTCTGGGTGAAGGGGGTGAGCACCTGGATGACCAGGGTACGCTCGAGTTGTTCGCTTGGCGAGCCGGCTTGCAGGGTGTAGGATGTGGTCGTATTTGGGCAGACCTTCTCTTCCCCAAACGAAGCGACAGCGCTCCCATTGAGCTTCACCCAGGTAGCATGAGACACCTGCCAGTGGAGCTGGCTGCATTCGCCTGCATGGATGGTTAAGGCATCCGCCCAAAAATCGATCTCAATGGGTGGAACCGAGGTGGATGTCGCCGTTGGCGAAGGGGAGGGGCTGTGTGGTATAGGCAAGATGGCGGCAGTCTGGCTGGGTTGGATGGAAAATTGGGATGAGGTGGCGGTTGAAGGAGGATAGACATGGATTAAACATTCGCGCGAGGTGAGATTGACACGTTCGGCCATCACGCGCACCAGCAAGCGGTAGTCACCCGGAGGCATCGGATCAATCGGCGTCCAGGTGCCATCGCCTTCGGTTAGGGGTGGGTTGGTCTCCTGACGAGTGATATCTAGTCCTGCGGCCGCCTCTACTTCTCCATAAACTTGTACGTACATTTGCAGCCCCTCATCGATGCGGTTGGTGTGGGCATGAATATGGATAGGGGTGCCCAGTTCAACGCTGAGCTCCGATACTGCGGGCGCGTCTAAAATCACATAATCGCCGGAGCCGTACCACACAGAATCGAAAGCACAGCCGGTAAGGAGGACCAATAAGACAAGCACAGCGCGATAAGATTTTTGCATGGCTAACTCCTGATATGGATCAATGATAAGCATTGACCCTGATGGCAGCGATTGCAGAATAGATGGGTATGAGCCTCATGGATGCACATGATTGCTCCGAAAGCTCACCCTCCAGGGATGCGGAATCTCAGCTCTTGTGTGGCGCACTGCCCCTGAAGGTCATCCTGGGTGCAGACGATGAGGTTGAGCAGGTATTCCACTCCGCTGATTTGCGGATTTGGGCCAATGGGCACAACGATCAGTGTCCAGGCGCCTCCACCCGAACTTGGAGCGCATGGACCGCAAGGGTTTAGACAAAACGGGCTATTGCTGGACATTTCACCGATGATCTGGCTGTGAATAGGCTCGGTCACCGTAGCGGCAGCCGAGTGCATCCCCTGTGGACCTACATCTGGCGAGGCAATCTCGAATGCCAGCACCCAAATGCCGTTGCAATTATCCATCTGGAAAAAGCGAACGTAGAGGGTAAAACCTTGGCGTGTTTCCGTAGGAAGCGGCGCGGGCGTGATGATGGGCAGTTGGTTCACATCTCCCGTCAGGGTGGCATATTCTCCCCACAGCCAGCACACGCCTGAACCGTCTGGATTGGCGATGATGTAATAATTAGCCGGTGGATAACGGCCGATGACCTCAGCCGTCTCACCCACTAAAAGCGCGCCGACCTGTTCGTAGTCCTGGCCGGGACCGGTGCGGCAGCGCGTATCCACCGAAACCGAGATGAACACGCCCTCCGGTGTTGACGTGCATGTGCTGGTCGGAGTGAGGCTTTCGACGGTTGGGCTTGGGGGAATTTCTTCCGGGGTGTCAGTGGAGCTGATTGAGGTTGTGACGATGGGTGCCACCTCTGTGTTTATGGATAAAGCGGTCAAGGTGGCAGCCGCGGCGGTTGCGATGCGATCTCCACTAGGTGTTGCATTGGGTGTGAAGCGCCAGCCACAGGACTGGCCCAGTAGCAAGAACGCGCTCAAAAGAATGAGTAGGCATGGACTTGGCGTATGTTTTCGTACGATGTATGTCATGAGCACCTCACTGATTTAATTTTCAGAACAGGAGATCGAACCCCCCGATTTCAACCGCCTTTCATCACCAGGGGGAGGTAGATCTCGACGAGCTCATACGCTCCCATATCCACGATGGGTGGGCCTCCAAAACCGGTATCCGGAACGCTGAGCACATTGGCAAAACGGGGGTTGCCATCCAAATCTGTGGTGGCATAGCCGGGAACGAAAGTGTTGTTACCGGCGTCAATGCATGGTGAGGAAAGTTGCAGATGCAAATTACCTAGCGATGTGTTCACGAATTGTGGATCGGCGTCGATGTTGCCTCCACCATCGCTGCCACAGGTGCTTTGCCAGCCGGTTCCGGAAGCGCCACATCCCTGAACGTCGCTGTACGAAATGATTGGTGTGCTGGTCTCATCGTTAAAAATATTTCCTCCTGTGGTTGCGGTGTTTCCCCAAAGAATGGTGTTTTGTATGTTCGGGTTGCTATACCAATGGTTATAGATGCCACCACCAGATTCGAGGGCTGCATTTCCATAAAATGTGCCATTGACGAGAGTTGGTTCGCTAAAGGAAGTGATGAACATCCCCCCACCATAACGATCTGCCAGATTGCCATAGAATAGGGCGTTTACCAGGAGCGGGTTGCAGTTGTCCCAAATGTACATTCCGCCCCCATCGTATGTGGCTTTGTTATTCGTAAAGGTGATATTAAAAAAGGTGGGGTTACTGGTGCTATACATATATACCCCTCCGCCGTCTTCCCGGGCGGAGTTTGCGCTGAATATCACCCTGTTCAGCGAAGGAGAACTGCTGCCCATGTATATTCCACCACCGTAATCTGCTTCATTCTGGCTCAATTCGGTTTGGTGGATCGAAGGGTTGCTATTTTCAAGATATAATCCCCCGCCGTTGTTTTGGGCGATATTCTGACTGAATTCAGCCTGACTGATGGAAGAGCCGCTATATTCAAGGTAATAACCCCCTCCGTTTGTTTCGGCGGTGTTGTTGATAAAATCAACTTGGTACAGTGTTGTAGTGCTCGTTTTGTCATAAATCCCGCCCCCATAATCCGCCTGATTGGCAGTAAAAGTGGCCGAGCTTATGTCCGGAGCGCTTGAATCGTTAAACATCCCTCCCCCTAGGTTGACGGCGGTATTGTTTTCAAAATATACTTTTACCAATACTGGCGAACTGGTGTTCGAATTAAAAATTCCGCCGCCATCATGAGCTGAATTTTCGCTAAAATTTACATCTA
Source organism: Anaerolineae bacterium (assembly GCA_037439525.1). GTDB lineage: Bacteria > Chloroflexota > Anaerolineae > Anaerolineales > UBA4823 > JBBIVW01. The sequence continues at coordinate 47,804 of JBBIVW010000017.1, forward strand.
ACAGGGTGGGGTCGCTATCATGGTTGTACATTCCACCGCCATAAGTAGCTTTGTTTTGGTAGAAAGTCACCGTGCTTAATGCAGGGGTACCCAGATAGGAATACATCCCGCCGCCATTTTCCGCATCGTTGTTGTTCAACTCCACAAAAGATAGCGTCGGGCTGCTGGCGTGGTTGTACATCCCGCCGCCACCCTTCACAGCAGAATTGCCATCGAAAGTGACCTGGGTAAGGCTGGGTTGGCTATCGATATTGTATATCCCGCCGCCATACCCCAGATTGGATATTTCATTGGAGGCGATATTTGTGTTGAAGGTGACATCGGTCAACGTCGGGTTGCCACCTATATTCGCTAATCCACCGCCATACTCAGCCTGATCGTTTTCGAAAGTGCCCTGGGTCAAGATGGGGTGACTATCGATATTGACCATGCCTCCGCCACAATCGCCTGCGGCATTGCCTGTTATGGTGAACTCCGTGAGTGATAGGTTACTTCCCTCTTCGTTGTAGAACCCTCCACCCATGTTGGAGGCGTAGTTGCCGCAGATCAGAACCTGGTTCAAAGTAGGGCTGCTACTGGTGTTGTAAATGCCTCCGCCGACCATCTGGATTGGGGCACTGCCATCTGCTTTTCCTGCCGTGATGATCACCCCATCCAGAACTGCGCTGCTCGCCACGCCCGAATTTTTGATCACATGGTAGCTATTCGAGCCTAGGATGTCATCGGGCGTTTCGGCGATGTCGTTGCCATCCGTGTTGACATCGTTTTGGTCGATGTCGCCGCTCAGAATGGTGAGGTTGGTTTGCCAATTGCGCTGATCGCGTTGGGTTTCTGTGCCCTCAAAACCGCCGTAGATCGCCACGCCGTTTTTAAGCGTGAAGGAAGCCTCGCGTGGATCGGGTAACCCCGCCGTGTTTGGAAGATGCCGCCCCTCTTTCACCCAGATTTCATCTCCCGCATGAGCTTGTGCAATGGCCTTATACAGCGGGCAGGCATGTGCCCAACTAGAGCAATCCCCACTGCCTTGCGCGGTGGGCGCGGCGTAGAGCACGCTTCCCTGGGCTAATGCCAGGCGGGGCACCGCCACAGCAAGGAACACTGCCAGGGATAGTCCCTGTATTAAAATGATGGTTTTGAGGATCAAATGACGCGTGTTTCGGCTCATTTCCAGCTCCTTATCCGGTCAAATCATTCCATAAAACCGAAAAGACACTCACGCTGCCTCTGGTATGTAAATGTGATGAAAGAAGCAACGCCTTATGGAGTTGTCATGCGGTTAGATTGAGTATGGAATATTGGCGAGGGTTTTGCTAGAGAAAAAATTCCCCCAAGATGAAAGAAGAAATTACCCTTTGAGGGGGGATTTTCTCATGGTTCTTCGAGCAGGTCAGCCCAGCCTTTGCGTAAGGCGAGCAGCACCGCCTGAGTGCGGCTGTTCACATGCAGTTTGTCGTATATCTCGCTCAGGCGGTTGGCAACTGTGCGCTCCGATAGCCCTAAGCGGCTGGCGACTTCTTTATTGCTCGCGCCTTGGGCGACCAGCCGCAAGATTTGCATCTCGGAAGGGTTTAGCGTTTCGGCTTTATGCTGACTTTCGAGGGATTTACTCATCTGGCGAAATTCATCGAGCAGGCAGCCGGCTAAACTGGGGGTGATCAAAGCCTCGCCGCGATGCACCGCCTGGACGGCATAGACCAGCTCCTTTTCGTCAATGTCTTTCAATAGATAGCCGCGCGCCCCGGCTTTGATCGCCTCGAAGACCAGGCGATCCTGCGCGTACATGGTCAAGATAATGACGCGCGTTTGGGGGATGTGCTCGGTGATCAATGCGGTCGCCTGGACGCCATCCATGCCGGGCATGTTGATATCCATGAGGATGACATGCGGGGTGAGGGTGCGCGCCAGGCGCACCGCCTGCTGTCCATCCTCGGCTTCACCGACGACCTCGAACCCTCCAGCCTGTTCGAGCAAATAGCGCAACCCCTGGCGAAACAGGCGATGGTCATCTGCGATGATCAAGCGGATCGTGTGCATTATGTGTACCTGCCTGAAGTTGACGGCTGAGGTTCCTTATCAGGTGAAACGACGGAGGCTTTGAAGATTAGAATCTCAATATCCGTGCCACAGCCGGGTTTGGAATGCACGGTCAGGTTGCCGCCGATAGACTCCAGCCGCTCGCGCATGTTCTGCAAGCCCAGATGGCCTTCTTTGGCATACTTGGGCAGCAATTGCGGATCAAATCCGATGCCATCATCGCGCACTTTCAAAGTGATGCGGTCTTCCGCCTGGAGGTTGATTTCTACCCATACATGCCGGGCATGCGCATGGCGGGTGACGTTGCTCAGGGCTTCCTGCACCAGGCGGAGCAAAACCAATTCCAAAGCGGAGGGCAGAGATTCGGGCGGGCCAGCGATGTCTAGTTCAATCGGGATTTGGAATTGCTCACTCATTTCGCGTAGATATTGGCGGAGCGCTTCCCAAAAGCCCAATTCATCCAATGCCCAAGGGCGCAGGGCGAAGATCACCCGCCTCACATCGCGGATTCGTTCTCCTAATAGCTGGTGGGTTGCTGCCAGTTCTTCATGCATGCGTGCGGGGTCTTCTTCGACCCATTTGTGCCAGAGGTTGATGCGCAGGCGCAGGGCGGCAAGGTCTTGCGCCAAGCCGTCGTGGATTTCGTGGGCGATGCGGCGCCTTTCTGCATCAATGGCTTCGGCTTCGGAGCGCCGCGCCCGCTCCTCCGTGATATCCTCGAAGATGAAGATGCTGCGCTCGATTTCACGCCGCACCGTGATGGCATTGACGCGCATGGGGAATTCGCTGCCATCCTCTCTGCAGCCCCAGGTTTCCATTGAAGCCTGCCCCTTGTGCTCCAGGTTTTGCAGCAACGCCTCCAGGTGAGGTTGTTCTTTGCGCGTGAAAAGGTGCGCAAGAGGGAGGCCTTCGGGGGGTTGCGCATGGCGTTGGAAGAGCTTCATCCACTGAAAATTGGCATCCAGGATGGCGGCTGGTTTGGCGCGCAGGTCGACCTCGCAAACCCCCAGCGGGGCATTTTCGAACAAGAAGCGGAAGCGTTGTTCGCTGCGCTGCAACCGCGAGATGTTTTGTGCGCGCAGGCGGAAAATGCCCGCCAGGATGCCCGATGCCACCAGTACAACCAGCAGGCGAAACGCGGTCGTTTGCCAAAACGGCGGCGCGATGACCAGGCGAATGGAGCTCCCCTGTTCGTTCCATACGCCATCGTTGTTGCTGCCTTTGACATGGAACGCGTACCTGCCTGGGGGAAGGTTGGTGTAGCTGGCGTAGTGGCGATTTCCGCAATAAATCCAATCGGCGTCAAAGCCTTCCAGGCGGTAGGCATACTGGTTTTTCGCCGGGTCGGTGAAATCCAAAGCGGCAAATTCGAAGGCGAAAAAGGTATCCTTGTATGAAAGCTGAATTTCTTCGAGCTGATTGAGGTCTTGATCGAAAGAGACGATTTGATCGAACTTGCGGAAGTTGGTTAGGGCAATGTATGGAATAAACGGGTTGTCTTGGATGTCTTGGGCGTAAAAAGCGTTGAAGCCTTGAAAACCGCCAAAGAACATTTCTCCATCTGCGCTTTTAAAGGCTGAGCCAATGATAAAGGCATTGCCTTGCAAGCCGTCGCTCTCGTCGAAGTTTCGGAAGGTCTTTCGCACCGGGTCGAATTGGGCGATGCCTGCGCTCATGGTTGCCAGCCATAAGCGCCCCTGTGCATCTCCCAAGATAGAAACAACGGAATTATCCGGCAAGCCATCTTCTACCGTGAATAAACCGAATTCCTGGTTTGCTACATCGAAAACGTTCAAGCCATCGTGAGTTCCAATCCATAGAAGATGGTCCGGCGTTTCGTAGAGCGACCAGACGAAATCGTGGCTCAGGCTGTTCGGGTTTTCGGGGTTATGCCGGTATTGGGTAAAGATACCGCTGGCGCGTTCGAAGTGCACCAACCCGTGGTAGGTGCCCAACCAGAGATCCCCCTGGTGATCTTCGAGGATGGCGCGCACGCCATAGGTGTTGATCATGCTCGTCGGCAGGTCTGAATCGTGGGTGTATGGCTGAAATTTCGCCGTCTCAGGGTCGAATTGGTTCAATGTGCCCGGTTCTTCTGTGCCGATCCAGAGGTGATGTTCATGGTCTTCGATGATCACTTTCACTGCGCCTGCGGCAATGCTGTGTGGGTTCTGGTCATCGTGGGTGAAATGGATGAACTCTTGTTGTACCGCGTCGAACATGTCTAAGCCGCGCCCTGTGCCAACCCAAATGCGCCCCTGGGAATCTTCTAATAAGGCACACACATGATCGTCGAGCAAGCTCCCCGGCTGGCGATCGTCATGGCGGTAGTGGGTGACCTGACCTGTGTTGCGGTCGAAGACATCCAGCCCGGCGTGGTGGTAGCCGATCCAGATTTTACCATGGCGGTCTTTCAATAGCGCCGCCACGGTAGCTCTGGTCAGGCTGTTCGCTTCACCAAGTTGAGCATGATAGCGTTGAAAGCGGTTTTTCACCCAAGAGTATTTATTCAGCCCACCTCCCTCGGTGGCAATCCAAATGGTTCCCGTATAATCTTCGAACAATGCGGTGATGCGGTTATGGCTCAGGCTGCTTGCGTCCCACTCGTCGTGTTGATAATGGCTCAGTTTATCGCTTTCTGGCTGATACACATAAAGACCTTCCCATGTGCCCACCCACAAAGCGCCATGGCGGTCTTCCAGGAGGGCGGTGATGGGCATGTGTGCCAATGTTTGGATGGTGGGTTTGAACCTTTCGGTGGTTCGATCGAACCAAACCAGCCCTCCGGGCTGGTCGTCGCTGGCGCTCCCCAAACCAACCCAAAGACGATGGGTGTGGTCGAGCCAGAGCGCGGTGACTCGGACATTCGGCAGGCTGAAGGCATTTTGCGCATCGGGTTGATAGACGACGAAGCGCCCCTCTTGCGGGTAGTAGGCGTTAAGGCCGCCATATTCTGTGCCGATCCAAATCGTTCCCTGATCATCTTCGACGAGAGCATTGACGTGGTCGTCGCTGAGGCTGTTGGGGTTCGTGCTTTGATGCAGGAATTGTTGGAACTCTCCGCTGGGGCGGTGATAACGAAATAGCCCGCTGCCGGCTGTGCCAATCCAAAGGTTGCCTTGGGAGTCCTCCAATATGGCACGCACCGATTCGTAGATTTCGGCGTAGTGGACGAAACTGCGGCGATCGCGATCCAGCCGGTCGAGACCCTTGACCGTGCCCACCCATAAATCGCCATAAGAGTCGACGTACAACACCTGGACGGTGCTGTTGTTCAGCGAGTCGGGTTGCGAACGCATATGGTAGAAGGTGAGGAATTCGTTGCCGTCATAGCGGTTCAATCCCCCTTGAGTGCCGATCCAGAGGAAGCCCTGTTGATCCTGAACGACGCTATGTACCATCGGATGGGCTAGGCCATCCGCGGTGCTCAAACGCACAAAACGCAAGGCAGCCCCCTGCGCCTGGGCGTGCACAATGGGGAAATACCCTACGAGGCTGGCGAGCAGCAGGCTCAGGATGAGCCGGGATGGTTTGAAAACACTCTGGCGCGTCGACTTCATCTTTTTACGCTTCCTTCGGTGGAGAGGGCATCAGGCGAAGCAGACTCTATCATATTATAACCAGATTAGAATTCACAG
>JBBIVW010000017.1:53575-57707 GCA_037439525.1 Anaerolineae bacterium
ACATCAAATTTATCAAGAAAGATGGCAAGGTACATGAACACACCAATAAATTCACCCTGGCGGATCGCTCCAGGTGAAATTCGCTTGAAAGTCTCAAATTTGCCGCGTGCGCTCGATTTTTACACCCGAATTTTGGGACTGCAGGTATTGACTCAGGCGGAGGGAAGCGCCTCCTTGGGGGTCGCCAACAAACCCCTGGTCTCTTTGGTGGAGATTCCAGGCGCACGCCGCGTGCTCCACACCAGCGGGTTGTACCACTTTGCCTTGTTGTTGCCTTCCAGACGGAACCTGGCTGAGGCATTATTGCGCCTCGAAAACGCGAGGTACGCGGTGCAGGGGTTTGCCGATCACCTGGTGAGCGAGGCGGTATATCTCTCGGACCCGGACGGCAATGGGATTGAAATCTACGCTGACCGCCCGCAGGAAGCCTGGCGTGATGAGCGCGGGAATCTGCGCATAGGCACTCTGCCGCTCGACTTAGATTCGCTTTTAGCTGAACTGAATGGCGCTGGAGGGAAACCGCCGGCGAGCATACCCGAAAGGACACGTATGGGACATCTGCACCTGCATGTGGCTCATTTGCGCCAGGCGGTGGAGTTTTACACCCAGATTTTGGGCTTCGATGTGATGATGTATTATGGCGACCGTGCGGTGTTTCTCTCGGTGGATGGTTACCATCACCACATTGGACTGAACACCTGGGCTGGAGAGGGTGTGCCGCCGCCCCCGAATGATTCCGTGGGCATGGAGTATGGTACGCTGCTCTACTCTCAAGCGAACCAGCTTGAGACAGCCCTGGAACGCAGCCAACATGCAGGAGTGAATGTGTCGTCTCATAATGGGGCGTACTATCTGGAGGACCCATCCCGCAATCGGTTGCGCATAGCCATTAATGAATAAATATCACCAAACACCAATCGAGAACCGATATTGAAGCCACAGCCAAACCGATGCACCATGGAGTTCGCAAGGTGCACCAAGAAAATATGCACCGTAGCTTGCGACTGGTCGAGTTTATCTATGAAGCGTGATGAGAATTTCGCCAGCGGGATCAAAAACCTCAGTGCTTTTGGCGGCCTCGAAGTGGCGCATCGCCTTTTTACAGTGAACAGAATAATTGTCCAAAAATATAAATATGGAGTAGAGTACTAATGGCACGCACGAAACTAGAATACAAGCGCCGCGCGGCGCGAGCGCGCGCACGCCGTAGAAATCTAACCGCTGGCGCAATTGCCCTGGCGGTCATTGCTGTAGGGGCACTTGCTTACGTATTAGCCCGTACCAGCCAACCGGTTCTCGGGGAAGCCATCCCCTTGATGCCGGCGAACCATGTCCCGGAAGGTGAAGACCCGGGAAGATATAATTCCGATCCGCCAACTTCTGGTCCTCACTACGACAGCGAATGGGATGCAGGCTTTTATGATGAAGACGATCTTCAAAGCGCTCCCCAATTTCCTGAGGGTTATCTGGTGCATAACCTTGAGCATGGCTATGTAATTTTCTGGTACAACTGCACCCTCTTATCTGCCGCAGATTGTCTCGATCTGAAAGAGCAGCTTCGTGCACTAGTGGAGAAATTCGATGCGGAAAAGGTCATCGTTTTTCCACGACCTTCGATGACCGTACCTGTGGCGGCCACTTCCTGGGGAAGGTTGCTGAAGATGGAAGCTTATGACCCCAAGCTTGCGGAGGAATTTGTCCGCCGCAATCGCAACCATGCCCCCGAACCGAATGCTCCCTAAGCAAAGATGGTATAATCCCCACGCACCGATGGGTGCGATTGCATTGTGGGAGCGTTCAACGGAATGAAACTTCATGAATATCAATCGAAACAAATCTTTGCCCGGTACGGCATACCCATACCGAAGGGACGAATCGCCACCGCTGCCGACGAAGTGAAACAGATCGCTGAAGAGCTTGGGGGACGCTGTGTGATCAAAGCCCAGGTGCTGGTGGGCGGGCGCGGCAAAGCCGGCGGCATCCGCCTGGCAAAGTCGCCGCAGGAAGCAGCCGAGCTGGCAAATCAGGTGTTGACCATGCATATCAAGGGGCTACCGGTGCGCAAAGTGCTGGTGGATGAAGCCGCAGCCATAGAATCCGAAATTTATCTGGGCATCACCAACGATCGCAACGCGTATAAACCTGTGATGATGGCTTCGGCAGCCGGCGGCGTGGACATTGAAGAAGTCGCTCGGCTGACACCGGAAAAAATCTCCAAAGTACATATCGATACCTTCCTGGGTTTGCGCGATTATCAGGCGCGCGACCTGGCAGCCAACATCAATTTGCCGCGCGAATTATGGCGCGAGTTTGGAGTGATCGCGCGTGGGCTGTGGCAGGCATACGCCGCCTGCGATGCCACCCTGGCGGAGATCAACCCCCTGGTGATCACCAAAGATATGCACCTGCTCGCGTTGGACGGCAAAATGCTCATCGATGACAACGCCCTCTTCCGCCAGTTGGAGTTGGCGGAGATGCGTGACTTAGACGAAGAGAACCCGGCCGAGACCGAAGCGCGCCGCCACGGGCTTTCGTTCATCAAACTGGATGGGAATATCGGCTGTATGGTCAACGGAGCGGGATTGGCAATGACGACCATGGATATCATCAAATTGTTTGGCGGAGAGCCAGCCAACTTCCTGGATATTGGCGGAGGCGCGGGCGCCGAAAAAGTGGCTGCAGCCTTGCGCATCATCCTATCCGATGCTAATGTCAAAGTCATCCTGTTCAACATCTTCGGCGGCATCACGCGCTGCGACGAGGTGGCGCGGGGCATCCTGGAGGCGCTCGCCGAAGTGCGTACCTCGGTGCCCATGGTTACACGGCTGGTGGGGACAAACGCCGAGCAGGGGCGCAGATTGCTTGCGGAGGCAAAGATGATCACCGCGGAAACGCTGGTGGATGCAGCTCAAAAAGCGGTCGCTTTGGTCGAGGGAGGTGTACGATGAGCATTCTGGTCCATAAGGACACGCGCCTGCTCGTGCAAGGCATCACCGGGAACGAAGGGATGTTCCATACAGGGCAGATGCTGGCTTACGGTACGCGCGTGGTGGCCGGCGTTACCCCCGGAAAAGGCGGTGAGTGGGTCTTCGATGGCAAGGTCCCCGTGTTCGATTCGGTGAAGATCGCCGTGGAAGTTACCGGGGCGAATGCCAGCGTGATTTTCGTGCCGGCACGCTTTGCCGCGGATGCCATGTATGAAGCTGCGGATGCCGGTGTGCCTTTGATCGTATGCATCACCGAAGGGCTGCCGGTGCAGGATATGATGCGCGTGCGTAGTTATCTGGACCATCGAGGCGTGCGCCTGGTAGGCCCCAATTGTCCGGGTTTGTTGACCCCAGGCGAGGCAAAGGTGGGCATCATCCCAGGGGACATTGCCATCCCAGGGAATATCGGCGTGGTATCGCGCTCGGGGACGCTGACGTACGAGGTCTTATATGCTTTGAAGCAGAAGGGTATGGGGGTGAGCACGTGCGTGGGCATTGGCGGTGATCCGATCAACGGGACGAGTTTCATCGACTGCCTGTCGATGTTCGAGGCCGATGCGCAAACGGAAAAGATCGTGCTCATCGGAGAAATCGGAGGTAGCGATGAAGAGCGCGCTGCGGAGTACATTGCCATGCATCTCACCAAGCCGGTGGTGGCTTTCATCGCCGGGCAAACGGCGCCGCCGGGGAAGCGCATGGGGCACGCCGGGGCGATCATCGAAGGGGGGAGCGGCACCGCGGCGGATAAAATCGCCGCCCTTCAGTCGGTAGGCGTGCGCGTCGCCAGACATCCGGAGGAGATCCCGGACCTACTGAACGGCATCGGGAATTAATTGATGGGGATTCCGCCGCGGGGGACAAGCGCAATCCCACACGCAGGTCGATAGCGACCATCTATGCGTGGCTCAGTTCAGGGTCGTGGTAGGGGGGACTCTTTTAATTAGGATTGTTTGTTGCGCATGGTCTCGTAGCGCTGATCGAGGAGTGTTTCGCAGCGAGGATTGACTTTCTCAAAAGGTGGCTTATAATCAAAAAAAGCAAAGCAGTTCTTGTGGTTTAGGCGGATCAATACATGATGGTAACACTGTTTTGACAGCCGCAAGACATAAGTGGTTATAACGAGGTGAGCCATCCAAACAATAGTT
>JBBIVW010000018.1:0-52427 GCA_037439525.1 Anaerolineae bacterium
TGTCCGTCGGGGTAGGTGTATCAGTTGGGGTATGCGTCGGGGTTTCAGTAGGGGTATTCGTGGGGTACCCAGAAGGCGGGGTGCCGCGGATGGCTACGTCTTTGATGATCGTGCGCGAGGTCACCGCATGGATGTCAAAAGGGGGGATATTCACCAATCCCAAAAAGGGCTGATAATGCGCGGTGACATCCACGGTAACGCGATCGCCCAGGTTGATCGCGCCCGGGGCAGGGCAACTGGCAAAGGTGCCGGTGCCCGGCCCGTGGTCATAGGAGATGAGGATGTCCGCATCGTTGATGCCGATAAGAATGGCGACGCGCTTGGCAGCGGCGCGCATGCCGTCGCAATCCAGGTAATACGGCACGCCGCCGGGCGCGCGCCCAGCCGCAGAGCCATAACGCGCCGCTTCACGGCTGGAGGTCGCCACCGAGGCATAGATGACCAACATCCGCCCCAGTTCGATGACCGCGAACGTCACCAGCAGGAGCAGGGGCAAGATGAGGGCGAACTCGACCATGCCCTGAGCTCGCTCGCGGAAGAACTCACGCAACTTGATCATGGATCATTTCGCTCCTGGCGAGTGCGCTCGCCTGTCATAGAATATATCATCCCTGCAGCTTTTTTCAATAAAACCTTACAAAGTTGAGAATTATGCAACGGGTTTTTCCTTGCAGTTTTGTAAGCTGAGGCCATACACCCTTGCACGTGGGGTGCTTGGCAAAGTTGCGGGCTGCGTGTATCATACCAGAAGAAAGCCGCTTTGACATCCCCTCGTGCTGTTCGCTCGAAGCTGACAACCCTGCCACAACGATGACACACGGGGTTATGCCCTGCGCAAGCTTGCCTGTGCGCTAGGGAGAGCCAAATCTCCATAATGGCGAGAGTCAGTGTGGCGCCCGGTCCGCGTTCCGGGCAGGTCCCCGATTTATGCTTCGCGCGCCAAAGGATCCGGCGCGGTTCCGGTCGCGGAATCTGCGCCTCAGGTCGAGGGAATCTGATAGAATCAAGCTTCGTTCGATTTCACCACCCAAGCGTTCAAGATGAAGTCGCCTGTCGAAAGTCCCCAAGTCTCCGTTCAAGAGCGCCCGCGCGCCTGGATGTTCTCACGGCTGGCACAGTTGCTGATGGGCAAAAGCGCCCAGCAGGGATACCTGGCAGCCGTCGATCAGGCGGTGATCAGCCTGGGGAACTTCGTTGCCACAGTGTTGCTGGCGCGTCACGCCACCCCGACGGAGTTGGGTGTCTATGGGGTGGGGTTCACTACGTTGAGGCTGGTGCGTGCCGTGCAGGAAGGGTTGACGATCCAACCCCTGAACGCCATGGGTGCAGGCATGGCAGAGCAAGAGTTCCGCGCCTATGCCTGGCGCACTACATACATTCAATTGTGCCTGGCGTTGCTCACTTCCCTGGGAGCGCTGGGGCTGGGCGAGCTGCTCATCCTCACCGGTAACGACACGGCAGGGCCGGGCATCCTGGCGCTGTGGGCGCCGTTTCTCGGCTGGCAGTTTGCCGAATACCTGCGACGTATGTTGTACTCACGCGGGCGCGTCGGCGCTGCGTTGAGTAACACCCTGTTGAGCAACCTGGCGCGCCTGGGGCTGATGGTTGCCTGGCTACAAACGGGTGGCTTGAACGGCGCCAAAGGCTTGTATGCCATCGGATTCGGCGCTTTGCCCGCAACGCTGCTCAGCCTTTGGCACACGCGCATGTATTGGAACTCGAAGGTCGAGGGTGTGGTGGAGACGCTACGGACAAACTGGCGCTTTGGCCGTTGGATCATCGGTGGAACGCTGGCGAACTGGCTCTCGGTGGAATTCTATCCTGTGTTGACCGCGGGGATGATCAGCTTTGCCGCGGCCGGGGCGTACCGCGCGTTACAAAACCTGGTCGCCCCCATTCACCTGCTCCTGCGCGCGGTGGATACCTACCTCACGCCGCGCGCGGCCAACGACTATCAGGTGAACGGCGAGCCTGCCTTGAGGCGCAGCCTGCGCCTGGTGTACACCCTGATCGGCTTTCCCATTCTCCTGGCCCTCGTGCTGGCTGTGTTCCTGCGCGCCCCACTCCTGGAGCTGCTCTATGGGGATACGTACCTGCCCTACCAGAATGGGGTGATCCTCATGGCGCTGTTCTACGCTTTTTGGTTCGCTTATTGGCCCCTGCAAGCGGGGTTCAAAGCCATGCAGAACAGCCGACCGATCTTCCTGGCAAACCTCGCGGCGATTGCAGCCATGCTTACCCTGGGGATGGCGATGATCCGGCGTTGGGGGGTATATGGCACCATCGCCGGGCAGGCGCTCAACGCAGCGATCGTCGCCGGGTTACTGTGGTTCACCTGGTGGCGCGGGGCGCGCCGGAAAGGCTAGCCGCCGCGCCGACGGCGCAAGCGCAATAACCTGCGCGGCAGGCGTCCGTTCCAACCCGGCTGCCAACGGAACCAGAAGGTGATCAGGAAAGCCAGCAAGAGTAACTGGAAATCCAATCTCGCACTGCGATTTTGAATATACAGGCGATCGAAACGCAGCTTTTGCAGGGGGGTGAGAAAGTAATCCCCAGCTACCTGAGCCAAACCGGAAAGGCCCGGCAAGACGCGATGCCGTTCGGCGTACTGGGGCATATGCTGCAGGTAGTCCGCCACAAGCACGGTGCGCTGTGGCCTGGGACCTACGAAACTCATCTCCCCCAAAAGGATGTTAATGAGTTGCGGCAGTTCATCCAGAGCGGTTTTGCGCAAAAAATTACCAAAGGGCAGGACACGGCGATCCTCCTCATCGGAAAGCACTGGCCCGGTCTGGTCTTCCGCTCCACGCACCATCGTGCGCAACTTGAACTGGCGAAAATTCACACCGCCCTTGCCCACAGAGTTTTTTACAAAGAGCAGGGGGCCGGGGTCCTGCCACCAGATGACCCATGCGCTCAGCCACCAGAATGGCAGAGAAATCAGCAGACCGATGAGCGCCAGGCTCAAATCGAAAAGGCGTTTGCCGAGCGGTTCGCGAAGGGGCGCACCGATCCACGCCATATGCTTTGCGCGCACAAGCTCGACCACCTCTTCCGAAGGGGGCGCGTTGTTTTCATACCAACCATAACGTCGCGCGGTGGCCGCCCACCCTCCCCAGGATGTCCCGAAGAGAGCAAGAAAAAAGTCCTGTAGCCCACACAATGCATTGGTTCGCCAGGTGAACCAGGCAGCCTGCCCCACAGACATGCGCAATCCCTCAGTAAGGAGGAAAACCGCTATGCTGAGCAGGCAGGCTAGGCGATAAGCCCAACGGGAATCGGTGAAATGACGGGCGAAGATCTCGCTCAGAGCGAAGGCACATAGGGCGTGCAGGATAATCCGGCTCAACCCCACCCCCCAACCCGGCGCCGCTATGGCAGGCAAATTGCCGTTCCAGAGGAACCCAACGATGAGTATAACCCCGCTCAATAGGAGCGCAAGATACGCACATGCGCTGGCTCTTATCCGCGCGAGGCGTCCCGTGAGGTTGCTGGCGATCTCTCTCTTCACCATCGGAACACTCGCCTCATTATACCTTTGATATAATCGAGAGCGTAACCAGGCGAAGAGATGTGCCTATTGCGCTCCCGCTGGATCGCTCAAATCATAGACGCATGGACTGCCAGGCTATCGCCTCTACAGACGCGCCTGCAATAAGGAGAGTAAAAAAACCTAACCCAATGAGTACAACGCACTCTTCGACCAAAAGACGGCGCGCTGCCCTGCTGGGCAGCGGTGTGGCATTATCTCTCTTGCTGGCAGGCTACCTGCTTATCCCCATCTTGCAAGCGCGCTGGTCAGCACCTTTAGGTCCTGCGCTGGAGCTGGCCACCAATACACCGACGACAGCCCCAACAGCGCAAAGCACAGGCAGCACCTTCATTCCCGTTACACCAGGCAAAGACACACCCCTCTCACCATCATCCACGCCTGAAGGGCAGCCCTCATCCGTGGAGGCAGCCACGCCCACCACCGAGCCTTTGTGCGGCGGGCCCGCGGTGACGTTTTTGCTGGGCATCGGTGTAGATACCGAGGACGATAGCTACACCTATGGGTTAGGGGATGCCATCCGCGTGGCACGCGTGGACTTTCTCACCCCCAAAGTGACTGTGCTATCCTTCCCGCGCGATCTTTGGGTAGAGATTCCGGAGATCAGCGAACACTATGGCCTGACGCACGGCAAGCTGAACCAGTCGTACTTTTATGGCACACCGGGGATGGCGTACTACAATGGTCCGGGGGGTGGAGCGGGTCTGATGGCGCGCACACTGGCGCTCAACTTTGGCTTGCGCGTCGATCACTACGGCGCGGTGAATATGAGCACCTTTGTGCGCATCGTGGATGCTTTGGGCGGCATCGACATCTACCTGCCCTATGACGTGGACGGGACACCCTTCTTCGGCGGCGAGGATATGGGATATTTCACCGCCGGCCAGCATCACTTCAGCGGAGAAGAGGCGCTGCGCTTCTCGCGTATCCGCCGCCGCTACAATGACTTCACCCGTGCAGACCACCAAACCATGGTATTGTGCGCTTTGAAGGAAAAACTGCTTAGCCCGGCCGTGCTGCCCAAAATCCCCCAAATCTTTGCCGCGTTCAAAGACTCGGTAATCACCGACCTCTCCCTGGAACAGATCAGCCAACTCGCCTGCCTGTTACCCCATCTGCAACGCGAAAACCTGATCTTCACCAGCTTTCCCGAAGAGCTTTTTACCCCCTCATGGAAGAAATTCCCCGGCGGCGAGCAGGAGACCTTCGTCATGGACGCAGATTTGGAGGTGCTGCGCGCCTATGTCAGCCGCTTCATCGCCGGCACCTGGCCAGACCAACCCAAAGAGCCCAGTTGCCCGTGAACGCGGCGCACCTATCCCCGCTCGAACTGCTCAAACGCCACGGCATCCGTCCAGACAAACGGCTCGGACAGAACTTCCTGGTCAACGCGGAAGCGTTGAGGCGCGTGGTGCAGGCCGCAGAGCTACAGGCAGATGACTGGGTTCTGGAGATCGGAGCGGGAATCGGCAACCTGACCATCTCGCTTGCCCGTCAGGCGCGCAAAGTCTTTGCCGTGGAATTGGACGATGATTTGATTCCCGTCCTGCGCAGCGTGACGCAGGGGTTGCCCAACGTGAGCATCGTGCACGGAGATATTCTGCGCATGGACATGAGGCAGTGGTTTGCTGCGGCACCCGGGGCGGGTAGCTATGTGGTGGTGGCAAACATCCCGTATTACATCACCGGGCGCATACTACGCCATCTTATCGACTCGCCCCTGCCCCCGCGACGCATGGTGGTGACTCTGCAACAAGAGGTGGCAGAGCGTATCTGCGCCGCGCCGGGGAAGATGAGCCTGCTGGCTTTAAGCGTGCAGGTGTTTGGCGTGGCGCACATCGCCGGGCGCATCCCCGCGGCGGCTTTCTACCCCATGCCCAAAGTGGATTCAGCCATCGTGCGCATCGATATGCACGCCGAGGCGCCGTTCCGCGGCGAAGAGCTTGACATGCTGTTTCAGATGGCCAAAGCGGCTTTTAGCCAGAAAAGGAAAAACCTAGTCAACGCTTTGGGGGCAGGGATGCGATGGGACAAAGCCGAAGCACAGGCGCTGTTGCACGCGGCAGGTGTGGAGGCAAATCGGCGTGCCGAAAGCCTCAGCCTGGCGGAATGGAAACACCTGGTTCAGGTATATCTGGAACGGCGCAAATGACGGTACTCGTAACGCATCTGCCATACGCGCAGCGCAGCTTCACGCTGGATGTTCCAAGACATCTTCGAATGTCCCCATTTTCGATCGATAAAATAAAAAGGGATCTCCCGATAAGTAAAGCCTAAAAGACAGGCGAGATAGGCCATCTCGATCTGGAAGGCGTAGCCGTTTGAACGCACGCTTTCCAGAGGCATACCCAGTAAAGTTGCGCGCCGCCAGATTTTAAACCCACCCGTGGCATCCCGCACAGGCAGCCCGAGAATGACGCGCGCGTACAGGTTACCAAACGCGGAAAGCCCCTTACGCCAAAGCGGCCACTGCGGATCCACTCCGCCGCCGCGCACATATCGCGAGCCCATGGCCACATCACAATCCTGCAGGGCAGCCATCAGCTCCACCAACAACGCAGGGGGGTGAGAGAAATCTGCATCCATCTGCGCGATGGCTTCTGCACCTTCCTGGATGGCATACTGGAATCCCTGGATATACGCAGTGCCTAACCCCAGCTTGCCGGGTCGATGGAGCACCGCCAGGCGAGAGGCATGTTCCTGAGCCAGCGCCTCGGCCACCGCGCCCGTGCCATCCGGGCTGTTATCATCCACCACCAGGATATTGAGCGCCAAAGGGAGGGAGAATAATGCCGTGACGAGAGCGGGCAGGTTGCCGGCTTCGTTATAGGTAGGAATGACGACGGTGAGCTTCATATAATATCCACAACCTTACGCTGCTCTATAGAGCTCAAGGGGGGTAGGGCAGAGGCACAAGTCTCCCTTTACGTGCGCATTAGGCAGAGGGGGACTTGGGGATGATAAATTCACAAACTTCGTTGCCCATGGCGACACATTTCGTCTCGACCACGGAAAATTCACTGCCTCCCGAAACCCATTTCAGGCCGCCCTGAAGCAGCCCGACGGCAATACCACATACGGGCTTATCGGAGCCCGAACGTCCCCAACACACGGGGCAGCGATGGATCGTGTACACGAAATGGTCTTCTTTTTCCTCGGTAGTGGTGAGCTGATCGCTGATTTGGGAAAAGATCTTTGCCATGGCGGGGACGCCAATGCGCATTTTGGTGTGTAAGGGAAGGACGCGAAAAGCCAGGTCGCCCACCCCTGCCAGGGCGCCAAAATTGCGCAGGGCATCTTTGAAAGCCGCCCGGCCGGCGCGCACAGCCAAGGCGCGCCCGCCTCGCGGGCCATACATCTCTTCCAACGCCTGATTGAGGGCCGAAAAATCTGAAAAATTGAACTCGCGATTGAGGTTATCGGGTGGGTAGTTGTCAATGAGATGAGCAAGGTGTGCCAGATTGAGAATGGCGTTCAAGCCATTCTTCCCCATGATTTCTTCCAATGCCTTGATGGCGATCAAAGCGATCTTATTGGCGTAATTGTATTCGCTCTTCGGGATCGGGTCCATGATGACATCCTGATCAGATCAATTGTGCCAGTGCCTCTGCGGCGCGGCGCATATCCAAAAAGATCAACCCCAATTTGGCCTGTTCACGGGCGAGAGTGGTAAGCACCGCCTCTTCTCCAACAGACATGAGGATGACATAACCGTTTTCCCCCTTGATGTACACCTGTTCCAGCGAGCCCCGCCCCAACTCCGAGGCGATGCGTTCACCCAGGGAAAGCATGGCGGCGGACATGGCGGAAACGCGGTCTTCTTCTACTCCTTGAGGCAAGGCAGAGGCAATGCTCAAGCCATCCACGCTGACCACGGCAGAAGCCTCTATATCTGGGGAGGAGGCTTGCAGGTCGCGAAGTCGTTCAACCATCAATTGAGCGCGCGATTTCATCGAGGCACCTCACGATTTGTTCATTTCTTCTTCCTGAGATTTAAAGCCGTCATCTTTGATGAACAGCGCCAGCAACCTGAAAGCTCCTAAAAAAGGAGGTGTGCAATTGCGTTCTGGCTGTTCAGGCTATTTTAACACAGGTGCGCAAGCCTGAATCAGGCTTCGGCTTCCATCTTTCAGTTTTGAAAATCCACTGCATTTTTCATACCCTAAATCTTCCGACTGCCTTACAACTAAGGCCGACAATTTTGGAGTGGACGCTTCCTGCGAAATGTGGGCATTTTGTTTTGGGAATCGAATATAATGTGACTTTGCGAATCAGACTATGCTCAACCTAACCACAGGAACGGGAATGATGAGAAAACGCCGTGCTTTTTGGCAGAGTCCCTATGCAAGGATGACCCTGGGGCTGATATGTTTGTGCCTCGCCCTCTTGGGAGGGAACCAAAAGCGCCCGGCGTACGCACAAACGCTCGAAAGCGTTCCCCCGGCGCAAGGCGACCATCTGGCAACCACGGTGTTATGCGCTCCGGGCATTTACCTCACCCTTCCGGAGGACTGCCTGCTGGCAGGTCCGGCGGCATACATGACCGAACTGGCACGCCTGGGCATCAGCCTGCCGCGGCTGCCCCTGGATTATGCTCCCATCGACCCGGCATTGGGAGAGGTAGATGTGCGCTACGGGCAGGTGGTCAATCCGAACGCTCCCGTGTATGGCTCTTTGGAAGATGCCATAAAAAGAAACAAAAAGAACGCTGTGGCGCGGCTCGATGGGGAGACGGTGTATATCTCATACACCCAAGAGATGGAAATGGACGGCAGACGCTTCTACATGATCGACTATAACCAGTGGATGACGGCGAACGACGTCTCGCGCATCGGCGTATTGCCACGCTCCAACGGACTGATCTTCAGGCAGACGCCGAAGAACCCCTTCGGTTGGGTGTTGAACTACTTCGCCCCGGGACCTGTCGAAACCAAACGCACCCCAGGCAACCAGAACTCGGATTACACCGGGCACATCCTGGAGTTATATGAGGTGGTGCAGGTTTACGCCGTAGAGACCGTGAACGAAGAGAGCTGGTATCTCATCGCTCCCGACGAGTGGGTGCTCGGGAAATACATCGCCCGCGTGATCCCCAACACGACGCCTCCTGAAGGCGTTCCGGGTGATCGCTGGATCGAGGTCAACCTGTATGACCAGACCCTGGCAGTGTACGAAAACCGTCAATTGATCTTTGCCACGATCATCGCTTCTGGAGCCGAACCTTTCTGGACGCAACCCGGATTATTCCAGATATACGAAAAACACGAGAAGACACCGATGCGCGGCTCTTTTTCCGCCGATGGCTCAGATGCTTACTACTTGGAAGATGTCCCCTGGACGATGTACTACGACAAAGCCCGCGCGCTGCATGGCGCTTACTGGCGCACCAAAATGGGCTTTGAGCAATCCCATGGTTGTGTCAACATGGCTGTCGGGGATGCTCACTGGTTGTTCAACTGGGCACAGGTAGGCGATTGGGTCTATGTGTGGGACCCCTCAGGCAGAACGCCGACAGATCCAGCCCTCTATGGGGCGGGAGGATTTTAAGGGTAAAATAGCGGTTGAGGAGGATGGCCGAAGCATAGCCTTGCCGGGTTCTGCTTCGGCCATATGCTTTCGCCAAGCTATGGTAAACTTTGGAAGGTTTTTTCTGAAGTCCGAATAAGCCTTTCACTCCCATCCCGAAGTGGAGGAAACATGCTGACTCTTCCAGAAAAACTCCTGTTCCTCTTCGCCTTGCTCCTGACCCTCTACGCGGCTTATGGCGTGGTGCGCCGTATCTACGGCATCATCACACGCGGTCAAGGGAACATCGATTGGTCGCTGGCGCGCAAGAGATTGGGGGTTGGCTTGGCAAAAGCCATTGCCTTGCAACCGACCTTCCGTCTGCGGCTCGGGGTAAGCCTCTTCCATGCCATGATCGCCTGGGGCTTCCTATACTATCTGTTGGTTAACTTGGGTGATGCGTTGGAAGGATTCATCCCCAACTATGCCTTTTTAGGTGGGGGGAGATTGGGGGAACTCTATCGCCTTGGCGGCGATATCCTCAGCCTGAGCGTGCTGGTGGGCATGTCGGCGATGCTCCTGCGCCGTTTTATCTTGCGCCCGGCAACCCTGGCGGCACGGGAAGACGTGCTCCTGCACCCCAAAGCTCGTTCGGGCATTCGCCGGGATTCGGCGATCGTAGGCAGTTTCATCCTGCTGCATGTGGGGGCGCGTTTCGTCGGTCAATCGCTCGAAGTGGCTTTGCATGGTAACGACCCATGGCAACCGTTTGCCAGCCTGCTGGCCGGGGTTTGGGGAGGGGCAAGTGAAGGGGTCTTAGTGCTTGGGGAACATATCGCCTTTTGGCTGGCGTTGGGAAGTATCATGGCGTTCATACCCTACTTCCTGTATTCAAAGCACATTCATCTCTTTTTCGCTCCGCTGAACTTCTTGCTCAAGCCCGCGCGGCGCTCGATTGGCGAGCTTTCGGCGCTAAATTTCGAAGACGAAAGCGTGGCTCAATATGGCGCCACCCACCTGGAAGACCTGGGTTGGGAGCAACTGATGGATGCCTATGCCTGCATCATGTGCTATCGCTGCCAGGAAGTATGCCCGGCGTATAACACCGGTAAAGTGCTCTCCCCGGCGGCGTTGGAGATCAACAAGCGCTATTTCTTGAACTATGAAGGGGCTAAGATGGCGCGAGGAGAGCCCAGCGGCACACCGTTGATCGAATTTGCCATCCCGGAGGAAGCCGTTTGGGCGTGCACGGCGTGTGGCGCGTGTGTGGACATCTGCCCGGTGGGCAACGAGCCCATGCGCGATATCCTGGACATTCGCCGCGCCCTGGTGCTGATGGAAAACAAATTTCCCGACCAATTGCAGCTCGCCTTTCGGGGCATGGAACGCACGCTCAACCCGTGGAATATCCCTCCGGCTGAGCGCATGAAGTGGGCGGAAGGCTTAAACGTGCCGACCATTGAACAAAACCCGCAGGCTGAGCTGCTCTGGTGGGTGGGGTGTGCGCCGGCGACGGATGCCCGCGCGCAAAAAACCGCGCAGGCATTTGCGCGCTTGCTGAACGCGGTCGGAGCAAATTACGCGGTGCTGGGAGAAAGCGAACAATGCACAGGAGATTCGGCGCGCCGTGCGGGAAACGAGTACCTGTTCTATGAGCTGGCGAGCGCCAATGTAGAATTACTCAACCAGGTTGCCCCGAAGCGCATCGTTACCACCTGCCCCCACTGCCTGCACACGATCAAAAACGAATACCCCGCCTTTGGGGGTCATTTCGAAGTCATCCATCACACCAAACTCATCGAAGAATGGATCGCTTCGGGGAAATTGCACCTGCAAGGCAACGCCGGCGAAAAGGTGACCTTCCATGATCCATGTTACCTGGGGCGCCACAACCACATCCTCACAGAACCACGCCGCCTGCTGACCCACAACGGCAATCGGCTGGTGGAAATGCCGCGCAGTGGGATGAAGTCTTTCTGCTGCGGTGCAGGAGGAGCGCAAATGTGGAAAGAGGAAGAGAGCGGCAACGAACGCGTCAATCTGCACCGCTTCAAAGAAGCTCAGGCGACCGGCGCGGAGGTGCTCGCCGTAGGCTGCCCCTTCTGCATGATCATGCTCAACGACGCTCGAAAAGACCTCAACAGCGAGATGCAGGTGCTGGACGTCGCTGAGATTATCGCCCAGAGCTTAAAGGGATAATCCCCGGGCGAACCGTTCCCGGGGCATACCCCGCGTCCAGGCGCGGGCACTCCCTGAGACCTCATCCGCATTCAGCCGGTCGCCGGGAGGCTTGTCCGTTTATTCGGGCACTTTCTCAAACGTACAAATCGTTAAAGTAATTGATCAGAAGCAAGTTTGCCAGATGGTCTGGCAGGGCGTCCATTACTTCGTTGATCAGCGCCATTTCTTCGGGGAGGTCCGTGCCAGCAATGCCGGCCATCTGAGCAAGCTGCCCAAACGCCTGCTCGATATCTGGGCTTTGCAGCACATGTTGCACCAACTGACGAATTGCCTGGCTGTCAATGGGGGGTAATTGTTTGACAATCTCGGCGCACTCACGCAAATCCCGAAGCATGGCTTCCACATTATGTACCGTGCCATAGTTCACCGAGATGTGCACGCTGCGCGGGGTTTGGGCAGTGGAAAATTGACCCTGAATATACCAGCCCCGCTTATGCATTTCATCCGCGAGCTGGAATACGTTGATCGCCTCCGAAGTAAAAGAAAACATACACATATCCGGCTGACCGAGCACGCGCAGCTCCGGAATGGCGTTGATCCCTTCGATCAACCTCTGCGTCGCCTCTTGGACCGTGCGCACGATATGAATATAGCCCTCCTCGCCAAGGAAATTGAGCAAAGCCCAGGAGCCTGCCATCGGACCGCCCGACTTGGTGCTGAGCACAGTGGGATTGATCAACGTATAGGCTGTGGTATCCGTACAGGCGAAGATTTGATAGCGGCGGATGGACTTATCGCGGTACAGGATGGTGGAGGCGCCTTTTGCCGCATAGCCGTATTTGTGTAAATCCGCGGAGATCGAGGTCACCCCAGGTACGCTAAAATCAAAGGGCGGCACAGGATAACCTGCTTTGCGCATAAAGGAGAGATGGAAGCCTCCCACACAGGCATCCACGTGGAAGAGCAGGCCATGTTCACGGGCGAGGGCGGCGATTTCCGGGATGGGGTCAACCACCCCTTGTGAGTAGCAGGGCGCCGAGGCAACCAGCAGCACTGTGTTGGGTGAGATGGCCTTCGCCATGCTCTCCACATCGGCGCGAAAGGTTTGGGGGTCGATAGAGGTAACCACCGGCTTCAATCCCAGGTAATGAGCCGCTTTGTGGAACGAGGCATGTGCGGTGATGGGCAAGACGATCTCTGGCTGGGTGATTTCAGGGTGCTCGGCGCGGGCTTTGTCTCGCGCCGTCTTCACAGCCAGGATAATGCTTTCCGTTCCCCCTGTGGTCAGATGGCCGACAACGCTCTCGTCTCCACGAAGCAGGTTGGCTACCATGCGCACCACTTCGGTTTCCAGCTTCAGCAAAGAGGGGAAAACTGTGGGGTCCAGGGCATTCTCTGTCAAGAACGCCATATACGCCTGACGCGCTACTTCAGCCGCCTCCTTACCCGGGTCATATACATAACACCACACTTTGCCGGACTGCCAATCCATATCGTGGGATTTGAACGCCTGCAATCTGCTGAAGATCTCTTCTCGACTTAATCCTTTTTCGGGTATATGAGACATCTCGCTCACTCCTTGATTAAACATTCCATCTAAGCATTGATCGAGGCAAATAGATTCAGGTAATGAATCACTGTTTCCGTGCCTCTCCAGATGTTAGGCAGAAAAACTTTCTCATTGGGCGCATGTGTGCGATCATCGGGCAAACCAAACCCAATCATCACCACCGGAATGGGATCGGCACCAGAATAAGACAAAACCTTGATCATCTCATCCACGATCGGTAATGACCCACCGCCCCGCAAGAACACCGGTTCTGCGCCAAAGCCGCGACGGTACGCTTCTGCAGCGCATTGAACTGCTTTGTGCCGATAATCGACCTTCACCGGAAAAGCCTTTCCCAGGGCACGCACATCCATAGTAACCGTTGGTGGGGCATGTTTCTGAAGATGTGCCTTCAACGCGTTAAAAATATGATCGGGATTTTGATGCGGAACCAGGCGCATGCTTACCTTGGCACACGCCGAGGAGGGGATAACCGTTTTGGAACCCTCGTCCGTGAAGCCACCCGCAATCCCATGTATATCGAGTGTTGGGCGGGTGCTGATGCGCTCCGCCAGAGGGTAACCGCGTTCACCCCCCAAAGCGGGCGCACCTGTGATATATAAGCCGAGCGGATCGGTTATTGGGGCTTTAGAGATTAGCCGGCGCTCTTCGTCTGACAATTCTTCAACCTGATCATAAAAACCGGGGATCAACACTTTACGCGTTTCACCATCCTGAAGGCTGGCGAGCAAACGGCTCAGCACGTTGAGCGGGTTATCTACCGAGCCGCCAAATGTCCCGGAATGCAGGTCGCGCGCCGGTCCACGCACTTCGATTTCCACATATAAAACCCCGCGCACGCCATACATGACCACCGGGTGCTGGGGGTCGAGCATATCCTGGTCGGCAATCAGAATGGCATCCGACTTAAGTTCTTCACGATGTTGGTGCAGATAAGGGAACAGGCTGGTGCTGTGGACTTCTTCCTCCCCCTCTAAAATCACTTTGAGGTTCACCGGCAATTTGCCAGAGGTGTTTAGGTAGGCCTGAAAAGCAGAAAGCACAGCAAAAGCCTGCCCTTTGTCGTCCGAGGCGCCTCGAGCGTAGAGGTTATCTCCTTCAACGGTGGGTTCAAACGGCGGTCGTTCCCAGTCCTCTAAAGGGTCCACGGGCTGGACATCATAATGGCCGTAATAAAGCAGGGTGGGAGCGTCCAATCCTTGATAGGCGGCATAAACGATTGGATGCCCACCGGTTTCACGTAATTCTACGCTGGGGAAGCCCATCTCCAGCAGTTTCTGGCGAGCCCACTGAGCCGCCTCTCGAACATACACGGCGTGATCTGGTAGAGTGGAGACGCTGGGAATTCGAAGCCACTCTACCAAAGACGGCAAAAAAGAGGCGCGATGGGCGCGCGCGTACTCCAAAGCCTGTTCAAGCATTTTTTCTCCAATATTTTGCGATGCAAGCCCAAGACTTTGCCCGAAGTCGTCAGACAGCCTTGGGCATCAAAACATAAAAAGCGATGGCAAAGAACAACACCAATCCTGCTGAAAGCCAAATGGTGGGGTTGGTGATGCCAGTGGTGAGGGCAACACCCAGGATGGTCACAAAAGCCACGGCATTGTCCACCACCCCATAGCGAATCATATCCCGATTTCGAACGGGGTCTTGCAGGGCTAGCCAGAATAAAAACGCCAGGCCAATCTGGGTTGCTCCAAACATGCGCATAAAGAAAGGATCTGCCGGCATTTCCACCCCAAAAACTTGCAAAATGGACGCCGGAGCAATCCATGCGGGTAGTGCCCACAAGAGAACCACAACCAGGATCTTAAAGACCAGCACTCGCTTCAGCCATTTAATTTTTTGATCAGCATCCATCTCAGACTCCTTTGTTGCCTGGTGCAAGCTTTCAAAGACACGAACTACTCACTAGCTACTTCTGGTGTGAGGGTAAGATGCGTTTTGCGTCCCAGCGGGTAACGCCACATGCAAAACGCAATGATCAAGCATGCAATTATGGTAGTGCCGCTGATTAAGAAGCGGATGCCCGCTACCGCACTGGCAGTTTGCGCAGACTCGCCGGCTACATAACCGGCTACCGACATAATCGAGGCAAAGAACACCCCCTGCGCAGAAAAGGCGAGC
The DNA here is from genome assembly GCA_037439525.1 of Anaerolineae bacterium. Classification (GTDB taxonomy): domain Bacteria; phylum Chloroflexota; class Anaerolineae; order Anaerolineales; family UBA4823; genus JBBIVW01. Next base: position 14,934 of record JBBIVW010000018.1, read on the forward strand.
TTGGTGATGCCGCCGTTCATACCAAAAAATAGCCCTTCACGGCGAAAGCCGTGCTGGCGGGCGTCGTCGTCGATCACCTCCGAAATCACCGGGAAAGGCATGATCATCGAGCCAGCCAGACCCGGAGCAGCCAGCAGCGTCCCCATCAAACCTGTATAGAAATCATTAGCCAGTCCCATGATGAGCAAGCCTGGTAAGAAGGAAAAGGCGGCGACGATCCAGGTGCGGCGGTACCCCAGGCGCAGGACGATCGGGCGCCAAATGAGCAGACAGGGGATGGCCATAAGAATCGCCAACCCCAACAGGATGGCTTCTGCATCTCCAGCGCTGAGCTGCGTACCAAAAGCCTGCACCGGTTGTTGAATGCCAAGGGCGTATTTGCGCCAGAAGGGTAACATGGCACCCAATGCCAACCAGACATATTCCTTGGCAATGTTGGCGCCTAAATACCAGCGAAAAGGGATGCTGGAAAGCACTGTTTTCAAAGAAACCCACAAGCCCAGGTTCTGTTCTTTGGTTTCATCAATCGGCCTTTCCTTGACGCCGATCATCGAAATCAGATACCCCAGACCCACCAGCCCGCCCATGATGGCGCCCATGAAGATATATCCCACCTCCTCTGCCAGAATCGGCGCAAGAATGTAGGAAGCCAGCAGGGCAAAAGTCGCCAGAATTTCGCGCGTTGCCGAAAGGTCGACGCGGTCGCGCACGGTAGGGGCAACTTCGGGAAACAAAGCGTTATAGGCGATGATCGTCAGGCTGTAGAGTGTGTCGAAGATAAACAAGATCATCAAGAAATACGCCGCCAAGATCCATGGGCTGTGCCCCGGTGGCGTCCACAGAAAGAAGAATGACAGCCCCAAAGGAATGGCGCCAAAGGCCACATAAGGCACACGGCGCCCCAATCGAGAACGCGTGCGATCAGAAACCTGCCCCATCAATGGGTCGTTGATCGCATTCCACAAGCCGTAAATCGTCCAAATCACCCCCGCCGTAGCAGCGTTCAATCCCAGGATGTCCACATAATAAAACTGAATACGGTTACCAAACACCTGATAGGCGATGGTGTTGGCAAAGTTTCCCATAGAATAGCTGACATGTTTGAGCGTCCTTTTCATCTCTGCTCTCTCCTTGTGGTGTAGTTTCGCGGCTCTATCTCTGTGCAGTTATCTCTTCGATACACACCTCCTTGCTTGTAAACCGAAAATTACAGAAAGTTCATCCCTTCGCCGCGATAGGTGCGCACTACATCCACAACCTTATCCTGGCGAAGCAGATACAGCTCGTTGAAATGCTCACACAATTCGCCAGCTTTGGCATGTTGGAAGAAAATGGGGTCACCCAACTCAATCTTCGGCGCATCGGGCGGCAGGATCAATGGGGTCTGCACCTCTCCGGCGCCCTCTAAGGGTAGAAAGCGCAAGCCGGGCGGTAGAACCGGTCGAGGCGCTTTGCTTGAGTCGGTCGGACCAGATGCAATATAACCGCCGCCATGACAGGTGATCATACCAGGGGCAGGTCTGCGCACTACCTGTAAGGCGAAAAACGCCGCGGGTTGATACTTCACCTGAAGGAAATGTTGAAACAGAGCCGGAGCAAAGAACCCCGAACCGACCGTTACTTCGGTGACAGAGGCATCAGCCAATGTGGAGAGCAAGCTGCCGCTGCCGCCTCCGTTCACCACACGCAACTCTACGCCCTCTCGGCGCAACGCCTGAACCACTGCGGCGCGCCTGGCGCTCAATTCACGTACAGAGGCGCCTTTCAGCCAGCGCATAATTCGGTTTTTCAAAAACTGCCCGGGCAGGTCGTCATTTACCCCGGCGATATGCCCTTCATAGCCCATGAGGCTGTCGATGCGCACGCCCTTGAAACGCGACGCTTGGCGCACCAGTTCCAGCGCCTGCGCAGGCGTGCGAATCGGGCTACGACGCAGACCCAGGTGTACTTTCTCTGTCTTTAGAGGGCGGTAGGCTAGATCGATTTCGATACAGGCAGATAGGCACAGCCCAGATGCCTCACCCGCTTTAGAAAGCAGTTCCAGGTGTTCCGCACAATCCACCATCAGGGCAACTCGCTTTCCCTCTTTCGCCAGGTTTACAAGCAGCCGCAGATCCGAAGGCTGCACGGTAGGATAGGCAACGATAAAATCATCGTAGCCTTTATCCGCCAGAAAAGCGGTCTCTTCCATGGAGTACGTGAGACATCCCTGGTAGGTGTCGCTCAATTGAAAAATCCGCTGCAATAAAGGTTCGCAGCGGATGGATTTCGTCCCCAGGCGAATGGTCTTGCCATATTTCTGTGCCAGGCTGGCCGCGTAGGCGACATTGGCTTCAAAGGCGTCTAAATCTACGAAAGCACAAGGCAGGCGTTTGCCTCGAAATATGCGGCGATATCTCTCATATTGGGCGTTGGAAAATGCCATGGTGTGTACAGAGATCCTGGTCTCGTGGATTCAGGCCAAACCCATTATAATCAAAATCGAACGTTCATCTACCAATAAGGAATATACAATAAGCCACCTTAAGGTTGTTATCCTTTGAGTGTGCTATTGTTCAATTGCCCGCAAAGCCTTGAACATTGCTATTATACTTGATTATTGGAGGCGCGATGAAAAAGCAACCCCACATTTTACTTCCTCTCCCCGACAACGATTTCGACCCCTCCGAATCCTCTTTCCCATGGAAATACTGCACACAACGCAATTGGAAGGTGACCTTCGCTACGGAACATGGGAGCACACCGGCGGCTGACCCGCGCTTGTTGAAAGGTCCAATCCTGGGACCTCTGGGCGCGGGCCCACGCGGCCTAAAAAATTACCGCCAGATGTCCCAATCGCCAGAGTTCCAAAATCCCATCAGGTACGAGGATATCGTTGTGGATGAATTCGATGCGGTGACCCTCACCGGCGGACATGCCCCTGGGATGAAACAATATCTGGAATCCAAATTATTGCAGGACAAAATGGTCGAGTTTTTCCATCAGGGCAAGGTGGTAGGCGCCATATGCCATGGAGTCCTCGTTTTGGCGCGCGCCATCGATCCCCATAGTGGAAAAAGTGTACTTTACGACTACAAAGTAACCGCGCTGACCAAAGACCTGGAATGGAGCGGATATGCCTTGACCTTTTGGTTGCTCGGACGGCGTTACCGCACCTACGATTGTTACGTGGCTGACGAAGTGCGCGGTGTGCTCAAAGATCCCAGGAATTTCAAGCATGGTCTGGCAATGCTGATCCCCTTCGTCTACCAGGATCGCAATCTGCTCACCTCGCGTTGGCCTCTGGATGCCCCACTGTATGCCCGTCGCTTTGTGCAAATGGTGGAGGAGCAAGCCCAATCACAGCCGTAACCCCGTTGAGTAACCCTATCCTTTCGCCTCCAGCTTTTGGAGGATGCTCTGGCGAGTGAGGTCTTTGAGTACATCGTGGGCAACCCAGCGCACCGATTTTTCATCCGCCGTGGCCATCTCCTGAGCCGTTTGGATAGCGATCTGGTTCAACCGGATGTTGCGCTTGCCTAGTTGGCGCAACGCCCAGCTCACAGCCTTCTTAACGTAATTACGCTCATCCTTTGCCCCTTCGAGAATCAGGGGCACCAACTCGATAAACTGCTCGTCGGATGCCTGTTTATCATGCCATGCCAGGCAAGCAATCAGCGTGAAAGCGGCGCGCTTTACGAATTCTTCCGGTCGAGCAGCCCACTGCCTCACTTTATCCCAGGCAAGAGGGGTTTTATCAAAGAGGTTCAAACATACCTGGTCACACACATCCCAGGAGTTGAAATCTTGAACCCAGGCTTCCATCTGCGCCTCGGTAAGCTGCGCGGGGTCGTCGATCATCGCTGCCAGGATTCTGGCTTCAGCGATCCCACTCTCCCACAAGTTCAAAGCCAGCGCATGGTGCCTGCCCAATTCTTTCGCCAGCTTGCGAAGTACAGGGATGTTGACCCCCAGGCGCCCTTCCACCGCCATGCCATAGCGCGCCATCCCTTCGAGTTGATCCGCACGCGCATGCTGACGCAGCGCAGATAAAACTGAATCTACCGTATGCATGCTGCCCTCCGGATGCTTCACAAATCACCTACCGCAAGACACAGTATAACAGTTTAAAGGATTTTGAATCACCCTCCCGCGATCGAAGACCACAAAAAAGAGGGATATAATCTGGATAATGGCTATTGTTTCGGTCTGCGTGCTGTATGAGGTAAGGATAAAAGATGAGACAGCCTGAACATTCCCTGGAGAGAGAACTCTCCCTCCATAAAGAAGAGATACACAAAGACTATTATCTTGGCGTTTTGAGTCGTCAGGTGAGCCTGATCGGCAGGCGCGAGGTGATGAGCGGCAAGGCAAAGTTTGGCATTTTTGGCGACGGCAAGGAATTACCTCAACTGGCTATGGCGCACGCCTTCCGCAAAGGTGATTTTCGCGCAGGCTACTATCGCGACCAGACATTCATGTTTGCCATCGGCGCGCTAACGCCACAACAGTTCTTCGCGCAATTATATGCGCATGCGGATGAAGCAGCCGATCCTGCCACAGCGGGTCGTTCGATGAACGCGCATTTCGCCACACGCAGCCTGAAAGAAGATGGGAGCTGGAAAGACCTGACCCAGATGATGAACTCGTCTGCCGATGTCTCGCCCACTGCTTCGCAAATGCCCCGCCTGGTCGGTCTGGCATACGCCTCTAAACTCTACCGTCAATTGGATGCATTGAAAGCCTTCACTCAATTTTCTCACCATGGGGACGAAATCGCTTTTGGTACAATCGGCAACGCTTCTTGTGCGGAGGGATTGTTTTGGGAATCGGTAAACGCCATCGGTGTGCTGCGCTGCCCGGCGATCATCACCATCTACGACGATGGCTACGGCATCTCGGTAAGCAACGAAAGCCAGATTGCCAAGGAGAACATCTCCGAGTTGCTCCAGGGCTTTGCACGTCCACCAGGGGAATGCTGCGATGGGTTTGATATCTACGTGGTCAAAGGATGGGACTATATCGCCTTGCTTGAAGCCTACCAGAAAGCTGCGACCGTGGCGCGAGAAGAGCATATGCCCTCGATTATTCACGTAAGCGAGCTTACCCAACCTCAAGGACACTCGACCTCAGGAAGCCATGAGCGCTATAAATCTAAAGAGCGGCTCGCCTGGGAAGCAGAATTCGACTGTCTCAAGAAGTTCCGCGAGTGGATACTCGCTTCGGAGATCGGTCTTCCATCCGAGTTAGACCGCATCGAAGAAGAGGCAAGCCAGGCTGCCGAACAGGCGCGTAAAGAAGCATGGGAGGCATACCTGCGTCCCATACTAGCTGAGCGAAAAGAGCTGCTTACATGGATAGAGCAAGCGGCGGTTCACGCCAAGGATATTGCAGAACTGAGAGAGCTCAAAAATAACCTGGCAGCCAATCCAGCCCCGTTGCGCCGCGAGATCTCGTCGGCTGCGCTCAAAGCCTTGCTGCTCATGCGTGGGAAAGATTCGCCAGAAAGACAGGCGCTTATTCAGTGGAAGAAGGATTTCGAGCAGCGCAATGAGGATCGCTATAGCTCCCATTTATACAGCCAGGAGGCGGATTCGGCTCTACGGGTTGAGGAAATCAAGCCCTTTTACACCCCAGAGGCGCCTGAAGTCTATGGCTTTGAGGTGCTCAATGCCTGTTTCGACGCTGCTCTGCAACGCGAGCCTCGCTTGATCGCCTTCGGCGAGGATGTCGGCCGCTTAGGGGATGTCAACCAGGGAATGCGCGGGATGCAGGAAAAGTACGGGCCTCTGCGCGTCTCGGATACCGGCATTCGTGAAGCCACGATCCTCGGCCAGGCGATCGGCATGGCCATGCGCGGCTTGCGGCCCATCGCCGAAATCCAGTATCTGGACTATTTGCTCTATGCCCTTCAACTGATGTCAGACGACCTGGCTACTCTGCGTTGGCGCACCAAAGGCGGGCAAAAGGCGCCGGTGATCGTGCGTACACGCGGCCATCGCCTGGAGGGCATCTGGCATTCCGGTTCGCTTATGGCCGGCATCATCCATCTGGTGCGCGGAATGTATGTGCTCGTGCCGCGGGATATGACACGGGCGGCGGGCTTCTACAATACCCTGCTGCGCGCCGAAGAACCCGCTCTGGTTGTAGAAGTATTGAACGGTTATCGCTTGAAGGAGCGCCTGCCTCAAAACATCGGTGAGTTCACCGTACCCCTAGGAGTACCTGAAGTGCTACGCCCCGGAACAGACATTACCCTGGTCACATATGGCGCGTGCTGCCGTATTGTGCTTGAAGCCGCGGCAATGCTGCAACAGAATGGCATTGATGCAGAAGTGATCGACGTCCAATCGTTGCTTCCCTTTGACCAGCGCGGAGTCATCCTGGAATCGTTAAAAAAGACAAATCGCATAGCCTTCATCGATGAGGACGTGCCCGGCGGGACGACCGCCTATATGTTGCAGGAAGTGCTCGAAAAGCAAGGGGGCTACTATTGGTTGGACTCTGCACCTTGCACCATCACCGGCAAACCTCATCGACCTGCATATGGATCCGATGGGGATTACTGGTCAAAGCCCAATGCAGAAAGCATCTTTGAAAAAGTGTACATGCTCATGCACGAAGCCGACCCCAAAGGCTATCCTTTGTTTTTCGAGTAAGATATATATGCTTGTCAGCCTATCATGTGTCGGAGGAGAAATGGCCATTAAAGTGATCATGCCTCGCCTGGGAGAATCCGTTGAAGAAGGCACGCTTACCAAGTGGTTAAAGTCCGTTGGGGATGAGGTACAGGAATACGAGCCTTTGTTGGAGGTAAACACAGACAAGGTAGACACCGAGATTCCCAGCCCAGCTTCGGGGATTTTGATGGAAATCCTCGTACCCAAAGGTACTGTGGTCAAAGCTGGCCAACTCCTCGCCTGGATTGGGGAAGCCAAAGAAACACTACCTGGAGAGGCTGCAGAGCCAATAGCCTTACAACCCGAGGAGGCTCAGGCTACAGAGCTGCCAGCTCCTCCTCTGGTGGGGCGCGCAGAGGCACGGGAAGGCGCGGCTGGTTTCATCTCGCCGGTCGTAGCGCGCATGGCGCGCGAGCATCAAGTGGATTTGCGCCAGGTAACCGGCAGCGGAAGAGGAGGCCGCATCACGAAAAAGGACCTGCTGAATTACATTGAAAGCATCCAAAAAGCGCCCGAAGCACCACCCCCGGTCCCCGCGACGCCTCCACAGCCGCGTATATTGCCCATGCCAGGCAGATTGCTCCCTCACACACCCGTGCGTCGGGCGATTGCCGAGCATATGGTGCGCAGCAAGCACACCTCACCTCACGTGAGCACGATTATGGAAGCGGATATGAGTACAGTCATTGCCCACCGCGAGGAGAACAAAGAACGCTTCGCCCGAGACGGGGCTAACCTGACATTCACGGCGTACTTCATCGCCGCCTCAGTCTCTGCCCTCAGGAAGTTTCCCATCGTCAACTCTTCTTGGGATGAAGAAGGCATCCGTTTGCATGAGCAGATCAACATCGGCGTGGCAGTCTCATTAGGGGATGAAGGGCTGATCGTGCCCGTGGTCAAGAACGCCGATTCCCTCTCTTTGCTTGGCTTGGCGCGCGCCATCAACGATCTGGCGAGTCGCGCCCGTGCAAAGCAATTGAAGCCCGATGAGGTGCAGGGAGGCACGTTTACCATCACAAATCATGGGGTGAGTGGCTCCCTCTTTGCAATGCCCATCATCAACCAGCCCCAATGCGCCATTTTAGGTGTAGGCGCCATCCAAAAGCGCGTCGTCGTGCTTCAAGATCCGCACGGAGGCGACCTCATCGCCATCCGACCAATGGTTTACCTGAGCTTGACCTTTGATCATCGCATCCTGGATGGGGCTATTGCGGACAACTTCCTTGCCGCATTGGTTGATCACCTGGAGAAAGGGGATTATTCCGGCTAAAACCGACAAAAAAGCAAGTTGCGTTCTATGGGGGCGATCTTGTGATATAATTCACATTGATAGGCGTTTCATCGATGTTTCTTCAACGTTTACAAGGGCATCTCAGCAACATTTCGATCGTCGCTCGCATCGCGATAGGCAATTCGGCGATCATTTTCCTCGGGGCGATTGGGGGAACAGCTATCGTTCACGCGTTCACAGAACGGGGCAGCGAGTTATTACCCATTGCGTTTTTTGCCTTTGCTGGCGCTTCTCTTTCCATTCTCCTGAATCTATGGATCGTGCGAGCTGCATTACAACCTTTGAAGGACCTACGGCGTTACATCGCCAAGATGAACTTCAAGAACCATACCCGCAACCACATCGTCTTGCGCAACCCCGACCCCGAAACCCATGCCCTGGCAGCTTCCCTGAGCGCGCTCATCGACCAACTTGAAGCCAACAACCGTCGGCTCAAATTGCTCTCCAATCGAGCCATTCGCGCGCAAGAAGAGGAACGCAAACGCATCGCCCGCAGCCTACACGATGACACAGCTCAAGCCCTATCGTCCATCATGATCACATTGGAGCGATTGGAAGCCACCCTTCCAGAAACTCAGGAGGCAATTAAGGAAAAGCTCCGTTCCACCCGCGAGGTGTGTAGCCGCACTGTGAGTGAGCTGCGCAAGACCATTTCAGGGCTGCGTCCAAGCCTGCTCGACGACGTTGGGTTGTTAGCTGCCATCCGCTGGTACGCGCAGTCAACCCTAAACGAAGCCAATGTCCAATTGGTCTTTGAGGCACCCGATGAGCTCCCAGACCTGCCCGCGGAAGTCAGTATCAACCTGTTCCGCATTGCCCAAGAAGCGGTCAACAACATTGTGCGCCATGCCCACGCCAGGCAGGCGAAGATCAACCTGGGATACACACCAGAAGAGATCTACCTGCGCGTAGAAGATGATGGCGTCGGATTCTCTACCAGCCGCGATTCGAACGAAGCCATGCAACGCGAACATTGGGGGTTGCTTGGCGTTCAAGAGCGCGCCGAGTTGGTTTCGGGAAGGTTTCACTTGGCATCTTCCCCAGGAAAGGGCACCGTGCTACAGATTTACGTGCCCATCGAGCAAAGAAACGGAGCCGGGCATGCATAAAATCCGCATCCTTCTGGCCGACGATCACACAATCCTGCGGGAAGGCATTCGTTCCATATTGGAGAGTGAGGCGGATTTACAAGTGATCGGAGAGGCAGAAGATGGGCATGCAGTGCTCAAAATGGTGAGCGACCTCAAACCCGATGTGGTGCTCATGGACATCGCCATGCCTCTGCTCAACGGCCTGGAAGCTACCCGTCAGATCAAACGCCAATACCCTAAAGTAAAAGTGCTCGTGCTCAGCATGCATGAAAATGAGGAGTATATCCGCCAGGTGCTGGCCTGCGGCGCGATGGGATATATTCTCAAGGATGCCGCAGCGCGCGATTTGATCCAGGCGATTCGCGCCGTTTATCATGGTGAAGCAGTGCTTTCTCCGGCAATAACGCGGTTGGTGATCGAAGACTATCTGCGTTGGGGTGATTTGCAGGTGCATAACCATTCAGATGGCTTGAGCCCACGCGAGCGAGAGGTGTTACAGCTCATCGCGGAAGGCTATACGAACAAACAAATTGCCGAGATTCTGTGCATTGCCGTCAAAACCGTTCAAGCGCATCGCATGAATATTATGTCCAAGCTCGACCTGCATGACCGCAGCGAGCTGATCAAATACGCTATTCGCAAGAAGATCATCGAAATCTGAGAACCCATGCCTGAGAGAAAGGCATGGCTTCCTCCGAAACCCGCTCCTCCACCTCCGCATTCGAGGATTCCCATACTTAGCGCACAGGCGCGCATATTCCCTTGAGAAACAACGCCAAAAGAAAACGACTAGGGCGTTTCTAGGGCGGAATTAGGGCATACACCTTAATGCTTTTCAGGCATGGAATGGATTACACCACAGCGATTTTGCTGTAATCTACTTGTGACAAGTTTCACGTATTAAATTTGCCGCGGGCAAAACAGAGGTGAAGGATGCCAGAGTTGAATAAAAGACGCGCATTTTCCATCTTCATCACCATTCTCCTCCTTGGGGCGATCCCTTTGATCACCGCCCTGGCAAAAGACACGGCAACCGTGCAGTCATCAGGGATCGTTCAAGAAGGAGAAATCTTTACTCAGGCAGGTGAAAACGCCTTCATTGGCGAGAGGCCAAATGCTTCTCTGCCACCGCCACCAGATAAGGATTCGTGCCTGCATTGCCATATCACAGGAGAGGACAAGAACCTATGGACACCCCTGGCGCGATGGTTCCTCTTCGGGACGATGGGGCTGTTTTTAGGCTACGGGCTCTATCGTAACGCCGGCACGCTGGTGAGCAAAAAACCCTGGAAGCCCATCCCCCAAAGAATTGCGGAATGGGTCGACGAGCGCTACCAGATATCCGCGCCGCTGTCTAAAGTTTTGAGCAAACCTGTTCCTAAGTATGCCTTGCATTGGTGGTATTGTCTGGGAGGCATCACCGCCTTCCTGTTTATCGTACAAGGGACGACGGGGATTTTACTGGCTTTCTATTATCAGCCCACACCGGAGACGGCTTATGCCAGCATCCAATTCATTGAAAGCCAAGTGCGCTTCGGAGCTGCCATACGCTCCATCCACCACTGGGCGGCAAACGGCATGATCCTGATGTGTGTGGCGCACATGCTGCGCGTATTTATCATGGGGGCATACAAACCCCCACGCGAGCTCAATTGGGTAAGCGGTGTGCTGCTCCTAACCCTGACCCTGGCGTTTGGCTTTACAGGGTACCTTTTGCCATGGGACCAACGTGCCTTCTGGGCAACCACGGTTGGCTCCGAGATTGCGGGGAGCCTGCCGGTGATTGGCAACCTGGCGCTGGTGTTCCTGCGCGTGGGTTGGGATGTAAGCGCGCAAACGCTGAGCCGTTTCTATGCGCTGCATATCATTGCTTTGCCGTTGCTCACTGTGGCGATGATGGGGGCGCACTTCCTGATGGTGCGTCGTCAAGGTATCGCGCGACCATTGTGATCCTGTGGAGGTTCAGATGAGTGAAGACATCCAAGAAACTGAAAGCATCCCCTTCTTTCCCGACCATGTCAGCACCGAACTCAAGGTGGTTGTGGGCATCCTGGCGATCGTCGTGCTCATCGGTCTGTGGGGGTTGATCCACCCAGTGGGCTTGCAAGAGCCTGCAGACCCGATGAACACCCCGCTTCATGTCAAGCCAGAATGGTACTTTCTGGCACTCTATCAATTGCTCAAATTTATCCCCAAAACCGTCGGCGCGGTGGCACCTGTTCTCGCCTTGGGGGTATTGATGTTATGGCCTTTCATCGACCGCAAAGCCGACCAAACACCGCGCGCCAGGCGCATCCGCCTGATTGTCACATCCATCTTGGTGGTCATCCTGATTGCATTAACCATTTGGGGAGAGGTGAGTTAGCCATGGAAAAGATCAATCGCCGAGAATTCCTCAAGTTCGTCAACCGCCTTCTGGCGGCAACAGGGTTGGTTGCCCTGACCACGCCGATTGTGGCTTATTTTTACCCAGCCAAACTGGAAGAGACACCCTCGGAACCTGTCCTGGTGGGAGGCGAAGGCGACCTGGGCGTCAACGAAAGCAAAACCGTACGTTTTGGGCGCTATCCTGCATTGGTGATCCACACCGAACAGGGTTTGCGCGCCTATTCCGCGGTATGCACGCATTTTGCCTGCATCGTTAAGTGGGACGCAGACAAGAAGGAAATTGTCTGTCCTTGTCATGAAGGTTTCTTCGACCCACTAGACGGGCATGTGATCTCCGGTCCTCCGCCCACACCTTTGCAGCCCATCAAAGTTGAAATTGTTGAGGGGCAAATCTATATCGGAGGGGAAGCATGACTACAGAAACCATCCACGCCTCTCGCAACAAGATAATCGATTGGGGAAAAGCGCTGGTGCAGAAGACAAATGGCAGCAAAGTGGTCGTGGGCGACTTGCTGGTAAATGTTTTGGGGCAGGCGCGCGTGTTGCGCAAGGCATATCCTGGCTTGATGCACCTACTCATCTTTTGGGGAGTGAGCCTGCAAATTGTTGGCACGATCATTAACATATTGCAGATGGGATTGTTCTTCCCATTTACCGCCCCGGAGTTCCTCAAAGGAAACGCGTACTTGATATATGAGTTGACCATGGACCTGGCTGGAGTGGCAATTCTGCTCGGCGTACTCATGGCCGCTTCACGGCGCTTCGTCCTCCGGCCCAAAACGCTCGAGACGCGATGGGACGATGTCTATGCCCTGGTACTGCTCGCCAGCATTCCTCTGGTGGGTTTTACTATGGAAGGTTTCCGTCTGGTTTCCACCAACCCGCCCTGGGCAGCATGGTCCCCTGTAGGTAACATGATTGCTAATGGATTAAGATCTGCGGGGATCAGCCCGGAAACGGCTGCCTCAATCCACCCCTACTTCTTCTGGGCGCATTTCACATTGGGGCTGACCCTTTTTGCCTCCATCCCGTTCACCAAATTACGCCATCTATTCATCACACCACTTAACATCCTCACGCGCCCTCACCGGCCAGCATCCAGCTTGCAGAAGATCGAAAATCTGGAGGAAGCCGAAGTCTTGGGGGTGGGTAAAGTGCAGGAGTTTTCCGCCTGGCAACTCATCTCCTTTGATGCTTGTTTGCGCTGCGGGCGGTGTGAGGAAGCATGCCCGGCGTTCAACAGCGGCATGGCATATTCGCCCCGACAGTTGATTCAAACTCTAAGGCGGGTCACCCATGAAACCCTGATCACACCAAACGGCAAACCAGATGGCGAGTTGAGCGAGACGCTGTCTGAGTCAATGATCTGGTCTTGCACCACCTGTGGGGCGTGTGTCACCCGCTGCCCGGCGTTCGTCAACCCCATCGATGAAGTGATCGACCTGCGGCGCTATGCCACCCTGACCACGGGAAAGTTGCCCAAGTCTGCAGCAGACGCGCTGCGCAACTTTGAACGCCAGGGGAACCCCTGGGGGATGCCGGCAGAGGATCGCAGCCTCTGGGCAGAGGGCTTGGGCGTGCGCGAGCTTGCCCCAGGAGACGAAACCGACGTCTTGCTCTTTTTGGGCTGCGCATTCGCCTACGATGAACGCAACAAGAAGGTCGCACAGTCTTTCGCTCGCTTGCTGCAACGGCTTGGAGTGGACTTCGGCATCCTGGGTATCGACGAAACCTGCTGCGGGGAGACGGCGCGCCGTTTGGGACACGAATACCTCTTCCAGGTATTCGCGGAACAAAACATTCAGATGTTCAACCAAATCAAGTTCAAGCGCATCGTTACCCAATGCCCGCACTGTTTCAACACCCTGAAAAACGAATACCCCCAAATGGGCGGGAATTTCACCGTGCTGCACTATACGGAATTGCTCCATGAGCTACGTATCCCCTGGTCGATCCTCGACCGAGATGGGAAAGGCACTTTCCAGAAGGTTACCTATCACGATTCCTGCTACCTGGGTCGGTATAACCAGATATACGAGGCGCCACGCAGATTGCTCCAACAAGCCAAAGTCCATCTCAAAGAAATGCCACGGCATCACGAAAACAGTTTTTGTTGTGGCGGAGGGGGTGGTCAGATGTGGATGGAAACGGATGCCGAAACGCGCATCAACCATCATCGCCTGCAGGATGCGCTGAAAATCCAGGCAGACACGGTAGCTACTGCCTGCCCCTATTGTTTATTGATGTTCGATGACGCGATCCGCTCCAAAGGGTTGGGGGAAAACTTAAAAGTCTTTGATATTGCCGAAATACTCGAGCGGCAACTGGCACAACATGAGGAGGTGCTCAATGAACGCCTATTGGAAAGTTAACACATACGGTGATCCCTTAGGAACGGTGCAAAGGCTGATCCAAAAGATTTGGAAGGATCAAGCGCTGGATCATTTCCTGGCGCCCATCAATGGTGAGCGCGAGGCGTCTGTGCATACACGCTTGCTTGCCGATGTGGCCGACATCGGCAAAGTCAACCCCTTCAAGCCTTTGATGGTGGAGAACATCGCCCGCGGTGTGCCGCAATTGGTTCGCCAGCATCCCAAAGCGCGCATCGGCGTCCTGGTTCGACCTTGCGAGATGCGGGCACTCATCGAAATGGCCAAGCGAGATTCCTTTTCGCTGGAAAATCTGGTGACCATCTGCGTGGACTGCCTGGGCACATTTCCAGCCGAAGAATACGCGTGGAGGGTGATGCGCAAAGGTAAGCAGGATGGGCTGGCGCATGAAGCCCTACAATTCTCCCGACAAGGAGGCATCCTGGCTTACCGCTATCGCTCCGCGTGCCAGATGTGCATTGCACCGCAAGCGGAAGGGGCAAGCATCAATATCAATTTAATCGGTCTCCCAGCCAGGAAAGCCATTTTGGTTTCCACGGAAAACTCCAGACGCCTCAGCCTCGAAGAAATGACCCATGGCCCTGCCGAGGAAGAGTTGATCTACCAGCACACGCATACCCTGGCGCGCATCCGCGAGCGAAACACGGGAACGATGGAACGGGTAAAGTCCAGCCTGGCAGGGCTTGTGCCGAAAGACGTGCCTCAGTTGATCCAGCAATTTGAAAGCTGTGGAGACTGCCAGAAGTGCATGGCTATATGCCCGATTTGCCAGGTGGAAGGCATGAAAAAGGAACACGGAAACCATTTCCATCCAGAAAGCGTGCGACGCTGGATGCTTTCCTGCGATGGCTGTGGTATGTGCGAGAGCGTGTGTGCCAGGAACCTACCACTGAGCATCATCTTTGCCTCCATCCGCAGTACCTTGCATCAAAGATACAACTACCTGCCCGGAAGATCTCTTAATGAGCCTCTTCCCGTTGCCTGAAGGCAAATAAGCCCCTATATTAGGAATACCAGAGCGGATAACGCCTCACCATGGCGCTATCCGCTTCTTTTTTTACTTCACACATGGAACAAGAGGCCTCCTTGACCCGCTGGATGCTCGCCATTATAATCTTCGAGTGGGCGAAAGGCTGGCGTGGTTTTTCCTTGCACGCCTCCTTTGTACTAACATGTAGCCAGCCCTGTGGAACCGCCTGAAGGAGGAAACACTTCGGTTATGCCGGGCAGAGCGCTGAGTCGTGCTGCCTAACTTGACGAGGAGAACAAGATGGAGACATTCGATGTTGTTGTCATTGGCGCCGGGCCGGCCGGTTATGTATGTGCCATCCGAGCGTCCCAACTGGGGCTGAGCACGGCCATCGTGGACAAGAAGTGGCTGGGAGGGGTGTGTCTGAATGTGGGCTGCATCCCTTCCAAGGCATTGCTCAAGAACGCGGAAGTGGCGCACATATTGCGCAAAAGGAGCAAGGATTTTGGGTTCTCCTTCGACAACTTATCCTTAGATTACAGCGCGGCAGTGAAGCGCAGCCGCCAGGTGGCTGACCGCCTGACCAAAGGCGTCGCCTTCCTGATGAAAAAGAACCAAGTGCGCGTGTTTATGGGCGAGGCAACGCTCCGCGATCGCCAAACAGTGGCCGTGACGGATGATAAAGGCGAGCAAACCATACTGGGGGCTAAAAATATCGTCATCGCCACAGGAGCTAACCCGCTGGTACCGCCCGGCTGGAATGTGGATGGAACGCATGTGCTGACCTATCTGGAAGCCATCCTGCAAGAAAAATTGCCTGCCCATGCGATCATTATCGGCGCGGGGGCAATTGGCACGGAATTCGCCACGATCTGGAACTCCTACGGCGTCGAGGTGACGATTGTTGAAATGCTGGAGACTCTTCTGCCCCTGGAAGACAAAGAAATCGGAAGCGAACTGGCCAAGGAATTCAAAAAGGCTGGCGTCAAGGTGCTCACCGGCCATAAGGTCGAGGCCATTGAGAAAACGCGGAAAGGGGTACAGGTGACCGTCTCTGCCGGTGATCAGCGCGAGACACTGGAAGCTGAACAGGCTCTGGTCGCCATTGGCTTCAAGCCAAACAGCGCCAACCTGGGATTGGAACACCTGGGGGTAGCCCTCGATGCACGCGGGGCGATCGAGATCGATGCGCGCATGGCGACGAACGTGCCGGGCATTTGGGCAATCGGGGATGTCACTGCCAAACTCATGTTGGCGCACGTCGGCTCAGCGCAAGGCATCGTGTGCGCGGAAAACATCGCCGGGGTGGAAACAGTTACGCTGGAATATGAAATGATGCCGCGCGCAACCTACTGCCAGCCCCAGGTAGCTTCCTTTGGACTGACCGAAGAGCAAGCCAGGGCGCGCGGTTATGAAGTCAAAGTTGGGCGCTTTCCATTCCAAGCCAACGGAAAAGCCTTGGGGATGGGCGAATCGGGAGGTTGGGTGAAACTGGTTACCGATGCCCGATATGGAGAAATCCTGGGGGCGCACATGATTGGCGCCGAGGTGACCGAGCTGCTGCCGGAATTGACCCTGGCACAGATGATGGAGTTGACCGCCCACGAAATCGCCCGCAACGTGCACGCCCACCCGACACTTAGCGAAGTGCTCATGGAGGCAGCGCACGCCGCTGAGGGGCACGCGATTCATATCTAGGTCTTTTTCAGCGCGGCGGTACGACAAACACATTCCACCCCTGATAGCGGAGCGCAGGCTGGCGAGCAGTAAAAAAAAAGCGGGGGTCATCTCGCTCTTTCAGGTTTTAATAGCGCCACCTGCTCATAAAAGGCGGCTGCCTGAGACATGACCAGGCGGTAGTCGGCACGTTCACGCACCAGTTGAAGGTTGCGCTGCCGCGCCCGCAGGTAGAGGTCATCATCGCGCAAGGCATGCAGCATCGCCCGCGCCAGGTCATTGGCATCTCCCGCATCGCAGAGCAAACCGTTCTCTCCATGCGTAAGCCATTCGCGCAGCGAGTCCAGGTCACCGACAACGGGCAGACAGGCGCTCGCCATGGCTTCGAGCAGGGTGTTGGGCGTGCCGTCATGTTCGCTGGGCGAAACCATTACCCGCGCCTGGCGGTATAGCTCTGCCATTTGAGCGCGCGATTGCGCCGGCAGCAATTCTACGGAATCTTCCACGCCGGAGCGAATAAGCCACCTTTGCGCCAGAGGTTCATGCGCCATGTTGGGGCAGATCACGCGCGCCTGGGGCTCTTGCGCAAGCACCAGAGGGATGGCGCGGAAAAAGACATCGTTGCGCACATAGGCGCGGAAGCCGCGTGGCTGGAGGATGGTCTTGCCGCGCGCCGCGATTTCGCCGGCTATAGCCACTCCGCCCGCCTCCCAGCCTGATGGAGGGTAAAAGGCCTCCAGCTGCACACCGCCTGACCCTGGCAAAACGATCGTAGGCTTCGCCTCAGCAAACCCCCATTGGCGGGCGAGGCGCACATCGCGCTGACAATCGGTATGCAAGGCATTGGCGCGCTTTAGGCTGTGGCGCGTCAGGGCGCGCATAAGTGGGGTCGCAGGGGCGTGCAGGGTAAAATCGTTGCCCCATACGGAGAGTACAAACGGCGCCTGCGGGCGTGCCAGGGCGGTGATCATGCCTTCATACGGGATGCGCATGGCATGCACCAAATCGGGTTGGAGGCAAGAGATCACCTGGCGCAAACGCTCCGCCGCCCGCGGCAGGGTGAGTGGCCCAAGCCACTGGCGCAACCTCAGGCGCGCTCTACCCAAGGCGGCATTCCAGATACCCTCCTTCATCTGCCCTCGCCCCTCTCTGGATGGCGGAATGGTTTTCAGCGCGCTAAATGCCGCGGGAACGACCGTAAAGGAGGCAAGCCCAGGGACCGCTTCGCAAGGATAGGTGGAGGCAAGATGCACTTCGTCCCCTCGCTCCAGGAAATAGGCGATCCAGTTGAGGGCAATTGGTGAACGACCATCGGCGACGAAGAGAAGGCGCATAAAGCTTTTTTACCTTATTCTAGGGAGAAAAGCAATAGGCAGTTGAACCGATCATAGACAGCGTGTAAGGAGGTGTGGGGTACCACAGACGCTATGGTGGCAGGCTGCAATGTCCTATGGACTTTTACCTGCTTGGAGGCTGAGCAGATAGAGCCAGACGCAGTTGGGGAAATTTGCTCCATGAGATTTAATAAGGGGAGCATGAGAGGAACTGGATGGTTAATTTGCCTTGCCCCTATCGCCGCGGCAGTTAAAACCGATTGCAAAGGATCAAGCGAAAATCATTCAAACTCATGTAGAATAAAAACGCGTGTTCCAGGAAAAGGATGGCGATTTTACCAATTCGTTTTGCTATCTCCCCGGTTATGGAATTGTCATAAAGGTGGCTTCTCGATGCATCAGTCTTATATTCAGGCAAGAATAATGGCAATGAAAACCTCTGCTATCTTGTACGTCGTTTGCGGGATTGGGATGCTCGCAGCTTGTTTGCCCGCGCCGCAGCCCACACGCCAAGCCAACCCCACGGCAATCCCCACCTCCACGACCAAACCCATGCAGAGCGCGGTGATAACACGGACGCCCGTACCCTCCATGACACCCAGCGAAGCACCAAAGCCTCTCCCCCTCCCGCCAGAAGGTTATCTCTACCATGGTGTCTATCCAGGTGGGGTAAGCGGCGAGGAGAGCGATTTGACCCTATCGGACCTGCGCGCTTACGAAGAAGCTGCGGGCAAACGCGCCGCGTGGGTGTATTTCTCGCACAATTGGTACGAAGGAAGGGATTTCCCTCTGCGGACCGCCACCTGGATTCGGGAGGCTGGCAGCGTCCCATTCATCCGCCTGATGCTGCGCTCTAGCCCAGAGCAAAACGTGCCAGAACCGCTCTTCACGCTACAAGCCATCCTGGATGGAACATTTGATGGCGACCTGCAGGACTGGTGCACCGCGGCGCGTCGCTTTGACACGCCACTCCTGGTGGAATACGGCACGGAGGTGAATGGCGCGTGGTTCCCATGGAATGGAACGTGGCATGGTGGTGGAGAGACACAAGGCTATGGCGACCCCTCCAAAGCCGATGGACCCGAACGATTCGTAGACGCCTATAGACACATCATCCAGATATGCCGTCAGGCAGGCGCGCATAACCTCACCTGGGTCTTTCACGTCAATGCCAACGATTGGCCAGATGAATCCTGGAATGCACTGGAACATTACTATCCAGGGGATGAGTGGATTGACTGGATTGGTATCAGCAATTATGGCGCGCAAACGCCCCTCGATGACTATTGTGACGAGTTTCGCCTGGGCATAGACGCGGTCTATCCCCGAATACAAGCCCTGGCTGCGCACAAACCCATCATCATTGCCGAATTTGGCGTGACACAGGGCAACCCTCTTTGCGACCAGGCGCTTTGGGCGCGCCGCGCGCTCAGCGACCTGATCTCATTCCGCTGGCCGCGCCTCATCGGTTTCTCCTGGTGGAATGAACAGTGGCAAAACGACGAAAACCCAGCCCACGACACCACGATGCGCCTGCAGGACAATGCCGAGCTGGCTGCAGCCTTTCAGGAAATGGTGGGGAGCAATGCCGCCATCCTGGGAAGTGTCGATATTCCCGCCTTGCCCTCAAGCCCTCAGACAACAGTCCCATCCGCCATTTTATGGTGGCAAGCGGCACCAAGGTTGACCTGGCAATGGCAACTGAGCACGCTACCCACGCAGGTGTTGCCGGACGTGGATGTGTATGACATAGACCTGTTCGACGCCGATGCCAGCCTGGTTGCCGCGCTCAAAGCACAGGGTGTCAAGGTGATCTGCTACCTATCCGCTGGCTCTTGGGAAGAGTGGCGACCCGACGCCGAACTGTTCCCCGCCGAGGTCATCGGTAAGGAGTACGCCAGCTGGGAAGGGGAGAAATGGCTCGACATCCGCGCCATAGACACACTCGCTCCCATCCTGCGCGCCCGCCTCGACCTGTGCGCGGCGAAAGGTTTTGAGGCGGTTGAACCCGACAACATCGATGGCTACACCAACGACACTGGCTTTCCACTCACCTACGCTGACCAACTGGCTTTCAACATGTGGCTTGCTGATGAAGCCCATGCGCGCGGTTTATCCATCGGCCTCAAAAACGACCCGGAGCAAGCCGCACATTTGCTGCAGACCTTCGACTGGGCATTAACCGAAGACTGCTTTGCAGACGGTTGGTGCGAGATGGTGCGCGCGTTTGTCCTCGCCGGTAAGGCGGTCTTTGCGGCTGAATATACCGACAATTGGGAAGAAGAGCAATTCCTGAATCAAGTCTGCCCCCAAGCTCTTGCTCTAGGCTTCAGCGCGATTCTCAAGGAGCGAGAGTTGGATGAGTGGGTGTTATATTGCCCGTAAGGCAGGTTAGCCCATATCTCTCTGATCGTAAAAATATCGGTGTATTTCTCCATGAAGGAAGAATATTTAAATTGGAAACCATCTTCCTGTTAGATATTGATTTTTATAAAAATTAAGGTATAATAAGAAAGGATTACCACTCATCTCACCCGTCTGCTGAAATCAGCATCCCCCACACTTCCATCGCATTTCACGCAGCCGACTCTCGAGGATAATCCTCGTAAGGCCTTTTGATGCAGAATTCGACGTTTCCTCGATCGACTTGGGGACATCACACCAAAAACCGGCGAGGCGGTGCATATAAACTTTGCCTCCTATGCGCAAAGAAGCAGATGAAAGCCCGATGGGGCTTTTTGCTGTTGGTCATTTTGCTCATCTCATTACCCGCATGTGGAAGAGCAACTATCGCACCAACACCGGTGCCTGTAGAGAGCGAGCCAGCATCTCACCCTGCTTTCCCCCCTGGCGACTCTGAACACAGCCTCATTCATAAGGGACTGCAGCGTTCGTATGTCATCCACATTCCGCCCGGATACACGCCCTCCCAGCCCGTTGCACTGGTGCTCGCTTTTCACGGCATCACCCTGGATGCGTACGAGATGATACGCATCAGCGGTTTCAACGCTCAGGCGGATGCTTCCGGCTTCATTGTTGTCTACCCCAACGCCGCGGGCGAACAGAGGTCATGGAATGGTGGGCATTGCTGTGGAGAAGCAGCGCGCCAAAACATCGACGACCTGGGTTTCGTGCGCGCCCTGCTTCAGGAACTTTCCACTCAGGTGAATATAGATCCGAGACGCATCTACGCCACAGGATTCTCGAATGGGGCCATTTTCGTGTACCGCTTGGCTTGTGAGATGGCTGACCAAATCGCAGCGATCGCTCCGGTCAGCGCCACTCAGGCTCTAGAGGACATGCAAGCCTGCCAACCCGCACGTGCAGTGCCGCTGATTCACTTTCACGGAACGGACGATGAGCCAAACCCCTACAACGGGGGGACAACCCCTGGTGGAGTACGCTTTGTCTCCGTAGCCGATGCCATACGCTTTTGGGTGGATTTCAATGGCTGTCCAACCCAGGCACAACGCCAAACCTCGGGCAACATTCACCATGATGTGTACACACCGTGTCTGGGAGGCTCGTCGATTGAACTATACACCATCGTAGGTGGCAAACACGCCTGGCCAGGCGGGGAAGCAGTCAATCTGCGCATGGGTGAACCCACCATGGAAATCTCCGCCACGGCGTTAATCTGGGAGTTCTTCATGGAACACCCCTTACCGTGAAGCTAGCTTTTTAAACTAAAAAGGAGTATAAAAAATGCCACATCATCATCATAGCCTGTCGAGGCGCGATTTCCTCAAAGTCGCTGCCCTGGGAGTGGGTGGAGCCTTACTGGCAAGTTGCGGACGCCGCTTTCAGCTAACGGCAGTTCCCACGTCACTGCCAACGCCTCGCGTCCCCCCTCCTATCCCTGCGGGGACGAAAGCCGATTTGATCCTGGTCAATGGCAATATAGTGATCATGGACAATGCCAGAACCGTCACCCAGGCAGTGGCGATCAGCGGCAACCAGATTCTAGCCACAGGCACCGATGAAGCTATACGGGCGATGGCTAAACCAGAAGCCCAAGTCATCGACTTGCTGGGGCGCACGGTTACCCCCGGCTTGATCGATGCGCATTGCCACCTGAGCGCCTGCGGTTTACTTGGAACCGCGTATGTAGATGTGAGTTGGCCAGCGGTCAATACCGTCGAGCAATTGCAGGCAAAAATCGCCGAAAAGATCGCCACCACGCCTGCTGGCGAATGGGTGGTGGGCTCGGGTTGGGTCACCTTCGGAGGGCGCTACCCCAACAAGCATGACCTCGATCCCGTCTCACCGAACCATCCGGTGATGCTCATCAATCAAGGTGGGCACATGGCAGTCGTGAACAGTCTGGCATTGGAGATGGCTGGAGTGAATGCCAATACCAAAGACCCAGGGAACGGAAGGTTTCTGCGCGAGCCTAACTCGCGCGAGCCTGATGGGTTGGTGATGAATCACCCGGCCATGGACGTCTTCCGCCGCTTGTGGCCTCCCGACCTGCTGAATGTGAGCGTGTATGAGACAAGCGTGTTGAACCCCCAAGCCACATTTGCCGCCATGGGCGTGACCAGCTTTCAAGACGTGTATGCGCGCGACCTGGATCGCATGCAAGCATACTTCAACGTGGCGCGGCGAGGTGAAATGACCATTCGCGGGCAGGTAATGAACGTGCTCGAATACATCCAGGAATTGGACGGGCGCATTCCAGCCATCGAATCGATGCGCTATGAGAGCGATTACATGCACTTCGCCGGAGCAAAATTCCAGGTGGACGGCGCCCTGGAAGCCTCTTATACTAATGAACCTCATAACGGCATCGCCTGGAATATCACCATCTGGAAACCCAACGACCTGAAGGAGGCCGTGCGCGCCTTTCACGACGCGGGCTATCAGGTAGCCCTGCATACCGCCGGAGATGCCGCGGTGGATCTGGCACTAGATGCCATCGAGGAAGCGATGAACAAGAACCCGCGTCCCGATCCACGCCACCGCATCGAGCATTCCCCCCTGAACACCGATCGCGCCCTTCAGCGCCAAAAAGATTTGGGGGTGGTCATCTCCACCCAACCCACCATTATTCGCGCGTTTGGGGATGCGGTGGAAAGA
This sequence comes from Anaerolineae bacterium, assembly GCA_037439525.1. Taxonomy (GTDB): domain Bacteria; phylum Chloroflexota; class Anaerolineae; order Anaerolineales; family UBA4823; genus JBBIVW01. The sequence goes on from JBBIVW010000018.1 coordinate 37,813, forward strand.
ATTTGGGGGGAGGAACGGCTTCAGCGGATTGTGCCCACGCGCACCTGGTTGGATATGGGCATTCCTCTATGCCTCAGTTCAGACGCACCCTCCATGCCTTGGTGGAGTCCGCTCGCCACCCTGTATTCCAGCGTGAGACGCGTCACCTGGTCCAACAAGCTCGTCAGCCCGGAACAGGCACTGACTATGGAGGAGGCGATGTACGCCCATACCATGGGAGGCGCGTATGCGGATTTCGCCGAGAACCTAATCGGTTCGCTGGAGCCCGGCAAATTCGCCGACCTGATCGTCTGGCACGATAGCCCATACACGGTTGCCTCGCCAGAAGACATCGCCAACCTGGTCGTGGATTTGACCATGGTTGGCGGAAAGATCGTCTATGAACATTCAGAGTAGCATAAAAGGAACTTGACTATGAGAAGAAGGTTTTTCATTCGTCGCAGAGCTTGGGGAAGGTGGCACTGGGCAGGGACAATCCTTTTCTTGATTCTAGTATGTTCCGGCATCTACCTGTGTCGTTTTACCAGCCTGCTCCGCTAAACACCTTGGTTTTTTGGATGGAAGATGAGTTGACATCCTGAAACGCGGGTCAGGGTAAGCGATCCTTTTGCCATACACGATAAACCAGCCGGGTGCTAAACTCTGGTGGTAGAATGCGCTTCTGGGACAAACCGGAAGAACAATTCAAAATTTCTCCGCCTCTTCCAATAACCGGCGCAGTTCTTATGGACCACCGAAGGTTGCGCCTCGCGCCTTCTCTATTGATCTTCACGAGCATTTGGAGTCTTTTTCCCGAATAAAAGGTTATCGCTTATACTTAACCCATGATGGTGAGGTAAAGTCCTGGTCGATTCTATAAAGAAATGAAGGAGGTTTGTGATGAGCGAAAAGCCCTGGCTCAGACACTACGATGAGGGTGTACCCCACCACCTGGAATACCCGTCAATCCCGCTCTTTCGTCTTCTCGAAGAAGCCGCGCAAAAATACCCCCAACATCCCTGCACGATTTTCAAAGGCGCCCAGATCACCTATGCCGAGATGAACTTGCTAACCGATCGTCTCGCGGCTGCGCTGACACAACTGGGGGTGAAAAAAGGCGACCGCGTGGGCATTTTTATGCCCAATTCCCCTCAGTTCATTATGGCATTCTTTGCCATTCTCAAAGCCGGCGGTGTGGTTGTCGCCACCAACCCGTTGTACAGCCGCCGCGAGATCGAGCACCAGATCAACGATGCCGGAGTAGATACGATGTTTGTGATGAGCAATTTCTACACACGCATCAAAGAGGCACAACCCAACACCTGCCTCAAGCGCATGATCGTGACAAACATCAAAGAAGCCCTTCCCCCTTTGCTCAAGGCGCTATTTACACTCACCCGCGAGAAAAAAGGCGGTTTTCGCGTGCACTTAGCGGAAGGAGACCTGTGGATGTCTTCTCTGCTCGGCGAGTTCTCGGCGGGGGAGCGGGCTGCCGTTCCGGTGGACGCAGATGACATCGCCCTCTTTCAATATAGTGGCGGCACAACGGGGGTCTCGAAGGCGGCCATCGCCCTGCACCGCAATCTGGTAGCCAACACGTTACAGGTTTGCGCCTGGTTTGTAGATGCCGAATACGGCGCAGAGGTCATGTTGCTCGCCATCCCTCTCTTCCACGTGTATGGAATGGTCGCCGGCATGTGCGAAGCCATTCGTCTGGGGGCGGCGATGGTGCTGGTTCCGGACCCACGCGATCTGGAGGAAATCCTCTCCGGCATTCAAAAATACCGCGCCACGCTTTTCCCTGGGGTACCCACCATGTTCAACGCGCTGAATAACCACCCGCATGTCCGAGCAGGGAAGTACGACCTCAGTTCGCTCAAAGGCTGCATTTCTGGCTCGGCGCCATTGCTGCGCGAGACCAAAGAACGCTTCGAAAAGTTGACCGGGGGGACGGTCTTCGAAGGATATGGCCTCTCCGAGGCGCCAACGGCAACGCACTGCAACCCGCTGAGAGGAGAAAACCGCGCCGCATCGATTGGCTTGCCTTTGCCAGATGTGGATGCCAAGATCGTGAGCTTAGAAGACGGAGTGAGCGAGTTGCCCCCGCGCGCCGTGGGCGAGCTGGTGATCAAAGGGCCGCAGGTGATGATTGGCTACCACAACATGCCCACGGAAACCGCCAACGCCCTGAGAAACGGTTGGCTATACACCGGCGACATCGCCTATATGGATGAGGATGGCTATTTCTATATCGTCGATCGCAAAAAGGAGTTGATCAAGCCGGGCGGTTATCAAGTATGGCCCAGGGAAGTGGAAGAGGTGATCATCGAGCACCCTAAGGTGCTGGAGGTAGGTGTGGCGGGTGTGCCAGATGCCCATCGCGGGGAGACGGTCAAAGCCTGGGTGGTGTTGAAGCCGGGTGAAACTGCCGATGAAGAGGAGATCAAAGCCTGGTGCCGCGAACGCCTGGCAAAATTCAAAGTGCCCACGGAAGTAGAATTCCGAGGCGCGCTGCCCAAATCGACCGTGGGAAAGACATTGCGCCGCGAGCTGGTCAGGGAGCACATCGAAAAAACACAAGGTTCCCTACAAACATAAGCCTGCGCAGGCAAGAGACTCGCATCGGTGCGTGCGGCAGCGTGTGCCGGGCACCGAGCTATGCGCGCGGGCGCACGAACTGAATCACGCCCCAACGACCATCGTACATCCATTGCGCATCGCGGGCACAAACTTCTTCTGCCTGCCCGGGCTGCAAACCGATGACTACTTCCGCTTTGAGCACGCGCAGCGCTAAAAGTGGGGCAGGAAGGTAGCCAAGCACTGCTTCTAAGGGCGTGGTATCAGGCCAGTGGCGATCCCCCACCCAGCGACGATAGTTGGCATCTCCCTTGCTCAGGATCAGGTGGCTTTGGGAGAGGGTGTGGCGCAAATCCCTGGGCATCTCCCAACCGCTGAGTGGTGAAGTCCAAAAATAATGTGTGCTCAGCGTCAAGCGTCCCTCGTGCAGGTAGCTTAGCAGGCGGCGGTGAAGAGGCAGGAGGCAGGCGTACTCAGGGTATTCTGCGGCAAACTGCGAGAGGGCGTCAACCATCGTCCAAACGTCCTCGTAGGTGGCATCGGAAACGTACGTGGGATGCGGTTTGACGTGGAACACCACGCGTGAAGCCAGCCCGTGGCGCAGGAGGCAATCAGCCATCACCAAGTCCATGGTCAGCTCCAGGCCGACGTTGTCCAAAATAAAATCCACCCGCGCCTCCTTACCCTGGAGAGAGGCAAGATATTCCCCCGCCTGCTGAGCATGGTCCACTAAAAGCGAAGCGCTTATCTGTTCCCGTCCAGGTGTGGGAGGCTGTGCCTGATCGCCCACAGGCCACATGCTTAGATCCGCCTGGTTGCTCCACACCGCCAGGCGAAGAAGATGAGGCAGCAGCGAGGCTAAGCCGTCAGGAGCGAGAGGAGCTTCACCGGTTAATATCGCGGATAGATCGAACCTGCGCAGGTTTTGAGACGCCGAACAGATCGCCGCATGCTTCTGCGGCTGATAGGGATCCTTGCGGTACCCCCTCCCTCGCCGATAGTACGCTGTCGCCTCCAATAAGCGGCGGAAAAAGTATGCCTCGACCACAAACCAGGGTGCTTCCAGCCAATTCATGCCCAGGTAAGGTTGCAGGTATCTCTGCCAGGCGAGGTGATCTGGCGCGGAGGGGTCGTGGATTGGCTGTAGCTTGTGATGCGGGATTTCAGCCATCAAGCGCTCGATCCTGTTCCGCGTCGCGGCAGGTCCGGGAGTGTCTTCCAGCACGCGCCGCGCTATGGCTTTGAAGCGCTGGGTGACCGTATAGTGCGTAAAAGTGCCTTCCTCCAAGCCTCGAAGCGGTTCGGGTAGGGGACTGGGTGGAGCGTCTGGCTCTCCCGCATAGGGGGAGGCACTCTCTGGGGGCGCTTTTGGGGTCGTCATTGGTCACCTGCGCAATGTGGATGCATCTTCGTTCCGCAGATTATATCCTCTTCTCCCCCGGCAGCCTGCGCCCTTCATGCCTTTCCCTACTTCAACTCCAAGCTCTTTTTCCTACCCCCAAAGTAGGGAGAGAGGAGGCTAAGATTAAAACATGTGCCAGACGCTGCACCTAAAAAACATGCGCACCGCGAAGTGTAACGCGGTGCGCTGATCGAACGAAGCCATCGCCGCCTTAGCCAGCCTTCACGTTGATTTTGCGCTGGCGCGCCTCGGCTGCCTTGGGCAGGAACAAACGTAGAACTCCGTCTTTGACCTGTGCCTCGATGCGCTGGCGGTCGATTTCCTCCGAAAGGCGGAAGCTGCGCTGGTAGTCTCCAACTTCGTACTCCGCATACGCCAGGGTGTAGCCCTCCTTAAGCGGTGGGTCCACGTACGCGTTGATGGTGAGTACGTTTTTCTCCAAAGTCACATCAATCGAATGCTCGTCAGCCCCGGGCACGTCGGCTACGATGACCATGCGGTCCTCAAGCTCGTAGATGTCGGCACGTGGGATGAAGCAGGGGCATTCACGTGTGCGCTCCGTGTCTTCCATGGATGTAATTTCCTCTTTGTGGGCTTCTAAAGTGCTTTCTTGATCGCTCATGGTAATACCTCCAAAATAAAACGGGTGTTGATCAATTACGCCGCGCTCTTAACGGTAATCTTCTTTGGCTTGTCTTCCTCGGCGCGAGGCAAGGAGATGTTCAAGACACCGTTCACGAATGTCGCTTCAACCTTGTCCACGTTGACGGGGAAAGGCAATTCCAGAGAGCGGGTGAACTTGCCGAAAAACCGTTCCTGACGATGGTAGCGCACGCCATCGCTCGGACGATCGGGGCGCCGTTCGCCGCTCAGTGTGAGGGTTTGCCCGATGACGTTAATGTCGATGTCTTCGGGTTTCACCCCAGGCACTTCTGCGGTGACCACCAGTCCCTCCTCATTGCTCCACACGTTCAACGCCGGGTAACCAGGCGCGCGGTGAAGGCGTTCAGGGCTATATGCCTCAAACCACCGATTCATTTCACGTTGCATCCTTTCCAGTTCACGCCACATCGTGGGCACACGATAGTATCTACGCCACATGGCCATCTACCTCCTTTCCATATCCGGTTGATTGAGAATCCATTTGCACAATGTGTGTACTTTGATGCCCATCTTAGGTTTAAAATGTAAAAAGGGCACAAGCATTGCATATGAGGAATGTAGATTCTCGAAAACCCCACATCAACCCAGACGAGGTGTGGATTTAATGCCTTATTTACTTAACTCCGATATATTTCTTACTGAAGGATATTAATGTGAATGGGCTGCACTCTCTACTAAAAAATTCAAAGCCAACCACTCCGACCAGGCGAAGAATGGCATGGATGATATACCATGGAATATAAGGATTATTACAAGATATTAGGCGTAAACAAAAACGCCGACCAAAACGAGATCAAAAAAGCCTACCGCAAACTGGCGCGCAAATACCACCCCGATATGAACCCTGGGGATAAAGCCGCCGAGGAGAAGTTCAAAGAGATCAACGAAGCGTATGAGGTGCTCTCGGATGCCGAGAAGCGCAAGAAATACGACCAGTTTGGAATCCACTGGCAACAATTTGCCAGGAGCGGGGGGAGGCCCGAGGATTTCGATTGGTCGCAATGGACTGCATCGCCTGGAGGGGGGAGATATACACGCACTGTGTCACCTGAGGAATTCGAGCAGCTTTTCGGAGGCGGGCTGGGAGGCTTCTCGGATTTCTTCGAAATGCTCTTTGGAGAGGGTCTGCGCGGAGGAGGGTTTACCACATCCAGGAGCGCCTCTCAAACGCGACGCGGCAGAGACCTGGAGCAGCCCGTGGAGATCTCATTGGAAGAGGCCTACCGCGGGACGAATGTGCAGCTTCGCTGGGAGGATGGACGACGCATCGAAGCGAAAATCCCCCCTGGCGTTCGGGATGGCTCGCGCGTGCGCCTGAGCGGCAAAGGCGAACGCGGGCTCAGGGGTGGCGAGCCTGGCGACCTGTACCTCGTCGTCAAAGTGCGCCCTCATCCGCTCTTCGAGCGCGTGGGAGACGACCTGCGCACCACGGTGGCCATTGACCTTTACACTGCCTTGTTGGGAGGCAAAGTGCAGGTACCCACGCTGGACCGCCAGGTCGAACTGACCATCCCGCCCGAGACCGATGAGGAGAAGAAATTCCGCCTACGCGGCCTGGGTATGCCAAAACTGCGCAACCCTCAACAACGCGGCGACTTATACGTTCAGGTGAAAGTGAAAATCCCTAAAAACCTCACCGCAGAAGAAAAGCGGCTGATCGAAAAGCTGCGCAGCCTACGGCAATGAGCCAAAAGCTTCGCTGCCTTGTAAAATCGATGGAGACCGTTTTGATTCGGGCAATCCTGCGTGCGGCTGCAGGATGATTGAGGATCGTCGTTGACAAATCACGGGGTTATCTCTATAATATTTGTTATATTGGAATAAGTGAACAAGCGAATAGGTTTGTTCCCAAAGGAGGAGCCCCATGATTTCAACCGAGTTGTTGCGACGCTATCCCTTTTTTTCCCAATTGAGCGATGACCAGCTTGTCAAACTGGCGATCATCTCTCAAGAGGTGAGCTTTAGCGGCGAAGAAGCCATCCTGGAAGAAAACCAACCCGCACAGTTTCTGTACTTCTTACTGGAGGGGGATGTCGCGCTGTACTACACCGTCGAACCATACAGCAAAGAAATCCCGGTGAGCCATATCAACGTTGGAGAACCCTTTGGCATCTCGGCGCTGATCGAACCACACATATACACGGCTACGGCTCGCAGTAAAAACGGTAGTCGTGTGATTCGCTTCGACGTGGAACAGTTGCGCCAAGCTTTTCAGGAAGACCCTCGCCTGGAAATCCTGCTTCTGCAGCGCGTGGCCAAAGCGGCCATGGAGCGCCTGCATGCCACGCGCCTCCAACTGGCTGCCGCCTGGGCATAGCCTCTGAGGCAGACACACGGCTCAAGAAGGGGCATTTTCAAGCCAGGACAAATGCAATGAAGTGATACACCGCAAAGGCAACCACGGCTGTGGCCGGGATGGTGATCAACCAGGCAATGGCGATCTCGCCGGCGACCCCCCACCGTACCTTGCTCAGCCGCTCGGCGGATCCGACACCCATAATCGTCGCACTTACCACCTGGGTCGTGCTCACCGGACCACCCAACACCGACGCCCCAATGATAACTAGAGCAGAAGCCATCTGCGAATTGAAGCCATGGATGGGCTTGATCTTGTAAAATTTCTCGCCCAGGGTTTTGATCAAGCGCCACCCCCCCATAGCCGTGCCTAAAGCGATGGCCGCCGCGCTCGCAGCGATCACCCATAGAGGCACATGAAACGCATCCAGATAACCACCCACCACCAGCCCCAAAGTGATCACCCCCATAGTCTTTTGCGCGTCGTTTGTGCCGTGGCTGAAACCCAAGACAAGGGCGGTGAGGATCTGCCCGCGTTTGAAGAGCCAGTTGATGCGCGGTGATGCACCGCTCACCAGGAAATACACCAACCGGGCACACCCATAGCCAGCGAGCAAGCCCACCAGAGGCGAGAGCAGCAGGGAAAGCAACACCTTTTCCAGCCCTTTGAGTTGAATCACCGCCAGCCCGCTGCCTGCCGCCACCCCACCCACCAGCCCGCCAATCAAGGCATGCGAAGAGCTGCTGGGAATGCCCAAAAACCAGGTGAACAAATTCCAAAGGATGGCGCCCGAAAGCGCGGCTAAAATGACGTTGATATCCACCGTGGTGGGGGCGACAATGTCATGGCCGATGGTCTCTGCCACAGCCACACCAAAGAGGAATGGCCCGGCGAAGTGCGCCATGGCAATCGTCCACAGCGCCACCCTTGGGGCAAAGGCGCGCGATGAGATCATTGTGGCGACGATATTGCTGGAATCGTGGACGCCGTTCAGAAAATCAAAAACCAACGCCAGCAGTATCAGAGTGATCAGCTTCGCGGAAAGCATCCCTTAATCCTAGAACGCCGTTTTGACCACGATGTCGGCAATGATATTCGCTGCCTCATCCCCACGATCCGCGGCGTTGCTCAAGTGGCGATACACCTCGCGCATTTTGAGCATTTGAACGACCTGCTCCAGGCTTTCCACCTGGCTGAACAGCTCCGCCAACGCTTCGCGATACACGGATTCGACGCGATTCTCTAATGCCTTTGCCCTTTGGGCGTGTTCGGCAGCCACATTGGGGTGATGCTTCAGGCGCTGGGTTGCCAGATGAATCTCGTAGCCAGCATCGCGCAGCAAGGAAGCAATCCGCTCCATATATTTGGTCGGCTCCACACCCAGGACTTGCATTTCATCTACAGTGGTGTAGGCGTAATCCACCATGTCGTCTATGGCCCGCGAGAGGGCGAAGATGTCCTCGCGGTCGATGGGGGTAACAAAGGTGCGATTGAGCTCATCGATTAGAATGCGGCGAATCTCATCCGCTTCCTTCTCGGTGTCGGTGAGCTTTTGCGCAATCTCTCTCCCAGGGGTCTGGAGGTAGGCTTTCAGCAGCTCCAGCCCCTGCAATGTTGCCGCCGCCTGATCGATGATCAGAGCCAAAAATTTATCCTGTTTCTTTTGAAAGATTTTAGCCATTTTCGCTTCACAAAACCTGTTTCATTAGTGTATATACGATAGAGCTAATATCTTACCAGATAAGCGCGAAAATAAGCGCAATAAAACCCACCACAGTCTTGCGGCAGGTATAATTATGGGCATATACAACCCTGAAAGGAAGGAACTTGCTCCTCGCACAAGGTGGTAACAATGACCCAACGTCTGGTTGAATGTATTCCCAATTTTTCCGAAGCGCGCCGCGGGGAGGTGATCGAGGCGATTATCCAGGCGATCTCCTCAGTGCCCACGGCTAAGCTGCTCGATCGGCACTCGGACAACGACCACAACCGCACGGTGCTCACCTTCGTCGCCCCCCCGGAAGATGTGGGGGAAGCCGCTTTTCGTGGCATCGCCAAAGCCGCGGAGTTGATCGACCTCAATCAGCACCGAGGCGAACATCCACGCATCGGGGCAACCGACGTGGTGCCCTTTGTGCCCATATCTGGAGTGAGCATGACGGAATGCGTCGAAATTGCCCGGCGGCTAGGTCAAAGGGTGGGCGAAGAGTTGAACATCCCGGTGTACCTCTACGAGGAAGCCGCGACGCGCCCCGAAAGGCGCAACCTGGAAGATATCCGTCGTGGGGAATATGAAGGCCTAAAGAAAGAAATCGCCACCAAGCCGGAGAGAACGCCGGACTATGGGCCAAACAGGCTCGGATCCGCCGGGGCAACGGTGATCGGCGCACGCCATCCCCTGATTGCGTACAACGTCTATCTGACCAGCCAAGATGTCAGCTTGGCGGAAAAAATTGCCCGCGCCGTGCGCAGCTCATCCGGCGGCTTGCGCTATGTCAAAGCCTTGGGGATGCAAGTGAATGGCATGGCTCAGGTGTCCATGAACTTGACCAACTACCAGAAAACGCCGCTCGCCAGAGTGGTCGAATTGATCCGGCGCGAGGCGGCGCGTTACGGGGTGAGCATCCATCACAGCGAGCTGGTTGGTTTGATCCCGCAGCAGGCGTTGATCGACGCCGCCCAATGGTATCTACAACTCGACCAGTTCGAGCCCAACCAGGTGTTAGAGACGCGGCTGGCGGTGGTGCAAGAGAAGGAGAGCGAAAAACAACCCGTAACCACGCCATTCTACACCCTCTTCCTGGATGCTTTAGCAGCCAGCACGCCCACGCCGGGCGGCGGCTCTGCGGCGGCGTATAGCGGGGCAGCCGGCGCGGCGCTGGTGGAGATGGTGGCGCGCCTCACCCTGGGAAAGCCGAAATACCAGCAAGTGGAGGCTGAAATGCACCTCGTGCTGCAGCGCGCAGGCACACTGCGCATGGAATTGACCGCAGCCATTCAGGAAGATGCCCAGGCGTTCGACCGCGTCCTGGAAGCGTTCTTGCTCCCCAAGGGAACTGCAAAGGAGAAAAACAAGCGCGATAAAGCCATTCAGAAGGCGACCCTGGAGGCAGCCCAGGTGCCTCTTGAGGTGGCGCAAAAGGCCGTGGAAGTCATTGAGCTCGCCGAGCAAGTGATTGCAAAAGGTAACCTGAGCGCGATCAGCGATGGGGCGACCGGAGCGGCGCTGGCGCGCGCCGCGCTCAACGGCGCGGGTCTAAACGTGCGCATCAACGCCAATCAAATCAAAGACGCGCGCCTGGCAAACCCCTTGATCGAGAAAATCCGCCAGTTGGAACACAGGGCCAACGAAATCGAAGGACGTATCCACACGCTGCTCGCGGAACGCGGCGGCTTGCGGTTGGATTGAATATGCACTGGCGAACGCCTCTTTACCTGGCGTGCCTGGGAGCTTTGCTGTGGGCAGGATGCACACCCGCACAGGCGCGCCCCATATCTACACCTCCGCTCTCGGCAGAGATTACGCAAACCTCACCTTCCACTCCCCAGGCTTCGCCCACCTCCTCCCCCTCGCCTACCGCCAGCCAAACGAGCACCCTTTTACCTCCCACGCCTACGCCCAGCGAGACCGTGCATGCCTCGGCAACTCCGTGCTCAGCCGAGCTGTGTTCTTTCCGCGCGCAATTCTTCCTCTCACCGCCTATTGCGTCCCCCGGCAACGATCGCATCGATGTGACCTATCGCTTTGGTAGCACGCAAGGAGGGCTACGCGAGCCACACCACGGCGTAGAATTCTTGAACGGCTATGGCACACCTGTGCTGGCAGCCGCGGAAGGTAAAGTCATCGTCGCCGGTGACGACCGTCAACCCATCTCCCCGCAAGGCGCCTGGCCCATCCTCTTTTATGGGCCTTATTCCTATTTCTATGGAAACCTGGTGATCCTCGAACACACCCTGCCACCCGAACTACTGGAAGCCTTCCCCACATTACCCGAAAAGCTGTTCACGCTGTATGCGCATCTATCTGCGGTGCTGGTCACGCCAGGAGAGAGGGTACAACGCGGCCAGATCATCGGCGAGGTGGGCATGAGCGGGATTGCCACCGGCAGCCACCTGCACTTCGAAGTGCGCCTGGGAGATATTACCTATGCCAGTGTGCGCAATCCGGAGCTCTGGCTCATCCCGCATCGCAACGACGAAGGGGAGCTTTTAGGCGCCATCGCCGGGCGCATCATTTCAATGTATGGCGAGGTTCAACCCGATAGCGGCATTGTGCTGGAACACCTGCCACAAGGCGCGGATGCACGGCGTGATTTTCAAGTGCAGGTGTTGACCTATGAAGAAAAAGCCTTGATCGGCCTACCTCCTTTCAATGAGAGCTTCGCGGTCAGCGACCTGCCTCCAGGGTTGTACCGCCTTTCCTTCCCCTATTTTGGCGTGCAAAAGTTCTATGTAGAGGTCTTCCCAGGTACCTTGACCGTCGTGACCATCCGCATGGAGTGAGCGCCGACCTGGAGCACATTTCCACCCGGCATGCACGCAATAAAGGCAGAAAGTGTTCGCCTGGCGAGAACCGGTTGTATAATATGCGTGGTTCATCCCTGGCTTGCCCATGGGTAAGCGGGCGTGCAAGACGCCGTTGTACGGGCAAACAGGGCTCTAAAGATCAATCCGCTTCTGGAGGTAACCGCACATGGGCTTGAAACCCGACCATTGGATTCGCAAGATGGTTCACGAGCAGCGCATGATCGAACCCTTCGCCGAGAGCCAGATGCGCGATGGGGTGATCTCCTATGGCCTTTCGTCCTACGGATATGACATTCGCGTGGCGGACGAGTTCAAAATCTTCACCAATGTGTTCTCCGCAGTGGTGGACCCCAAACACTTCGATCCCAAATCCATGGTGGACTTCAGGGGAGAGGTGTGTGTCATCCCGCCCAACTCTTTCGCCCTGGCGCGCACGGTGGAGTACTTCCGCATCCCGCGGAACGTGTTGACCATCTGCGTGGGCAAATCCACCTATGCGCGCTGTGGCATCATCGTGAACGTCACCCCCTTCGAGCCGGAATGGGAGGGGTTTGTCACCCTGGAAATCTCGAATACCACCCCCCTGCCGGCGAAGATCTACGCCAACGAAGGCATCGCTCAGGTGCTCTTCTTCGAAGCGGATGAAATCTGCCACATCTCGTATGCGGATAAGAAGGGGAAATATCAAAAACAGCAGAACATCGTCCTGCCCAAACTGTGAAAGCGCGCCTTGCTCCCTTGCAGAGGTCGGCGCACGGGGGATATACCTGTACGGTCTATTCCGTGTTCAAGCGGGCGGCAAGCCAGCGCCTGAGGCGCGGGTATAGGGCGCGCCACACAGGGCAACGATCATACACGGCGCTGAAAAAGACAATGCCCGCCAGCCCTCCCAAAAGCAACATGCCGCCGCCAGGGCGGTTCAGATAAGCCACATAGAACAAGACGCCGGCGATCAGCAAACGCAGAAAGCGCTCAGATCTGGCTAACCCTCGGGGCGCCAGCGCCTCACCTTGCAGAGCGGCTTCGAAGAGCTGTTGCATGGATTGAAACGAACCCACCCCTGTTTGCCGGGCGACCTCACTGCCTTGATGATAGGCAATTAAGGTAGGGATGCCGAAGATGCGCAGGCGGCGCAAAAGCCTAGCGTGCTCATCGGCATTCACTTTCCAGACTTCGACGCGCCCCTGGTACTCCTTCTGCAGGCGCCTCATCCAGGGTTCAATGGCGCGGCATGGCATGCACCAAGAAGCCCAAAAATCTAACACCAGCGGTTGGGTATGCGCCTGCAAGCGCTGGAACAACTCGCTTTCGTTCACATTCATTTCGTGCTCTGCGGTCATATGCACCTCATCCTTTAGACGCAGAGTCGCGGGAAAAGTTACACGATCTCAAGTGGAGAGGGCGGTTGCCGGCTCTGGCGTCGCGGCTGCTGGGGTAGCCTCCCCTACAGCATCCGGCAATTCCTGTTCCACGCGGCGGATGCGCGGGAGGGCATAGCCGCCCAGGGAGACGATCACCGTCAGCAAGCCAACCAGCACGAAGAGCAGAGCAATGCCGCGACCGCGCCCGACACCCAAGACCAAGCCCACGCTATCAGCCAGCAGACCGCCGGGCATGAGCAAGGGTGTAAACACCCGGTCCGCCAATGGCCCGGCGATCAGGTAAGCCAGCGGCGTGGTGGACCAGGCGATCATGCGGCGAATCGAGAAGACGCGTCCCTGGACATCGGCCGCCACCTTAGTCTGCCAGAGCGCTTGACTGGAGCCATTGATGATCGGTCCTAAGAACATCAGGCAGAAGCCCGCAAAAGTCATCAACGGTAGCCAAGGGCGCAGACCCAACAAGGCAATGAACAACCCGCTGGCGGCCATATATCCGAGCACGCCGTGAATGCGCCGTTTGGGGCCTCCCCAGACGCTCATCACCAGCGTGCCCAGGAGCATGCCCAAACCGGCAATGGAAGCCAGGAAACCCAATCGATCGGCTGTGGTCAACTCCAGGATCATGGGCGCCAGCAAGGGGTTGGTCAAGCCAAAGAACAGATTGCTCAAGGCGAAGATCACGAGCAAACCCAGCAAGCCGGGGCGCGCCAGGATATAGCGCCAGCCGAAAGCCGCGTCTTTAAAAAGAGAGGTTCTTTTCTCCTGGCCGGCAGGGTGAAGCTGATGAGGCGGGAAGCGCACCATGATCAGCGTGCCAACGGCGAAGGCGAAGGTGGCAAAGTCGGTGAGTAAGACGCCTGGCAAACCGATGGTGACCAGCATGGCTCCGGCAATAGCCGGCGCAACCAGTTGCGACACCGCTTCGCCGATCTGCACCATGCCGCCGGCGCGCCCGAGATGCTCCTTCGGCACCAGCAGGCTCGTCGCCGCGGAATAGGCTGGCCACTGCAGCCCGGTAAAGGAGGCGTTCAACGCGGTGGCCAGGTAGATATGCCAGATGTGCAAACGCCCGCTCAGGTACAACAGGGCGATAGCCAGAGTGGCCAAGCCCGCGCCGGCGTCGCTGAGCATCATCACGCGGCGCCGCTCCCAACGATCGACCAAGGCGCCGGTAAGCGGCGAGAGCAACACGGTGGGCAGCGCGTAAGCCAGCATGCTCATGGCATACAGGGTGGTCGAGCCCGTCTCCTGGTAAATCCATACTCCCAAGGCAAAGCCGGACAGGCCGGAGCCGAGGGTGGAGATCAATTGCCCAAACCAGACAACGAAGAAAGTGCGCATGGTGCGCGGCGCGGGTGGTTTCGATGGGGTGTCATGCATACAGGTTTGAGGTTCCTTTCCGAAATAGAAGGCGCTGCGGAAAGAGCGGCGCTTTGTGGTGGCAGATGAGCCCTGGCGCGTGGACCTTGCGCCGGAGCGAGAACGGGAAAAGTCGCGGGGTGAAAGAACGCTTGAAAGCCATTTGATGTTTTTTGAAGATTATATTTATTTTTTGAAAATTGTCAAGGGGATATTATGTAATATTTTACTTCTTGTTTAATTTATTGAGTTGAAGGCAATGGAGGTTAGAGAAGGTTGCGCTACGGCTGCCTGGTTTTACTTGGCACAAGGCTCGTTATAACACTATGGGGCGGGTTACTTCACCACGCAGAGCCATCCGAACGGAATGGTCATTCCGACCGAAGGGAGGAATTCCTGAGACCATGGCTTACTACCGCCCGCGCTCTAG
>JBBIVW010000019.1:0-24995 GCA_037439525.1 Anaerolineae bacterium
CCGCAGCACGCCGGTGGATGTGAGCGGACTTTCAAGCGGGGTCTCGGCAATCGCCGCCGGTTGGGATCACACCTGCGCCCTAACCACGGGCGGCGGGGTCAAGTGCTGGGGCAATAATTGGGCTGGTCAACTGGGCGACGGCAGGAGCCTGTGGATCTGCACGCCGGTGGATGTAGTTGCCTCCCTGCTGAAGATGTACCTGCCGCTGATTATCAAGGACGCGTAAGGGCAAGGGCATCAAGGCAAGTCTTTGCTTTGATGCCCTCAATGGACGATTGAACACTAATGGAGAATTGCAGCGAACTGCTCACTGCAGCCGTCTGCTCCCTTTGCGGCTGAACCAAATCCCAATCCGATGACCGTCTCTACGAGTTGAAAGCAGAATGTAGCAAAGAACCATTAATATATGCTGGCGATCCACCTGAGCGGATAATTTCTACGTCATTTGCGCTAATCATTTAAGGTGCATGTGTCACTCGGAATTTCACTGGTTGGTGGAGGCACCTCGCAGCCTCATCCTACTCTTGAAACTTGCTGCTGAGTACCCTCGCCCACAGCCATTTCCGATTATTCATAAAAAAACGCCTTATAATCCTGGTTTGAAGGTATAGAACCAATGAAATTACCCCTCAACCAAATCATCGAAGGCGATTGCATCGAGGTTCTAAATTCTCTACCTGCAGGGTGTATCGACCTGATTTTTGCAGACCCACCTTATAACTTGCAATTACAAAACGAACTGTATCGTCCCAATATGACCAAGGTCGATGCTGTGGATGACCATTGGGATCGATTCGGCTCTTTTCAAGAGTACGACGACTTTACGCGCAGATGGCTAACCGCTTGTAAGCGCGTTCTGAAGCCAACAGGCACGATATGGGTCATCGGTTTGTATCACAATATTTTTCGCGTGGGAACAATCATGCAGGATTTAGGCTTTTGGATTCTCAACGACATCATCTGGATCAAAACCAATCCCATGCCCAATTTTCGCGGTGTGCGCTTTACCAACGCCCACGAAACGCTGATCTGGGCAAGCACGGGGAAAAACGCAAAATACACTTTTCATCATCACGCCATGAAAGGCTTGAACGATGAAAAGCAGATGCGTTCCGACTGGTGGCTGGTATCCCTGGCAACAGGTTCGGAACGGGTAAAGGATGAGAATGGAGATAAAGCCCATGCTACCCAAAAGCCCGAAGCTTTGCTTTATCGAGTCATCCTTTCATCGAGCAACCCTGGCGAGATCGTCCTTGACCCGTTTTTCGGCAGTGGAACCACAGGTGTAGTGGCGAAACGCCTTCATCGAAACTGGATCGGCATTGAGAAGGAAAAGAAATATATCCAAATTGCCCAGAAGCGCATTGACGCAATCCAACCAGCACTGTTTGATCATGCAACGTTTGACATAACCAGCAAAGCTAAATCCGCGCCTAAAGTAGCCTTTTCGGCTCTGGTGGAAAACGGCTATCTACAGGCTGGTCAAAAACTGCTCTTCGACAAAGACGAGTCTCGTTGCGCCACGATCAAACCCGATGCACTGCTTCGCACAGCAGATGGTTTTGAAGGCAGCATTCATAAAGCAGGTAGTCATTATATGAATGGCGTGCCGTGTAATGGATGGGAACATTGGTACTTGCAGGAAAATGGTCGCTGGATCAGTCTTGGAGTCGTTCGCGAACAGTACAGGGTAGAAATGGGACTCTACGATGAGCGACCTTGTTAAGCAGATAATCCAGTAGACTATTCCTGAGATGCTGGTCGATAGCACATCTCAGAACACATCCGTGAGAGGGCATAAAAACATACAGATGCATTTGACAAGATGTTTAACACATGTAGAAACCAACGTTTGCGATAGCAAATTGGCGCTTCCTATTGTTTTTATTGGATTGCTCAGCAGATGCTTTGTCATGACACGCCTCGTCTTAATGCCGCTTCGCGTCGTAGAAGAGGTGGAAGCTTTTAAATCCATCCCCGCCTCAGCGCATGGAAGCCCTGCGGGCTATAAGACGCAGCCCCGAAGGGACTTGCAGAGATTGAGGAAGGTATCTATCCCGCCCGGTTTTGCCCCACAGGGGTGTTGATGAAATGAGCCAGGCAGTGAGTCTGAGGCTCAATTAAGCCATATTGAAAGGAGACCCAATGAACAACGAAAATCCCACCTCTAAACACCGACCATTTTCACTGGGCGTGTACCTGCTCGTAGTGTTTGGTTTATCCTGGCCATTTCAAATTGCCGGCGCACTCTGGGCTGACAATTTGCCCGCTCGATTTGCATTGACCTCGATCTCAATGTGCATGGTAGCTGTAGGTACATTCCTATGCGGGCGCACCATCTTTCGGGATGGCTTCGTGAATGCAGGTTGGACTTGGAGCAAGCCCATGTATTACCTGGCTGTGATCGGCCTGGCACACCTTCTGTACGCTGTGCCCTCACTCATCGCAGTCGGTATGGGGAGAAGTGTGCCCGCCTCAATAAGCAACGAACAACTCATCTGGGTGGTCATTTTCCTGTTCGGTACTTTGCTACCGGCGTTCGGGGAGGAGCTCGGTTGGCGTGGCTATCTGTTACCCCGCTTGGCTCTACAGGCTTCGATACGCAAGGCGATCCTCCAGCATGCGGTAATCTGGTGGATTTGGCATATCCCCGTGTCGCTCGGCACAGCCGCACAAAGCAACCTGGGCATCCCAGCAACCATTGCGGCGGTGTTTTAGGGGGCGATTCCAGCGGTGCTCCATGCGGTTATCATTGCCTATATCTGGTCATCCAGTCGGAGTTTGGCAGTCACCACGGTTTATCATTCAACTTACGACGGGGTGCGAGATTCACTACAGATGATCCTAGGCTATGGCGCGATGACCCTTCTGTGGGCGAATGTGTGGATCATTCTCCTGGGTGTTTGGTTTCTACAAAAAGGCAAGTGGCAAGGTCTGGCATCTGGGACTTTATCGTCCCAACTTTAATATAGGAGCAGAAAGAAATGAACGAAATAAAAATCCGATGGCGTAATATCGTCGTGTTTTGCACGCTCGCCTATGCCCTGTTCTGGATCCCGTTTTTCGGAGCCTTGGGAGAACAAACCAAGGGGGAAGGGGGAACGTGGGGAACCTTTTTTGGGGTGTTGGGTCCATTCAGCCCGCTGCTCGCTGCAGTACTCGTGCGCCTCATGTTTCGAGAAGGGTTCAAGGATGCGCAGTTAGGCTGGCGCGTGAAGTGGCATTATTGGTTGCTCGCCATCCTGTTACCGATGTTCTGGAATGGGGTGCAAGATGCGCTTCAACTGGCATTCGGGTATGCAGTTATAGAGTGGGAACATTTTCTGGAAGGGTTGTATCGCGTGCCAATCAATTTGTTCGGGGGGATGATCATTTTTGTAGGTGAAGAATTTGGATGGAGGAGCTACTTATTGCAAAAACTAAGACCGTTGGGTAGGGTGAAAGCGTTGTTCATCAGCGGTGTGATCTGGTCGCTATGGCATACTCCCCTGGTAACCATCCCCAACGCCAATTATGGTGAACAGATGAGTGTAACCGGATCGCTTCTGTCGTTAACCATTTTTGTGTTGGCCGGATTCATTTTCGGATGGTTGTATTTTGAGTCAGGGAGTGTGTGGCCGTGTGTGCTGATGCATTCATACAATAACCTGGTAGGGTTAAAGCTATTTAGCGAAGCATGGCGGATGGAAACAGAGCCCAGTCTGTTAACGAACGCTTTGATGGCGCTCGGACCAATATTCTTAGTATGGTTGGTGATCTATCTGCGGAAGGGCTATGAAGAAAAATCTCTGCCACCTGACCGCCTAGCCAGTGCTTAAACATTGAACAAAGTATGCAGTCGAGGGTTGCTCCGCTCGGCGCTTATATTATTCGGTTTCGCTTGGGTGCCCATGGCTGTTTGGAACATGGCCAGAGCAGGCTTTATGGCGTTTCTGCTTATCGGATGTTTGAGTGTATTTCTAAACCCCATTCAATTTACGCTGGGCGATTTTTTTACCTCCCTGTTTTCGACAACTTACTCAATATTCATTCATGAACCGTGCTGAGGCGTTTGTTTTTATTGCAATTAAGCTCTGTTGCTTATCAGGAGCAACCCAAAAGGACTTACCAGAATTGAGATAGATTTATCCTATCTCAACAGTGTTCTCTCACTCACATATGCGTACATAGAAAAACGGGAAATAATCCTCCTGTGGTGAATCCAAATAAAGCCGGTAGCAAGACTGAAACTGGGGATGCGCCAGGATTTGGGTGTAAATTTCTTTGTGCGGCGCAGCGATGACGCCAGAATCGTTAATAGCGATGTGCAATTGGACGTAGCGGGGGTGTTGGGCGAAGATGTAATCCAGGTCGCGCTTCTCAGGGTGGTGAGCGATGTACGCGTTGTTTAAGCCCACAATATCAATCGTCCGTCGATGGCTGTAATACGCCTAAGCACCAGCATCCACCACGGCTACGCTCTCTTCGGGAGAAACTTGCTGGCTAAGCCACTTTCCACCGTGGCGCAATCCATCTGTGTACGCCCCGAATTCGTCCATCAGAGGTTTATACACGTTGAAAGACAACGCCAGTTCCATGGCAATGCTCATCCCTGCTAGAGTGATTAGGGCATAATGAAGCCATCTAGGATTGGTCATTCTTAGCGCCTGGACAATAGGTATGGCACACAAGGGCATTAGCGACGCCAGAAATCGATGGTGCGGCATCCAATTCCAACCAGCGTACAAAGTAAAAGCGACAAATGCCAGGCTGATGCTCAAAGGATAATAGAATAAGTGGTGGTTCCAGCGATACGCCCTGAGAAGCGAAATAACCCCCGACCCCCAAAAGCAAGGCGAACGCTGGTCTCAAGCGTAGAAAATCCAACAGCCAGAGAGCAGTCTGCCCCACGGTTTCTAAGCTGGTTGCCAGCTTGAGGTACGCGGTGTTGGGCAGAAGGTATCCATAAGTACCATAGCGAAACGTGAGGAATATTGCATATCCCAGCAACAATCCCAGGGCAGGGAGAAGGATATCCCGTAGGCGATCTTTCACAGCCAGCAGGCGGTACAGCCCCCAGATGGGAAAAAACATCACACCTTCTGGGCGAGTCAAGGCAATGCATAACAAAAGGAGCGGAGAGAGCCACCTGCAACGCGACGTTGAATTAGCCTCTGACCAGAGAAACAACACCAATAGCAGTGCCAGGAAAATGGTTTCCAACCCCCCAAACGTCCAAGCAAGAAACGGTGCGGTTAGCCCGGTCGCTAGCACACCCAGTTAAGCAGGCAAACTACTACCTGACGGGAGGTGGATCGGATTGACAATCCGACCCACAGAACCATCATACCACCCACCTTCAATCATCTTGCTCAAACCAAAGATAATATACAATGAGAGCAACCCACTGATCACGCTGAACAGGCGCGCAGCCCAGATTGGGTCATCCATCCAGCGGGTAAAGGGGCTGATGAGCAGCGTCCAAAGAAAATTGGAATAGCCTTCCACCAGCATGCCATTATAGGTCAACCCATTGCCCTCTGTCAGATTGCGCGCATAGGTAAAGGAAATATAGGCATCATCTACCTTGAAATTACAGAAGGGATAGGAAGCTGTCAGGAAGGCAAGCGTGATTAGCAGATAGGGAAACGTTTTCGAGAGCGAAGTTCTTAACATGATCTTTGACAGAATTTCGAATGCCTAGATTATATTCACTTTTCAGAGGGGATCGATCAGGCCTGGAAATATTATCTTACTATTCTGGCACACGAATTTTAGGAAGCCAATAATAAGCCGTGCCTGGATGAGGTTTTATCCAGGCACGGCACCCCCTCCACAGGCAGCACTTACTGCCCTATCCTTCAAGCCCGATGGCAGGTGAAGCTCCTGAACGCGTCACTGCCTGAAAACCCAAGCGGACGATCTCAACCGCGGTCTCGATACTTTCCACCACCAGGGCAATGGTGAAGCCGAGGCGAAATGCCTGCATGGTCACGTTTTGGACGATGGTTTCGGATGCCTGAGGCAGCAGCTCCAGGCTCTCCAATGTGGTCAGAAAGCTGCTGCTGCCATGCGCACTCAACCAGGCAATATGACCGCTGACGAGTACATACAGGGTGTAGATCGAAACCAGGCTCACCCCTACTTTCAACAGGCGCATCACCGGCGTCCAACGCGCATAGTACAGTGTAAAGGCATGGAACAGGATGCTCACCACCAGCACGACGCTGATCAGAGGCACATATGCCTGGATAACCTGGTTGGTGATGACCACGTGATCCAAGCGGGCGAGCACACCCCCCTTGTCCACAAAAATCCACAACAGGACGAGCAATAGGATATCCAGAGCGACTTCGATGCCGATGCCCAAACGGTTCACCTGCTCACCCGACCGGGTTACCGGGGGCAACCGACGCGGCTGCCATTTTTCAGCCTGCTCTGCGCGCACGCCAAAATACTGCAGGATGGTGAAGACGAGCACCACCATGCCAAACGTGCTGATGAGGGCGTTCCACATCCCCGATAAAGTCTCGAGGATGGTTTGTGGGCTGCTCCAGGGCGCGATTTCGGGGTCGAAGACTGCGCCCACAGCCAACGCCAGCACCAGCGCACCAAACACGGCAATCAAGGCAATGCCGGTGACCATGCGAAACAGGGGGAACAACTCCGGTCCGATGAGACAGTTCATCCCGGTATGGTAGGAAGCGGCCACCTTCTGCGGTGGTCCGAACTCTTCCAACAGGGCGACGACACGCTCTTCATCGACTTCCTCGCCCTCCGAGACCCCCAGCGCGTCCAGCAAGTTCGAGCGCAGTTCGGTGAGGATATCCTCGCGTTTTTTCAGCGGCAGGTAACGCCCCACCTGGTAGAGATAACGTTCGATCAGATCCATTTTTTTCTCCTTCTTCCAATGATTTTAGGGATGATCCAGTTCCAAAATGTGGTCTATCCAGCGCCCAATTCAGGGAGCAAGCCATTCATCACCCGGGTCAACTCGCGCCAATCCTCTGCCAGGCGGTGGTACACCTGTCTGCCCAGCGGGCTGATGCGATAGTAGCGCCGTGGGCGAGAGCCTTCGATGCGCCATTCGCTCTCTAGAAACCCCTGCTCTTCCAACCGCCGAAGTAAGGGATAGAGCGTCCCCTGATCCACCTCCAGCCCGCGGTCATTCAGCGTCCGCATCAGGTCATAGCCATATTGGGCATCGTCTAACTGGCTGAGCGCCGCCAGAACCAACACCCCACGGCGCAGTTCTTGGGTCAGCTTTTGGTGCCATTCATCCATTAGTTTTTCGTTTATCATGCTTTGCATTATACTGTGTATTACATAGTATTGTCAAGATAAAACAATATGATTTTCTTCCTATTAATTCGATGACATTCGGGTATAATGCGCCTGTGTTTGCCCGGCCAGGGCTAACCATCGGAGACGAACGATATGCCGCATCAACTTCAACGCCACAGTTCGGGGAACATTCGCGCCGCGTTCCTGCTCAACCTGGGTTTCACCCTGCTAGAATTCATCGGCGGATGGTGGACGAACAGCCTGGCAATCCTCTCCGACGCGGTGCACGACTTGGGGGATAGCGTCTCTCTGGGGGTTGCCTGGTACCTGGAGCGCGTCTCCCAGCGCCGAGAGGATGCACAATTCACTTACGGCTACCGACGTTTTTCCCTCTTAGGCGCCTTATTCAACATTCTCGTCTTGCTCGGCGGTTCGGTTTTCGTATTGAGTCGGGCGATCCCTCGGCTGCTGCACCCCGAAGCGTCTTACGCACCGGGCATGGTGCTCTTCGCGGTGATTGGCGTGCTGGTGAACAGCGCTGCAGTGCTGCACCTGCGCCAGGAGAAAGGCATCAACGCGCGCGTGGTTGCTCTGCACATGCTGGAGGATGTTTTTGGCTGGCTGGCAGTGCTGGTGGTGAGCGTAGTGCTGTTATTCTCCGATCTGTACCTTCTCGACCCGTTGCTCTCTATACTCATCGCCATTTACGTGCTGTACAACGTCTTCCGAAATCTCAAAGCTACGGTCAAGGTCTTGCTGCAGGGCGTGCCGGATAGCGTACAGCTCCAGTCTGTGAATGCAGAGTTGCTGAACATCGAACATGTGTGCTCAACCCACCACACACACATCTGGTCGCTGGACGGCTTGCACCACGTGCTCACCACGCACGTGGTGGTGGACCAGAATGTGAGCCTTGGGGAGATCCAAAGCATCAAAGAGCAAATACGCAACCTGGTGAAAGCCTACGACATCAGCCACGCCACGGTGGACATCGAATTCGGCGAGGGGGATTGCGTGATGGTCGAGGTGGGAGATTAGTAAGACTCCGCTCCAGGCTGTAAAAACATTAACTTGACTTTCACGGCAAAATTTTGTATTTTTTAATCAATACGATGCGGTAAGGTATCGGAAGCACCTGGGGGAATAGACTTCCGTAGTATGGTGCTGCAAGCCATCCATGGCGGGCACGGTTGGTCATGTCTAATTTGGCTGCGGAAGTCACCCCCGGTAAGCGCTGGATCATGAGATTTGGATTGGTGTATGTGCAGCGCCTGAGCTGCGCCACTATCGAAAGGCGCGTATGGCCTCGAGGAAAAAAGAGCGAAACCAGGCACCCCAGAGTTCTGTTGCCTCCATCCCCACAACGACGCCACCCCCTCCGCCCAAGATGGAGAAGCTCATCTCCCAGGCAATACAGGGAGAGCGCAACGCCATCGACCGGTTGATGCATCAGTTGCAAAGCCCAAGCTATGAGCTGAGACGCATGCTCCAAGACGCCCTACATCTAACTCCGCATATTCAGGTGTGGGCATACCTGCTCGGATGCCTGGCAAGCGGTGAATGGCGCAACGCGTTGGAAATTGGAGTCGGCTCATCGCCAAGGCTATACGAAATCGAAGACGAAAGCGCTGCCTGGCAGAGCGTTGCCGAAGCGTTTGCCATTGATTGGAGCGACAAAGAAAAGGAAGCCAAGGAATCTCTCCTGAAACATTGCCTGGAATATGCACTCGAAGACGAAGGGTTGAGGCGCGCCTGCCATTACGCCGCCGCCTATCTCAAAGCGCTGCGCGGTGATGTAACCGTCATCCCTTCCCTGGAACACATACTCCAGCATGGCAGCAAACCATGGAAACTGCGCGCCGTCCAGGCTTTGGCATGTCTGCCAGAGGAACGCAGTGCGGCAGCCCTGTTTATCGCCCTCGTATCCGGCGAGTCCCCACTCCACCAAGAAGCCTCCAAAGCGCTGAACGAATTTGGTGAAAAGGCGCGCCAGGTATGGATCCGGGCGCTCTCCCACGCCGATAGCCATATCCGCTGGCACGGAGCGCGCGGGCTGGGTCAGATCGGCGACCCGCAGGCGCTGGATGTGCTTGTCACCGGCTTGCTGGATGAGAACCAGGCCGTGCGCTGGGCGACGGCGCGCGTGCTCGCCAACCTGAACTCCACTGCCATTCCCGCCATTCTCCACGCCTTGAGCCACTATCCCCTCACCGAGCCCTTTCGCCAGGCAGCCTACCACGCCTTACATGCCATGCCCTCCAAGCGCACGCAGGAATATCTGGCGCCGCTGCTGGAAGCCTTACGCAGCCCTGCAGCAAATCTCCATGCGCCGCGCATTGCCCAGCGCATGTCTCTGGAATGGAAGAACTTGCACCATTGAGCAAGAAGCGGCAGCGATGTGTGCGCAGGTTCATCTGCACCTTAGAAAATCAATTTCTCACCCGCCCTCATGTTCAGAAAAGGCGCGATGAGGACCTGAATTATTCTGCACCAAAGGAGGTGTACCGTGAACGCATCCGTGCCACAATCCCAAGCAGCCAACCTCGTTCCCGCGAGTGGAGCGATGCGCGTGCTGTTTGCCTATGATGGTTCCGAGCATGCCGAAGCAGCCCTACAACTGCTCCATGATTTGCCACTATATGAAGGTAGCACCATTCTGGCGCTGACCGTATTGCCGACTCAATGGATCGGCGGGCATGAAGAGCTGCAAGCTGCTTTGGAGCGCATCCCCAAACGATTTGCCCGGCGGGGAATCCAGATCACCACAGAGCTAAAAGCCGGCAATCCGGCGGCGACGATCAACGATACCGCCAGGCTCAAAGAGATGAATCTGATCGTGATCGGCGCGAAAGGCCTGCGCGCTACGCTGGGCATCCTGCTCGGTGGAGTGGCCCAGCAGGTGGTTGAGTATGCCCAATGCCCGGTGTTGATCGTGCGTGCCCCATACAAAGGCATCCAGCGCGTCCTGGTGGTCACCGATGGCTCGAAGCACAGCCAATTAGCGCTGGAATTCCTGGCGCCGTTATGCGCCCCGGATCGGGAGCACCCCAACCTGCCTCCGGCGAGAAAGCGGTGTTGTCTGCTACCAGAAACGGCCGAAGTGCATGTGATGCACATCCTGCCCCCCAGCATCCCTCCGGAGACGGCGATGAGTGCCTGGGCAGTGGGTCCTGAAGTGATGTACCCTATACCCGCCAAGCCGATCGATCACCAGGCGATCGAAGCAGAGGAGCAAAAAGCCGGTCAACAATTACTCCACCAGGCGTTGAACATGCTGCAAGATGGACAGATTCAGGCTCGTGGGGTGCTCAAGCGCGGCGACGCAGCAACGGAAATCCTGGAGTACGCGCGTGAACATTCCATTGACCTGATTGTATGCGGCTCGCGTGGCCTCAACCCTGTGGCAAGCTGGTTGTTGGGCAGCGTCTCACGCAAACTGGTGCATTACGCTACCTGTTCGGTGTTGGTGGTGAGAGCGCCAAAAGGCTAAGGCGGTGGCATCAGAATATCAGCACTCATCGAGCAGGGGAAAGCATTATGGTTGAGCGCTCGAGCCATCATCAATTTTGAAGTCCACATGAGGAGGTAACCGTGGCCATCAAACCTTCCCCTGAAGCGCTCCTTCACCCCCTGCGCGCCCCCGTCCAGGGTTTGTTGCAAGCCCTGCAAGCTGGAAAGCGCCGCGCGCTGCCGCGCGCGCGTCAGGAGATGCTCCATGCTGCCCAACGCATACTCTCCTCGCAGGAAACGATCCCCCAGGTTCAGGATGAAAGCGTTCCCCTGCAAGTGCAGAGCTGCACTCAAGCCTGCTGGCATAGCTTTGAAACCCACATTGCTCTAGCACACCTGCTGAGCGAAGCGGCCCTGCTCTGCGCGGGCGATACGAGCGAAGAAGAACAACTCGTGGCAAGGAATTCGCTGGAAGGATTTCTCGCCCAAACGGCCACCGCTGAGGTGGAACAACCCGCGCAGGAAACGACTTCTCGGCTGGCAGAACATCCGCCTGCAGGTGCGGACGGGCGTCAGGAAGCTGTGAACCAATATCGGCAAACCGTGCTCGCTTTCTACGATACCCTGCTCGAGACCAGCCGCGCTCTGGTGTTGCGCGCCTACCAAAACCTCTCCGCCTTCGACCTGGCAAAGGTGCTTGCCGACTTGAAGAAGTTGCTCGCCCTGGATGCCCAACCGGCTCAATCCCAAGACGAACTGGCTGCTCAGGCGCTGACCAGCCTGGCACAGGCGACGCATGAAGTGCAGCGGCTGCACCAGATAGGGGTGCTCCAGAAATTGGAAGAGGAGATCAAAGTGCTCTGGGAGGCCATCCACCAGGGAGCGGATGCGCTGAGCGGCTTGCTAGCCTACACTTTCGGCAGCCAGTCGGGCGCGGCGCAAATTACAGCCTGGTTGCAGGCCACCCAGGCGCCGACGCCTCAATTGAACCACGGGGCAGGCAGCATTCAGGAGCTCACCACCCAATGGAAACGCCTTATTGAGACATACGGGCGCCTGTTTCAAAGCCTGGAGCGCCTGCATGCCCTGGGCGCCTGGCTAGAAGGGCGAGCCACCCTGAACTTCCCCCTGGAAACCCTGTTGCTCTCCGTGTATATCGTCTCATTAGACGTGGCTTTGCTGCAAGGCATGGATTATGCCGATACGGCGCGCCTCATTCAATGGGTGCCGGGCGTGATGGTGATTTCCAAAGCGGTGCTGGGCATGGACACCGAAAGCCCTACCGAAGACGGGTAACTCGCCGCTGGGATTCCAGCGAACTCACCTACCTCAACAAATACTCTGGCAAATAAGCTTGTTGTGCCGCCACCATCTCCTCAAACATCTGGCGTATCTCGTCCAATGAACACACCGCTGCGGTCAGCGGGTCGAGCATCAGAGCATGTATGGCTGCTTCGCGTTCCCTCTCCAAGACGGAGGTGACCACCAGGTCATGAAAGGCCATGTGCTGGGCATCCAGGGCTGCCAGATGTACGGGCAGCCTGCCGAAGTGTACCGGCTGGACACCGTTGCGGTCCACCAGACAGGCGACCTCTACCACGCCATCTTCGGGCAGGTTTTCGATCAGCCCATGGTTGAGCACATTGCCATAAATCACCGTAGGCACGCCCGTCTCCATGGCTTCGATGATGTAGCTGGCATACTCCAAACCGCGTTCCAGGCGGTAAGAGCGTTCCCCTTTCAGCACCTGGCGTATGTTCTCGTCGCCATCACGGCGCCATTGCGGCCAGTTATGGGCATAGAAGCCGCTTTCCCCGCGATAACCGCTGCGCATATACTGTTTCAGCAAGTCTGGGCGCTTGCGGAAGTAGGGCACATATTCAGAATGGTGACCACTCGATTCGGTGGGGAAATAGCCAAAATGACGGAGCACCTCGAAACGCACCGGGTCAAGCTCGTAAATCTGGGGGTCTTCCGCCCTCTGGCGCAGCAATGGATACAGGTCTTCCCCATCTCGTTCCAGGGCGACAAACCAGGCAAGATGATTGATGCCCGCCAGGCGAAAGCGCATTTCGTTGTACGCCATACCGAGATACGCTGCCAGTTGAGCGGAGGTGTGCTGCACGCTATGGCATAGGCCAACAATGGGCAACGGCGAGGCGCGCACCCCCGCCAACACGGTCAGCGACATGGGGTTGGTGTAGTTCAGCACCAGCGCCTTGGGCGCCAGGCTGGCGACATCCTGCAGGATTTCCAGCCAGGCTGGCAGAGTGCGCAAGGCTTTGAACAAACCGCCGGGACCAATAGTATCTCCAATGCATTGATCCACGCCAAATTTTAGCGGAATCTCGTAATCCAGCATGACATTGGGCAATCCCGCGACTTCAATCGTGCTGATGACATAATCGCTATCTGCCAGCACGGCGCGGCGTTGCGTCGAAGCGCAAACCGTCCACGCACGTCCGCTGCGTTCAATCAGGTGTTCCGCCATGCGGTGCGAAAGCTCCAGCCGTTCCTGGTCAATATCCACTAGGGCAAGTTCACCTGTCGTGAGCGCCGGTGTGGTCAGGCAATCGCGCATCAATTCTGCGGCGAATTCCATGCTGCCTGCTCCGATGATGGTAATTTTGGGCATGGTACAACCTCCTTACAGGCTGCAAAGATGTGCTTACGAAACAATTTTACTTCTTATTCGAAACGCCTCAGTGATGAGCTATAATGCAACCCGAAAAGGTACTCTTTCGCGCTCAAACGAGGTGTAAATATACGATGCAAGCCCTGCTCTTCTCTGCCCAGGCTGATGAAGCCGCCGCCATAGCTGCAATCTTGCAGCAAGGGGGGTTCAACGTACGTTCCGTGAAAAGCCTGGAACAAGCCATCGAAGCCTGGCCCGAGCGCTCGGCTGATCTGGTGTTGATCACCCTCAGCGAGAGGCACGCGCGTCTGGAGGCGACATTGAAAAGCCTGCGTCAGATGCGTGCCCATACTGCGGTGCCGATCATCGTCGTTTGCGATCTCATCCCCGAAGATTTGCAAGTGGAATACATCGAGGCAGGCGCAGATTTGTTCGTCACCCGACCGTTTGGTTTACGCTGGCTATTGGCGCAAATTCGCGCCCTGCTCCGGCGCTCGACAGGGATGCCCTTTTTCAGCCTACCCACTTTATCCCAGCGCGAGGTTCACCTGGACCCAGCCAACCGCTCGGTACAGGTGGGAGACCAACCACCGCAAAAACTCACGCAACTCGAGTTCCGCCTGTTGTACACGCTGATGACCCATGCCGGGCAGATCATCCCCTCGGAGAAGATCGTCGAGCACGTGTGGGGCTACTCTGGAGAGGGAAATCGCGAGCTGGTGCGGGGGTTGGTTCAACGCCTGCGGGCGAAAATTGAACCAGACCCTAGCAAACCGAAATACATCCTCACCGAATCCGGTATTGGCTATTACTTCAACCGATTTGACGAATGAACCGTGCCGCCTTGTTTTCATGAGGTAGGGGGACTAATGCGTAGGGTTCTCTAGCAGAGTATTCTATTCGGTCAATATTCAAATTTTTACATAAACTCCCCATATTGTCATGCAATTAATACCTGATTTCAATTGCAATCACACATATTAGCGGTACACTTCCGCTTTGCAAAAATGAGGAGCAACCTATGGTGAAATCGAACTGCCCAAAATGCCGCCATGAAGTGGAGGTGACCCCACCGGTGGAAATCGGTAAACAACTCATCTGTCCTAAGTGCCTGGCTCAACTGGAAGTCATCTGGTTGTACCCTCTGTTCATTGATTTAGCCGAGGAACGCAGCGAAAACATATTGGGCACAGCCTTAGGACAAACCCCATCACAATAGATATAAGGGTAAGTTTTTTCAAAAAATCTTATCAAGTAAACGGAGATGAGCATGAACAACACATTTAAAGCGCGTGCCATGCAGCAAGATGGCGCCTTGAAGAACGTCAAACCCCCCTGGCGCATTGCGTTGATGGCCAACCTCAAAGAGGAGAACCCTCAGAAGGAGAGCGATGACGAGCCTCCCGATTATGGCGCGGAATTTGACCGCGTCGAAACGATTGAAGCCATTGCCGAAGCGCTTGAAGCCGAAGGCCATTTCGTCCACTTTGCCTCTGCCGATCATACCCTCCCCAAGACCCTGCTAAACCTGCGTCCAAACATCTGCTTTAACATTGCTGAAGGCGTGGGCGGCGATGGCCGCGAAGCGCAGGCGCCAGCTTTGTGCGAAATGCTGGGTATTCCGTACACCGGGTCGAGGGTTGTCGCCAACGCCTTGTCCTTGGACAAGACCAAAACCAAACGCCTCTGGGCGCAAATGGGTTTGCCCACAGCGCCTTTTTATGAGGTCTATAGCCTGGCGGACTTGGAACAACTCTCCCTCGAATTCCCCCTGTTTGCCAAACCTGCTCGCGAAGGCACAGGCATGGGCATCGACAACCGCGCCCTGATCACAGACCGCTCCGCGCTGGAAGAGCGCGTCGCATACCTGCTCCAGAAATACCGCCAACCGGTATTGGTGGAGACCTTTTTGCCCGGTCGGGAGTTCACCGTTGGATTCATCGGCAACCCCGGCGACGCCTCCACTCGGCGCATCCCCCAGCTGTACGATTCCGAGGGGTATCACTGGTTCCCCGTTCTCGAGATCGATACACATACGAGCGTCAGCCCTGGCGTATATGGGCATGATGCTAAGGCGCTCAATCTGGATGAACACGGTGCGCCTCGTTATCTCTGCCCGGCAGACATCCCAGATAGCCTGCGCAAGGAGCTGATCGCCATCACCAAAAAAGCTGCGCAAGCCTTGGATGTGTGCGATCTTGGGCGTGTGGACTTCCGCCTGGGTGCCAACGGGCAACCCTACCTGTTGGAGATCAACACCCTGCCAGGTTTGAACCCAGAGGTGAGCGATTTGTGCATCATGGCAAAAGCGGAAGGTCTCCCTTACCAGTTGCTCATCAGCGAAATCCTCTACCTGGCCGCGGAGCGCCATGGGATGCATTTCGCCGCACTGCCTACGACGCCAGAACAGAGTCCCGCAGAAAAAGGGCGCACGTTCACCCTAGCCACTCATCTGGCAAAGACCTGCCCGACGGGGTGTTAATGGGGTATATGTGTATTATTTTTTAGATGTAATCGGCGAAATTAGACGGTTTTTCTACGCATTTGCGACACGCTTATTACCGTGGCAGATTACACTCTAACACATTAAACCCAAAGATGAATATGCATCATTACCCCTAAGGAGCAATATCATGAAGAAGGCAACTGCCGAATGTCCGGAGTGCGCGCACAAGATCTCCGTTGGCTTCCAACCCAAACTCGGACAATTCATCACTTGCCCTTCCTGCAAGACTCGCCTGGAAGTGGTCTGGCTCGATCCTCTTGAATTAGATTACCCGGAAGACTTGGATGAAGATTTCGAAGAAGACGAATTCGAGGAAGAGGACTTCGAAGATGATCTAGAAGCATACGACGAGCTTTTCGAAGACTTTGAAGACGAGGACCTAGACTTAGAATACGAAGACGAAGACTGACCACGCCTCTTGATCCCAAATACCCACACCCTGGAGCAGATTCTCCAGGGTGTGCTTTTATATAGTATCATTAGCACCATTAAAAGGTTGCCTAGGCGCTGGTTGTGCTCTCTCCATGCGAGGCTGCTGACAGTATTCCATCAACCTAAGGACAATAGAAAAAGGATCGATGATGAAGACTTTACGACATTCATTTCTCCTCACAATGATGCTGCTCATTGCATTAGTCTATCCTTTGGGGGCAAAAACATCCCCGTCGTTCGCCGCGACTGCCAATAACCCACCCCCTCCTCCTCCGATGCGCGTGTTGCGCGCTTCTTTTATTGGCGTCAGTCAGCCATTACGCGATATCGTCCCCAAACAGCCGGCGCTTCCAGAAGGTGCGGCGACCTTTAAAGAGCAGCCTCGGTTGGTGCTGCCCAAAGCTTTGCGCAACCCTGCTACGCCGACCAGTGACCTCTCCATCTTGCAAGATAAACCCATAGGGCTGGCAATGCCCGCACCGCTGGCGAATTTCGCAGGGGTGAACAATGTCAGCGGCGTTTTACCCCCAGATACCCAGGGCGACATCGGTTATGACCCAGCTACAGGCAAGAAGTATTACGTACAATGGGTCAACCTGGCGTTCAAAATCTGGGACGTGACCAACCCCGCTGCCCCGGAACCTGTGTACGGACCAGCGGCAGGCAACACGCTTTGGAGCGGTAGCGGCACGCTTTGCGCCACCAACAACGACGGCGACCCGATCACTCTGTTCGATCACCTCGCCAACCGTTGGCTGATGAGCCAGTTCGCGCTGAGCTTCCCGAATGACTTTCATCAATGTATCGCCATCTCTGCCACGGCGGATCCGACCGGCGTGTGGTATCTCTACGACTTCCAGACCAGCACCAGCCTGATGAACGACTATCCCAAGTTCGGCGTCTGGCCGGATGGCTATTACATGAGCGTCAACCAGTTCAACGGCAGCACACTGGATTGGGAAGGCGCAGGAGTTGCGGTCTTCGAACGCAGCGCCATGCTCCAGGGGCTGTCGGCGCGCATGATCTACCTTGACCTCGGCGCAGTAACTCTGGATTACGGCGGCATGCTCCCCAGCGACCTGGATGGCCCTCCACCGCCCGTGGGCACGCCAAACTTCTTCGTCGAATGGGACGATAGCAGCTGGCTCGGCGACCCTCAAGACACGCTCCGCCTTTGGGAGTTTCATGTCGATTGGAACAACCCGGCAAACACCACCTTTGGGGCTAACTCCAATTACGATCCCAACGCGTTCATCACTACTGCGAACGTGGATCCCGATATGTGCAACTTCAATCGCAACTGCATCCCGCAACCGGGCACAACGGCAAAGCTGGATGCCATCTCCGACCGCCTGATGTACCGCCTGCAATACCGCAATTTCGGCAGTTACCAAACGCTGGTGAGCAACCATACGGTAGATGTCAATGGCTCTAACCGTGCCGGCATCCACTGGTTCGAATTGCGCAAAATCGGGGGCACGTGGACCATGTACCAACAAGGCAGCTACAGCCCAGAT
Source organism: Anaerolineae bacterium (assembly GCA_037439525.1). Classification (GTDB taxonomy): domain Bacteria; phylum Chloroflexota; class Anaerolineae; order Anaerolineales; family UBA4823; genus JBBIVW01. The sequence continues at coordinate 17,804 of JBBIVW010000019.1, forward strand.
AGCTCCCATCGCTGGATGGGCAGCTTGGCTATGGACCGCGCGGGCAATATGGCGCTGGGCTATTCCCTTTCCAGCACCTCGATCTATCCCTCGGTGCGCTATAGCGGGCGCCTGTCCACCGATCCTTTGGGGATACTACCTCAAGGGGAGACAACGCTGATTGCGGGTGGTGGCGCGCAAACGCACTCCTCCAGTCGTTGGGGAGATTACAGCATGATGGCGGTGGACCCAGAAGACGACTGCACCTTCTGGTACACCCAGGAGTATTATCAAACCACGAGCGACGCCGGTTGGCAGACGCGCATTGGCGCCTTTCGCTTTCCGAATTGCACCGCCCAAGCCAACGGCAGCCTCGAAGGCATGGTAAGAGACACATCCATGCAACCGCTGCCCGGCGCCTTGATCAGCATCAGCGGTGGGTATATCACCAATACCGATAGCAACGGACATTATTCCATCCTCCTGCCACCCGATACGTATGAGGTGACCGCCTCGAAATATGGGTATCTACCCAGCACCGCTACGGGCGTCGTGGTCAGCCCTTCCAGCACGACGATCCAGGACTTCACCTTAACGGAAGCCCCGAAGTACACCCTCTCCGGTGTGGTCACCGACGCACAGAGCGGATGGCCCTTGTACGCGCGCATTGCCATAGCCGGCTATCCCGATAGTCCTATCTTCACCGATGCGCAAACAGGCGCCTATAGTGTTGAATTGGCAGAAGGCGCGTACACCCTCGAAGTGCGCGCCATGAGCGGCGGATACGAACCAGAATCGATGGGACTCACGATCAACAGCCACACTACTCAAGACTTTGCCCTTTCCCCAGATCTGTTGGCATGTTCGGCGCCGGGGTACATGCCCATCGTATCCTTTGTTGAAGACTTCGAAACATGGCCTCCGAGCGGCTGGACGATCGTGAACAACGCCGGAACGGGTGGCCTGGTGTGGAACAGCAACCTCAGCTATGGGGATAGCAACTACACCGGTGGCGCTGGACTGGCTGCGGATGTGAACAGCGACCGGAATCAATACAAAAGGTACAACACAGAGTTGATCACCCCGCTGATCGACCCAGATACCCTGGTGAACCTCACCCTGACCTACCGGGCGAACTTCCAGGTTTATTCGGGAAACGAAGCCTTAGACCTGGATATCAAAAACGTTGGCGATCCCACCTGGACAACCATCAGCCATTGGGTGGAAAACCATGGAAGCCTGTACTCCCTTCCGGGAGAAACCGTGACCATTGACCTGACGCCCTATGTTACCGGGGACTTCCAACTGCGCTGGCATTATTACACGTCGGAACTTACTCCATGGGACTGGTACGCTCAGGTTGATGAGGTGAAAATCGGCGTCGATTGTGCTCTCATCCCATCCGCAGGCTTGGTGGTCGGCGCGGTGTACGATGCAAACACCGCCCAGCCGATAGAGACATTCACCGTCGAAGACGCAGCGTCCAACCCGGCGCTTTTGATCGACGCCTCTGAGGACCCATCTGCCCCGCCACGGATGTACATCATCGGTGAGCCCGCGGGCAGCGTTAGCCTGACCGCCAACGCTTACCGCTACGACGCGGACACACAAAGCCCTACGGTCGTTGGCGGAGCAGTCATTCGCCAGGATTTCACCCTGCCAGCTGCCTGGTTTTCTGTGCAACCCGACAGCCTGCAATTCATTCTGCCCTACACCCACCCGGTGGCTTCTTTGCCGCTCACCCTGACAAACTCAGGTGGGAGGGGTGCTGCTTTCGAAGTTTTCACCCTGGCTGGCTTATGGCCCCCCAAACTTCCCAACGGGCCCTTTGCCGACCATACGCGCCACCTAGGTCCGAAAAACCTGAACGACCCAGACGCCTCGAAGCTGCGCGTGAACCTTACCCCAACCGTAGTTAGCCCGCTGGCAGCCGGCAACGTCATCGCCTCTTGGTTGACTGGACTGGCTTACGCCTGGGGCATCGGCTTCAATACCCATGCCAACGACCTGTGGTTGGGGAACATCCTCATCGGCGGAGGAGATAACCTCAACTACCGCTTCCTCACTAATGGCAGCAACACCGGGGACACCATCGATACGAACGCCTGGGTCAGCATGTTCGCGGCTGACATGGCTTACATCCCCTTCAGTGGCAATTTGTGGCAGGTCAATGTGGGCGGAGACAATTGCGTGTACGAGCTGGACCCCCAGCTCGAGATCTCTACCGGCAGAAAGGTTTGCCCGGCATTTGGAACTTCGGAGCGCGGTCTGGCATATGACCCGCTGACGGACACCTTCTTCGCCGGTTCATGGAACGATGGCATTATCAACCGCTTCGACGCCAAAGGCACGCTGCTCGAATCCGTCTCTGTGAACCTGAGCATTTCGGGTTTGGCATACAACCCAGTCACCGCCCATCTGTTCGTCATGACCAACCACGAAGTCACCCCAGCCTATTATGATGTCTATGTTTTGGACGTAAACCATGGGTACAGCCTGCTGGGAGCATTCAACATCCAGCAAGGCAGCACGAAAGTGTTCGAAGATTATTCTCAAGCCGGCTTGGAAATGGATTGCAACGGCAACCTTTGGGCTGTAAACCAAAATACACAAAGAGTATATGTTGCCGAGTCAGGGGAAAGCGGAATATGTAACTGGCAGGTGCCCTGGTTGACCAGTGTGCCTGGTTCCGGCTACCTTTCCGCGCCCGGTCAGGAGGTGCTGAGTATCCAGGTAGATGCCAGCGGTTTGCCGTTCGCTCCCTACCATGCGTATCTGCGCATCAGCGGCGAGACACCGTACGATGACCTCATCGTGCCGATCTTCGTGAATTTCAGTGGGTTATATCAACTCTTTATCCCGGTGGTCGGGCGGTAATTCCCGCTGGCTCGAAGGTCGAGCAGCGCGGTCCTTACCAGCCGCCGGTGCGCAAACGGTTGCGGATGGCATCCTGTAAGCGCAGAAGCATGTCTTCGTACTGCGCTTGATGCAAGGGATTGACGTCGAAAGCTTGTTGTTGCAATCTTTGCAATAAATAGACCACCCAAGAAGCCCAGGTGAGCGGGTTGCTATCGTAAACCTTGAACTCTTCGGCGGTCTTATCGAGCATCTCTTTGATCTCGTCTTCTCGGCTCATAGGGTCACTCCGCAATTATATTTTCATACACGCGGACACCCAGAAACGGACGTATTCGAGGCAAACACACATGATGCAATGCCAGGGCGTCTCCGCGCACTTCTGTCATCAAGTGTACCACGGTAGTCAGGAGCGCAAACGGGCGGTTATTTGGAAATATGACAAATGTACCCTTACCAGCCGATTTTTGTAACCTGACAAGGGTCGGGTTCATTGGTAGAATTGTGACGAAGTTGTGAAAAAAAGAACTCATCGCCTGCTTGCGGGCAGATCGCCGATAGTATGCCATCTTCTCCTCCTTTCGTTTTGAAAACCGCCCTCGGATGTCACGTCTGAGGGCGGTTGTCTTTAAAAGACCTAATCTTATCGAATTTGGGATATTCGATCAGGGAGCACGATCATGTGATCAAGAGCGCCGAATATGGCGTGCAACACATTCATGACTAAAGAATGCGATAGAATCTCAAGCAAGTAAAACCTGGAGGCATGCGAATGACTGAAAAACCGACGATATCCGTTGAGGAGCTATTAGCCAAAGCGAAGAAACCATCCGCCGACGCCATGCGCCTGCACCCATTTTACCGGGGTAAGGTGGAAACGGCTTTGAAATGTACCGTGCGTAGTTTCGATGATTTTGCCATCTGGTACACGCCAGGGGTGGCTTCGCCCTGCCGGGCGATCCAAGAAAATCCCGAATTGGTATATGAATACACCAACAAGTGGAACACCGTCGCGGTAGTCAGCGATGGGACGCGCGTCTTGGGGTTGGGGGATATTGGCCCGAAAGCCGGCCTTCCGGTGATGGAGGGCAAAGCGTTGCTCTATAAGTACCTGGGCGGGGTGGACGGCGTGCCGATCATGCTCGACACCAAAGACCCGGACGCGATCATCAACACCGTGCTCATGCTTCAGCCAGGTTTTGGCGGCGTCAACCTGGAGGACATCGCCCAACCCAAGTGCTTCCGCATCCTGGACACATTGCGCGAAAAGGCGGAAATTCCAATCTGGCACGACGACCAGCAGGGCACAGCCACAGTGACGCTTGCCGGGCTGATCAACGCCCTGAAGGTCGTCGGCAAGAAGATGAGCGAGGTGAGCATCGCCTTCATCGGCAGCGGCGCGTCGAACGTGGCATGCTCACGCCTGATCTTCGGATGGGGCGCCGATCCAGCCAAATGTTTCATGGTGGATAGCAAAGGCATCTTAGGGAAACACCGCAAAGACCTGGAGCTGCGCAAAGCGGAGTTTGTGGACAAATGGCGCTTATGCCAAATCACCAACGCGGAAGGCCGAGAGGGCGACATCCCCGATGCGATGAAGGGGGTGGATGTGGTCATCGCTCTGTCGCGCTCAGGTCCCGATGTGATCAAACCCGAATGGATTAAAAGCATGGCAGAAGACGCCATCGTCTTTGCCTGTGCCAACCCCGTCCCCGAAATCTGGCCCTGGGAAGCGCAGGAAGCCGGCGCTGCCGTGGTGGCTACCGGGCGGTCAGACTTCCCCAATCAGGTGAACAACTCCCTGGGATTTCCGGGCATTTTCCGCGGGGCGTTGGATGTGCGCGCGCGTACGATCACAGATGAGATGTGCTTTGCTGCCGCTGAAGCCCTGGCGACGCATGTGGGCGACCGACTGGCAGCCGACTCCATCCTGCCTACGATGGACGATTGGGAGGTGTTCCCTCGCGAGGCAGCCGCGGTTGCCATGAAAGCCCAAGAACAGGGCCTGGCGCGCCAAAAGATGAGCTACGAAGAGGCATACACACACGCCCACAAAATCATCAAGCGCTCCCGCGAATTGACCCAGATGATGATGCGCGAGGGATTCATCCCCGAAGCGCCGGAAGAGTAAACCACGATTGATAAACCATGGAGTAAGGTGCTATGTATGATTTAATCGTTATCGGTGGAGGCCCAGCCGGGCTAACAGCCACAATCTATGCCATCCGTAAACGCCTGAACGTCTTGATGGTCACCAAAGATTTAGGAGGCAAGACGAACTACCGCCTGGCATTGCCCTGGATCGAGGACTACCAGGTGATCAAAGGTCTGGAGATCGTCAACAAATTCCGCAGTGAGTTGGAATACCTGGAATTTGCGCGCCATATGGAAGGCGCAGAGCGTGTGCAGCGCGATGAGAGCGGCTTCACGGTGATCACCAGTGGAGGCGGCGAGCTGCGCGCCCGCTGTGTCATTATCGCCACCGGGGCAAAGCAAATGCGCCTGAAGGTGCCGGGAGAGCGCGAGTACATGATGAAGGGCTTATGCTATTCGGCGTTGAGCTACGCCCCACTGTTCATCGATCGCCAAACGGTGGTCATCGGCGACGGCGATCTGGCGCTACGCTCTGCGGCGGAGCTATCCACCATCGCCCAAAAGGTGACCCTCATCGCGAAAAGCGACAAATCTCTGAACAGCACATTGGGTCAAAAGTTGCAATCCGCGAAGAATGTAAACGTCCTTCTGGGGTACGACGTAGTGGAGTTCAAAGGCGATGACTTCGCCCGCACTGTGGTAGTCAAAGACCCCGGCGGCAAGCTCTCTGAATTGAGCGCTGAAGGCACATTCATCGAAATGGCGCTGTTGCCCAATTCGCAGATGGTTGAGGGTCTGGTAGAGATGGACGATCAGAAGCGCATTGTGGTGGACTGCGCCAACCGCACGAACATTCCGGGGTTGTTTGCCGCGGGTGATGTCACCGCAGGATTTGCCGAACAGGTGCTGATTGCCATCGGAGAGGGCGCCAAGGCCGCGCTGAGCGCTTACGAGTATCTGCTGCCCATGCTCTAAAACGATGGTGCACACGCATGCTAATCTAAGGGGCTGTCCAAAACGCGAAGGGTAGAAGCGATTTCGCCTCATGAATTACCGGGGACATCGCTTACCTTCACTGAATTGGTAGTGTCATCAACCACAATTCAGGGATGAGACAGCCCCAGCGCTTCCCTATTAGAATGGTCGCCTTACTGGGGCGACCAGATGCACAATATCTGCCGGATCCATTTATTACAAAACAGAATCCCGAACCGCTGGAGGGGTATCCCCAGGCATGGCAGCGCGTCTAACGCTTTTGGATGACTGCCTGGTAGATGGATTGTAGATGAGCCGGGGAGGTGCCGCAACACCCTCCCACCACCTGCGCGCCGGCTTCCAACCAGAGGGGCACTTGGGCGCCCATTTCCTGCGGGGTGAGGGGGTAAAATGTGTTCCCATGCTCATCCACACCAGGCATCCCAGCGTTGGGTTTGAACCAAATCGGCAGGTCGGTCGCCTGGCGGAGTTCCTTCAACGCCGCCAGATTGTCCTCCAGGCTGCGTCCGCAATTGATGCCCAACATGTCCACCCCCTTATTCGAAAAAAATTCCGCCATCTGGGAGGGACTTACCCCCATCATGGTGCGCCTGCCGCGATCAAAGCTGAAGGAGCACACCAAAGGGAGCTGGCTCACCGAGCGCACGGCACGCACTGCCAGCTCCGCCTCTTTAAGGTCGAATTGCGTCTCCACGACGAGCAAATCCGCGCCGGCTTCGGTGAGCGCCTGCGCCTGAGCCGCGTAACTCGCCAACACGGCGTCTTCCTCCAATGGCCCGTAGGGCTTGAGCAATGCCCCACAGGGTCCGAGCGAACCGGCCACCCACACATCCGCTTCACCGGCTGCCTGTCGCGCCAGCTCCACTGCGCGCTGATTGACCTCTTTCACCCGGCCCTTTAATGCCGTCGCTTCCAAGCGCAACGGGCAACCGCCAAACGAATTGGTCAACAAGATGTGTGCACCTGCGGCAATAAAATCGGCATGCAGGCGGATGATCGCCTCAGGGGCCTCGAACAGCCAGATCTCGGAGGGAAGACCGCGCGGCAAGCCACGCGCCTGCAAATTGGTACCTGTCGCCCCATCGGCGATCAGCGTTCTACCCGTTTGCAATGCTTCTAAAAACCGTTCCATGCCTCACCTGTTTGATGAAAAGAGCGTTTGTTCCACATGTGGGAGGAATTATAAGATGGAAACTGTATTCCGAGAATACAATTTCACCTTTGCATAGCCGGGGGCTTTATGCCCCGCATCTGTTTACCGCAGAGA
>JBBIVW010000019.1:25095-47628 GCA_037439525.1 Anaerolineae bacterium
ATTTCACCTTTGCATAGCCGGGGGCTTTATGCCCCGCATCTGTTTACCGCAGAGAGGCAGAGAACGCAGAGAAAGCAGGCCTCTGTTTACCGCAGAGACGCAGAGGGCGCAGAGAAAGCAGAACAAAGTAGCCGGGGGTTTCAATACCCCGCTTCTGTTTACCGCAGAGACGCAGAGAGCGCAGAGAGCACAGAGAATACAGTAGCCGGAGGCTTCATACCCCGCCTCTGTTTACCGCAGAGACACAGAGAGCGCAGAGAACACAGAGAGTGTAGAGAAAGCAGAAAAAAGTAGCCGAGTGCTCCAAACCCCATTCATGTCCACCATAGAAAGCAAGGTGCGCAATATAGGAAACAAATATTACCCGATAAAAGCGCCATCTTTTAAGGGCAGGAGATAATCCACGAGCTTCTATAATACATACAAGAAAATAACCGCTTGAAAGGTGACCAGAAGATAAGACAAAAACCTAATAAAAATAAAATTATTGGACATATCGCAAAATTATTGAGAATATTGGTTTGATTATTAATATCGCTTGACTTTTTGATTTATTTTTGCTATAAAAAATAATACCTCGAGAATTTCCTTCCACATTGGATCACAAGGAGAGGAATTTCAGCGAACCAAGTGTGTTATCAATCAAATAAGGAGGAGAATGTGATGCTCTCAAAAACAAAATTCTGGATGATCTGCCTTGTGCTGCTTTCTTTGGTCAGCTTGTTGACCCATTCTGCCCAGGCACGCCCTGCACCTCCGGTAGATCCAACGGATGGCAGTGTGCCTGAAGGATTCAGCAGCCCTTACGACCCTGATTGGGTGGTGGCAACCCATCCCACCACAGGGAAGGTGCACTTCCTGACCACTAAATCGGGACTCGGTATGACACAGCCGAACTCTCTGGCTCCACACACCACGCCACAAGCAGCCGCGATGAACTTCCTGCAAGCCTACGGGGAGATGTTTGGCTTGAAGGACGCCGGCAAAGAACTACAAGTAATGAAATCACACACCCAGGACACAGGACGGTCCATGGTGCGTTACCAGCAGGTCTATCAAAGTATCCCCGTCCTGGGAGGAGAACTGATTGTCAACCTGGATGCCGATAACCGGGTGATTTCAGTCAACGGCGAAGTGCTCCCCGACATCACGCTCAACCCCAACCCGCGCATCTCCGCAGAGACAGCTCAGGATACTGCTCTGCACACCATCGCCAAGCAGTATCAGGTTGAGGTAGAGACTTTGCACGTATCCACCCCTCAATTGTGGATTTACAGCCCCTCTCTATTAGGCGCTTTTGGATTGAAAGGTTCTCGATTGGTCTGGCGCATGGAGGTGAGCAGCTCTGATCTTGTGCCCATCAAAGAGTTGGTGTTGGTGGATGCGCATTATGGAAATATGGCGCTGAATTTCAACCAGATCGACAGCGCCAAAAACCGCCGCATTTATAACAACAACAACACCCCAGGAGCAGGATTGCCTGGCACAGGTCCTGTGCGCACCGAAGGTGGGGCTGCTACTGGCGTTCCAGAAGTGGATAACGCCTATGACTATGCCGGCTTTACCTATGACTTCTATAACACGTACCATGCACGCGATAGCATCGATGGCATGGGTATGACCATGGTATTCACGGTGCGCTACTGCCCCTCTTGGGGCTCGTGCCCATACGCCAATGCCTTCTGGAACGGTCAACAAATGGTCTTTGGGGATGGCTATGCCTCCGCGGACGACGTCGTCGGACATGAACTCACCCACGGAGTCACCGAACACGAATCCGGGTTATTCTACTATATGCAGTCTGGAGCGATCAACGAAGCCCTATCGGACATTTGGGGGGAGTTCATTGACCTGCAATACACCAATGGTAACGATGATGATAGCGTCGGCATGCGCTGGAAGATGGGCGAGGACACCCCCGGTGGTGTAATCCGCGATATGAGCAATCCACCGCTTTACAGCGATCCAGACAAAACCTCCAGCACTTACTATTACTGTGGCACAGACGACAATGGCGGTGTACATATCAACAGCGGTGTGGCCAATAAAGCTGCTTTCTTGATGACTGACGGCGGTAGCTTCAACGGCTACACCATCACTGGGTTAGGCATCAGTAAAACGGCGCGCATCTGGTATGAAGCCCAAACCAATTACCTGACCTCCGCTTCAGACTACATCGATTTAGGTATGGCGCTCAGCCAGGCTTGCAACAACCTGGTCGGATCTTATGGGATCACCTCCAGCGACTGCAATGAGGTGCGCGAAGCGGTGTATGCGACTGAAATGCATCTGGCGCCTTCCTGCTACACCAGCCCGGCGCCGTTATGCAACAGCACGTTGCTCAATTCTCAATTCACCAGCGATTCATCAGGGTGGTATGCAGTAGCCATCCCTGGAGATTGGTCTGTAGGCTCAGGTTACTTGTATTCTGATGGAAACCCGGATAGTGCCTTTTTCTCAGTCTCCACGAACAACAGCTATGGCGATATAGATTACAGCGCACGCTTATGGCGTTATGGTGAAAATTCTGACGGCAATGGCATCATGATCCGCGGTACGCCCGAACCAACAGGCAGCGGCAATCGCTGGCACAGCGGTTATGGATTTTACTACACCAGAAATGGTTATTACTCTGTCTGGCGTTATGACAATGGCTCTGCTACTGCACTTCAAGGATGGACCAACCACTCAGCCATTTTAACTGGGGATAGCTGGAATACATTGCGCGTGGTGGCTCAAGGTGCAGAGATGCAGTTCTACATCAACAGCACCCTGGTGTGGACGGGCAGCGACAACACCTATCCGCAGGGGAAAGCCGGGTTGATCTTCTATCGCAGCAGCGGCACCACCGGCGACCAGACCTTCTACGTGGACTGGGCGACCATCACTGGCGGCTCACCGCTTAATCTGTATTACGAGAACTTCGAAAACCCGGTCAGCGGGCGCTGGGCGCACGGCTCATTCAGCGGTCCTGACCACTGGTACTGGCCGCAAAGTGCCAACCCCTACAACTTCAACCCAGAATACGCCACCAGTGGGGCTTATAACATCTGGGGATACGACTATGAGAATGTCGCCGATTTCTGGATGAGACAAAGCCACTACGTCGCCATCCCCTCGTCAGGCACAACCTATCTACACTTCAATCACGCCTACGACTTTGAAGACTATTTCGATGGTGGCATCCTGGAATACACGACCAATGGAACCAACTGGTACCAGGTGCCTGGTGCCTGGTTCACGCACAACGGCTACAACGGCACGATTTCATCCTCTTATAGCAATCCCTTGGGTGGTTACAACGCATTTGTCTATGACAGCGATGGGATGACTTCCAGCCGGGTAAGTCTGAGTTCTCTCGCCGGTCAAAACGCACGCTTCCGCTTCCGCCTGGGCACGGATACCTCCAACTGGGATTGGGGCTGGTTTATCGACGATTTCCGCATCTATACCTGCCACAACAGCGTGCCCACCACCAATTTGCCGATTATCTTATCGCCATACAGCGGCGCGCAAGATTTCCACACCTCTTTCAACAATATCATCGGAAGATGGGCTCCGGTAAACGGTAGCTGGACGCTAAACGACATTCATTACAAGACGTATGGACTTTCCAGCACATCCGTATCCGCCTATTATAACGAAACCTTCAGCAACCTGACCTATGTCGTTCGCCTGTTGCGCGATGGCTGTAAATCATGCGGGACGCGCATCATAATACGAGGCACGCCGTGGCCACTTGATAGCTCCAATTATTGGTATCGCGGATACTACTTCCAATACACAAACACAGGTTATTACTCCGTTTGGAAATTTTCCAATGGGACAGCGACAGCGTTGCAAGGTTGGACAACTTCCAGCGCGATCAACACACCCAGCGATTACGGCGATGCATGGAATGTGCTGCGCGTCATCGCCTATGACAGCAGCCTGTCGTTCTACATCAATGGCGTATTGGTATGGTCCGGCACAGATACTTCGTTCACCAGTGGCAATGTAGGTTTGGGCATATATTCCGACAGTACCTGGAACCAGTTGCTGGTGGACTGGGCACAGGTGCAGATGTTGGTTACGATGAGTCTGCCCGAGGGGACGATCAGCCCTGAACAGGCATGGCTCAACGCCAATCCACTCTCAGGGGGAACGATTGACATGGCGCCATAATCAGCTAGAGGCGCAACACAAGAGGCTTCCGTCAGCCATGGCGGAAGCCTTATTTTGTCATTCTCCCCTTTTCGTAGCCAGGGGCTTTATGCCTCACCATAGTGCACCGCAGAGACGCAGAGAGCGCAGCAGACGGGGTTTCCATACCCCGCAGTAGCCGGGGTTTCAATACCCCGCCTCTGTTTACCGCAGAGACGCAGAGAGCGCAGAGAAAGCAGAACGAAGTGGGCGGGGGTTTTATGCCCCGCCATAGTGCACCGCAGAGACGCAGAGAAAGCAGAACGAAGTAACTGGGGGTTTTATGCCCCGCTAAGGTTTCTGAACAACCTGAGCGCTATCCCAACCTCCGCTCTGCCCCAATTCAGGAAAAGGGTCTTTATCCAGCAGCATACAATACACGTACCGCCCCAAGACTTTGGCGCTCGCCATGAGGGGTACGATCAATAACGCCCCCAACACTCCGCCGACCACCAGCGCGGCGGTCAACCCGGCGAAAACCACGCCTGGGTGCAGGCGCAAATGATGCCCCATCAATTGTGGACGTAGCCACAGGTTATCCACCTGCTGCACCAGGGCATATACCAACACCAGCAACAGAATGAAGCCGATCCAGGAAAACTGCAGCAGGCCGGTGCGGAACAGCAAAATCACCAGCCAGGCGCCGAACATGAACAACACACCGAGCAGGAAGAACATGAACACCTGCACCCGCAAGAAAGTCCCCCAAATACGATCCAGTTCTCCTAAGAGGAGGCGAAGGTGAGGCGTGTACTCATCCGGTAAAAGGTCATAAACCCACTGAGACAATTGAGGCGCCTCGCGCAATAGGGAATAAAATCCGATGAGGATGACCAACCCCCACAACAGATTTGTGGATATATTCAGAAGTATGTTCAAGCCCTGCGAAGGCAGCATGGCGAGCACTTCCCCGACCAGGCGTCCCAACGGCGCAAGGAGCAGGTTCAAATCTACCCGCCATCCAAGCTTCAGCAAAGCATCGAGCGCCCAGGCTTGCAGCTCGCCTAGCGCCAGCTTCAAATCTGGGAGGTAGCGCGGCGCCATCCAACGGATCAACCAGGAGAACAGCCCAAGCAGAGCTGCACCAGCCAATAGGAATCCCCAAAAGGTGAGGCGTACCGCCTGAGGGCGCGAAAGTGCACCCAGACGCATCAACCGCTCCACCACAGGGTTGCACAGATATGCCAAGGTGCCCGCAATGATCAGGGCGACGACCAGGGGCTTGAGCAAAGTGAAAGCCAGAAAGCCGGCTACAAGCAATGCAAGCAGGGCACCTGTTAGTAAAAGGTTGCGTTCAGTGCGTGTGGTTAATGACATCCTTTCTCTCGCGGCGAAGCAGAATGAAACCGCATGGTGCTAAGCCACATAAGCGGCGATAAACTCACTCACCAGGTCAAGTGCCTGCCATACCGCCTCCGGGACTCCGCTGGCTCCATCGGCGGTCTTGATGAGCAGCTTTAAGCCCTTGATGTCGATGGAAAGCTCATAGAAAAAGCGGTCGCAACAGGGGTTGAGCGGAGTGTAATCACCAGCCAGGTTTTTCAGGTTGAGCTCTTCCAGATTGGTGAGTAAATCATCTACCGCTTCTGCCGGCGCTTGAAAGGCAGTGCCGTCTGCGCCAACGATGCGCCCATCGGGATAAATCACCCATGTCTCATCCACCCCGGCGAGGCCTCCACTGCGCTTGAAAACAATCACCGCACCAGAAGGCATGTCGATTGGCTTTTCCTCCTGCGGGGCAGTGCCATCCTGGGGTACGGGGGTTTCCTGTGGCGGGAAAGGCAGGGTCGGGGCAAGGTCCACTTCATGCGGTGTGGCGCTCGGTGGCAGTTCTGCCGCTTGGGCAACACACGCAGATAACCCGCCGGCGACAATGAGGCAAAATAAATAAGTCATCCATCTTACAGACATCGTGTCACGCTCCTTGTTGATATAACACCGACAAATAATGGACGGAGAATCTCCCCACAAGGTTCCACTCACTTTGATCAAAGGGTCGCCCGCAAACCTGAGCGGTGAACATGCCAGCGCTCATTGCTTTATGGAGGCAATAATCATGCACTCAATGGCGCTCAATCCACCTTCAAGTGGGCGACGGTGGCGCCTTCGCCTCCTTCAGTCGGTTTCCCCGCCTCAAAGCTGCTCACGTGCGGATGTTGTGCCAGGTAAGCCTGCACCACCTGGCGCAGCTTACCGCTGCCCTTGCCGTGGATGATGCGCACAAAGGGCATACCCGCCAGGAACGCGGCTTCCAGGTAATCCTCCAGAGCGTCCAGGGCTTCCTCCCCCGTCTTACCGCGCAGGTCGAGTTCCATGCGTGGAGCAGGCTTCCCTTCCGCGGGAAGCACCACGCTCCTCCCCACCGGCTCTTGCTGTTCCATGGCGCTCGAGGCGGAGGCATCCAGGGCTTCGACATCGCTCAGCTTTGTGCGCAGGCGCAAATTGCCCACCAGGACTTCAGCCTCATCTCCTTCGATGCTGGAGAGCACGCCCGGCGTGCGGAACGAGCGTAGGCGCACGCGCACCCCAGGCGCCAGTACCACTTTCTCGCCGGCCTCTGGCATCCACGCGGCTTCCACCTTGGCGTCCATGGTCTCCTGCTCCAGGCGATCCACCCTCTGAATGAGCGGTTGCACCTCGTCCAGAGGTTGGCGCAAACGCAGCAGGGTACGGCGCATCTCGGCGATCTCTCCCCGCAGTTGACCAAGTTCTTCCAATGCCTGCTGGCGGGCTTCATCCAGAAGCTGCTGGCGTTCGAGGTCGATCTTTGCCAGGCGCTCAGCCAGCTCGGCGCGCAGCGCGGCAACCTCCTGGCGCATACGTTCGGTTTGCTGGCGCGCCTGCCGCGCCAGATCGCGCTGGCGACGGATTTCATCGAGCAGCTTATCGACATGCAAATCCTGAGGGTTGATTTGCTCCCGCGCCATCGAAAGCACGCGCTCATCCAACCCCAGGCGTTGAGCGATCGCCAGAGCGTTCGAGCGCCCCGGCAGGCCGATGGTCAGGTGATAGGTTGGGCGCAGGGTCTCCAGGTCGAACTCCACGCTGGCGTTGACCACGCCTTCCGTGGTGTGGGCAAAGGCTTTCAATTCTGGGTGATGTGTGCTCACCAGGGTGGTGATCTGGCGCTGCAGCAGGTGGGTCAGGATGGCACGCGCCAGAGCCGCGCCTTCTTGCGGGTCGGTGCCCGCGCCCAGTTCATCCAGGATGACCAGGGAACGGAGATCGGCGTTTTTCAGGATGTGGATGATATTGGTAATGTGCGCCGAAAAGGTCGAAAGGGATTGTTCGATGGACTGTTCATCGCCAATATCGGCAAACACCTGGTCGAAAACGCTCAACGCCGAGCCCGCCTCCGCGGGGATGAACATGCCCGATTGCGCCATCAAACAGAGCAAGCCCACGGTTTTCAAGGTCACCGTCTTGCCTCCCGTGTTGGGCCCAGTAATCACCAGAGCATAAGCCTCAGGGGGGAGGACGAGGTCGATGGGCACGACTGTGCGCCTGTCCAGCAATGGGTGCCGCGCCTGAATCAGGCGCAGGGTAACCGTGGAAGCGGTGGGCGTGCGCTTTTTAGAGGCCGGCCGAGGCGGAACAATAGCGTGTAATTGTGGCTGGGTGGCGTCCAACTCCTGGGCGTAAGCCGCCTTGGCAAGGATCAGGTCGATCTCCGCCAGGCCGTCTACCACTTGGGTAAGCGCCTGGGCATGTTCGCCCACCATGAGGGACAAGGCGAACAAAACGCGACGCACCTCCTCTTCCTCTTCCAGTTGAAGCTGGCGATATTGATTGTTCTGCTCAACGATGGCCAGCGGTTCGACGAACAGCGTCGCTCCAGAGGAGGATTGATCGTGCACGATGGCCGGCAGGCGACCTTTGAACTCGGCACGCAGCGGCAGGACATAGCGGCCATCGCGTTGGGTGACCAACGCCTCCTGCAAGAACGGGGCAATGGCCGTGTCCGAAACCATACGCTGCAGTTTGCTCAGCAGACGCTCATGGACGATGCGCAGCTCATGGCGGATGGCAGCCAATTGGGGCGAGGCGGAATCCAGCACCTCCCCGCGCTCGGAAATTGCCGCAGAAATGGCTTCAATCACGCCGCCGGGTTGAGGCAGGCTTGCAGCCAACTCCGCCAACAGGGGGGCTTCTTCTCTGAGGCGGTCGAGCGTACGGCACAGGTTGCGCGCGGCGATGAGCGTGGCGCGGATATCGAGCAATTCCTGCGCGTCCAGCGCGCCGGCGTGGCTTGCCAGGGCAATCGACTTGCGAATGTCGCGCGCCCCGCCGATGGTAAAGGATGGGTTTTTCGCCAATAAATTCACGGCTTCGTGCGTCAGGTCGAGCTGGCGCTGGGCTTCATCCAGCGTGCGCGCCGGGCGCAATTCCAGGGCGCGCTCTTTTGATGGCGCGAAGGCACACCTGGCCGCCAGAAGCTCCAGGATCTTGAAATAATCCAATGTGCGTAAGGACTTTTCGTTCATCGCGCGTCAAACCCTGCCGGGCGTATCCCGCCTGGCGGGATGAGTGTACCACACAAGTGGGTGGCGAACGTTAACGCCGGTCTTACTCTTTGAGGGTCACTTTGCCGATGTAGCGGAATTCTCCAGGCGTCAGCCCCTGTGCTTCTGCCAGATAGACGCTGAGCAATTGCACGGGTACGATTTCCGCCAGAGGCAGCCCCTCGCCCAACGCGCCGGGCGCGGGAATGGGGCAGACGCCGCGCATCTCCAGGCTTTCGGGAAGCTCGGTGTGAGGAAAACAACTGATCCAGAAGACTTTTGCCCGATAAGAAACCAAGTCTTCGACCAGGTTGAGGTTCAGAGACCATGTCTGGCTTTCGCCGGCGAAACAGATCGCCCGCATATCTGCCTGCGCCATTTCAAGGGGTCCATGGCGAAATTGGGCAGCTTGCATGGGGATGGCGGGATACTTCGCCGCTTCGGCGAGGATGAGCGCCCCATAGTGCGTGGAAAATAGCGAAGCGCCGCGCCCTAATAAGAAGAGCCTCTCCGGAAAGCCAAGATGCTTTTCGAAAAAGCTCATGTGCGCCTCCCAAGCGTCCAAATAGCGTTCGATTTGCCCGATGGTGAAGAGCAGGTCTGTCTTGGCTGGAGCCAGCTCTAAACCAAGCAATAACCGCCCCACCAGCAGGCTGAGCGCCAGGGTGTTCATCATCGTGCGCGTAGAAACGGTGCGTTCCTCCTCCGCATCGATGGGGACGACCAGGTCTGCGCTTCGCGCCAGAGGGCTATCCAGATGGTTGGTCATCGCCAATAAGGTGACTTCTTTATACTGGCGCAGCTTTTCCAGCAAGGTGATGATTTCAGCGCTGCGCCCGGATTGGGAAAACACCCACAACAGCGCCTTTCGCTGCAACAAAGCCGGGGCATAATGGATCAATTCCGAGGTATCGATCCACAGTGGGAGGGTGGCCGCGCGGCTCATCTTTAGAAAGAGTGGATAAGTGGCATAGTACGAAGCCCCCATGCCGGTGATGATGAGCGTCTCAAAGGCGCTTTGTTGGAAGGCATGCGCCAGCCCTTCCAAAGGCTGTGCCTCGAACCGCTCCAGGACGTAGCGCAACGCACGTGGTTGCGAAAGGATATCTTGAAGATATTCTGAGCGCAGCATCATGGGTTTATCCTTTTACTGCTCCGGCGGTCAAGCCGCTGACGATGTACCGCTGGAAGACCAACGCCAGCAACACCGGGGGGATGGCTGCCAAAACGCCACCGGTCATCATGCTGGTGACATCGACCACATAGCGCCCGGTAAACTCGGCGATGGCGACCGGCACGGTCTTCGCCGCTACCGTGCTGGTGAAGATCAGGGCAAAGAAAAACTCATCCCAGGCAAGCAAGAAGATGAACAAGGCAGTAGAGACCAAGCCCGGCGCGGAGATCGGCAGGATGATCTGCAACAGGATGCGCAAGCGCGAACAGCCGTCGATCAGCGCGGCATCCTCCAATTCGATGGGGATGGTCTGGAAGAACGCGGCCATCAGCCAGATGGCAAACGGAAGGGCAAAACACAGATAGGTAGCAATGAGCACATACGGGGTGTTGTACAAACCCAGGCGCGTCGCCAGGATGTACAAGGGGATGACTAAAGAGACCTCAGGGACCATGCGCGTGCCGATGATGCCGATGAGGAAGGTCTCATAAAAGCGAAAGCGGATGCGCACCAGGGCATATGCCGCCAGCGAGCCCACGGCGAGAGAAATCGCCGTCACCGTGGATGCGATGAACAGCGAATTGCGCAGGGTGATCTTGAAGGTGCGCGCCACCTCCGAGGTAGTTTCTCCAGGCAGGAGGATGTTGAGGTAGTTGCGCAGCGAGGGGTTTTGCGGAAACCAATGGATGGGTACAGAGAGCAGTTCAGCACGCGTAGAGATGGATGAAATCACCAGCCAGTACACAGGCAGGAAGATGAACAGCAGCACCACCAGGGTCAGCAGGGACAACGCCACCCGATTCAGGCGTACCCGCGGCGTCCGCCGCATTTTTAATGGAAACCTGCCGACACCCGAGTTCACATCTGCTCCTGTGGACGGTACAACAAGCGGATGTAGAGAAACGCCATGAGCATGGTGAATAGAGAGATGAGGAAGGACAACGCCGAGCCGCGCCCGACATGCCCAAAGCTGAACGTCTCCAGATAGGTCAGGTACGAGATGGTCACCGTGCCGAAGGCCGGTCCCCCGGCGGTGATGACATATATGATATCGAAGACGCGAAAGGCTTCCACCGTGCGGATGACCAACGCGACCAGGATGGCAGAGCGCAAAAGCGGCATGCGGATATACCAGAACCGCTGCCAGGCGTTTGCCCCATCCACGGCTGCAGCTTCTATCAATTCAGTCGGCAGAGTCGCCAACGCGGCTTGCAAGATCAGGGCGATGAACGGGACGCTATGCCAGATATCCGCCAGGATGACCAGATTCATGGCTGTTTTCGGCTGGGTGAGCCAGGGGATGTAGCGCTCGATGAGGCCGAGTTGCAGCAGCAGGCCGTTCAAGGCGCCATAGTCCGCGTTGTAAATCCAGCGCCACATGGTGCCGTTGACGATGGTCGGCACCGCCCAGGGGATGATCAGGCTGGTGCGCAGGAAGCGCCAGCCCGGCGGATGAGCATGGATCAACTCGGCGATCGCCAGGCCAAGAACCAATTCCAACCCCACCGAGACCAGCGTGAAGTACAGCGTACGCCAGATGGATTCCCAAAAAACCTTATCACTCAGCAGCTCGAGGTAATTGCCCAGACCTCGAAAGACGTTTGTCGTTCCGATGCCCAACTCGGCTTGAAAGAAGCTCAGGTACAGCGTGGAGAGGATGGGTTGCAGGACGATGCCGAAGATGATGATCAGGCTCGGTGCGACCAGCGCCAGGGCGATGAGCGTATCGCGCTGCCGCAGAGTGAGGGTGGGCTTTTGGATAGCCTTCATGCTCCTGCCAGGCTGAGTGTGTGTGTTCGTCGGGGAGGGCGTAAGCGCCCTCCCCGAACGGCACAATCATGGCTTTACTGCCCGATCAGTTCGAGCCATTTGGCTGCAGCGTCGTCCAATGCTTGCTGAGGTGTTTTCTGCTTGGTCAGCGCCTCTTGCAGGGCGAGCTGCAAAGCTTTGGAGGCTTCGGGGTAGAATGGCACCTTCGGGCGCACGTGCGAGTAGGGGAACTGTGCCTTGAACATCGGCACCGTGGTCGCGTTGGCTGGCGTGTAGCTGATGAGCTTCTCCAGCGCTTCGCCTTCGAAGCTGGTCTCCCAAACCGGCAGCAGATGGGCAGAATAGCGGTTCTGAACGTCCTCGGAGGTCAGGTATTCGATGTACTTCCAGGCTTCTTCCTTGACTGGAGAGGATGCCGCTACGGAGAAGCCCATCGAGCCATCGATGGTCGCGCTGGCTACTCCGCTATCCGCGAAGGCGGGCATCAAAGCCATCTTGATCTGCCCGGTGACCTGGGATTCCTCCGTGTTGAAGTTCACCAGGTCGTACATGTATACCCAGTTGAGGGCGAAGACGGCTTTGCCCTGGGAGAAGACGTTGCGTACATCCTCTTCCACATAAGAAACCGAAGCCGGGTTGGTGATGCCCTCGTCGATGGTCTGGATCATCCAGGTGAGCGTCTCCACACCGATGGCATCGTTGAACGCTGGCTTGCCCTCCTCGTCCACCAGGCGACCGCCGTTGCCGTAGAGCAGGGTCACCCAGTCGCAAATCGCGGCTTCGTACTGCCCCCAAGACCAGACGATAGGATACTCGACAATGCCCTGTTCCTTGATGGCTTTGGACATCTCTACCAGTTCCTCCCAGGTGGTGGGGGGTGCGCTAAAGCCTGCGTCGTTGAGCAGCTTTTCGTTGTAGTAGAAGTACTTTTGGTCGAGCAGCCAGGGCATGCCATACACGCGACCGTTCACTGTGGTGATATCCCAGGCAGCTTCGAAGATCTTTTCGCGCATATCCGCGGTGATCTTGTCGGTCACGTCCCAGATATAGCCGGCATCGGCAAATTCAGCGTACCAGATGTCGTCCACCAGGAAGACATCATAGGCCGGCGGGGTGGAAGCCATCGCCGTGGTGATCTTGTCGTGCAAGGCATCATAGGAGACGTATTCGATCTGCACCTGGATGTTCGGGTTGGTTTCGTTAAATTCAGCAACGATGGCGTTCATTTCGTCCACGGTAGGACCAGCCTGTTCCATGGCCAGAACGCGCACCGTAACCGGGCCCGCCTCTTTTGGCTTAGGGGCGCAGCTTGCGCTGCCGATCACCAGGGCGGCGATAAAAAGCAGGGATAGAACTTTACGAATGGTTTGCATGGTTTCTCCTCCAATACTAGGATACGTTAATTCGAGTTCGAACTAGACAAGCGCACACGATCTCAAACTTTTCCCAAGTACCTCCTTTCTTCGATACGATCTTCTATCTGGCGAAGTGTAAAAAATGTGCCCTCCTTATGTCCGCCTCGACTCCCTCAAAAAAGAGAAGTAAAACTCGCTATGTTCGCCGTTCGCCACCGACCAGGAATACTCCACGGCTTCATCCAGATGTGAATACGCCAGGATGTCGCTGCGAATGGAGGGCGAGCCCTCGGGCGCCTCCAGGAGGCGCGCCTGTTCGGCGGTGAGCAGCACGGGTTTAAGGCGCTGCTCCATGCGCGTGATCTCGACGCCATAGCGCTCGGAGAGAAAGGCGTACAACGAGCCGCTCTCCAGGTGGGGGCAATCCAACAAGTCGGGGAAACGCGAGTACGGCAGGCTGGAGCTTTCCAACAGGATGGGCTGCCCATCTGCCAGGCGCACGCGCACGATCTCGACCAGAGGCGCAGCGACTTCCACATTCAACAATGAGGCGAGGTGCGTCGAAGCCGGCACCTGCTTGCAGCTCAGCAGACGGCTGCTGGGCATGCGTCCGATGGCGAGCATCTGCTGGGTAAAGCTGAGCTTATCCGGGGCAATGGAAGCGATCTTCGGGCGAGTGATGAACGTGCCTACCCCCTGGCGGCGGCGCAGCCATCTCTGATGCACCAGCTCATCCAACGCCCGGCGCACGGTCAGGCGGCTGACCTCGTACAGCTCAGCCAGCTCCCATTCGGAGGGCATCAATTGCCCCTCGCGCAGGTGTCCATCCAAAATCAACTGGCGGATGTTGCGCTGAATCTGGTCGTAGAGCGGCAGGCGGCTGAGGCGGTCGATCTTGAAGAGCGTATGCACATCGTCCATCTTCGGAGCGCCCGATTTGTATTGATATACAGATGTCAATACAAGTGCAGTATAGCGAAAATCTCTGTCCATGTCAAGAGGGCTTCGTATGGCTCAAGGGCTTTTCAAAGGTTTAATGTATGCCTGTTCAATGTACCTCCAGGCTTAGCCTGGCAAGGCCAACCGCAGGTCGGTGTTACGCGTCTCACAATCGGTTAGGACTACAACGACGACGAAGCGCCCGAAGATATGTAGCCGGGGTTTCTATACCCCGTAATACGAGATATGAAATCTCGGCTACGCATGTGGTTTTGTGGCTGGAGCTTTGATTTGCTCGCTGTGAAAGAGGCAGAGATGGACGAGTTGTGCACCTTTATCCGAGACAAACATCTGACATGCAGATCACAATGCTTTTTGCGTTGCCCTTACGCTTTAGCGTGTGCTGTGCGCCTGTTTATTTATCCTTTCACCGAAGACAGCGCTACAAGCAGCAATATCCGAACTACTCTGCTCATATAAGCGCCTTTTGTACCCACTCAATGAGCCACTCCCCACACCAAAACAAGCCACAGCCGGAAACGAGATATGGTATCATGCCTTAAATATGTCGGCAACACCCGACCAGCCAACCTCACCATGGTTTTTTCTCCAGCGCGTGTGCCTCGCGCTGCAGCGCACCCCTTGGCCTCTGGCAGTTGCCTTGGGAATGACCGCGTTTTTCACACCCCACCCAGAATGGCATGGTGATTTGCTCGCCTTTCGCGCCTACCCGGAGGAGCTGTGGCACCCGTACTGGGCGCGCTGGCTGTTCGCTGCACTCACCCTTCCTTCGGAAACGCTTGCCTATGTGCTGCTCTCCCTGGCTTCCATCGCCGGTTTGACCTTTGCGGCGCACACCTTTGGCGGCAAGACATGGATGCTCTTCCTCTCTTTCCCCTTTGCCTGGACCCTGTACTACGGGCAAATCGACGGCCTGGCGGTCGCTGGGTTGGCACTTGCCTGGTGGGCGGTAAGGCGGGAAAAACCGCTGCTCGCCGGCGCGGGTTTGATGCTGGCATCCATCAAACCGCAGCTAACCCTGCCGTTGGTCGTTCTGTTCTGGTGGTGGTCCTCACCAAAATGGAAAACGCTGCTCATCCCGTTTGCCGTGCTGCTGCTTAGCGTGCTTCAGTGGGGCTTTTGGATCCCCGCATGGCTGGCGCACCTCAACACCGCTGGCTGGCTGGTTTCCCTTTCGCGCAACATCTCCCTCTTTCCAGAACTAGGCTGGTGGGTAGCGCTCATCTGGCTGCCGATAGGGCTCATCCCCCTTTCCAAAGAACGGAAAGTCATCGCCTTTGCAGCCGGCACGGCGCTGAGCATGCCTTATTTCCCACTGCCTTCGGCGGTGCTGCTCTTCAGCCTGCCGCTGCCTCGCATCGCCTGGCTCATCGCCCAGATGCCCGCTCTGGGGCGATTTTTCGATTTGGATATCTACCCCCTGGCAAAAGCCCTGCCGCCCACCATCCTGGTGTGGCTCTTCTTCC
The DNA here is from genome assembly GCA_037439525.1 of Anaerolineae bacterium. GTDB lineage: Bacteria > Chloroflexota > Anaerolineae > Anaerolineales > UBA4823 > JBBIVW01. The sequence goes on from JBBIVW010000019.1 coordinate 40,505, forward strand.
CAATCCTGCAGGAGCGGTTGCGTAAATTCCGCCAAGCACAGGGCGCGCAAACGGAATAAACCACACACGCGCTGATAACGCGGTGCTCAGCGCCTATCTGAGCCTCAAGTGGGCGCCATATATGATACAATAGATTAAAGCACGGTGAATATCTTTTCTCAGCTGCATACCAAGGAGTGCGATGATGAAAGAAGAACTCGTCCTGGGTTTGGATGGCGGCAAGAGCAAAACCTTCTGCGTAGTGGCTGACACTCAAGGGGCGCCGCGCGGTTGGGGACGCACCGGCAACAGCGATCCCTACAGTGTACCCTTCGACCAGGCGCTGCAAGCAGTTCAAAGCTGCGTCACGCAAGCCCTGCACCGCGCCGAGGCGCACCCCGAACAGGTGGCCGCGGCGTGCTTTGGTTTGGCCGGCGCCGACTGGCCACAGGATTTCGCCCGCCTGCACCAGGCGCTGGAAGACCTGCACCTGGCGCGCCGTGTGCTGGTGAAGAACGACGCCCTCATCGCCCTGCGCGCCAATCTGCCCCAGGGCGCGGGCTTCGCCGTCACCGCCGGGACGCACCTGGCTGCCGCGGTGCGCACCTCGTCTGGAGGGGAGTGGCACTCCGGCTGGTTCAGCGTGGAAGGCTGCGGCGGCGCGGAGACCGGGCGCAAAGCGCTGTGGGCTGTGCTCAAAGCCTACGATGGACGCGGCGCGCCCACCGCCCTGGATGAACTGATCCTCGAAGCCTGCGGCGCGCAACATCCCCTCGACCTGCTCTATGCCTTATCCCAGGGGCGCTTTGGGGATGGCGAGCTGGCGGCGCTCACCCCGCTCGTCTTCCAAGCCTATGAAACCTTTGCCGACCCCGTTGCCGCGCGCTTGATCATGGACATCGCCGCAGACATCGCCGCCTGGGTGCTCGCCGTTGGGCGGCGCTTCGACCTGCTGCACGGCGACATGCCGATCTTCATCTGCGGCGGGCTGGTGCAGCGCGAGTGCCTCCTGCTGCGCGAAAGCCTGCTGGCTGAGGTGCATCGCCACGCGCCCGAGGTGCGCCTGACCTTTTCCACGCGCCCCGCCGTGCTCGGCGCGCTGATTTACGCCTATGAGCTGCTCGGCCGCCGGGTGAACGAAGCCTGGCGCGACCGCCTGGAAGCCGACATGCGTCCCTTGGGATAAGCCGGCACGCCTATACGCTAGCCGGGGTCTTTCGCCTTGCAAGCGAGGCAGGTATTCCATAAAATTCCATCCTGGGGTGTTTAATCTTGTGCTAAAATACCTGCAACACATACCTGCCAGGGATGGCGTACATGAAGAAAACCCTCGCCTATGTGCTTCTATCCCTTCTCTTGTTCTTTCTCCTGTTGGGGGTGATTTCCCTGGCGAAGCCGTTCATCTCCGTGGAGGGCTTACGCCAGTACTTGCACGATAACACCTTCTTCGATGCCCTCAGCCTGCAAATTCAAGACTGGCTGATCGAGTATTGGCCGGCGATGTTCGCTTTGTTGCTCACTTTTCCCATGTATGCCGCGCTGCGCCGCCCCTGGGAAGATTTCCTCAAGCGATTTGGCAAAGGGGCGCGCCTGCCGATGGGTCCGCCTCCACCCGTCAAAGACGAGCTCGACTAGCGCAACCTGAACGTGGCGCTCATCGGCCAGGAGGAAAACATGAAGACGCTGGGCGTTTTTCTCGAAGGCGAACGCCGCTTCCCCGACGAGCCTCAAATCCAGGAAGCCTTAACCAGCGGCGCGGTTAACGCCATCGACGCTTACGGCACAGCCGACGACCTCACCCGCATGGAAGCCCACTTCGCCATCCTGCAGCAGACCGCCGCCCGCTTCCCCGATGAGGCGCAAATCCAGCTAGGACTAGCGATAGGCGCGTTGGGAGTTGTTCTAGCTTGCAAAGACAAACTTCCACAACTCGCCGCCGAAGCTTGTCAGATGGTTAAGAAAATTTTGAGATTATGGGGCCAGAACGAGTTGTTTGCCGAGGTTGCAATAATGACAAAGCAGGTTTGCGATTAGTAACGGTCATTTGGTTCCAGGAAAAGGGATAAGGGTGTTTGTTATAAAGGGATCCACGCCCCTTTTCCTGGAAACGAGGCAGCACTCACACCTCAGTTTCCAGGAAAAGGGATTAAGGCTCCTGTAATAAAAGGGTGCACGCCCCTTTTCCTGGAAACAAGGTCAGCACCCCCACCTCAGTTTCCAGGAAAAAAGATAAAGGGTCTTGCATTATATGGTTATAAGTCCCTTTTCCTGGAAACGTACTGCGCAACCCTTTTCCTGAAACCATAGAAACCATAACCGAAGTCTTTTGGTACAATCAGGCTTGCATAATCATATCAACCATACTTCGAGGATACCGATATGGCCTCTAAAAACCAACGCAACCCCGGCATCCCGCTAGAATTGGGCTGGGTGCTGGGTGTGCACGTCAATCGCAGCGCAGTCGAGCGGCGCTGCGCCACCCTGCCAGCGCGGCGTTCAATTAAAAAGGACTGGCAGGCCGCCTGGCTGTTGAGAGCCATCACCTGCCTCGACCTGACCACCCTGGCAGGGGATGACACCCCAGGTCGCGTGCACCGCCTGTGCGCCAAGGCGCGCCAGCCCCTGCGTGCGGATATGCGCCTGGCGCTCGGCGCGGAAGACGACCGCCTGACCGTCGCCGCGGTGTGCGTCTATCCCAGCCGCGTCAAAGACGCCGTGGAAGCCCTGCAAGGCAGCGGCATCCCCGTGGCTTCGGTGGCCACCGGCTTCCCCGCCGGGCAGACGCCCCTCGCCCAGCGCATCGCCGAGATCGAGCAAGCCATCGAAGCCGGCGCCGGCGAAATCGATGTGGTCATCCACCGCGCCCACGTGCTCACCGGGAACTGGCAGGCGCTGTACGACGAAATCCGCCAGTTCCGCGCCACCTGCGGGAGCACCGTCCAGATGAAGACCATCCTGGCAACCGGCGACCTGGCTACCCTGAAGCAGGTCTATCAAGCCAGCCTGGTAGCCATGATGGCCGGCTCGGACTTCATCAAAACCTCCACCGGCAAGGAAAGCGTCAACGCCACCCTGGAGGTCGGCCTGGTGATGGCGCGCGCCATCCGCGAGTACGTCCAACGCACCGGATACCCGGTGGGCTTCAAACCCGCCGGCGGAATACACACCGCCAAACAGACCCTCGCCTGGCAAGCCCTGATGAAAGAGGAGCTGGGCGAGGCATGGCTGATGCCCGAGCTGTTCCGCATCGGCGCCAGCAGCCTGCTCACCGATCTGGAACGCCAGCTCTATCACTACATCCACGGGCGTTACGCCGCCCGTCACCACATGCCCCTGGGCTAAACACTACCGGCAGAGAAGGGAGAAGGTTATGAGTGTACGGCAGATTTTCAAAGACATGGCTTACGGACCGGCGCCCGAATCGCCTGCCGCAGCCAACGCCTGGTTAGAGGCGCACCAGCGCCGCTTCGGGCTGTTCATTAACAACCAGTGGATCACGCCGAAACAGGAAGCCTATTACCCCAGCTACAACCCTGCCACCCTGGAACAACTGGCGGAGACCGCCCAGGCGGGTCAAGCCGAAGTGGACCTGGCCGTCGCTGCGGCGCGCCAGGCGTTCCAATCCTGGAGCCAAACGCCGGGGGTGGAGCGCGCCCGCTATCTGTATGCCATCGCGCGCAACATCCAGAAGCACCACCGCCTGCTCGCCGTGCTCGAATCCATGGACAACGGCAAGCCGATTCGCGAATCGCGGGATATCGACGTGCCCCTGCTGGCGCGCCACTTCTACTACCACGCCGGCTGGGCGCAGTTGATGGAGCGCGAGCTGAGCGATTACCAGCCGGTGGGCGTGGTCGGGCAGATCATCCCCTGGAACTTCCCCCTGCTGATGCTCGCCTGGAAGGTCGCCCCGGCCATCGCCCTGGGCAACACAGTGGTCATCAAACCCGCCTCCTACACGCGTCTGACGGCGCTGCTCTTCGCCGAGATCGTCGCCGAAGCCGGGCTGCCGCCGGGTGTGGTGAACGTGATCACCGGCAGCAGCCGCGCCGGCGAGATGCTCGCCGCGCACCCCGATGTGGACAAGGTAGCCTTCACCGGCTCGACTGAAGTGGGTCGCCTGCTGCGGCAGCGCACTGCGGGTTCGGGCAAGAAGCTCTCCTTGGAGCTGGGCGGCAAGTCGCCGTTCATCGTCTTCGAAGACGCGGACCTGGATTCGGCGATCGAAGGCGTGGTGGACGCCATCTGGTTCAACCAGGGTCAGGTGTGCTGCGCCGGCTCGCGCCTGCTCGTGCAGGAGAACATCGCCGATACCTTTTTGGAGAAGCTCAAAGCGCGCATGAACAAGCTGCGCGTCGGCGACCCGCTGGATAAGTGCATGGACATGGGCGCCATCGTGGACAAAAGCCAGTGGGAGACAATCCACCACTGGGTGCAAACCGGCCTGGCAGAAGGCGGAACGCTCTATCAGCCGGACATCCCCCTGCCAGAGCAAGGCTTATTCTACAAACCGACGCTCATCACCGGCACGGAACCCGCCGCCCAAGTCGTGCAGGAGGAGATCTTCGGACCCGTCCTGGTGGCGCTCACCTTTCGCAGCCCGGCGGAAGCCATCGAATTGGCCAACAACACGCGCTACGGTCTGGCAGCCAGCGTGTGGAGCGACAACATCAACCTGGCGCTGGAGGTGGCCGGTCAGGTCAAAGCCGGCTCGGTGTGGGTGAACTGCACCAACCTGTTCGACGCCGCGGCGGGCTTTGGCGGTTACCGCGAGAGCGGTTTCGGGCGCGAGGGCGGGCGCGAGGGGCTCTTCGAATATCTGCGCCCGGCGTGGCAGCCGCGCCCGCGCCCGAAGTACTCCCCGCCCAAGGATGGCAAGCCGCCCGCCGATTGGGGCGCACACATCCCCGCCCGACCGTTGATGCCCGGCGAGTTTCAACCGAACGGGCGCCTCGTGAGAATCGACCGCACGCCGAAGATGTACATCGGCGGCCAGCAGGTGCGTCCAGACGGGCATTACACCCGCGCCGTGCTCAGCCCGCATGGCGAACTCATTGGCCAGGTGGGCGACGGCAACCGCAAGGACATTCGCGACGCGGTAGAAGCGGCACACGCGGCGCACCTGTCAAAGCCGGGCTGGGCGATGCGCCATGGGTACCACCGCGCCCAAATCCTGTATTTCATCGCCGAAAACCTGGCCGCGCGCCAAGAGGAGTTTGCCCGGCGCATCGTGCACATGACCGGCTGCAAGCCATCTTCTGCCGCGGCGGAGGTGCGCATGGCGATCGAGCGCTTGTTCACCTACGCGGCGTACGCCGACAAGTACGGCGGCACGGTGCAGGAGACCACCCTGCGCGGGGTCACCGTGGCGGTGTATGAGCCGGTCGGGGTGATCGGCATCGCCTGCCCGGATGAGTACCCCCTGCTGGCGTTCATCTCGCTGATGGCTCCTGCCATCGCCCGAGGCAACACGGTGGTGATCATTCCCAGTCCGGCGCATCCTCTGAGCGCCACGGACTTCTACCAGGTGCTGGATACCTCGGATGTGCCTCCCGGCGTGGTGAACATCGTCACCGGCGACCGCGATCACCTGACGCGGACGCTCGTCGAACACGAAGACGTGGACGCCGTGTGGTACTTTGGCGACGCGGAAGGCAGTTTTTGTGTGGAATACGCCTCTGCCGCCAATATGAAGCGCACCTGGGTGAATTACGGCCTGCCACGCGATTGGATGGATCGCAGGCAAGGGGAGGGGGAGGAATTCTTGCACGAAGCCACACAGGTGAAGAACATCTGGATCCCAACAGGAGCATAAACCAACGGAGAATTGATCATGGAACCCATCTTACCCCCCACTACTTCCCCCCGCCCGCTTTGGCATCGTCTGTTGTTTTGCGAAGATGAAGTCCGTCTGCGCGCCGGATGGCGACTGGCCTTGTTTTTCTTGCTCTTGACCCTGCTCAACGCCATCTACGCCGTGGTGATGACCGCCCTGACCGAGAGCGGTGTCGATACCACCCAAATCGACCTACTCTTGCTCAACGGCGTCCAACTGCTCATTGTGTTTATCGCCGTTTTACTTGCGCGGCTCCTTTTCGACCGTCGCTCTTTGAGTAGCCTGGGCTTGCGCCTCTCCTTGGATGCGTCCAACGATGTCCTGATCGGCTTTCTCATCGGCGGCGTGGCGCTGGCACTGGTCTTCTTCCTAGAACTCGGCTTGGGCTGGATCCGCATCGAAAACCTCGCCTGGCAGACCCAAAGCCTGCAGGATATGTACATCAACGCCTTCAACATCCTGGGGATGTTCATTTTAGCAGCGTTTGCCGAAGAGCTGATGCATCGCGGGTATATTTTGCAAAACCTCGAAGCCGGTCTGAATACCCTCTGGGGAGTGGTGCTGGCGGCAGCGGTCTTCGCTTCGATGCACCTGAGTAATCCCTTCGCCACGCCGCTCTCGTTTGTCGGCGTCTTTCTGGCAGGGCTCATGTTGGGCTATGCCTACGTACGCACGCGCCAGCTCTGGTTACCCCTAGGGCTGCACATCGGCTGGAACTTTTTCGAGGGCGTGGTGTTCGGTTTCCCGGTGAGCGGTTTCGCCACCTATCGCCTCATCGATTCAAGCAATCAGGTTGCTGCTTGGCTGAGCGGCGGTGATTTCGGTCCGGAGGGAGGGCTGATTTTGCTCCCCGCGCTGGCGTTGAGCACCGCGCTGGTTTGGCTGTTCACGCGCCGCCGAGAATCGGGCACAAGCGGCACCACCGCGGCGGAAGACAAGGCGCAGACCACCGTTTCATCCTGAGCCTGGCGGCGAGCGCAGTGAGCCGCCGGCGAAGAATCCCTGTGGCCATGGCTCGAAGCAGGTTTCAGGCTGTGTGTGTCCAGCATGCTTTCGGTGTCATTCTGAGCGAAGCGAAGAATCCCTGTGACCATGGCTCAAAGCAGGTTTCAGGCTTTGTATGTCCAGCATCTTTTGGTGTCATTCTGAGCGTAGCGAAGAATCCCTATGAACATGGCTTTGAGGCGACCTCGGGCTTTGAGTGTCCAGCATTTTTTTGGTGTCATTCTGAGCGTAGCGAAGAATCCCTATGACCATGGCTTTGAGGCGACCTCGGGCTTTGTGTGTCCATCATTTTTGGGGTGTCATT
>JBBIVW010000020.1:0-43591 GCA_037439525.1 Anaerolineae bacterium
GCATCCACTTCTGTGGTGGGGATGAGCTCCTGGTTGAGTTTGAGCAGGCCGGTGGAGGTATCGGCGTAGAGGTTGAAGCCGGCATTGCCCACCTGGGTGGCGGTGCTCCATTCGAAGGAGAGCGTATCTCCGTTTTGCGAGGCGAAGAAGGAGGCGATCGTCACCGGAGTGGTGGTGGAAGTGGTGTCGCAGTTGTTGCCTGGCACAGGGTCGTCCACGTTGCTGCGTACACACACTGTGTTTTCGAAGAAGGTGCCTTTGGTCTCGGTATCCCAGTTGGGGTCTAACTGCACCTGAATGGTGACCGTATAAGTTGCGCCGACCGCCATATCGCCGATGTTGCAGTTCACAGAGCCGCCGTCGTAGGTGCTGGGGTTGCCGTCGTCGGTGATTGTGCACCAGGGGAGTTCTGGGTCGTCGTAGTTGGCGGCATTTGGCGTGACGCCCAGAATGCTCAAGCCTTCTTCGATGGTATCCAAACCATCGAATTTGGTGTTATCGGCGACATCGGGACCATTGTTGGTGATGACAATGTCGTATTCGAACACTTCACCCAATTCCACGTTGGTGGGACCGATTTTGTCCACTGCCAGGTCGGCGTCACGAATAAAAACTTCTACGGGCACGCTTTCGCATTTGCATTTCGCCTTGGTATTCGGATATGCCTGCAGCTCGCTGGTGCAGATGGGGGAATTGTTGCGCACGTTATCCCAACTGACGCAAGCGCTCAGGTCATCCACTTTCCCATCGTTATTGTCGTCCTTGCATAGGATGGTCAGCGGCTCGAGGTAGTAGAGGTTCATCACGCCCTGCTCCAGGTCGCCACATTCGTCGCCGGAACCAGGGGTGTCTTCCAAATCGATGAAGGGCGAGGTGCGCGGCGGGGTGGTGGTGGGACTGCCGCTCAGGGGACCGCGCAGGTAGTCATGGTAACAACTAGCCCCATCTGCGAGGCGTGAGGGCAATTTGGCGCTCCCCCCATCTAGAGCGACAAATAAACCGATATCATAGCGCTCATTCGCGCCAGCGACCAGTTGGACTTCCATATAGACCGTCGCAGTATCGCCGACGTTTTCACAAACTGGGCGGACATCGTTGACAAAGAAGATGCCGATATCCACGTCCTCTGCAGTGCAGTTCGATCCAGGCTTGAAGTCATTCACACAGCCACGGTTGGGCAGGCAGCCATCGCCGGTGAGACATTCCTGCGCCATTGCGGTCCCGGTGGTGAAGACCATGGCGAATGCCAGGGCGAGTGCACCCAGAAATAGGAACGCAACGGTTTTGGGGAAATTGACTTTAGTTTTCATTTTTCTCCTTCTCTTCTTCAAACAATCCTGTGTTTTATGTGCCTCAAACAATACGTAACACCTTAAGTCGATTCTTTGGCTTTTTCGAGCAATTGTTTCAACAAATTGATAAACTCATCCAATTCTTTTGCACCGCGAATAATGCGGCCCGCGCCTCCGTAAATGGCGATAAAGGTAGGTGTGGTATCGGCGATGCCTTGAGCGTCAAACATATCGCTAAGCACCTTTTCGAGCGCCTGCCGACCTCCCAGGCATGAGGAAAAAGCCTCTGTGTCCAGGCGCAAATCGCTGGCAATGGAGATCAGCGCTTCGTCGGGGCTCTCTACAGCCCATTTTTCAACGTTAGCGTAAAGCGCATCATGCATCTCCCAAAAAGCCCCTTGCTGACCAGCACATTCTGCAGCCACTGCAGCTGCAGGCGATTGGGGGAGACTCTGCAGGAGCAGGTTCTTGAACACCCACATGATCTCGCCGGTTTGGATGAATTGTGTTTCGACCACGGGTTGAACGGTTTGATGGTGTTTGATGCAGGCTTCGCATTGGAAATTGCTGAACTCCACCACAACCATAGGAGCATTGGGATCACCCCTGAAGGGGTCCCCTGCCATGGTGAACCCAGGTCGATTGGGATCAGGCGAGAGGCCTTCTTCGTTTGCCCAATACGGTAATTGGGGTTCTTCCTGCGTCTCTTGGGTGGTTTCATCTTGAGGAGGTTCTTTGCCGGCGATGATCGCCTCGATCCACTCTGCGAAGCGCTCGAAGGGGTACGCGCCAATCAATGTGTACACCTTTCCATTTGCGGCGCTGATAAACTGGAAACTCGGGGTTGCATTGAAGCCTTTCTCTTGAACGGCTTCGTCTACGCTTTGTTGAACCGCCAGGCTGGTGCGGCCAGAGGCCATACAATCCTCATAAGCTTTCATGTCCACACCCAGATCATCCGCGGTTTGCGCCAAATAATCCGTAGGATCAGGCAGATTGTTCCACTGGGTTTGATTCTGAAAGAGGGCATCATGCATTTTCCAGAACAACGCTGCGCCTTGTTCGGCGACGCATAAAGCTGCAGCATGCCCAATGGGTGCCGTGGGGTGTAGAGAGGCGATTGGAAAATCGCGGAAGATGTGCACTAACTTTCCGCTGCGAATGTATTGTTCCTCTAACAAGGGGGCAGTTTGAAGGAAGTGACGGCCACAAAACGGGCAGAGGTAATCGCTGTATTCGATAAGCTGAACAGGGGCGTCGATCTTGCCACGGTAGGGGTACCCTTCTGGAGTAAAACCTACAGGGATCCCATTGAGCTCTGTCTCCTGGTCAGATAATGTTCCGGACGCGGAAGCACAGGCGGATAATAGTACAGCAGCTAAGATCAGCGCTGTTGCGCAAAACATCCATGCGCGGTTGTTTAGGAGGATGAATGATGTACTGTGTGAACCTTTTCTCATTCGCAACACCAGGCTACGCAATCTTCTTCCTTCGGTAGCCTGGCTGTCTGTGCGCTCACAGATCCATGTGCTTTGCGTCCCCACCTCGCGGTGGGTTTGCCTTTTCGGGGAATAATTGTCGCTTTATCCTTGTAAAATTGCTCCGATAATATAGACTAAATTCACCTTCATTGGTAAATATAGATGAATTTTACCATGTTTATACAAATTTCGATGTTCATTTTAGAAGTTTTCCGGCATTTTGTAATCGTTATCCCTGCCCATTTTATTTGGTCATTTGGTATAGTCTTCGATCACGGTATTATGGCATTTAAAATAAAAGATAATGGCACATTTGTGCCATTATCGAAGTGCAATTTGGGGTTACGGGTTGTGGATGCAGATGGTCAGGGCTGGATGACGAGCGCTGGGTCTCCCAGAAGTGTCCACCCAAGGAGTACATCGATAGCGAAGTATTCGTTCGCCAAAGCCTGCTTGGCGAGCAGGATCGCCGTACCCAGATTCATGCCCGGTTGGATCAGGTAAGGCATGAGCTTTTTTCCTAACATAGCCTCGGTTTCATTCAATGTCAGCGTCGATGCTCCCATCACTGCAGCGGCACCTGTGTCGCCCGCAAGCAGGAAGACATGCCCCAGGGAGTTGTAGGTGGGTGAGACGTAATAGGTATTCCAACACGCCCATTGAACCACAACTGTCGGCCGCAGATGATTGCTCAACGCATAGGCATCTTGGATACCAAACAAGCCTTGATAGGTCCAGCGGGTGGGGCTGGAGTGTCCGACGAAGCTTGCCAGGGCAATCCCGCTGTTGAGGGCAGAGAGTAACACATTATGGGCATCTGCTACGCCGAGATCGTCCACATATGCTTCCGTAAGCGACCAGCTCGGCGGCAGGTGCTGGGCGATATCCATGCTGGTTTGTTTAAAGGAAGTGACGCCGTCGAAGCTATCTGCTGAGAAGACCGCGGTCTGTCCATAATCTTTGTTTTCATATGCCAGTGTCTTTTGGATGAGCAAAGCTAATTCCGTAGAGGTGCGCACCGGAAAACGACCCAGGGCTATATCGGTCACCAGATCTTCATCCACATCGGCAAATAGAGGATCGGTGGGAGCGAACTGTACGATCTCATCTGTGGCTGTGTACAAGGTTGGGATAAAGCTGATGCTCCCTTTGCCCAAGTAGTCTAAATAGTCGTAGGTATCCCCACCAACCAGTAAAACGTACTGGGTGCCCATGTTTTGCGCGGCAAAAGCGATGTAGTCTTTGATGGCTTGGGCGTCAAAAATCCCATAGCTGAATTGGGTATAGATATCTTCGACATCCACCACGCGCACAGTATAACCTTGAGCCTGCCGCGCTTGCACTAAAGGCGTGAGATCGTTGATAAAGTCACTGTGGGAGATAATCAGGTAGTTGGCTGTGCCACTGGTGATATCGTGCATTTCTGGTGCTGCTCTGAGCGCTCCCATAAGTAAAGCATCTTGCGAAACTACCCAGTAGGTGCGTTCTTCGGAAAGTCCGGCAAAACTTGCCTTGTATCCGTTCGCCGAGGCTTCCACCTCCACAGAAGTAAGCCGTACCGGGATGCCCTGATCCAAGCGATAGACGCGAACTTCGGGTGATGTCAATCCATCCACGGTGAATTTTTGAGCCGAAGCTTTGAAAGTGAGCACACCATTCTTTGCCAGAAAGGCGCGCGGGTAGGTGATGGTGTACTGTTCCACATTTACGATATCCCAATCCGCGCCTGTGTCTCCAGGCAAGGAAAGTTCAATGACATTATCGCCTTCGACCAAGACACCGGCTGGTAAGCTGCCATATAATATCGAGACCACCTTGCCATCGAAAAGCACATCGGCAACAGTGGTTCCATTGACTTTTGCGATGACATGGTGATCTGGAGAAAGAGCGAAGTTTGTCACGCCCCACAATGAGATTTCTACTGAGGCAGGGGCATAGCTCGGCAGGTAATTATCAATGGAAACTGTGAAGTTCCACGCCTTCGGTGATGTGTACGTCATCAAGCTTTTTTCATACCAGGGGTCTCCATTCGGTGAACCGAAGCTGTATGCGAGGTTTTTCTCGATGATCCGATGTTCCATGTAGTATGGCGCTGGTTGCGCACCGTAAGGTGGGCGGCGCGAATCCTCGGAAATCCGTTGGGCTTTGGTCGCGTCCACCATAAGGGTGTACACATTGGTGTGTGTGTACAAACTCTTCAGGCTTTCCCCATAGAATTCGATATACCCACCCGGGCCGAAATAGAGAGACGAGGTCACATGGATGGGAACAGGCTGCCCGCGATTCACCAGTGCCAATTCGGAGGCGTTCGCGCCGGTGAAATCGAAACCTGCGCCTAACAAATCCTCATAGGTGAGGCGATAGAGTCCATCCTGATCGATCAGCAGTTGTACTTCAGGGTAATCGAGCGCCGTGGAGGTATTTTTCAAAGAAATGGGCAAGTACACTTTGAAAGGTGTGTCTGGCACATTGCTTCCGGTATGGAAGGGTTGTTCTTCGGTTTTCTGGCTCTCCATGACACGGAGGCTGGACTTCGTTTCGTGCTCAGAACGGATGGCTTCCCAGTCGATAGGATCGATTTGGGGTTGCGCCCCATAGCTTTCTCCAAGCAAAAAAGGCCCGTGCAGGCGTGTCTGATTATCCGCGGAGACATCTTCCAGATAAAAGGTGTCCCCTACGATGTTGGCTTCGAAAGAGTAATTTTGGGGCTCCACAGAATCGATCACATGTGAAGGGATCAACTGTGGATTGATTTTTTCCCAGCCCGAGGAAGTCTTGACATAGAGATTGAAGCCGATATTGGCCACCTCGGTCGCCGTGGTCCACTCAAAGCGTACACCATTCGGCCCCTCCGTGGATTGGAACCAAGCTAAGGTAATCGGAGTGTGGTAGCTGCCGCTATTGAGTTCCATCGCCGGGTCTCCAAACAAGGAAAAGCCCAAGTAGATTTCCACATATCCAAGGCGGGTTTTGGCCAGTTCTTGTTTCGCTTCTAAAAATGCCTGACCGATCGTTTTGCCGTCGGTAGCCAGGCGCGGGGTGAGCAATTGACCAAACTCGCGCAACGAATGATTGTATGCCAGCGTGGTGGAACCCATCACTGCAGCTGCGCCTCGGTTTGCTGAAAGGAGAAATGCATGTACCAGGGAGTTTCGCGATGGTTCGACGAAGTATGCGTTCCAACAGCCATACTGCGTCACCACGAAGGGTCGGCCATTGTTGGTCAGGTTTGGAATGTCGTTGGATGAGAACAAGCCAGAGGTGGTCCACTCGGTAGTCGTTGAGTGGCCAAAATACGAAGCCAGGGCGACACCGCTGTTGAGTTTATCGAGGAGCAATGTGCGTGCCTGGCTTACGGACATGGTATCCAAGTAAGCTTTGGTCACGTTCCAGTTGGGGGGAAGAGTGTTGACGAATGTGTCCGTGTAATTCCCGTAAAACCGATCCGCCGCGAAGACCGCTGTGCCGGCGTAATTCTTGTTTTCAAAAGCTACGATTTTAGCGATTAGGTCTTCTAACTCTTGCGCGGTGGTAACCGGGAGGCGCCCAATTGCCAGGTCCGGGACATTGTCTCCCGTGAGGTCGGCGTACTTGGGATCGGCCGGGGCAAACCGGACAGTGCTATCGGTTTGTACGTAAAAGGTGGGAATGAAAGACCGGGCACCTGTGCCCAAATAATTGAAGTAGTCATAGGTGTCATTGCCCACCAGGAGGATGTATTGCGCCCCCATGTTTTGCGCCGCGTAGGCAATATAACTGCGGATGGCTTCTGGCCTGATGATGCCAGCGCCAAACTGTTCATAGATATCGAAGACATCCACCACGCGCACGGCATATCCCTGGTTTTGTCGAAGTTGAACCAGCGTGGCGAGGCTGTTGATGAAATCGGGGTGACTGATCACCAGATAATTCGCAAACCCAGAGGTGATATCGGCGGTCGGCCGGCCAGGGGTGATTTGCGGTTTGGGTAAAGCTGAGGTGCTGTATACATAGAAATCTGCTTGTGTACCGAAACCTGCAAAAGTAGCGGCATACGCCCCTGCCGATCCTGAGATCGTTATGTTCGTCAGGCGCGTGGGCACACCGGAAATGAGGCGGTAGACGGCGATATCGTTTGTGGGCAGGTTGGTGACTGTATAGCGTTCTGCAGAGCCGGAAAAGTGTAATGTTCCATCAATAGCGGCAAAGGCACGCGGGTAGGTGAGCTTGGCAGAGTCGAAATGCACAATCTCCCAAGAGACGCCGGTGTCCCCAGGTAAGGTGATCACCAGGGTGTTTGTGCCTTCCTGGATGTTCACGTTGTCCCTTGTCACCGGGTGGTTAGCCAAGCCGTCGAAAGTTTCATTGGCTATCTGCACACCGTTGAATGTAAGGATAATATGATGATCCGGTGACGCGCTCCAGTTTGTGCCTCCGTACAATGAAACAAACAGCGAAGACGCTGCCGCGGCGGGCAATGCCTGATTGGTTTCAAGCGTGAAGCTCCACGATTGAGAGGAGGTATAGACAAGCATGCGTGTGTCATACCACGGGTCGCTGATGGGGGAGGCGTAACTATAGGCTTTGTTTTCATTGAGTTCGGCGGTTTCCATGTAATAAGGGGCATCTTCCGCATTGCGAGGCGCTTTGGTGTTATCGGTGTTGATGCGCACCGCCTTGCTGGGATCATTGACGAGGTAATAGACGTTCGTATGTGTATACAGGCTATCGATTGGCTGGGCGTAGAAATCAAAATATGCCCCAGGACCAAAATTCGCTCCAGAAACGAGATAAATGGGCACCGCCTGCCCCTGATTGACCACAGCGATATTGGAGGAGGGCATTCCATTTAGATCCAAACCTGCAGCCAACAAATCTTCATAGGTTACACGGTAAAAACCGGTTGCTTCGACCAGCAATTTATAGGGCAGGACGCCGCTCTCGGCTTTTACGGGTGTATGAAAAGGCACAAAGGAACTCAGCAAGACCACAACAAGGAGCATCCTAAAGGCCTTGATCGAATTCTGGGTAAGGACTGGATATTTTTTCATTTTGCGCCTCTGCATTTTCATTTGAATTTGAGAGCCTTAATATTCAATCAATTATGCATAATAATAAAATGTCACATTTTCGGTTGCTTGGATTATAGCAACAATTTCAATATTTAGGCTTAAGAATTCTGAAAGGTGCAATGAATTTTGCGCTTTCGTTGGGGCGTGGATTCAGTCAGATGCAGCAAGGTGCATCGTTTGTCTATATTCCTGCAGATAATTTCGTTAAAGCCAGCTATAATGGAGGCTTGAATGTCAGGGCGCACCTGGTTATTATGGGTGCTCGTGCGATTTGGAGGCTAAATTGCAAGCAGACCGCCTTGTTTCCTTGAAGCAGCGCGCCGCACTGCAGGCGCTGGAATACATCCATGATGGCATGGTGCTTGGCTTGGGCACGGGGAGCACCATCGAGCAATTTCTTCACCTTCTGGCAGAACGCCTGTCCAGTGGCACTTTACAGCACGTTTGTGGCGTGCCCACTTCCTCCCAAACGACAAGGTTGTCCGAAAAGCTGGGCATTCCGCTAACCTCCCTTTCTGAGCATGCCTGGCTGGACCTGGCGATCGACGGCGCGGATGAGGTGGATGGCAACCTGGATATGATCAAAGGGCTGGGCAAAGCCTTGTTGCGCGAAAAAATCGTTGCCGTGCATTCACGGCGGTTGGTCATCTTGGTGGATGAAAGCAAGTGTGTACCGCGCTTGGGGACGAGTAAGCCTCTGCCGGTAGAAATCCTCCCCTTCGAAGCGCATGCCCATGTGCGCTGGCTGAACACGCTGGGTTGTCGGGCAGAACTTTGGCTGGATGAATCAGGTCACCCTTGGGTGACGGATAATGGCAACTACCTGGCGCGTTGCTGGTTTTCGGAAGGCATCCCCGATGCTCAAAGCCTGGCTCGTCAGCTCGCGGACCGCCCGGGCATCCTCGAGCACGGCCTATTCCTCGACATGGCAGACGAGGTCATTGTGGCTTCGGAAACCGGGGTCAGAATTCTTAGAGGTGAGCCATGAAGGTTAAAATTGCGCCTTCGATCCTTTCTGCAGACTTCTCGCAGCTTGGCGCGCAGGTTGAAGAAGCCATGGCTGCCGGCGCAGAGTACATTCATGTAGATGTCATGGACGGGCATTTTGTGCCTAATTTGACAGTGGGACCTTTGATTGTCTCCGCTCTCAAGCCTTATACTCAAAAAGCTGGCGTAACCCTGGATGTACATCTGATGATCGAACAACCCGAGCGCCTGTTACAGGATTTTATCCAAGCCGGCGCGGATGTCCTTACCGTGCATGTCGAAACGTGCCCTCACCTGCATCGGACGCTGCAGGAGATCAAACGTGCGGGTATTCGGGCTGGTGTGACCCTTAACCCTGCTACCCCTCTTACGGCGCTGGAAGAAGTGCTCCAGGAGGTGCACCTCGTGCTGATCATGTCGGTCAATCCCGGCTTTGGAGGGCAAGATTTCATCCCCCAGAGCTTGCCGCGTATTGCGCGCGTGCGCGACATGCTTACAGAAAGAGGGTTAGCACACGTCGAAATCGAGGTAGATGGGGGCGTGAAAGCAGAAAACGCCCCGCAGATCGTCTCTGCCGGGGCGACGATTCTGGTGGCCGGCTCGGCGATTTTCAACCAAAAGGCGAGCATCGCTCAGAATGTACACCGACTTCGCCAAGCCTGCCGTATGCTGCCGGGTTGAGCGGGGGACTTTCATCCAGGCATGAACTGAGTCACAAGACAATTGACAGGAGGGGCAGTTGCGTCTAAAATTAGCTCAGGATGAGAATTCGATGGCTTAAGGGGTTGCACCCCGCGCAGAGCGAAAGATGACACCTGACATCCCGCGAAGAATGGAAACCATTCGGGAGTTCAAAGCAGGGGGAGGTAAAGTTGCCGCGGTGCTTCCCATTTACTATCCCCGCGAATTGTTACGTGCCTTCAACATGCTGCCGGTCGAGGTATGGGGTCCCCCTGGAGTGGATACCAGCCTGGGTTCAGCTCACATACAACCATATATCTGCTCCATCGTGCGCAATGCCCTTTCGTTTATCTTGTCCGGCGGCGTGGACGTTGCGGATGTGATTCTCGTCCCCCATGCCTGCGACTCGCTTCAAGGGCTGGGGAGCATTCTGTTAGATTTCGTGCAGCCACGGCAATCCGTGCTCACCTTGTACCTGCCGCGCGGGGAAAGAGCGTGTGACCTTCAATTTCTGGCGGAGGAAATCAAATCCTTATATCGCAAGTTGTCGGAGATCACCGGCGTGCAACCCCAGGAGGATGAGCTGTGGCAATGCCTGGAAGGCGAGGCGTGTGCGGATGAGTGGCTGGCGCGCCTGCACCATGCGCCTCATCGCTTGAACCTGAATCCAGCCGATTTCTACCGCCTGGTGAGGACAAGGGAGTTCCTGCCTGCTGAAACCTTTATATCTCTGGCTTCCGCAGTGCTCGATCAGGAAATAGAGGCGCATGAAGATGGGCGCGTCCCGGTGCTTTTATCTGGCATACTTCCCGAACCCTATACTTTGTTCGATACCATTGCTCAGGCAGGAGGAAAGGTGGTGGCGGACGACCTGGCTTGCTGCGGACGCCGTCTGTACCCTCGAGGCACCAGGACGAATATATTCGAACGCATCGCCGAACGCCTGATGGCTGCCGGCCCAGATGCCATGTTAGGTCGCCCGATACAACAGCGCATTGACCATCTCTGCAGCCTGGCAGAGCGTACACATGCTCGAGGGGTGATTTTCTACGAAGTCAAGTTTTGCGAACCCGAATTGTTCGATCTACCTCAGCTCTGCCAGGCGCTGCACGCGCGCGGTTTACGGACACTGGTCTTGGAGACCGAATTGAACCGCGGTTTGCCTGCTCAGACGGTGACGCGCATCGAGGCTTTTCTGGAGACGCTGGCATGAGTCTTGGGAAGAAGCTGTTGGCTCACCTCCAGGTACATCTCTTGGGTACAGGATTGCTCAGATTTCAACGTTGGAACGCGGAGCTCGCTCAGAGGCGAAGTAAGAAGAAGTTTGGTGAACACCTTGCCCCTCCTTTGCACATCTCAGCCAGGACGAAGGAATTGATCTATCGGCACTACTTGATGGGGCGTTATGCTCAGGGAGTGAAGAAGGTCGCCTGGGTCACTTCGGGAGCGCCTTCCGAGCTGTTCCGGGCGATGGATTTCTATGTATATTACCCCGAAAATCATAGCGCCGTATGCGGCACAATGCGGCAATGTGTCTCCCTGGCAAGTTATGCAGAAGAAGCAGGGTATGCGCGGGATTTATGTTCCTATGCGCGCACAGATATTGGTGCCGTGCTCTCCGGCAAGACGCCTGTCGGGCGTTTGCCCAAACCAGATGTGCTCATGGCGTGTACCAACATCTGCCAGACGGTTTTGTTTTGGTACCGTGTCTTGGCGCAGCATTTTCAGGTGCCGCTGATCCTGATCGATACTCCCTTTGTCTATGCACAAATAGAAGATCACGCGGTTGAATATGTCAAACGCCAGCTTGAGGACGCGGTGAGCATTGTGGAACGCATCGCTGGCAAACCCTTGAAGTGGTCGCGCTTGCAAAAAGTCACTCAATTGAGCAAGGCAACTTCAGAGTTATGGTTGGAAATTTTGTACACCGCGCGGCATGTCCCAGCACCGTTATCGGTATTCGATCAATTCATTCAGATGGCGCCCATTGTAGAAATGCGCGGCGAAGCCTATACTGTGGACTTTTACGCTTCAATGCTGAAAGAACTCCGCCAACGCGTTGCCAACGGCATGGGTGTCGTCAAGGATGAGAAGAGGCGCCTTCTGTGGGATAACCTGCCCATTTGGTTCCGCTTGCGCTGGATGGCAGAATTACTTGCCGAACGCGGGGCGGTATTGATCGCCTCCACATACACCCATGCTTGGGGAGAGTTAGCGCCATTGATCGACGCGCAGCGCCCCCTGGAATCGGCGGCGCGTGTATATCTGCTCCCGATTCTCAACCGCAGCACAGGTGACAAGCTACGCCTGATGCTGGAAATGGTCTCCCAATTTCAATTGCATGGCGTGATTTTGCATTCGGACCGCTCGTGCAAGCCGTATTCGCTTGGTCAGATGGATCAACGGGATCGTTTGATTCACGAACACCGCCTCCCTGCTCTATTATTAGAAGCAGACCATAACGACCCGCGCTCGTTTTCTGAAGGGCAGGCGGTCAATCAGTTGCAGGCTTTCTTAGAAGTGCTGGGGGTATAGGCATGGCAGACATCGTTGCCTTGGGCTTGGATGTGGGTTCTACCACCACCAAAATTGTGGGGGTAGACTCACTTGGGGAGATGACCTGGCACCACCTCGAAAAGACGGAAGCGCGCCTCGCGCCCCAATTGGCGCGCCTCCTCGCTCTGGCGCAACAGCACAGTGCAACCGAGCACCAAATCCCCCTTGTATCTACAGGATATGGACGGAATCTGGTCCCAGATGCCGGGCGTAGGGTTACGGAGATCACCTGCCATGCCCACGGCGTATACCGCGCTCTGGGACATGGAGGCTCTTTAGTAGATATTGGTGGTCAGGACAGCAAGGTGATTTTGATCTCCTCTCACGGAGAAGTGTTGGATTTTTCCATGAGCGATAAATGTGCTGCCGGCACGGGTCGCTTTTTGGAGAACACGGCACACCGCCTTGGGGTGAATTTGGAGACGATGGGAGACCTGGCTCTGCAAGCCTCGCAAGAGGTGTCGATTTCCAGCACCTGCACCGTTTTCGCAGAGACAGAAGTGATCTCACTCATCGCCAATGGAGTCGCTTTGGAGTGCATTCTCAAAGGCTTGCATCGCGCTCTGGTGAGGCGCATCGTGGCTATGATCCGCGCCTTGGGGTTGATCCCCCCGTTAATCTTATCCGGAGGTGTGGCATGGAATAAGGCTGTCTGCGCTATGTTGGAGGAGGAGCTAGAAGCAAAGGTGATCCTGCCCGAGCACCCACAGCTGATGGGTGCCTATGGGGCAGCGCTTTTAGCTTTGAAAATCTAAGGAGGAGCGAGTCATATGAACGCCAAGCCATGGTTGAAGTTCTACGATGCGGGGGTGCCGCAAACCATATCTTATCCCCAAATGCCGCTCTATCGCCTGTTGGATGATGCGGCAGAGAAAAATCCGCAAGCGTTGTGTTGCCATTTCTTCGGAAGGTGGTTCACCTATCGCACGATTAAAGAGTGGTCGGATCGCATTGCCGCGCATTTGCTCGAGGCGGGTTTTCAACCTGGGGAGCACATTGCCTTGCTAATGCCTAATTCACCGCAATTTATCCTTGCGTATTATGCGGCCTTAAAAGCCGGTATGGTCGTGGTGGCTTTGAATCCTTTGTCCAGCGCGCGCGAGTTGGAATATCAGCTTGATCACTCCGAAGCAGTGGCTTGCATCACCATCCCTATGTTTTTGGGCAAAGTGCTGGAGTTGCTTCCCAGGACACAGGTAAAGAAGGTCTATTATGCCCGGCTGGCGGATTTCATGTCTTTCCCGATCGGTTTGTTGATGCGTTTTCGGGAACGCAGTCCATTGCGCGCAGCTCTGAACCAGGGCGGTACCCATGCTGCAGATTTCAAGACATTGCTGCGACCACCAGTTCCTCAGGGCTTTCGTCCACACCCCGTCGATGCTCAGAAAATGGCCGTGCTGATCTACAGTGGCGGCACGACCGGGATCGCCAAAGGGATTATGCTCTCCCATTTCAACCTGGTAGCCAACGCCCATCAGATCGTCGCCTGGGGACAATTGAATGCGCAGGTACGCATTTTAGCCGTGTTGCCGTTTTTCCATGGATATGGTATGAGCGTGACGATGAACGCCATTTTGCTTGCAGGCGGGCAGATCATCCTCATGCCGCGCTTCGATGCTCGACAGGTGGTGCGAACGATTCAGAAGCATCAACCCAATTTCTTTACCGGTGTGCCCACTATGTTTGTCGCCTTCAGCAACCTGCCGGATATCCAGAAATACGACCTCAGTAGCCTGCAGGGGATTTTCGTCGGTGCGGCGCCATTGACCAAAGCCATCAAAGAGAACTTTGAAGCCAAGACAGGTGGGCGCATGATCGAAGGCTATGGCCTCACCGAAGCAGTAACCGCAATTATGGCCAACCCCTACCTCGGGGTGCATAAAGTGGGCAGCATTGGCATTCCCTTTCCGGATGTGGAGGCGAAAATCGTCAGCCTGGAAGATGAACGCGACCTGCCACCGGGCGAGCAGGGTGAGATCGTCTTGCGCAGCCCAACCAATATGTTAGGGTATTTTAAAAACCCTCAAGAGACACGCCAAACGCTACGTGATGGTTGGTTGTTTACCGGCGACATCGGCTATATGGATGAGGATGGCTACTTCTATATTACAGATCGCAAGAAGGATTTGATTATCGTAGGCGGTTTTAACGTCTTTCCTCGCGAGATCGACGAACTCATCTATCAGCATCCTAAGGTCAAAGAGGGCATTTGTGTGGGCATTCCGGATGCCTATAAAGGAGAGCGGATTAAGGTATTTATTGTGCTTAAAGAAGGTGAACAAGCCAGCGAGGAGGAGTTCATCCACTACTTCCGCCAGCATTTGACCCCCTATAAGGTGCCTTCCGAGGTTGAATTTCGTCAAGAACTGCCCAAATCCATGATTGGAAAGATTCTGCGCCGTGCTCTGCGCGAAGAGGAACTGAAAAAGGTTGCCGAAAAAGATTAAGGCGCTTTCTATGCCCCTATGTCAGTAAGGCGAGTTGAGAACGGACTAGATCAACCATGATCGTAAAGGAGGAATAAAATGGAAAAGAGATATACTGCGTTGAGGATTATCGGCAGCATCTACAAAGTGCTTGGCGGGCTCGCCGGAGTGCTTACCATTCTGGCGGCGCTGGCGATTTGCGCCACCTCCGCCTATGGAGGCATTGCACTCGACCGTCTCGGCCAGGAGTTTGGCGCTCGTGGCAGCATTTTGGGCACCGCAAGTGGTTTGGTGGGCGGGTTGATTGCCGGGGTGGTTATCCTCCTGTATGGAGGCATGCTTTCACTCACCCTCTTTGCCATGGGAGAAGGGATTTCCCTTTTGCTCGCTCTAGAGGAAAATACGCGCGCCACGGCTCATCTGCTTCAATCCCATAAGCCTCAATAAAACGATACTATTATTGAGGGAAGCTCTTCCACCTGCCTGGCGTGTCTGCCTCCCATACCATTAAAAAGCTTGAACGGGCACCCTCAAGGGATACCCGTTCAGCTCAGCATGGTTGATTTTAGATTACGACGACAGACTGTGCTTGTGGTCCCTTGGCGCCTTGTTCCACGGTGAACTCGACGCGCTGTCCTTCTTCCAGAGTGCGGAAGCCTTCGCTGACGATGGCGGTGTAGTGGACGAAGATGTCGCCGCCGGAATCGCGCTCAATGAAGCCGTATCCCTTGGAAGCGTTGAACCACTTCACAGTGCCTTGCTCACGCTCGGACATGATTTGGAACTCCTTTCTAAAAAATTCGTGCTTGGGTTGTACTTGAGTTCCAAATCAAAAGAGGGCCTTTCTTTTTAGAACTCTTTCAACAAGCTATAAAATTGTATCATGTCCAGATAGAGTTGTCAAATTTTTGGAAAGAGATTAAGCACAGGTAAAGGGGATGTATTAACGCACAAGGTGTTGGCTCCAAAGTTCGCCACCAGAGACAAAAGACCGCCTGAAGCCTCAGGCGGTCAAGCACAACTTAATGTAGCCGGTTTACTAATCCGTTGCGGCGGATTGAGGCAGCCCTGGTTCTGCTTGCTTGGATGTCTCTTGTTGAATCTGATCTTCCCATTCAAGCTCCTCTTTGACCTTCTCCCAATACCATTTTTCGTGGTGTGCGCGTGCATACCATGCTGAGACTTTACCGCTGAACATGGAGAAGAAAGCTTCTTTTTCTTCCGGGAACACTGCTCCCATATAGACATGGATGATCAGTCCGGCGACAATGCCGAACACCGAAACCCAATGCAGAGGTTGCGCCCATTGTTTTAGAATAGAAGGGAAGATTTCGTGAAAGGTCATGATCACACCGCTCACCATAATCCCGACCGTGCCT
This sequence comes from Anaerolineae bacterium, assembly GCA_037439525.1. Classification (GTDB taxonomy): domain Bacteria; phylum Chloroflexota; class Anaerolineae; order Anaerolineales; family UBA4823; genus JBBIVW01. The sequence goes on from JBBIVW010000020.1 coordinate 15,854, forward strand.
AGAATGACAACGTACATATATAATTTCTGCCCGGCGTTGTACGCGTCTTGCGGGGGGAGGGGTTTGTCTTTCATTAAACCAAGCATTTGAAGTGGTTTGATTTTCAGCCAGTTGATGTCATCCTTATCGAGCATCAATCGAGAAGCGGCGAACGGGACGAAGTATTTACGAAAGCCGAGCAGGACGTTGAAGATCAACACAAACCCCCAAATCAATCCTAAGATGGAATGGAATTGGATCAGGTTGGCAGGTCCGCCGAATATGTTGCGAAACAGTTCCTGCCACCATAGTGGGGTTAAGTTTAGGCGCGGCGAGGAGATGATGGCGATACCAGTAGGCAGGAGCAACAACCACATGCCCACGTTAAACCAGTGGGTGAGGATGTTTGCCAGGTGGTGTTTCTTGTAATACTTCGTGCGCAAACGGCGCCTTTCTTCCAGGGGAATCTTATGAATGTCACTCATTGCTTACTCCATTCCTATTCTTCGAACTCTTTTTCACCTTCCAAGAGCTGCTTGGTAAAATATGCAGCCTGTACCAGAAAGGAGGCGCCAATGCCCGTCAATACCGCTGGCACGAGCACTTTTTTCCAGCTTTGTTCGGCAAGGGTGTAGCGAGGATCGCGAATGGTCAAACCACTGTGGAGCACATCCCCATTAATATAGTAGATATTGGGGTCTGTATCGTGCCCATCTTTTTCGTAATCCAAGCGTTGTATGGAAGAAGCGTGTTTCAAGGCGATCGAGACCTCGGAGTTGGGGTCGTTAAGGTCACCGAACATGCGCGAACCGCCAACGCAGGTTGCCACACAAGCGGGTTGTAACCCGCGCTCAAGGCGTTTGATGCAACCATCGCATTTGTCCACCACACCTCGCCGTTCATCAGTGTAACGTGCATCGTACGGGCAGGCTTCTACACAGAATCTGCACCCAATACACGCCTCCTGATCAACCAACACCAACCCGCTGTCCGCGTCCTTATAGGTTGCTCCGCTCACACACACCTCGATGCATGGAGGGTTCTCACAGTGCATACAGTTATAAGGGATGAACATGCGTTCCAGGTTTGGAAAGCTCCCTTTGAGCCCGGCATCCTTTACCCAGATGCGCGTATGATTCATGGGGACGTCGTTCTCGACGCTGCAGGCTACCAGGCAGGCACGGCAGTCGATGCAGCGCGATACGTCGATGACGAAGCCATATCTCTTTTTTGCAACCATACCAGCTCCTGAATCCGCTAAGCTTTTTCTACAGTGACGAACGTTTGGGTCAGCGCCTGACCACCGCTAATCGGGTCGGTATAGGTGACGTGCAGGTCGGAATCGCTGGCACCGTGCCCGTAAGCGATGCGCAAACCTTTGGATAAGTGCCCATAGCCGGGGGTCATATAGACGCAATCTGGGCGAATGCCTTCAGTCACCAGAGCCTGAATGAGCACCTGCCCTACCGCGCTGTTCACTTTCACCAAGTCGCCGTTTTGAATACCGCGTTTTTCTGCGGCTTGTGGATGGATCCATAAACAAGGCACATCCTCATATTTATGCAGTAGAGCGTTATTTTGGGTGGCGAATTGCGTGTGCTGTCCAACTTTACCGGTGAGCAGATAGAATTCATCGGCCTTGGGATAAGGAGGTTCTTCCCAGGTGGGCCAGGGAGAGAAGCCGGCACGCTCCAGCGTCGGGGAGTACACTTCGATTTTGCCAGAAGGGGTGTTGAAAACGATGTCTTTAGCCTCGCGTGTGATGGGCGGCTCTAAATAGCCTTTCAGGCGCAAGGTCTCCAGGCTGAGACCCAGAGGGGCAAGCTGTTGGCGTAGATAGTCTTGCTCATCTTGGTATTGGAAGTAATCTCCCAAGCCCAAGCGTTCTCCCAATTGTTTGTAAATCCAAAGCGCTGAGCGACCCTCCCCTTGAGCTTCGATGACCGGCTGGCGAATGAAGATACGGCTATCGGCGACATGTAATGGATCGAAACGTTCCAGATAGGAGGCTTCCGGCAAGACGACATCTGCAAACCATGACGAGTCGTTCATCAGGATGTCCACCACCACGATAAAGTCCAACTTGCTCAATGCTTCCAGGGTGCGCTTACGGTCAGGCAAGGACAACACCGGGTTCTGGCGGGAAATGAACCAACCGCGCGCCTGATAAGGCTGACCGCTCAGGATGGCATCTCGTATCTCTTGGAAGACACCGAGTTTCAGAGGGACGAGGGGATACTTCCAGGGCACGCCATCCAGGCGCAGTGCGGAAATGCGGGGATAGGGGGGTTGAGGAGGTTTCCCCAATTGAATGCCACTGGCTTCTGGGCTTTCGGCAGAGAGGCAGCCGCCGGGGGTGAGCACATTGCCGCTGAGGGCGTTGAGCGTGGCAATGGCGCGCTCTGTTTGAAAGGAGTTGACGAAATTGGATGTGCGCCAGCCAGGGTGCGCCAAAGCGTTTTTACCGGCCGCGGCGTACTCACGGGCGATGCGTTCAATTGTTGTAGCGGCGACGCCGGTGATGCTCTCCGCCCAGGCTGGAGTGTACTCTTTCATCGCCTCCACGATGTCGTCGCAACCCAGCACATGCTGTCGCACAAAGTCACAGTCCGCCAGTTCATTGGTGACGATCACGTGAATCATGGCTAACAAGAAGGCAGCATCTGTGCCAGGGCGGATGGGAATCCACTCGGCTGATTTCGCTGCAGTCTTGGTGAAGCGCGGGTCGAGATAAACCAGCTTGGCACCGCGCGCGATGGCATCTACCAGCTCAGAGGTCTCCGAGGTGGAAATGGCTTCGAGTAGATTGCGCCCAACGAGCAAAATGAATTCCACATCTGCATAGTTGCGCGCCGGTTCTTCCACGCCATAAGTCAGGGTAAACGCGGTAACCATGGCGTTGAAACACAGGCTGCGTTGAGTTCCGTAATTGGGAGAGCCATAGCCGTTCAACAGGTTCTCGAACTGCACCTGAGAGAGGTTGTGCGTGGAAGAAAAGATCATCGCCTCAGGCCCATACTGGTTCTTGATTTTGAGCATCTCCTCAGCCACAATGTCAAGGGCTTCATCCCATGTAGCTCGGCGGAATCTTCCCTCTCCACGCTTGCCCACGCGAATCAGTGGGGTAAGCACGCGGTCAGGGTCATAAGTGTTCATCAATCCTGATTGCCCTCGAGCGCACAGCCGACCGCGCGAATGAGGATGTTCCGGATTGCCCTCCAGTTTAACCACGCGCCCTTGTTCCACTTTTGCCAGAACACCGCAGCGCCACACGCACATTTCGCATAGGGTGGGAATGTACCCATCTCCGTCTGCGTCTTCAAGCAAGTGGCCTGAGGCTCGGGCGACTTTCGGAGGGATGAATTGGGCTGCGGCGAAAGCCCCAGCCGCGGCACCGCCGATTTTCAAAAAGTCACGTCTGCTGATCCTCGATGTGAGCATGAGTTCACCTGATCATGGATTACTGTTCCAAATCTTTTTTACGGTATAACCCGGCGCGATCGATGAGATAGAATAACAGAATGCTGATCAGCGCAAAAAGTAAAACCACTAAGTAGGGATTCAAGTTCCATAAATCTGGAAGGACCACATTCCCAAGGTTGGCGATTGCAGCGATTTTAGGGAAGACTTGCTGATAGGTCAAGCCAAAGAGCACTGCTCCGCTGAGAAAGCCCAACATTCCGGGGATGAGGTAATCGAGTTTGCCTTCACCGCCACCGGCGGCGCAGGTGCCGGGTCAGAATCCGGTGAGGGCCATGCCCACACCGAAAATCAATCCTCCAATCAGGTTGCCCGCAATGTAGGTTGCTGGCACGTTCGGAAAAGTGATCCATCCTAACCCGCGCAAAACATACAAACCGCTCATGGAGACCACTAGTGCAGTCATCATGAATTTCAATACCGCCAGGTCTGTGAAGCGGAAGACATTGACAATTTTGTGGTACTTTGTCAGGCCGGCTTTGTTCAATGCAAAGCCAAAGGAGATGCCAAGGATGAGGGCGAGAGCGTAGTTTAACATGGTTTAGTACCTCTTTCCGTAAACAATGCGAGCGGTTACAATGCCAGAGAGGAACATCCCTGCAATGAACAGGAACGCCGCGGGGGCGAGGAGCATCCCACCGGAAATGGCTAACCCGCTCGTGCAGCCTCCGGCGATACCAGCCCCGTATTCCAGGATGATGGCGCCAAAGAAGGCAATCACCCAACGTTTCCAGGTTTGAGGCCCGAAAATGGCTTTCCATTGGGCATCGTCGTTATTGCGCCACTTCAATGTGCCGCTGCTCCAGGCGCCGACTAACCCCCCAATGATGACGCCGACCAACAAAATCACCCCCCAGGTGATCGCTGCCGGCATGATGAAGTTGAAGTACAAATTGTTGAAGACATCTGGTGCAACTGCCTTCCCAATGATGCCAGCCAGGTTTTCGAATGCGCCTGAAGCGCCGAGCAGGCTATCGGAAAGCCAGACTGCCAGGACACCAACGATGCCCAAAAGGATGCCGGCGATATACGGCGACCATAACTCTTGACGAATATATGCTTTTATTCTAGCCATAGTCCACTCCTCTTTCAAGTTTTATTTTTTAAGGAATAGAGCAATCTTGCCTAATCCCCTGCCAGTGCCAGTAGCAGGGCGCGCGTATCTCGGTCCAGACTGCGGATGCGGCCTAATAAGTCGGGGTCCAGTCGCGCTAGGCTGTAGAGCAATTCGGAAGCCTGGTCCGGGTCTTCGAGAAGTTTTTTCAAGGCGTGTAAGCCCTTAGGGTTGAGTTTAGCCAGTTGAGGCAGGAGTTCGAGCACTTGAGGTGGGAGGGATTCTGCTGCAATAGAGAGAGATTCAAAACGGGTTTCTCCGCCCTTGTGCGCAGGTTTGGGGAATAAGGGCAGCCCGCGCAGTTTGCGTTCGTTGAGGTAAACGAACGCGCCTCCACCCGCCAGGATTAGCGCGATCATCGCCGCCAGGAGCACATTTCCCCAATTCACTTGCTTCTCACCAAGCACCGTCTCGGCGTAGATTTGGTTGTAATCCACCAAATCTGCGGCGGGGATAGATAGGTTGGCGGCTGGAGGAGCAGCAAGTTCTGCAGGCTCTGTCTCTGCGGAGGCAGCGGTGTCATCAGAGGTCTTGGTATCCACTTCTGTATCCACTTCGGAAGGCGGGTTGCCTCCCGCCATGCCGATTTCCACCCCAAGAGCCGTGGCATAAACCTGCGCTCGTTCCATTAAGTCTTGAGGGTGACAACCCTGACAGGCTGCCTGCACGTCGGAGAGCGGGGGCACCATCCCAGCGTGGGCTGTTTCTTTGTCCATGCTTTGGTTGTTTCCTGCGTGACACAGGTAGCAAAAATCTCCAAAGGCATGACCGCTATGCCAGCCGGTGCCATCATTGTTTACGGGGTCCTGTCCCTGCACTTCGTGGCAGTTCTTGCAAGAAGAGGCTTGCGAACCGCATTGGGCACTTGCTGATTGACCGGGCAACAATATGCTTACCGCGGTCAGGAGGATGAGAGATAATGTAAAAAATGCAAGCGGATATTTATTGCGATCGAGCATGGGTCCTCCGGGCATATGTAAAGTTCAGGAGATTGAGGTTTCCATTAAGCTTGCGCGGTGAGAGATACGGTCGCGCAGCACTGCACGCAGCAGGTCTAATGCCTGAATCAGGCGCGGATCGGTGAGGTGGTATTCCACACTGGCTCCCAGGCGCATTGGGAAAATCAAGCCGCAATCACGCAGGATCTTCAGGTGTCGCGAGGTAGCCGGCTGGCTGATGCCCACTTCTCTGGCAAGGTCGCTGACATTGATGGGGTTTTGGGCAAGAAGGTACAGCATGAGGATGCGGCGAGGATCTGCCAGGGCGGCACATATATCGGCGTGCAATTGATTGACTTCAGTTGCGAGGGAGACTTTATCGAACATTTCAATCTCATAAATATTTGAAAAAACGAATATATTTATATTGATGAGATTAAAACTTAAAATTGTACAAAAACAAGTGACACTTTTCCGCGTAAATTGCGCGATTTGTCACATTCTGCTGGAGATGGGAGAAAATCAAATTGTCTGGCTTATATCCACCCGATCAGCCTTGCAACGCTTGCCGTAAGGAAGGTGATTAGGAAAGCAGAGCCTAGCGTGATGACCACGCTAATCGCCGCCCATTTGTAGGATTTGGTCTCTTTGTAAATTGTCAGGATGGTCGTGGCACAGGGATTGTGCAATAAGGCGAAGAGCATCAAGTTTATCGCGGTGAGCAATGTCCAGCCATGTCCACCGACCAAAAGGCTGCGAATCGCCTCGCTGGTTGTGGGTCCTTCGATCATCATCCCGGCACCCATATAGACCATCATCATCGTTGGCACGACGATCTCATTGGCGGGGATGGCAATGATGTATGCCAACAGAATAACCCCATCCAGGCCGAGCAATAAGCCTAAGGGGTTCAGCCAATCGGCGATGGCACGTGCCAGATTGACATCTCCGAAGGGGATGTTCGCCAAAATCCAGATGATCGCGCCGGCTGGGGCAGCGGTCTGCATGGCACGCCACAATACGAAAACCGTGCGGTCGATCAGCGAGGTGTATAGGATGCGTAGAACATTAGGTCGCCGGTAAGGGGGTAATTCCAGCGTAAACGCAGAAGCTTCCCCTTTCAGGATGGTGCGTGAAAGCAGCCAAGACATGAAAAAGGTGAACCCCACGCCGATCAGCACAACGGCTACCACAGTCCCGGCAGCGATAAATGAAGTCAATGCTGGAGAAAAGGAGGCAGCCACAAATACGGTTGCCAGCATGATCAGAGTGGGAAAACGTCCATTGCAAGGGACGAAATTGTTTGTCAGGATGGCAATCAGGCGCTCGCGGGGCGAATCAATCACCCGTGTAGCCACGACACCGGCTGCGTTGCAGCCAAAGCCCATAGCCATGGTTAAAGCTTGTTTGCCATGCGCGCCGGACTTTTTAAACAGCCAGTCTAAATTGAACGCCACGCGGGGCAAATAACCCAAGTCTTCCAGGAACGTGAACGCTGGGAAGAAAATCGCCATGGGTGGTAGCATCACCGAAACCACCCAGGCGAGGCCACGATACACACCGTCCCAGATAAACCCGCTGATCCACCAAGGCAGTGGCAGCAGTTGGAACAAGGCTTTTCCCTGATCGCCGATCCAGAATAAGATGGTTCCCAAAGCGTCTGAGAAGATATTTGCCCCAGATACGGTCAACCAGATGATCATTGCCAACAAGAGCAGCATGAGCGGCAAACCGGTGAGTGGGGAAGTGACCCATCGGTCAATTTTTTGGTCGAGGTCGAATTTTTTATCGGTCGCGGTTTTCACCGCTCGCTGTACAATGGCTTCCGCTTCGCTGTAGAGGGATTTCACCACTTCGTCGCGGAAACCAGAGGGCAACCCTGTGCGCAGAGCCTGGGCTTTGGCGAGGATGTCTTGGGGTTGGACATTTTGCTCGCTCATCTTCACCTCTTTTTATTGTTGCCCCTCTAAGGCGATTTTCCGACTGAAGCGCGCATCCGCCTGTTGTTGTCGGGTAACCAATTGCCTCAATTCTCCGCTAAGTATAGCTTGTTGCACGCGTGCATCGCCATCCAGCAAACGAATGGCGAGCCAGCGGGCGTTTGGGATGCCCGGAGCGCTGGCTTCAATCATCCTGGCAAGCTCCAGTACCGCGCTTTGGAATTCAGGTGTGCCTTTGATGCGCCGCGGTGCCGTTTTGATCTCGCCGCGGATGATCTCCGCGATGGTGGTTAATAAGGTATGGATGCCTTCGCCTGTGCGGGCGGTGATGGGGATAGCCGGCACACCCAAGTCGCGCGACAAAGTGCGCGTATCTACTTCCAAACCTTTGCGCCTGGCTTCGTCCATCAGATTCACGGCGACAACGACTTTGTCGGTGATCTCCATGACTTGCAAGACGAGGTTGAGATTTCGTTCCAACGCAGTGGCATCTGTGACCACCACCGTGCAGTCCGGCTGCCCAAAGAGGATGAAATCGCGGGCCACTTCCTCATCCTGGGAAGCGGAGAGCAATGAGTATGTTCCTGGCAAGTCCACGAGCTTGTAGCGTTTTCCGTTGAACTGATAGCCTCCTTCAGCGCGCGTGACCGTTTTCCCCGGCCAGTTGCCGGTATGTTGCTTGAGGCCTGTTAGAGCGTTAAAGAGGGTTGATTTTCCGGTGTTTGGATTTCCCGCCAGAGCGACGATGTAATCGAAGTTGGCAAGGTTTAAACCCATCTGTTCCAATTGAGAGAACGCCGGACACCCTTCGCAAGGGTCTGGTAGCACTTTAGAAGTCATTGACGTCTCGCCTTTCGATGTATTCTAGTTTTATCGGGCAGCGCTCGATTAAATGAGATTTGAGCCTGTTCTGATGCTTCGGGTTTGACCCAAACCTGAGCAGCCTGGTCTTTCCTTAACGCGATCAAGGTGCCGCGCACGCGATACGCGCGTGGGTCTCCGAAAAAGTTGCCCAATTCGGGGTAGATTTTTGTGCCTGGCGTCAGACCCAAATCCAACAGGCGTCGGCGGGTAAACCCCTGCACTCTTTCGTCTAGAGCGACGATGTGGGCTTGCTGCCCAGTGGGCAACATTTCGAGCGGAATGGCATCCCTAAGCCTCCTTTTCTCTTCCGGTAGTGGCGCGACAAAGACATTAGACGCGATGGATGGCGCCAGGCGATACTCATTTTCGCCATCGCTCAATACAAAGCGCTGTGAGTTTTTCTCCAGGATGCGGATGGTTTGTCCCAACTGCAACCCGCTAGCCAGAATTTGCTGATAAGCAATGATTGGCTCGTCCTCCAGGTGCACGATGTTGGCAGGGGAGTCAATTTCCCATTCTGTAAGCGGTGTAGAGGGCACGGATGGTGGCGCGCCCTGGAGCGTGGGAATGGGGTCGCCGTGAGGATCGTGCGTGGGATAACCCAAGGCGGCTTCTAGGGCATCCAGTTCATCGGAAGTAATTTTATGCTCTCGACGATGCGCTTCGCGATGGATGTTTTCCAGGGGCATACGCGCTTCGTCTGCCAGGTAACGTTCCCATAACCGATGGGCGCGCACGACATGTAATGCCCAGCGTTCACCTTCTGCGGTGAGGTGAATATGCTCGGCGCGCGTTTCAACCAGTCCTTGAGATTCCATGGACTGGATCAGGCGCAGGGCTTCCTGGTGTTTGATGTTTAGCGCCTTAGCCAGGGATTCTAACGTGATGTGGTCACCGCCTTGCTCGCCATCGATTAGATGTTTCAGGGCATCCTCGATTAATTCGCGTTGCTTGGATTTTTTCTGCTCTTGAAATAGTGCCAGCAAACCTAGGCGCGGCAGGAACAGGAAAAGCAAAAATATAGCTAAACCAACCAGCCAGGTGATCATCATGCCTCCTTTTGAGAGTGGCGGACTGGTTTGCGCCTCGCAGAATCTGGGGTGAAAATCCATAATTTTGTCGTGATCGCCGCGCCCGCTACCACCGTTGACCGGCCCTCTAATTCCAGGGTCATATTTGCGTCGATGTCAGAACGTGCGATCACCTGGACGCTTCTGCCCGGTGTCAGGCCGATTTTTTCAATGTATTGCAGGAACGCGGGCTCTTCACCATTCACACGCAAGATCAAGCCCTTTTCCCCAGGCGATAAACTCGAAAGGGGGACGCTATCATCTTGAGGTAGCTTCAGATCCTCATCGGGAATAGGGTCGCCATGCGGATCGCGCTGAGGGTGACCCAAGGCTTTGGCCATGCGTCTTTCGAAGTCCTTTGAGATGACATGCTCCAAACGACAGGCTTCCTCGTGCACCTCATCCCACGAATAGCCCAACGAATGCACCAACCAGGCTTCCAGCAGGCGATGATGGCGGATGACCTCCAGAGCGGCGCGTTCGCCTTCCATGGTAAGTGTTGCGCCGTGATGTTTTCGATAATGCACCAGTGGAGGGGTTGCAGAAGCCAACTTTTGGAGCATACCGGTCACTGAGGCAGGGGCAACTCCCAGACGTGCGGCAAGATCGCTCGTGCTGGCGAATTCTGCATGCTCGGTTAGCTCAAAGATGTGCTTGAGGTAATCTTGCGTGGACGGAGAAATCGGCTCATTCATAGTTGTCCCTAAAATTGAATTTAGGTTTACCTAAAATATAACGCAAGGGGTGAAATTTGTCAAGAGGACGAATCCGCATGAGTAGACTAAGCAAACATTCACCGGTGCTCATCGGTTGTCACTTTTTCTCCACCCTTGTACCTTCAATTTTCTAAATCGCCGTGTGTGCCATTAGCGATGTGATGCTTTCTTCGTAAGACCTCGCACTGGTAAAGATTGATCCACCGCTACGTTTTCCCGATCCTGTAAATCTCCTCATACAATGGTTTCAAGCGCGCGTACATCCGCTTATACACGCGCTCATACAGCCCGCTGTAAATTTCGTGCTGCTTCGCTTGAGGCTCGAATGTATCTCGCAGACGGGTCATCGCCTCCACCGCAGACTCAAAGTCCGCGTGCAAACCCAGCCCAACCGCGGCGTCGATTGCCGCGCCTAAACCAGAAGCCTCATAGACGTGTGGGCGGGAAGTGGGCAGGCCGAAGACATCTGCAGTAAGCTGCATCGCCGCTTCGCTCTGGCTGCCGCCACCGGCGACGCGCAACTCGGTAATCGGTACACCGCTGCGCTTGCTGGTACGCTCGGCGCCCTCGCGCAAAGCATACGCCAGCCCTTCCAGGATGGCGCGGTAGAAATGAGCGCGGGTGTGTACATCCCCAAACCCGATGATCGCCCCGCGCGCTTCCGGACCGGGTACTTTCAACCCTGGCGACCAGTAAGGTTGTAGCACGAGACCCTGAGAGCCAGCCGGAACGGCATACACCAGCTCATCAAAGAGCGCCTCGGCTTCGATGCCCCGTTCCTCGGCGATTTTTTGTTCATGGTGAGCGAATTCGTTTTTGAACCAGCTCACCATCCAAAAGCCGCGGTAGATTTGCAACTCCAGGCTGTAGGCTCCTGGCACCGCTGCAGGATAAGGAGGGATGAGGGGGATGATTTCGATGTAGCGCTTGTGTGTGGTGTTGATCGTGGCGGTAGTGCCATAGCTCAGGCAGCCAATGTGAGGCTGCAAACAGCCGGCCCCAATCACTTCGCAGGCTTTGTCCGAAGCCGCGGCGATCACTGGAAGGCCTTTGGGAATCCCCGTCTCCTCGGCAGCTTTAGGGGTTATCTCTCCCAATCGCCCGCTGGGCGGGATGAGATCAACCAGTATCGACTTGTCCATGGGCACGGCTTGCCACTTCCAGTCGAAGCTTCCCGACCATTGCTGGCGCTTGTAGTCGAATGGCACGTAACCCACCTGGCAGCCGACCGAGTCGACAAACGCTCCTGTTAGCAGGTAAGTGAGATACCCAGATAGAAAGACATATTTATAGGTTTTTTCCCAAATGTCGGGCTGGTGCGTGCGTATCCAGTTGGCTTCGGCCTCGGCTTGCAGGTAAGCCACCGTACGGCGCATCCCCGAGAGGGTGAAAGCCAGTCCCCACAGCCCACCTAACGGCGGTAAGCCTTCCGTTCGGCGCTGGTCCAGCCAGACGATGGCTGGGCGCAGTGGTTGCCCCTGTCGGTCGAGGTTCAACACGGTGGAGCGTTGGGTGGTGAGCGACATCCCGGCAATGCGCCCCTTATCTATTCCCAGTTTGTGCATTTGGCTCCACAGCCCATGGCATGCCTGGCAGAGGGCTTGCCAAAAGACCTTCGGCTCTTGTTCGGCTAAACCCGGCGCGGTGGAATAATAAGGTTCGATAGGGATGCGCGCCTTTGCCAACAGGTTTCCTTGGGGGTCAAACAACAAAGCGCGCACACTTTGTGTGCCGCAATCTATGGCCAAGATCAGGTCTTTTTCATGTGTGGCATTCATCGCTCACCTCTCGCCTTTCTCACTATGTCAGGTTTGGCTTTTATTCGCATGCTAATCGATGGTTGTCTCAATTGCTCAGTGCAGAGTATCCCTCAGGCACATTCACGCGCGATTATTATTTTAAACCTCCGCGCCGATTGAATAGCTCCTCTTCCATAAAGCACGGTAGCGGTTTACTTCCTCATCCCAGCGCGCTCTCGACCAGCCCAATTCTTGACGCACAATGCTCTCGATACGCGTGAGCAACCCCAAGCCTCCTTCGGGTAATAACAACCCCAGGCGCACACGGCGTAAGAGTAGATCTTCCAGATGCTCCACGGCTTCATGTCCTGCGGCCCAGCGCAATTCAGCCCAAATATAGGGCGTGTCTTCGATGAATTCCAGGTCAGCCTTTGGCGCGCTTTCGAGCATTTGCTTTGCCAAAGTACCGTAGCGCCCACATAGCCTCAAACGCGTGGCCGGGGGCAATGGCATGGCTTTAGAGTCCAGACCTGCACAGGGGGATAGCACGCGCTGGTCTGCGTCGAAGCGCACGAATTTCGGAAACTGAGCCTGGACGCGCTTCAAGGCATCCAAAGCCATCAGGCGGAAGGTGGTCATCTTGCCGCCGGTGATGGTGAGCAATCCGTTTTCAAACCACAGGATATGCTCGCGCGATTCTCTTGAGGGGTCAACCTTACCTGTATCTATTACGGGACGTATGCCGGAAAATGTGGAAATCACATCGGCTTCGGTAAGTTGCAGGTCTGGGAAGATATGTTGCCCGGCCACAAGCAGATATTCCACTTCTTCTTGGCTTATCGCTGGGTCGCGTTCTAACTCAGAGCGATGATCGACATCCGTTGTACCCAAGATGACCACTCCTTCCCAGGGGTAAGCAAAGACGGGTCGGCGGTCGAGCGGGTGCAGGAAGCTTACCGCGCGTCGCAGGGGAAGGCGCACACACGAGAAGAGGAGGTGACTGCCACGTAGCTTCCGGATGCGAGCGGGTTTACCCACCTGGGCGCGTAAGTCATCCACCCAAGCGCCGCAGGCGTTGATCGTTACCCTGGCAAAGACTTCCTGCGTGCGCTTTACTTGATTGGGTGATTGATCCTCGACCATTACGCCATACACACGCCCTTTGCGGTCTTTGAGCAGTTGGGTAACGCGGGCATAATTCAATGCTAAGGCTCCCTCCGCCACGGATTCTTGAATCAAACGCAATACCAGACGGGCATCGTCGGTCATGGCGTCGAAATAGCGGAAGCCGCCCAATAAGTGCTCCTCTCGCAGGTATGGGCAAAATTCGCGTATATCGTAGGCGTCGTAATGTCTGTGACCCCATTGAAAGGCGAGCAAATCATATATGCTCAACCCCACGCGAAAAACAGTGGGAGGGATACCATCACCGCGATAGTTCACCAGTAAGAACCCAAGCGGGTTGACCAACCCGCGCCCTTCGTGCAATAATCGCTCGCGCTCACGCACCGCATGTAGCACCAGGCGCACCTGTCCATTTTTTAGATAGCGGAAACCACCATGCACCAGCTTGGAAGATCTGCTCGATGTGCCGCTGGCAAAATCACCCGCTTCGCATAATACGGCGCGCAAACCTGAGCGTGTGGCTTCCCGCAGGATACCGGCGCCGGTAATACCTCCACCGATGATGATCATATCCCATTCCTGGTCGAGCGCCGACCAGGCTTGTTCTCGCCAGCCGCTTTGCCACATGCCTCACCTCCTATTCCTGTTCAGTTCCCAGGAGAGGTAACAATTTTCCGGGGTTCATCAGCACCATAGGGTCCACCGCGGAGATCATCGCCGCGATGAGTTGGTTGCCCAAAGGGCCTTTTTCATGATGCAGATAAGGAGCATGGTCCACCCCTACCCCATGTTGATGGCTGATTGTGCCTCCGTGAACGCAAATTGCTTCGCTGGCGGCACTTTTCATCGCTTGCCAGCTTGCTCGTGTTGCCCCTGCTTCTTGGTTGCGTCGGAAGATGAAGGTTACATAGATGCTGGCACCATCGTTATAGATGTGGGAGATATGCGTCATAACCAGAATGCGCTCATTTTCTTGTTCCATTTGGTTCTGGAGGGATATACGGATCGCATTCGTTGCCGCCAACAGCTGGCTCCAGGGAATTGCGGTTTCGAGCGTATCGACAGCATAGCCTAATTCCCACAATGTATTGCGCAGATAGGGGGCGAGAAAACGGTTCTTTTCCCAGGCATGCCCGATGAACCTGCCTGTAAACAACCCTTCGTTTTGGCGGCAGATGTGCAAAGTGTGTTGCTTTGCCTGTCGCGTCTCTTTCTCACCACCGGTTACTCCAAAAACGAGCAAGCTGGTTTCAGCGCCAAAGCCTAAAATGGAAAGCCCTCTACGTCCCCAGGTGGTCAAGGCTGGTTTACCGGCCAGGATGAGCGTGGTGTCCGTCTCTTGAGGGTCGCTCAGGCGCGCCATAGAGATGCCCACACCTTGTTGAGCAATCTGGCGCAGGGCGTTTACTCCTGCTTCCCAGGAGGGAAAAAACACACCATAAAAAGCTTCTATCTGAGGTACACGGCGCACGCGCACGGTTGCCCGAGTGATGATGCCTAACCGGCCCTCACAGCCAAGCAGCACCTGCCTCAGATCTGGGCCAGCCGCGCTGGCAGGCAATGCCGGTAGTTCTAGGCTGCCAGAGGGAGTCTCAATATGTGCTCCGGCGAGCATGTCTTCGATGCGCCCATAATAATAGGATTGTTGACCACAAGAGCGGGTCGCGATCCAACCTCCCAAAGTGGAGTACTCAAAGGACTGGGGGAAATGACCCAAAATGTAGCCTTTCGGGCGCAATTGAGCTTCGAGCGCCGCGCCGCTCACCCCGGCTGCAAAGGTCGCCAGATGGCTGGTTTCATCTAGCGAAAGGAGCTTATGCATGCGCTGCATATCCACGGTCAGGGTTGCCCGGCTTCCAAGTGGTGGATTGATATGACCGACCACGCTTGTGCCACCTCCATACGGGATGATGGCACATTGGTGCTTTACGGCGAAGCCAATCAGTTCGCGCACCTGTTCGTCATTTTCGGGGAAGGCGACTCCGTCTGGGAAGCGTTCGAGCGTGCCATGCCTCAGAGCGATCCAATCGGGCAGGCTCTGTCCGCGCGCATGGCGCACGCGTTCTTCCGCCTCGCTACGGATCAGCGGGTGAGCGGGCAGGTTTGAGGCAGGCACACGCTGAACGATTTGGGAAAAAGGTACGTCTTGCAATCTTTGCCGGGGACCGAGTGTACGTTCCAGATACGCCAGTGCATCTGTATGCAAAGGATACTGAATGTTCTCGTCTCCCCAACCGTTCCATCTGCGCATATCACACCTCCTCACAGTAGGGTGATTGGCTCAGTTTATTGCCATTTCGCTCAACCGCTTTTTGCCAGAGGGACACGCTGTCTTGCATCACTTGTCGCGCGATCAGGCTGGCGCTCGCCTCATCCCTGGCTTGCACTGCCTGCTCCAGTCGAAGGTAAAAGCGCCGAGAGTGTTGGCGTGCTTCGTTCCTGGAAAAGTACACACACGCCATAGGCAGGTAAAGGTCTTTGAAGCCGTTGAGGATTAAAGTGAACACCGGGTTGTCACTGAGGACTGTCAGGTGATGATGGAGCTCCCAATCAAAGCTGGCAAACGCTTCGGCTGAATCCTCCAGGTGATGGTGATTGCTCAGGAAAGCAAGCAGCACTTCAGGGTGTTTTTGCACCGCCAGATAGGTGTATTCTGGCGCTAATAATACGCGCACTTTTAGTAAGTTTGGGATAAAGTCCGTGGGTAGGCTCTTAGAGCTTTGTGCGATAGCCGCCAGGACCCCCAAATTGCCTTCTTGCCAGTAATTACGCACGCGCGTGGGCTTTCCCTGACGGATTTCTACCCAACCATCCCGTTGCAGCCTTTGCAACGCCTCACGCAGAGTGGGGCGTGTGACACCCAATCGAGTAGCGAGCTGACGTTCGGCAGGCAACTCCGCATGGATGGAGAATTCCCCCTCGAGAATGCCTTCGATGATGCGTTTCTCCGCATATTCTGCCGGCCGAATGAGCGTGTGCTGCATATGCCCTCACTGGTCAGACCACTGACCAGTTTAAATATATCATAGGCTTGGCAAAATGTGCAATAGAACTTTCGAGAAAATTCCAGCCCATGGAACAGAGTCAATCCACACACCTGGAAGCTTATGGGGGTTTCAATCTCGTGCTCCCCTCCGGTTTCGTATTTTTCAAGCGAGTATGGTTAATGCTTCCTGAATTTCTCGGTTATAATGGCTTTTCGGGATGGTTATTGGAGAAGCAAAGTGAAATCAAAACTGCACATGAACAGGAGACGAGCGATGAAACCGCAATCATGGAATGAGCCATTTGACTTTGTCATCATTGGATCCGGCTTTGGCGGCAGCGTGTCGGCTATGCGGCTGGCACAAAAGGGGTATTCCGTGCTTGTCTTGGAGCGCGGCAAACGGTACACAGACGAGGAATTACCCAAGTCGAATTGGAACGTTTTCAAATATCTGTGGCTGCCCGTGCTACGCTGTTTCGGCATCTTAGAGATGACGCTCTCGAAAGGTTTTTTTGTGTATCGAGGAAGTGGAGTAGGCGGCGGCAGCCTGGTCTATGCCGGCGTGCTTTTACAACCCAACGACGAGTTCTTCGAGTCCCCCGTTTGGCGCCATTTGGGTGATTGGAAGCAAATCCTGAAGCCCCATTATGAGACTGCGCGCCGCATGTTAGGGTTGGCAACCAACCCGAAGTTATGGGATGCAGACCTGGCATTGAAACGCGTGGCTGAAGACCTGGGTTATGGGGATACCTTCCGGCCTACCGACGTGGCTGTGTTCTTTGGCGAACCTGGTAAGCAGGTGCCCGATCCTTATTTCGGCGGCGAAGGCCCTGCACGCACCGGATGCACCCATTGCGGGAATTGCGTCGTTGCATGCCGCGATAACGCGAAAAACACCTTGCCAAAGAATTACCTTTATTTTGCTGAGAAGTATGGCGCACAAATCTTACCGGAAGCGCAGGTAACGGACATTCAACCGTTGGATAGCACGGATTCGCACGGCGCGCGCTACGCCGTTTGTTATCGTTCGTCAACCGCCTGGCTTCGGCGATCCCCTCGCCGCGTGCTGGCGCGCAATGTCATCGTTTCCTGTGGTGTGTTGGGCACCCTGGAATTGTTGTTCCGCTGTCGAGATGTAACGCGTTCGCTGCCCAAGCTATCCCCCCGTTTGGGAGAAGTTGTGCGCACCAACAGCGAAGCATTCCTGGGCGCCTTTACCCTGAAGCGCAACCACGCCGACCATTCTCAAGGGCTTTCGATCACCTCGATTTTCCACGCTGATGAAGACACGCGCATCGAACCGGTGCGCTTCGCGAAAAACTCTTCGATGTTGATGCGCTTGCTTTCCTCGCCGCTCATCCCGCACTATAAAAGCTTTTGGAAGCGCCTGGCTCGCACAATTCTTGAAATCCTTATCCATCCCATAGCATTCATCGATGCCAAGTTTGTGCCGGGCTTGGCGCAACGGGGTATGGTAGTTATGGTCATGCAGTCAAAAGACAACCTTATGCGTCTTAGGCTGGGGCGCAACCCGTTTGCATTCTTCCGTCGAGCGCTGGTTGGAGAGAACGACCCAGAGCGCACGGTGCCAGTTGACATCGAATTGGGTCATCGTGTGGTACGCTCTTTTGCGGAGAAATTGGATGGCTATCCCACCGGTTCGATTACCGAAGGGTTGATCAACGTGCCCATGACTGCGCACATTCTAGGCGGATGTACATTTGGACAGACTGCAGATGAAGGCGTTACCGGGCTAGACTTTCAGGTGCATCATTATCCAGGGCTTTATATCGTTGATGGCTCCATTATGCCAGCCAACCCAGGGGTGAACCCAACTCTGACCATAACCGCTCTGGCAGAATATGCCATGAGTCAGATTCCTCCAAAGGCTTAGGCGCACCCCTGATCGACCTTCGCCCTCACTTTCTCTGCATGATCAGGAGGTTCTCTTTTAAGATTCCAAGCGCATGAAGCCATTTGGAAACCTGATATAACCTACGAAAATATACACTCATCTCGCCAGGTCCCTGGCGTTGAAAGCCAAACGACTGGTAAAACGCTTCCAATGAGGCGCGGCAGATGAGGTATATGGGAGCAGGGTGTTTATTTATTAAAGCATGGATGATTGCACTGGCAATGCCCCGTCTCCGCCAGGCTTCTTTTACTGCAATGGAAGCCAGTTCTCTACTCCCGTCCCAATGGAATTTGATCTGCCCACAGCCGATGACTTTTCCTTCCGGGTTGATGGCAACAATAAAATTGTGCCACTTCAAACCGAAGGGATTGATTTTTGCCTCAAAAATCAATTGGCGGATGCTGCTTTGCTCCGCCCGAGTCGCCGCGCGCAAGATATAAGGAGTGGAATTTTTATGTTGACAGGTGTCCATAGTACAGGAACCCTTATCGATGGGCTCTATTTTATCGGATTATGGAGGTGCTTTTCTGGCGTGCTATAATGAGTAGGCTTAAATAAACCGCGCAAATAATTTCATCGTCACGGAGGCTGAAATGTCCGCCAACCTTTTATTCCCTCTAAGCGAAGAACATGAAATGATTCGGCAGGCAGCACGTGATTTTGCCCAAAATGAGATTGCCCCGATTGCCGCGGAGTTTGATGAATCGGGGGAGTTCCCATATAAAACGATCATGAAAATGGGAGAGATGGGCTTCATGGGGATCGAAGTGCCCGAAGAATACGGAGGCGCCGGGATGGATACACTGGCGTACGTTCTTGCCTTGGAGGAAATATGTAAAGCCGATGCGGCTCACGGCACGATCATGTCCGTGAACAACTCTTTGTATTGCTATGGCATCTTGCGATTTGGAACCGAAGCCCAAAAAGAAAAATTCTTGAAACCGGTCGCTTCCGGTAAGGCAATTGGCGCTTATTCACTTACGGAGCCCATGTCTGGCTCCGATGCGGGCACTATGCGTAGCCGCGCGGTGCGCGAAGGGGATTTCTACATCTTGAATGGTCGGAAATCTTGGGTCACCAGCGCCCCGGTAGCCAGCTATATCGTCGCCTTTTTAATGACCGCGCCGGAAAAGAAACATCATGGGGTCACCGCGTTTCTCATTGAAACAGACAAGCCAGGTTTTGTGCGCGGCAAGAAAGAACCCAAGTTAGGGATCCGTGCCTCAGCCACCAGCGAAATCGTCTTCGAAGATTATCGTCTCCCTATAGAAAACCGTTTGGGAGAAGAAGGGGATGGCTTTAAAATTGCCATGACGGTTCTGGATGCTGGCAGAATAGGAATCGCCGCTCAGGCTTTGGGCATCTCAGAAGCCGCATATGAAGCCAGTGTGGCCTTTGCCCGAGAGCGTGAAGCCTTTGGGCAAAAGATTGGCCAATTTCAAGGCATCGGTTTTAAGCTTGCGGATATGAAAACGCGTATAGAGGCGGCGCGTTTGCTGGTGTATAACGCTGCTTTAGCTAAGGAACGCAGCAAGACCACGGGCGAACGATTTACTTTGGAAGCCTCAATGGCAAAGTTATTCGCCTCTGAAACAGCCAATTTTGTCACCGCCGCGGCAGTGCAGATCCATGGTGGGATGGGATATAGTAAGGAGCTACCTATTGAGCGTTATTACCGCGATGCTAAGATCACCGAAATCTATGAGGGAACGAGCGAGATCCAGCGCCTGGTGATCTCACGCCTGGAGACGGGATTACGCTAACACCTTATCCATCGTCACAATGCGCGCCGTAGCGGCATATGCCCTAACCGCTTTCATCCTGGCGATCCTCCTGGATGTGCTCATCATTCATGCCTGGAAGAAAAAGCGCGCCCCAAAAATGGGACAGCAATCGGCCGATACCGGTGTTGAGAAAAAAGGGATATTGCCTTCACCATTGGCCATCAAACGCCTGGCATGTGGTTTCTGGGCGCGGGTTGGGCAAATGCGTGCGCGCCTCGCCGGGTTGCGTGTACACCGGGGAACATTAAGAGGCTGGATTAAGCGTTGCGTGCATGCTGCGCGCTCCACATATGCCGCGGTGAGAGGTTGGTTTCGTGGGGACATTCAGCAATTCCATGCCAGCTATCACAAAGGAAAGTTGAGCATACCCTCGGAGATCAATTTGCCAGAAGCTGGGTTATACCGGGTAACCGTGCAACCCGAAGTGGGAAGTTTATGGCGTGCGCGGTGGCAACTTTGGGTATGGAGCACCGCGGCATTGCTCAAATCCTCCGTCCAGGCGTTGTCTTTGGAAGCATGGTTGCTGGTTTTGAGCCTCGGCGTATATCTCAGTGTGCGCCTGATCGCTCTGCCCGACTTTCCCATTTATTTTTTCTGCGATGAAGCCAACCAGGTCAATCTTGCAGCAGACTTACTGCGCGATCACTGGAAAAGCCCAGATGGAGAATTTCTGCCGACTTATTTTTATAACGTAGAGAAATACAACCTTAGCCTTTCGGTTTATGTACAGGTCATTCCTTACCTGCTTTTTGGAAAATCGGTGTTTGCCGCGCGCGCGGTCACTGTGCTTATTTCCCTTCTGGCGGCGCTTAGTGTGGCAGGTATCTTGGGAGTGGTGTTGAACCTTCGTCATCCCTGGTTGGGCGTGTTGGTGCTTTCGCTGATGCCTGCCTGGTTCATCCATTCGCGTACGGCGTTCGAAACCGCCTTGATGGTCTCCTTCTATGCCGCGGGTTTGTTTTTTTACCTTCTGTATCGATGTCGTACTCCGATATGGCTGTACCTCTCTGTAATCATGTTTGCGCTGGCTTTTTACAGCTACAGCCCAGGACAACTTGTCGTTGTGCTTACAGGCGTGTTATTCGGGCTGTTCGACTTGCGTTACCATTGGCAGCAGAGACGTGTCCTGTGGCGTGCCGCTGGTTTAGCAGCCTTGCTCATGCTTCCGTACCTGCGTTTTCGCCTCAATCATCCGGAAGATTTGCTGGATCATTTATATACCGTAAGCTCCTACTGGGTGCAGCCATTACCATTGTGGGACAAGGTGATCGCTTCCGGCAAGGAATATCTCTATGGGCTTAGCCCTGCATATTGGTTTTTTCCCAACAACAGGGATTTGATGCGCCATGTGTGGAAGGGTTCGGGTCACATCCATGTCTCTATGCTGCCATTGTGGATTCTCGGCTTGGGCTTGCTGCTCAAGAAAATCGCTGCGCCAGCCCATCGCGTCATTCTACTGTCCTTTATCATCGCGCCCTGCGGAGCACTCTTGGCGCATGTTTCCATCACCCGTGTCCTGGTGATGGTCATCCCAGGCGCATTGATCATCGCCATCGGAGGGAATTTCCTGCTGGAGCGGTTGCCGCTACACGGACGCATGACAAAGGCTCTTAGCCTGAGTGCCTTCATCACCTTGGTGGTGGCGAGTTTCTTAATGGTGCGCACTGCCCTGGTCGCGGGTCCAACTTGGTTTCAGGACTATGGTCTATACGGCATGCAATATGGCGCCAGGCAGCTTTTTTCGGAAGTAAAGGCTATGTTGAAGGAACAGCCTGAGGCGCAGATCATCCTCTCTCCCACCTGGGCGAATAGCGCCGATGTGCTGGCGCGCTTTTTCTTGCCAGAGCCTTTGCCGCTGCGCATGGGTAGCATACGCGAGTATTTTTATTATCATTTGGAGCTCACCCCACAGACCGTCTTTATCATGACTCCAATTGAATACGCCAGGACGTTGGATAGTGGTAAGTTTGACCAGGTTGAGGTGCTGCGCACGGTCCAATACCCAAACGGGCTACCGGGATTTTATTTTGTGCGCTTGAGGTATGTGGATCACATTGATCAAATCCTCGAAAAGGAACGCCAGGAACGCCGTAAACTGCTCACTGCTTACCTCCCCATACAGGGTGAGCGGGCAACGGTACGCCACTCCCTTTTGGATATCGGAGAGGCTGTGCACCTCTTTGATGGCAATGAGCGTTCTTTGGCACGTACCTTTGAAGCCAATCCGTTTATTATCGAAGTGCTTTTTTCCAGGCCGCGTCTACTTAATGGACTGACCCTGATCGTTGGCGATACGCGCGTGCTCGTGTCGGTTTGGGTGTACCCTCCACAAGAGGAGACCCCCATGGAGTTCCATTATGAGTTAGTCGGTTCGGTGAGCGATCCTATGGTAAGCTTTGACTTTGAATCACCTCTTACTGTTATGAAATTACACTTGGAGGTCAAGGACTTGAGTCAGGGTGAACCGGGTCACGTACACCTTTGGGAAATCATGCTGAGATAAAATGTGTACATTCAGAGACTGGCAAACATCTTGGCAATATGCAAGGAGAGCAATTCTATGAAAGCAGTGCTATTTTATGAACATGGAGAGGCGGATGTACTCAAGTACACGGAGTTTCCCACCCCCACACCTGGCTTTGGCGAGGTGCTTGTTCGTCTGAAAGTGGCAGCGCTTAACCGCATGGATTTGTGGACGCGCAAGGGATGGCCGGGCATCAAGCTGGAATATCCGCACATTCCAGGCGCAGATGGCGCCGGGGAGATATGCGCTGTAGGAGAGGGGGTTGAGCGGAAGGTAGGCGAACGCGTGGTGATCAACTCCAACTTAAGCTGTGGCACATGCGAGTATTGCTTGGCGGGCATGGACAACCGCTGTAGAACGTGGCATCTCTTGGGAGAGACGGTGCGCGGCACTTATGCACAGTATGTCGCCATCCCTGCCTTGAATGCCTATCCCCTGCCTGAAGGTTTTAGCGAGCGTGAGGCCGCCGCCGCTGCCCTAGTCTTTCATACCGCCTGGCATTCTTTGATTTCCCGTGGGAAGCTGCAAGCTGGCGAAACAGTGCTTATTGTCGGCGCTTCTGGCGGGGTAAACACTGCATGCATTCAGATTGCCAAGTTGAGCGGCGCCAGGGTGATTGTGGTCGGCTCGGGCGCGGCAAAGCTTGCCTTGGCAGAATCCCTGGGGGCGGATGTGCTCATTGACCGTTCGAAAGAGGACAACTGGTCTAAAGAGGTGTTCATGCACACCGATAAGCGCGGCGTGGATGTCGTCGTGGATAATGTGGGCACGACTTTCATGCAAAGTTTTCGTGCGGCGAGAAAAGGCGGGCGTATCCTCACCGTGGGCAATACAGGGGGGCCGGTCTTTGAAATCGACAATCGTTTTATCTTCGGAAAACATTTGAGCATTATTGGCTCAACCATGGGAACGCACACCGACTTTTCCACGGTGATGGAGTTAATTTTCAAAGGTAAGCTCAAGGCGGTATTGGATCGAGAATTCCCACTTCAAGAGGCGCCTGCGGCGCATCGATATCTCGAATCGGGGAGCCAGTTGGGAAAAGTCACGCTTGCTATTCCTCAGGAATGAACATGGCGATCTCTCCTCAAAGGCCTAAGAGCGTAACCACTTTTGCTGGGCTGGTGTTAATCCTTGCAGTGTTTTATCTGCTTCGCTTTCTGCAGACCTTACAGAGTTGGGATGTATTGAAAGCGTGGTTGCCGTTTTCCCCTGCATACCTGGCGGGAAGTGGCCTCATTTGGGCGAGCGTTGGCATTGTTTTAGCCGCTGCCCTTTGGTTGGGTAAGGCGTGGGCTAGGCTCGCCATGAGTGTTGCCATCGTTGTGTTTGAAGGGTATTATTGGCTCGATCGTCTGTTTCTGGTCAACCCGATGACGCAAGAGGGTTGGCTCTTTATGGCATTCGTCCATGGCGTCGTAATTTTATGGTGGATCGGAATCAATACGCGTGCATCTACTCGTAAATTTTTCGGAGTGAGTTATGCCAGAGAACGAGAAAATCAAACAATTGCGTGACTTGCGTGCTCAGACACGGCTGGGTGGTGGTCTGGATCGCATCGAAGCTCAACATCAACGCGGCAAGATGACCGCACGCGAGCGCATCGATTTGTTGTTGGACCGGGGCTCTTTTCGTGAAATTGACGCTTTCGTTGTCCACCGTACACATGACTTTGGTTTGGACCAGAAGAAGGTGCTTAGCGATAGCGTGGTAACGGGTTGGGGGACGATTGATGGCCGCCTGGTGTACGTCTTTTCCCAAGATTTCACCGTGTTTGGAGGTAGCCTGGGAGAGGTTCATGCGGAGAAGGTGTGTAAAATCATGGACATGGCGATGAAAAACGGTGCCCCGGTCATCGGCTTGAACGATTCGGGAGGCGCGCGCATTCAAGAAGGTGTGGTTTCGTTAGGAGCGTACGCGGATATCTTTTTGCGCAATGTCCTGGCTTCCGGCGTCATCCCACAGATCAGCGCCATTATGGGACCTTGCGCTGGTGGAGCCGTGTACTCTCCTGCCATGACCGATTTTATCTTTATGGTGCGCAACTCATCCTATATGTTCATCACCGGACCGGATGTGGTCAAAGCTGTCACCCATGAGGAAGTGACCTTCGAAGAGCTTGGTGGGGCAGATGTCCATTCGGAGCGCTCTGGGGTGTGCCATGTAGCCACGGATAGTGAAGGGGAAGCCTTGTTGCGCATTCGCCAATTGCTCGGCTATTTGCCGCAGAATAACATGGAAGACCCCCCCTATGTGCCAAATGGCGATGACCCTCTGCGTATGGAAGAAGCGCTGGATCGTATCATCCCGGAAGATCCCAGCAAGCCATATGACATCAAGGATGTGATTTGTTTGATTGTCGATGAGGGAGAGTTTTTCGAAATCCACGAGCACTTCGCCACGAATATCGTGGTTGGTTTTGCACGCTTGGGCGGTCACAGTGTGGGCATCGTCGCCAACCAACCGGCGGTGCTGGCAGGGGTGCTTGACATTGATTCCTCAGAAAAGGCGGCACGCTTCGTGCGTTTTTGCGATGCTTTTAACATCCCCCTGGTCACCTTCGTAGATGTACCCGGGTTCTTGCCGGGGATTGCTCAAGAACACGGTGGCATCATTCGTTCAGGCTCGAAGCTCTTGTACGCGTTTTGCGAAGCCACGGTGCCCAAACTTACCGTGATCACTCGTAAGGCATATGGCGGCGCATATGACGTGATGAGCTCCAAACACATCCGCGGGGACGTAAACCTAGCATGGCCTTCGGCGGAAATCGCCGTGATGGGACCGGAGGGCGCGGTGAACATCATCTTTCGCAAGGAAATCGCCGAAGCGGAAGATCCAGAGAAGAAGCGTGCCGAGTTAGTAGCCGAGTATCGCGCCAAGTTCGCCAACCCGTATGTGGCCGCCTCGCGCGGCTACCTGGATGATGTCATCGAGCCGCGCGAAACCCGCCCGCGACTGATCAACGCCCTGGAAATGCTGGCAAACAAGCGCGATGCCAACCCTCCCAAAAAGCATGGAAACATTCCTTTATGAACTTAGGCTGAGAAGCGGAGTGAACGATGTTCAATAAAGTGTTGATCGCCAATCGTGGGGAAATCGCCGTACGCATCATCCGCGCCTGTCGTGAGTTGGGTTTACAAACCGTGGCTGTATTTTCCGCAGCGGATCGTCACGCCTTGCATGTGCGCTATGCTGATGAGGCGTATTACTTAGGACCAGCGCCATCACGTGATTCGTATTTGCGCGCCGACAAGATCATCGATATCGCTAAGAAGAGCGGCGCTGGAGGGATACACCCCGGTTATGGATTCCTTGCTGAGCGTGCAGATTTCGCAGAGGCGTGCGCCGAGGCAGGTTTGGCTTTCATTGGCCCAAAGCCTTCTTCCATCGCGGCTATGGGAGATAAAGCCGTGGCGCGCGCCACCGTCTCTGCTGCTGGTGTCCCCGTCGTTCCAGGAACGGAAGGTGAAGGTTCATTACGTGATGAGGAGCTGCTCAGAATAGCCCCGCAGATCGGTTTCCCTTTGTTGATCAAAGCCACAGCCGGCGGTGGGGGCAAAGGAATGCGCGAGGTGCGCTCTATCGAAGAGATGCCAGCCCTGATCCATGCTGCAAGGCGTGAGGCAGAGGCTTCATTCGGAGATGGAAATGTGTACCTGGAAAAGTTGGTCGAAGGAGCGCGCCACATCGAAATCCAAATTCTGGCAGATAACTTTGACCATATCATTTACCTGGGTGAACGTGAATGTTCGCTTCAGCGTCGCCATCAAAAGCTTCTTGAAGAAGCCCCCTCGCCGTTTGTCGGAGATGATCAGGCTTTGCGCCAACGCATGGGGGAGATCGCTGTCAAAGCTGCCAGAGCTGTGGGTTATGTCAACGCGGGCACGATCGAATTTCTGGTGGATAAGGATAAGAACTTTTACTTCCTGGAGATGAACACACGACTGCAGGTCGAACATCCAGTAACGGAAATGGTCACGGGTATTGATATTGTCAAGGAACAGATTCGTATTGCCCGTGGACGGCAGATGCGCTATTCTCAAGAGGAGATTCAATTGAACGGCTGGGCAATCGAATGCCGTATCAACGCGGAAGATGCCTATAACAACTTTGTACCCTCCACTGGGGTAATCGAACACATCATTATGCCCTCAGGGCCAGGTGTGCGCGTGGATACGGGCGTATATCCAGGATTCGAAATCTCACCTTATTATGATTCTCTGATTTCCAAATTGATCGTTTGGGGAGAGACGCGTGCCGAAGCCATCCTGCGCATGCGTCGCGCTCTGGAGGAATATCGGGTAATCGGTGTGCGCACAAACATCCCCTTCCATCAAAACCTGATGGATTCCCATCGGTTCATGGGCGGGCAGTTTGACACGCGCTTTGTCGAAGAACGCTTCACCATGGATGCTGCTGATAGCGGTAAGAACACCTACACCGAGATCGCCGCGGTAATGGCCACTCTTGCAGCTCATCGGGATATCCTGCGCACGACGAACATCGTCCGCCGCGCGACGCGGGATACCAGCAACTGGAAATGGTTTGGGCGTTGGGAACGGATGCGGAACTGATTGTTGGATGTGGAAAGGATCAGGCGATGCGCTATATTGCCACTGTCGATGACCAGGAGTTTCTAATCGAAATCCTTGATGAAAAGCACCTCTCGATCAATGGGAAGGTGATGCAAATCGATTTCGAGTCTATCGGCGACCAGCCAGTGTATTCTTTGCTCGTAGATGGCCAGTCTTTCGAAGCCTATGTTTATCCCTCGGAAACGGAGTGGCAGGTGTTGTTACGCGGGCATTTTTATCCTGTAAAGGTAGAAGATGCGCGCATCAAACGACTGAAGGCAGAGGCGGGCGTAAAGGTTGTAGAGCAAAAAGAGTTCCGCTTGAGGGCACCGATGCCAGGTCTGGTGATCGATGTGTTGGTCAAAGAGGGGGACGAGGTAGAAGAAGGCAGTGTGCTGGTCATCCTCGAATCGATGAAAATGCAAAACGAGTTAAAATCCCCTCGCCCTGGCAAGGTTTCTCGCTTGCGCATTGAACCGGGGGATAGCGTCGAACAGAATCAAACGCTTCTGAGCGTGATATAAGCTCAGATTTCCTTCAGTAGGCTGCCTTCCCAACGCAAACCGGATACGGTTGCGGATCGTGCGAGGAGCTTTCTAATCAGCCATTGCAGCTTTTGAGGGTTGCCACTGCTAAAGAAGCGCGTGTTTGGCATGGTGCTCGAACGCGAACGGAGTTGGCATAACATCTGATGGGCTTCCAATACGCGCCTCACCTGACGCGCAACCGCGGTAGCGGGGTCAATGACCCGCACACCTTCTCCAACGATATCTTCAATTAGGGGAATGACAAACGGGTAATGGGTACACCCCAGGACAATGGTGTCGATCCCTTGGACTAGCATGGGCTTGAGCGCTTCTTCCAGGATGGCGCGCGTTTGTTCACCTTCCAGGTCACCTTTTTCGATTTGCCCTACCAGCCCTGGGCAGGTGTGGGGCAACAGATGCACCTCATTGGCAAAGCGCTCAACCACCGAAGCATATAGCGCGC
>JBBIVW010000021.1:0-43266 GCA_037439525.1 Anaerolineae bacterium
GTCAACAAGTGGACCTGAGGGGATTCGAACCCCTGACCTCCTCAGTGCGATTGAGGCGCGCTCCCAACTGCGCTACAGGCCCATTGTGGAATGGTCGAATTGTATCGAATAGTACAGGGGATGTCAAGCAAATTCAATAAAGATCAATTGCGTGAAAAGGGGAGCGTTTCGTCATCCTCGCCCCTGGGCTGAAGAAGCACATCGAGGAGCGGTTTTTCCAGACGAAAAATAGCCAACAACTGTTCTAAAAGTTCATCCACGCGGTTAATTTCTAACAAGCGCTGTTTTTCCTGCGCAGGGATTTGTACCATTGCCGCGGCTAAATAAGCCAATGAAACAGGGTCATCAGGTATCGGCTCCAGGTTCACCTGACCACCGGTTGCCTCTACCAGCCTGCGCACATATTCGTCCACACGAGAACGCAGTTTCACAGCCTGCTCCCACCCCTGGGCAAGTGATTCCACCTCTAAAGGATAAGGCTCAATCACCGCTTCCAGGTATGCATCAGTATTCACCGATAAAGCCAGGAGACGAAAGCGCTCGATCCCTACCGCCACAATGTTCATATCCCCTTCATCAAGGCGTTGCACGTGTGCAATTTGGGCAACGCACCCAATGGGGTATGGCTCCGCCAAAGGGCCAAATGCTTCCACGCCGTGGCGGATAAACGATACGCCGAACCGCTTTTTCGCCCGCAAGCAACGGTGAATCATCACCTTATAGCGCGGCTCGAAAATGTACAATTGAAGCGGGGTGCCCGGGAACAATACGGTGCTCAATGGAAACAAAGGCATTTCTTCAGCCATGAACCGATTCTATCATGCCTTCTCTTTCTTGCCACATGTCCTTCCCAATAAGCCAGGCAACTCCAATGAAGAAAGCTGTGCGCATGAAGATGACCAGAGCGTATAACTCCTTCCAAGGGATTGCCACAGCAAGAGGCCATTCTAAAAAGACCAATCCACTCAATGCCAGAGTCAAAACCAATCCAAGCCCATGCGGGTAACACAGGAGCATCAAAGGAATAAGCGTTACCGCCCACTGGGGGCTCCACCCTTTAGACCAAAGGTGGAAGAGCAGAAGGGTCAACAGGCTCAACCGAACAAGATGATCTCCCCTTTCGTGGGGATGCGTTTTCCATAGAAAAAAGATAAATACACCTACGAAAAAAATGAAAACCGCCCAAGAAGCGAGAGAGAGTAGAGCGTCGGATACGGGCTGAGGTACGAAGATTTGCATGCGTGTGGATAAAGGCCCATAACTCCCTGGCCCCCAATTCCCGGCAAGAAGCGCCCAAAACGTTCCATAGGAGTTGACATGTATCAACGCAGAAAAAGATGCGCGTATCCAGGGCAAACCTCCGGTGAGGACGAAAGGCAGGTAAACGCAAATCAAAGAGCCACAGGCACCAACCGCTAGTGAAAGGGATTCGCGCCATCGCCGTCGGAGAAAATACCAAAACGGCACGAAAAGGAGCAGGGGGATGATCTTAGCAGCCGCGCCAAAGCCTAATGCCAGCCCCGATTTGAGCCATTGCCTTTCTTTGTACCAAGTTAGCGCCAACAAGCAAAAGAAAGTGGGCACAGATTGATGTGAATACGACCAAAAGAACAGTGGCACGCTGAGGCTGGCATAGACCCAGGCACTCCAATTGGCACTGGCACCGCCCCACAAGCGCCATGCCAGACGATGAAGCAACACCAAAATGCCTGCATCGAAAATGAGGAAAATCATGCCCAGCATCGTGGCGTAGAGGCGATAGGTGAGGCTGAAAATATCCCCCCCAGGCAAAAACATGCGCACCAAACGATACGGCAAGATGTGCAAATACGCAGTCAGTGGCGGATACTCATACCACATATTGACGAAGGGGTAATACCCTGCATCGCTCAGTTGAGCGCTGCGATAGTAAAAATAATAATCGGTATATGCGTTCAGTAATCCCTGGGGGGTGTATAAAAAGAGCAGAGTAAGGCGTAAAAGCAGAAAGAGCACAAGGATGGTGTTCAACTGTGAGCCTTGCGGTTGGAAAGTCTCTTCGGGCGAAAAGGTGTGCCTAGTGCTCATGCTTCACCGCGTGAGGCCGTGTTGATGAGAGAATGCATTGGACATCCTCTCACGAGCCAGACTTCGGAATATAATCATAACATCATCGACCATTATTCCACCCCCAAAGCATCGCCTGATAGGGGGGACAAAGATCATTGTGGCTTCTCACAAACCTAATGAACCCATCCAACTTGGAGCGGACGCATGGATAAACAGCCCGAAAACCCTCACGAACAAGACGTCTTCAGATATCGCCAAAGCCGGTTGACCACTGAGCTAACCAAAGCGGGCCTGGATGCCCTGGCGCTCAACCCAAGCCCCAGCCTCATCTATCTGAGTGGGATGCATTTTCACCTGATGGAGCGGCCGGTGGTCGCGCTTTTTCAGCCAGAACAGCCCGTAGTATTAATCTTGCCGCAACTCGAAGCGATAAAAGCTGCACACCTATCCTACCCTGCCCAGGTATTCACCTATGGCGAGAATCCCGAAGAATGGCAGGTTGCATTTAACCACGCCATTTCAGTAAGCCACCTCAACGCCAAGCGCATCGGCATTGAGCCAGGATGGATGCGTGTATTAGAATACCGCTTTCTTCTGGAGGCAGCTCCCCGAGCCAGATTTGAGGCTGCCAATGCGGTGCTCGAAGCGCTGCGCATACGAAAAACTGCGGATGAGATCGAAGCGATGCGTCAGGCGGTCCAAATGGCACAAAACGCTTTACTAGCCGCCCTAGCAGAGTTCAGAATCGGCATGACAGAACAGCAGTTCGCCAACCTGCTCACTATTCAACTCTTGAAGGCTGGCGCAGATACCCAATTTCCCTTCTCCCCCATCGTGGCTGCAGGTGAAAATAGCGCAAACCCCCACGCAAAACCTACCGACCGACCTATTCTGGATGGCGACTTGCTATTGATTGACTGGGGGGCTGCCTTTCGTGGCTATATGGCCGATATCACGCGTACTTTTGCGGTCGGTACACTCCACGACGACTTACAACAGATCGCCAAAATCGTGCACGCAGCAAATGCAGCGGCGCGCGAACTGGCGCGCCCGGGTATCCCCGCCCAAGAAATCGACCGCGCGGCACGCCGCGTGATCCAAGAGGCCGGTTATGGAGAGTTCTTCACCCATCGCACCGGGCACGGCATCGGCATCGAGGGACATGAAGCTCCATATATTCGTGAAGGAAACACCCAAACCTTACAAAGAGGTATGACCTTCACCATTGAACCCGGCATCTACCTGCCTGGTCGGGGAGGTGTTCGCATCGAAGACGACATGCTCATAACAGAGGACGGTTGTGAAAGCTTGACCAACCTGCCTCGGGAAATCCAGACGATCCCTTGAGGCAATCTTCGGAAAGGAGGCGTTATGCGTTTCATCCAGCCCACCGCAGAACCATTTTTCTTCCCAGGTAACGAAATCGGTTGTCTGTTAGTGCACGGGTTCACCGGCACGCCCAAAGAAATGCGCCACCTGGGGGAACACCTGCATCAACAGGGGTATACCGCGCTAGGCGTGCGCTTGTTTGCCCATGCGACCCACATCGATGACATGAAACGGGCGCGCTGGCACGATTGGATGGCCAGCGTGGAAGATGGATGGTACTATCTGCGAGACATTTGTTCGAAAACGTTTGTCATTGGCCTTTCGATGGGCGGTATTCTGAGCCTGGTTTTCGCAGCGCGTTTCCCGGTACATGGGGTTATCGCCATGGCTACACCCCACCATTTGCCAGCGGACCCACGCGTACGTTTTATCAAACCGCTCAGCTTACTCAAACCATACTTCCCAAAGGGACCTTCGAACTGGTACGATGCCCAAGCGGAAAAAGATCACATCTCTTATGCTCAGGACCCGACGCGTGCCTACGCAGAAGTGCGCGATTTATTGGATGTCATGCGTCGATCTCTGCCCGAGGTCCGCGCCCCTGCGCTATTGATCTATTCAAAAGACGACCTTGTCGTCACCGCAGAGGAAAAGCATATGGAAAAGATGCTCCAAGAAATCGGTAGCACGCGGAAAGAAAGTTTATGGATTGAAAACAGCAGCCATGTAATCACTCGCGATACCCAACGCGAAAAAGTCTTTGACGCGGTGGCGGGGTTTATCGCCAGTGTCGCTGCGGGGGATGTATGAGCCGTGATCTGGCACTGATCAGCGCCGCCCTATTTACCTGGGGCATTGGCGAGGGGATGTTTTTTCTCTTTCAACCTTTGTACCTTCAGGAGCTCGGAGCCAACCCTGTAGCCATTGGTGGAATTCTAGGGATGATTGGCCTTTCGATGAGCATCGCTCACATCCCGGCTGGCTATTTTGCCGATCGCTTCGGTCGCCGGCCGCTGATCTTGGCTGCCTGGGTGTTGGGGATGGTCGCCACGTGGGTGATGGCAGCCGCCACTTCGTTGCCGATGTTTGTCCTGGGCAGCGCTATGTATGGGCTGACCAGCTTTGTCATGGCTCCACTCAACAGCTATATCACCAGTGCACGGGGCAATTGGAGTCTGGGGCGAACACTGACCACTGTTTCCGCCATGTATAACCTTGGGGCGATCGCCGGCCCTCTGTTGGGAGGCGCTATCGGTGAAATGTTTGGGTTGAGGATGAACTTTTTCACAGCGGCATGCCTGTTCGTTATTTCCACCGTGGTCATCTTCTTTATCCGCCCTCAACCTACGGTTCACAACAAGGAGAAGAGCGTAAGCTCGCGTGTGCTGAGCCTGGTGCTGCAACCAGCGTATCTGAAAACGGTGGGGGTTGCGTTTCTGGTCATCTTCAGTATGTACCTGCCTCAACCCTTATCCCAAAACTTCTTGCAAAACGAGCGCGGCGTGCTTATTTCTCAGATTGGAACGCTCATCGCATTGCGCAGTTTGGGTGTGGTGGTGTTGAACTTATCCTTGGGTAGGATCGAAGCACGTAAAGGTTTCCTCCTCGCCCAGTTATGCATGTTCCTTTCTGCACTCCTGCTTTGGAAAGGCAATAACATCATTTGGTTTGCCCTGGGTTATCTGCTGATTGGAAGCAACCAGACGGCGCGCGCTTTGGCGATTGCCCAAAGTCAGGCATTGGTAGATGAGGAAAACATGGGCTTGGGGTATGGGTTCTTAGAAACCATCATGTCCCTATCGATTGTCGCTGCCCCACCTCTGGCAGGTATCATATATGCGCAAGAACCAGCCAGGGTGTACCCGGTTAGTCTCATATGTATCATCCTGGCATGGATCATATCCGCACGCGTGCCCATTTCTCCGGCGAGAATTGGCGCGCCGAAGTAAAAGTATAATCTTTATGGAGGAGCAGCTATGGACATCATTTACAATTTCGGATTACAAATCATCCTGGCGGTGCAAAGCCTGGGAACATGGCTTGAGCCGGTGATGGAGTTTTTCTCCTATCTGGGGATCGAGGAGTTCTACCTCATCCTACTCCCTGCAGTGTTCTGGTGTTGGGATGCCGCCTTGGGCCTTCGACTGGGGGTTGGTCTGGTCGTCAGCGCTTTATGCAATAGCCTACTCAAGCTGGCTTTGCATATGCCCAGACCCTACTGGGTGGATGCACGCGTGCAGGCTTTCTCCAGCGAAACCAGTTTTGGCGCTCCGTCGGGACATGCACAAAACGCGGTGGTGGTGTGGGGGACGATAGCCCGATTCATCAAGAAACCGTGGGGGTGGACTTTGGCAGTGTTCCTGATTTTTTTCATCGGCCTGTCGCGCATCTACCTGGGAGTCCATTTCCCCCACGACGTGTTTATTGGCTGGCTAATCGGGGCATTGCTCCTGTGGGCGTTTGTTGCCCTGGAAAAGCGTTGGCTTCCAATCACGTTGGAATGGTCGATAACAAAACAAATAGGCACAGCATTCATCCTCTCCTTGTTTGTTTTAGGGCTTTATCTCTTGGTATATTGGCCGATCAGTGAATGGGAAGTGCCTCAAACATGGATTATTCAAGCCCAGCAAAGCGCCCCTCAGGCAGAAACTTTGCATCCAATTGAGCTAAGTGGCGCAGTCTCCAACGCGGGCACCCTGTTTGGCATGTTATGCGGGGCGGCCTTATTGAAATCGAAAGGGTGGTATCAGCCTGGAAAGAGCGCTTGGAAGCGCGGTTTATGTTTTGTGATTGGTGTGTGCGGGGTGATCCTCCTTTACGGTGGCTTGAGCGCCATCCTTCCCAGGGGTGAGAGCTTGGTGCCTCAACTATTTCGTTATCTGCGCTATGCGATTGTAGGTATCTGGGTGGCCCTCCTGGCACCGACGCTGTTCATACGGTTGAGGCTCGCCGAAAAACAAGCCTAAAACAAAAAGCCTCCCACAGAGATCACTCTGGGGAGGCATAGTACACATTAGGCTCAATCTTCTTTCGCAGCTGCCAGCTCTTTTTGTCGCGCCCGGATCACTTCTTGGGCGATGTGCGCGGGAACGACCTCATAGTGAGAAAATTCCATAAAGAAAATACCTCGCCCGCCGGTCATTGAACGCAAGTCCGTGGTGTAACGCTGCATTTCGGCAAGGGGCACCTGCGCGGTAACCACGGCGCGGCCTTTTTCGGTATCCATACCTTGAACCCGAGCGCGGCGCGTATTGAGGTCTCCCAGGATGTCCCCCATATTGCCCTCAGGGCAGATGACGCGCACATTCATGATCGGCTCTAACAGCACGGGAGCGGCGTCTTTCACTGCCAGCTTGAATGCCTCTCGCGCGGCGATCTCGAAGGCGACCGGCTTGGAGTCCACCGGATGCTCTTTTCCATCATACACAGACACCGAAACATTTTTCACCGGGAAGCCCGCTAAAACCCCATCGCGCATAACGCCTTTGATGCCCTTTTCGATGGCAGGTTGGAAACTGGATGAAATCGCCCCACCGAACACATCCCAGGAAAAGGCATACTCTTCCTCGTGAGGCGCTACACGCATCCATACCTCGGCAAATTGCCCCGCGCCGCCTGTTTGCTTCTTGTGGCGATACATGGACTGCCCTTGTTTGGTGATCGATTCCAGATAAGGGACACGAGGCTCCTCGATAAGCAATCCAGTTTGAAACTTGCTCTCTGCTTTGCGCACCGCGACATCAATATGCTGGTCTCCCATCCCTTGCAATATGGTTTGTTTGGTGCTGGCTTCCTGAAACCAGGAGAGGGTCATATCCTCTTCGCACAAGCGCGTCAGTGTGGGGCTGATTTTCGCCGAATCGGCCTGAGTCTTTGGGACAATGGCTACCCGATACAATGCATGGGGATATTCTGGTATGGGCAAAGCGAGCGGATGCCCGCGGTCGCACAACGTATCGCCAGTACTGGTGATGCTCAGTTTAGGCACAGTAGCAATATCCCCCGCGTGCACCACTTTCACCGGCAATGTCTCCTTGCCGCGCATGACATGTACCGTACCGATGCGCTCTTCCGCCTCTTTTTGTACATTCCAAACCCGTGTATCCGAAGACAACATACCTGAATACACACGAAAATAGGTTACCTTACCGACGAAAGGATCTGCGGTTGTCTTCCAGACGTACGCGGCAAGTGGGGCATGGTCCTCCGCGTGTAAGGTTTCCTCGCCATCCTTGCCTTTCGCCATAACCGCTGGCGCCTGGGCAGGAGAGGGCATGAGCTCAACAACCGCATCTAACAAGGGTTGGAGACCAATCTCCGCCGACCCCGCAGCCACAAATACCGGTGCAAAAGCTCTTTGACGGAAAGCTTTGACCAGACCTCGTCGAATCTCCTCAGGGGATAGTGGGCTACCTTCAAGGTATTTTTCTAATAGCGCGTCTTCTCCTTCGGCGGCGATTTCGGTGAGCTCCAGATGCGCGCTTTCTGCCGCGTCTCTAAGCTCGGCGGGGATCTCCACTGCCTTCCTGCCATCGCCAATATAAGCCTTCATTTCCACCACATCGATCACACCTTGAAAATCCGCGCGCTCACCCCAGGGGAGTTGAAATGGAATCAAACGCAGCTCCGAAATCTGCCGCATTGATTCCAAAGCTTTAGCAAAGTTGGCGTTATCGCGATTCATTTTATTGATCACAATCAGGGGGGGTAGCGAGAATTTATCGCAATAGTTAAGGGCAATTTCTGTGCCCACTTCTGCTCCAGCCACGGAATCGACCAGCACCATCACGCCATCGACCACACTCAGTGCAGAAATCATCTCACCAACGAAATCGGTATAACCTGGAGTGTCCAGAAAATTGATCTTTACCTCACGGTACTCTACGGGAATGAGTGAGGTTGAAAGAGATATACCTCGTCGTATCTCCTCTTCTTCGAAATCGCTGACCGTCGTGCCATCTTCCACTTTACCCAAACGAGTAGTTGCGCCTGTGAAATGTAAAAATGCTTCAGCCAGCATGGTTTTCCCAGCGCTACTATGTGAGACTAATGCAACATTACGAATAAACTCAGTCGTGTATTCTTTCATTGGTTCGCCTTCCTTAAAGTCGAAAAAGTTAATGATTCCTTCGGTTTGGGTGATTGCCCACCCCTACTATTGACAACCCTTGATTGTAAGACAACTTTAGGTTATTGTCAAAGAAAAATCGCGTGCTCCAACACACAAATACTCGGTGGAGGTTCGCCGCAACTTCCACAGCTCTATGATGTAAAATAAGCAGACCGAATGAGGTGATGCACATCTAATTCGTTATTGATACTCATCGATGAAGACAAACCCATCCCAAGACCCCAATACCTCTCCTCAACCTGCCCGTTGGAGACGCGCATTGCGCAACTTTCTGATCGAGGTGGGAATCTACGCAACCCTGGTTACAGCATATTTCTATCTGGCGTTACACTTGCTGGCTACACCCCTCAAGGATTTATTTCAAAATCACCTGCCGGTATATGCTGTTGTCTCACTCATCTTAATCGTGATACAAGGCGTGCTATTGGAACATCTCACCTCTTTTCTGCTCGAGCGCCTGGGGTTACAAAGGTTAGAGTAAGACCATGGAATTCCCTATCGCGGGTGTCACTGTAAACCCCTTCTTCTTAGCCGGAATTGGCTTCCTGGTTGGCGTCCTGGGTGGCTTCTTTGGCGTGGGAGGCGGGTTCATTGCCAGCCCATTGTTGTATCTGACAGGCGTGCCAATGCATTTTGTCGTCGGTACCGACCTGGCTCACATGACGGGAAAATCCATTGTAGCTGCCCGCCGGCACCGCTCATTGGGACATGTCGATATTAAACTTGGAGCTTTCATGGTGGTCAGCACAATTGTTGGAGTTGAATGCGGTGCTCAATTGGTCGAGGTGCTGAAATACCATGGACACACGGACGAAGTAATCGGTTGGGCTTATGTGGCGATCTTACTTGCCATTGGCATCTTTACCGGGGTAGAAAGCTTTAAAGCCATGCAAACTTTGCATACAGAGCGGATGCCTACGCGCGAGGTCGTGCATTTGTCGAACTTCTCCAAACGGGTACACGGTTTGCATCTACCACCCATGGTCAGTTTTCCCGATTCGGGAATAGGTTCCATTTCTATATGGGTTGTCCTTCTGGTTGGATTACTCACCGGGTTTCTGGCGGGTTTTTTGGGTGTAGGGGGCGGTTTTATCCGCATGCCTCTTTTAGTGTATGGACTAGGCGTTCCTACCCATGTCGCCATTGGGACAGACCTTTTTGAAATCGTTTTTTCTGCGGGTTTTGGCACCATCACCCACGCCATCAAAGGTAATGTGGACATCCTTATGGCTCTGGTTATGCACACGGGCGCGGCGATTGGGGCACAAATTGGGGCAACCTCGACACGCATTTTCAGCGGACCTCGTATCCGCTTGCTTTTCTCTGTGTTACCAATCTTAGGCGCGATCTTGATGATCTTGCGCTTAGTTGGAGCAGGCAGGTTCATTCAATTCTAAATATATCAATTAATAGTCGGATCATATGCGTGTGCTTTTATGTGTCAGTGACTTTCCCTACTCCGCGGCAACGATTACATTTGCCCGACAGCTTTTACAACCCATACAGGCGCATATCACCCTGTTAACTGTGCGACCAAACGGGGAAGACGCCCATATTGGAGAGAAAGTTATCGAGATGGCGGAAGATATTTTGAGGGATTTCCGGGTGACTTCGATGATTAGGCAGGGAAAACCAGCGACGGAAATCCTGGCAGAAGCGCGCAAAGGTGGCTATTCTTTGATCGTGGTCGGAGCGCGCGACCAACCCACGCTAGGGGATCGCATTCTGGGCTCTGTCACCAGGAAAGTGGTGGGCAAAGTGCCCACTTCTATCCTGACCGTGCGTCAACCTCCCAAACAAATCCGAAAAATGATGATTTGCACCAGCGGTCAACGCGTCTCGGACGCGACGGTTAAAGCCGGAGCGCATCTCGCTAAAGCCATTCAGGCAGCCGTCTTTCTTTTGCACGTCACCGCGTTTACACCAATGATGTTTAGCGGATTGATGCGCCTCGAGGAAGGACTTGCAAACCTTTTCTTAGTCGAAACACCTCTCGCCAGGCGGTTGCGCAGAAATTGTTTGTTGCTCAATGAATTAGGATTGGAAGCCCACCTTGAATTAAGGCACGGCGTGCCCTCGGAAGAAATTTTGTTAGCGGCTAAGCAAAATGAAATTGACTTGTTGGTAATCGGCCGCCACCCCTTCCGACCTGGCCGCCTTCTTATGGATGATGTCGGTCTCGAAATTCTGGATTATGCTGCCACTCCCGTGCTGGTAGTACGCAGCAATCTGGCTGAACATCTTACCAATTCATGATAAACGATGGGAATACCAGTTTTTAGACAGTGGCGGCACAAGTTGTTCTTTTACCTGTATTACTGGGGGAATCCCCCATGGGATACCGGCATTAGCCCACCTGAGTTGTTGAAGGTCATCGAACGCTATCCTCCAGGCAGAGCTCTGGACATGGGGTGTGGCACGGGAACCAATGCCATTACCCTGGCGAAACATGGCTGGCATGTGGTAGGCGTAGATTTCGTCGGTAAGGCGATTAAGACAGCCAGGCGTAAAGCCCGGAACATGGGGCTAAATGTGGAATTCCTGATCGAAGATGTCACCCAATTACGAAATGTGCAGGGACCTTTCGACCTGGTGCTCGACATCGGTTGCCTGCATAGCTTGCCTTCGGATGGCAAGGAACGATACATTCGGAGACTACCTGATTTATTGAGCGATGAAGGTATATTTCTGCTCTACGCCTTCTTCCAGGATGAGCATCATCCTAATGGCCTAAACGCGAGGGATTTATCCCTTCTGGAACAACACCTGAGTCTGGTGGAACGACAAAACGGCACAGAAAGAGGCATTCGGCCATCCGCGTGGTTCACCTACCGTCAACGGTGTACACGCCACCCTTGCGAACCATTGGGCAGTAAAGCCTTACCTCAAAACTCTCACCCGCCATTGGGATCGGTCAAATAATGAAAGCACATCATACGGCTGGAATGAAAATTCTCTTCATTTTCATGGATGGTGTGGGACTAGGTGAGGATAACGCGCAAATCAACCCTTTTTCACGTGCAGAATTGCAGACATTGTCCAAATTGTTGGATGGAAGGCGCTTGTTAGCATCTTCCGCACCCTGCCATACACCGCGCGCGACATTGATCGCCCTTGACCCATGCCTGGGTGTAAAAGGCATGCCGCAATCGGCCACTGGTCAGACGACCTTGCTGACCGGCAAAAACCTGCCTGCAGAATTGGGGTATCACTATGGACCCAAGCCGAATGCCACACTGAGGGAGTACCTGACGAACGGAAACCTGCTCAGCCAATTGGTGGGTATGGGAAAGCGGGTTTCATTTTTGAATGCTTATCCTCCTGGCTATTTTCATGGAATTGACTCTGGTAAGCGCCTGCGCGCCGCGTTCTCGTTTGCAGCTACCTGCGCCGGCATAAAATTGAGAGACCATGAAGACCTCTTCCGCGGAGAAGCGCTATCTGCAGATTTCACCGGAGAAGGCTGGAGAAATCATCTGCAAATGATCGACACGCCGCTCCTGACGCCTTATCAGGCAGGCGTTCGACTCCACCGCCTGGCTTCGCAGTACGACTTCTCCCTATTCGAGTACTGGCTGAGCGATTATGTGGGCCATCGCCAGGATATGGAAATGGCCTGTAAAATATTAGAGGAATTCGACCAGGTGCTGCAAGGTCTGTTAGATTCATGGAAACCTGATGAGGGACTCATCCTGATTACCTCTGACCACGGTAATCTCGAAGATTTGAGCACGCGTCGCCACACGATTAACCCTGTACCCGCCTTGTGCATTGGCGATCCCCGGGCGCGGCAGATGTTTTGCCAAAACCTGTACGACCTCACAGGGATTGCCCCTGCTATTCTGCGTATGTTTAGCCATGTCGTCGAGCACTTTTAGGGTATACTTCGGCGCGCTGTTCAAAAATAGGGTTGTTTACCTGGTTCATTTCTGTTAACAGGCACTTGCACAGCAAATAGGCGAGCACCGCCGGTCCGCACGAATCGATACAACCCATTGATGGCATAACTTTCACTAAAAACCTGGAGATATTGTTATCGACAAATCATCATCCATAGCCTCTTGGGGCAAAGCCCTGATCGGAATAATCCTTAGCATTCTTGCGCTTAGCCTGGTCTTTGCCATGGCGGATATAAGCCAGCTTTGGCGCGCCTTGCAAAGCGCTCGATATTCCTTGGTAAGTTTAGGGTATCTCACCACTCTGGCATGGTTGTTGATACGAACCATTGTATGGCGCACCTTGCTACAAAACAAAACCCAATATACCCATACTTTCCTGGCAATCAACGAAGGCTACCTGCTGAACAACCTCTTGCCTTTCCGGTTGGGTGAGCTAGGCAGAAGCTTCCTGCTCGCCAGGAAGTCGCATTTACCTTTTACCGCAGTGTTCTCCACGGTGCTGCTCGAGCGCATCCTCGATGTGGGTTTTGCAGCCAGCCTATTACTCGGGACGATCCCTTTCGTCATCGGTGTATCCTGGGCAAGACAAGCCGCTTTATCGGCAGGCATTGTGGTTTTTCTAGGTCTTACCTCCTTATATGTGCTGGTTGCCCATCAGGAAAAAACACTGGACTACCTCAGACGGATGACAAGCCGCTGGGAGCGATCCCCCGAGTTTGTTCTTCACCAATTTGAGGCGTTCCTCAGCGGCATCACGGTGCTCAAGGAGCGTAAGCGACTTGTGCTGGTTATCGTTTGGATGGTGACAAATTGGGGGGTAGCCTTTTTACAATATTTCATCTTCATGCGCGCCTTCTTTCCACACGCCAAACCTTTATGGGCCGCTTTCAGCTTAGGGGTGACAGCTTTAGGAATTGCTGTACCCTCCTCCCCAGGACAAGTTGGAGTGCTGGAATTTGCCATTGTCTGGTCTTTATCCCTGTTCCAGGCAGATCCATCGACGGCCACTGCACTTGCAATCACCTTGCACCTGTCAAACTTCCTTATCACAGCCATTCTGGGCGCTTGGGGGTTTACGCGCGAAGGCGAGACCCTGATCTCTATCTATCAAAAG
Source organism: Anaerolineae bacterium (assembly GCA_037439525.1). Taxonomy (GTDB): domain Bacteria; phylum Chloroflexota; class Anaerolineae; order Anaerolineales; family UBA4823; genus JBBIVW01. The sequence continues at coordinate 13,523 of JBBIVW010000021.1, forward strand.
TTACGCCACTTCAAAACAGCGAACCAGCCAAAAGGTGAATAGAACGACTCAATGCGCATCCTGACAACACTCACCTATTACCGCCCTCATTATTCCGGTTTAACCATCTATACGGAACGCCTCGCGCGTGCACTGGCGAAACGCGGGCACCAGGTAAGCATCTTGACCTCGCGGTTTGACCCCAGCCTGCCAGCCCATGAGGTGCTCAATGGCATCGAAATCATACGACCAAAAGTGTGGTTTCACATCAGCAAAGGGGTGATCATGCCTGGCATCCTTGTAGAAGCATGGAGGCGTGCGCGTTGGGCAGATGTGATCCATCTTCATGTTCCACAGCTCGATGCCGCAGCAATTGCTTTGATCGGCAAACTACATCGAAAACCCGTTGTTTTAACGTATCATTGCGACCTTCGGCTGCCTACCGGAATAGTGCATCGCCTGGCAAACCTGGTTTCAAACGCCGCCAACCACATAACTGCACAGTTGACCGACGTAATCGTGCATAATTCGCGCGATTATGCTGAAAACTCCGCTTTCTTACGCATCTACCTGGCGAAAGTCCATCCTATCTTCCCGCCGGTTGAGTTACCCAATGTGGATGCAGAGCAGATTCAAGCCTTTCGGCGTAAATACCAAATTGGGTCGGATGAAAAAGTCATCGGCATGGCCGCGCGCCTGGCAACCGAAAAAGGGGTGGAGCATCTCGTCCTCGCTATGTTCGATGTGCTGCGCGCGTTTCCAAAGGCACGCGTATTGTTCGTTGGTCCAACCCAGGAAGTCGTTGGTGAAGAACGTTACGCTGCCAAGCTCTGGCCTCTTATTGAGGCCTTAGGAAAACATTGGACCTTTTTAGGTGTGATACCCGAAGATGAAATGAGCGCCTTCTTTCATGTGTGCGATGTCACCGTATTACCCAGTACAAACAGCACAGAATCGTACGGATTAGTGCAGGTGGAGTCGATCTCATGCGGCACCCCGGTGATCGCTTCAGACCTGCCAGGAGTACGTGTACCTGTTCAAATCAGCAAAATGGGGCGCATTGTCCCACCTGCCAATCCGCAACAGTTGGCCGCGGCTCTGATCGAAGTGCTAACTAATCCAACCGCTTTCATCAGCCAAGCTGATAAGAGTCTGGTTGCCTGCTCTACTCCCACAGCGGTTGCAGAGAAGTACGAGCAACTCTTCGCTTCTTTAATCTCCAACCCAACGAATATAGACACCCGCGATGCAACGATGAGAAAATAGCAACTCAAGAAAGAAGTCCCAAATCGGATGAATCCAATGCCCGAAAGAGATTATCTGTGGCTCAATTTGCGAGAATTGCCTTACTTTCGCTCCCTTGTGCGTGCGGTCGAAGCCAGTTTCTATGAAAACATCGATTTGCCACCGCCGACGTTAGATATTGGCTGTGGGGATGGGCATTTTGCCAGCGTGGCGTTTGAGCACCCGATTGAAGCTGGCATCGACCCACAGTTCTCCGCCCTGCAACAGGCGCGCCCCAGGGAAGCATATCGCATGCTCATCCAAAGCGATGGGGGCAAACTCCCATTCGAGAACCAATCCTTCAACAGTGCGTTTAGCAACTCAGTGTTGGAGCACATCCCGCGAGTGGATGATGTCCTGAAAGAGGTGCATCGTGTTTTGAACCCAGGGGCGCCATTCGTTTTTTGCGTCCCCAACGACACGTTTCTACAACAACTATCCATTGCCAAAGGGTTGGAACAGATTGGCTTGAGGTCTTTGGCGCGACTTTATCGTCGGTTTTTCGAGCGCATATCACGGCATCATCACTCCGATCCCCCCGCGAAGTGGGAAAGCCGTTTGCGCGCTACTGGCTTCAGCTTGCAGAAATGGTGGCATTACTACCCTCCTGAGGCGTTAAAAGTCACCGAATGGGGGCATTATTTTGGTCTGCCTTCACTGATTGCCTACTGGATCACCAGAAAATGGATTCTAGTTCCCAAGCGTTGGAATTTATTCTTTACAGAACGCACCCTTCGTCTCTATTATCGACCCAGGGAAGTTCATGAGCATGGTGTCTATACCTTCTACATCACCCGGCGCGAGGAGATGGCGCCTTCGAGTAGTTTATAATCGGGGCGATCGAAAATGCAAGACAACAGGCGAAGTATCAAGGAATCTCCCATGCGTGAACCCAGTGTGCTGGATTATATAAAATCCAGGCTGATGCCATGGAAATATCCGAAAATTGCCCTTGCCGATGAATTCGCGCTTGCCTCCAAAGAGCCCACGAAGGATGAAAACAGCGCACAAGTAACCATCCAAGAAGAACAAGTAGAGACCGCGTTTGCGGAGCAGCCGGGTGGAGCAATTAGAGCGCGCTCGCCGCTCCTCTCTCAAGCAAAGCAGGTTCCATGGAAGGCAATTGCCGCGCTGATCCTTGCCATAGCCGGCCAGGCGAGCCTTGCCCCTCGCGTCGAGCGTCACTGGTTGGGTGGGGTGTTTCTGCTGGTGACCGCCATAAGCCTGTTTCTACTTGCTGTGCGCCGCCAAGAATGGATTGTCCCTGAGGCGGCTAGGCAAACCAGCCAAGAGGAGTTTGACCCGCCAAGGATCAACCTAACATATATATTGATTGGGCTTTTATTGGGAGGGCTCACCTTTCTCAGTCTAGGTCAATTGCAATTTTCCATCTTCAGCCTTTGCACCTGGGGAGCCGCGTTGTATTTTTCCGGCAGGGCGTTTTGGGCTTCCCGAAAGCGCGCCGAGCAGCACCACTCCTTATTGGATTTTTGGAACGCTATACGCAAAGGAACCGGACAATTCACAGTGCACCTGCATAAAAAAACGATCTTGTACCTCTTCGTGATTGCATGGGTGCTTTTCTTCCGGCTCTTCCTCCTCGAGCGTGTACCTCCTGAAATGAATAGCGATCATGCGGAAAAACTTTTAGACAGCATGCGAGTATTCGCCGGTCAATTCAACATCTTTTTCCCGAACAACGGCGGTCGAGAGCCATTGCAGATGTACCTCGTCGCGGCGATACATCGCTACTTGAATGTCGATTGGGGCTTTATGGTCCTGAAGCTGGTCAGTGTGAGCATTGGTCTTTTGACGCTACCCTTTCTGTACTTGATGGGAAAGGAATGGACCAACGCGCGCGTGGGCTGGCTGGCAGTGGCTTTCGCAGGCATCGCTTATTGGCCCAATGTCGTCGCACGTTTTGGTTTGCGTCTGCCCTTTTATATGCTCTTTACGGCGGCGACAATGTATTACCTGCTCCGAGGTTTGCGTCGCGGTAGCCGTAACGATTTTATCTATGCCGGGATTTCATTGGGGTTGAGCTTTTATGGATATTCTGCAGATCGGGTTCTACCTTTGGTGGTCATCCTGGCTGTTGGCTTATTTATGATCCATACTCGGGATAAAACAAAACACCTCCCAGTGCTGACTTCCACCCTGGCGTTGATCTTCGTCAGTTTGATCCTTTTCCTTCCATTAGGCCGGTATATCCTCGAAGAGCCACAAGGCTTTTTCTTTCGCACGCTGACCCGCATGGGTAACTTGGAACGTCCTTTGCCTGGGCCAGCCTGGGAAATTTTCATTAAGAATATGGGGAATGCTCTGGCGATGTTTTCTTGGTCAGGAGGAAATATTTGGCCGATTTCCATACCCGGATATCCAGCGCTGGACATGGTGTGTGGGGGGCTCTTCTATTTGGGTTTATCTCTCACTCTTGTGCGGTATGTGCAGCGTAGGCATTGGTATGACGCCTTTCTCGTCCTCAGCCTACCTGTGCTGCTGCTCCCCTCTGTGCTCTCGCTGGCATTCCCCGCAGAGAATCCTAATCTCTACCGCACCGGCGGAACTATGGTTATCGTTTTCCTGTTCATCGGCATGGCGCTGGACGGGTTGTGGCGCGCCTTCACCGAACGCCTTGCCGCTCCATGGGGCACAAGGGCGGGTTTTGCGCTCCTGAGCGGTTTGTTCATTCTCTCTTCCCTGCAAAACTACGATTGGGTTTTCAGGCGATATCATGACCAGTATCTACAATCTGCCTGGAACAGTTCTGAAATGGGTATGGTGATCAGGAGCTTTAGCCTTTCATTTGGGCACCCGGATAACGCCTGGGTTGTAGGTTATCCCCATTGGGTAGATACGCGGCTGGTAGGCATTAACGCCGGAGTGCCTCACAAAGACTATCAAATCTTTCCCGACCAATTCGAACAAACTCTAGAGATCAAAGCGGCAAAACTGTTCTTGCTCAATCCAAGCGATCTTACGGCTATCGAGAAGTTGAGAGAGCTGTATCCCCAAGGGTGGTTTCAGGTTTTCGATTCAAAAGTCGAAACAAAGGACTTTTTGATGTTCATAGTGCCACCCCAACAAGGCTTCAATCCAATTCCAGAGGACAACTCTCCCGAAGCGAACGCTTCGCCTCATTAAACTCTATCTATGAACGCACAGCAGAAACTCCTGCCTCTACCCTCGGCGCGCATCACCTCGATCCTTTTGTTTTATGTATTGATTGTAGCCGCGTTCTTTCGCTTTCGCGGCTTGTTCTGGGGAGAGTATCAGTACCTTCACCCGGATGAACGATTTTTAGTTTGGGTCGGCACAGATATCAGCCCCGTAAACACCATCTCGGATTACTTCGACACGGCTAATTCCAGTTTGAATCCGCATAACCGAGGCCATGGATTCTACGTGTATGGTACCCTGCCCATGTTCATGGCGCGTTATCTCGTGGAGTGGATCTTTGGACACTCAGGATTCAAAGAGATGACCCAGGTGGGGCGCATTCTTTCTGCGCTTGCCGATATGTTCACCGTGTATCTGGTGTTTCTTGTGGCAAAGCGTCTGTACGACGCGCGCGTTGGCCTGTGGGCAGCCGCCCTCTCGGCGTGCGTCGTGCTCCAGATACAACAAGCCCATTTCTTCACCATGGATACATTCATGAACGCCTTCATGCTCCTGGCGTTCTATTTTGCCGTATGCATTTTGCGAGCACCGGCAGAGAGGCCGGAGCTGTGGCGCAACCCCAGGAATTGGATCATGCAACCGATCTTCCTGCTTAGCCTGGCCTTTGGAGCAGCTTTGGGTATGGCGGTAGCCTCCAAGATCGATGCGGCGCCCATGGCGCTTGCACTCCCCCTGGCGCTCGGGTTTCGCCTCTGGCAACTGCACGAAGATGAAAGGGAAACCCTCATCGGTTACTACATTACGCTTTTGGCATTGGGTGCCCTCACCAGCCTGTTCGTCTTCCGCCTCTTACAACCTTATGCGTTTAGTGGACCGGGACTCCTGGGCATCAAGCCCAATCCACTATGGATGAGCAACATCCGCGAGTTGCTGGCTCAGAGTGGGGGGAATGTGGACTTTCCACCAGCCATGCAATGGGCGCGGCGAAACCATTGGTTTTCGTTCAAGAACATGCTCTTGTGGGGATTAGGGTTGCCCTTAGGGCTGTTGGCCTGGGGAAGTTTTTTATGGATAGCCAAGCGCATTTTTTATCACTTGAAGGAGATGAAACCCGCGCTTATCCATCATGGGTTGATCTGGATTTGGACGGCTACATTTTTCCTATGGCAGTCATTGCGCCTCAACCCGACCATGCGCTATCAGCTTCCCATCTACCCCACTTTGACCATCATCGCCGCCTGGGGGATCGTCGCCCTGAGCGACCGCCTACCAACAAGAGATGATGGGAACAACATCCAAAGAAGAAAACCATGGGTCGGTTGGGCAATTGGAGCCTTCGTGCTGATCGCGACATGCGGATACGCCCTGGCATTTACACGCATATACACTCAGCCCATTACCCGCGTTGCCGCTTCAAGATGGATCTATGAAAATATCCCAGGACCCATCAATCTCAAAATCCGCACCTCTACAGGTACAGTCAATCAAATCCTATCTTATCCATATTCTTTTATCCTCGCTCCAGGAAGAGCATATAGCCGGGATTTCAAGCCCGTAGCTGATGGAACATTGGAAAGCATTTCATTTGCCTACATCCTAGACAAAAAAGACAGCTCTGAGACCGATACTTTGAAAGTGACGTTGAAAAGTCAAGGCAACCTCCTGGCTGAGGGCACTTTGTTGGAGGACTTCCCCACGCAGAAAGAAAACGTCTACGCCGGTTATCAATTGACCCTGGCGCAACCTGTTTCGCTCAAATCGGAGCAAAGCTATTCGCTCACCCTAGAAGTGCCCGGTGAAGCGGAGAGCGTGACGATCGGAACTGAACTTTGGGTGAGCTTTCAAAACGCCCTATCCGAGGGGACAGAGGTGAGTCTGGAGATTCCTATCCTGCTCGACTCGGAAAGTCTGACGCCTGGGCAACCGCTGCATTTTAGCCTAGAAGCGCCTGGAGATGGGTTCCTCACTTCTCTAAGAACCGCGCAATTGTCCCTTGAAAACAAACGCTCCCTGTCCGAAGCGCGATTGGAGCTTTCTGTGCTTGGTCCATTAGGTGAACTCTCCAGTATCCCTCTTGCTCCCACTTTCGATGAGCAAGGAGAGATAGCATGGCTGTTCCTGGAGCAACCTGTTGCTCTTATCGCGCATGAAACTTATCAAATGTCCCTCTCCATAGAGCCACAGGGCAGCATACTGAGCCTTAGCGGTTCGGGAATTGCAAACGAAGGAGAGTGGGATGATGGCCTACCCTTGCGCCTGGATGGATATGATGGATTTGGGGGGATTTACCCGCCAGGGCTGGACTTCAATATGTATTGGAACGATAACCAAGACAAACTGGAACGCTTCATCCGCATTATGAACGATGCGGATTTCATCCTCATCAGCTCCAGCCGCCAATGGGGTAGCCTGCCTCGTATCCCCGAAAGGTTCCCACTGGTTAGCATATATTACCGACACCTGTTAGGTTGCCCAGAGGATGAGGTCATCGAGTATTGCTACAACATCGCCAAACCGGATACATATTCGGGCGATCTGGGCTTCGAGCTAATCCGGGTCTTTCAATCCAACCCTACATTAGGACCTTTCGAAATCAACGATCAGTTTGCGGAAGAGGCGTTTACGGTCTACGACCATCCAAAAGTCTTCATTTTCAAAAAGACCGAAGCGTATGATGCTCACAAAGTGCGGGAGATACTTAGCCAGGCAGATTTCGACAGGATCATTCGAAAGCCGCCCATGCAATACGCTTCCCACCCCGAAAACCTGCTCCTCCCCGATTACCGCTTTGCGGAACAGGTACTCGGTGGCACCTGGTCGAAGCTCTTCGATACCCAAGCCTGGCACAACCGGTATTCGCTTCTCGCCGCTTTGTTATGGTATGTTACGCTGTTTATTCTCGGGCTGGTGGTGTATCCGCTGCTCCGTCGCTGGCTTCCTGGTTTGGAGGATAAAGGGTACCCCTTTGCGCGCCTGGTTGCCTTGTTGTTGGTTAGCTATCTGGTTTGGCTGGCAGGGAACATGCGCATCCCGTTTACACGCCTCACCATTTCTGTTGTCATCGGCGCGTTGACCAGCGTTGGAATTTACCAACTCATCCAACAAAAAGACGAACTAATCCAGGAAATATCCGAAAAAAAGCGCTATTTTATTTGGGTCGAAGGATTGTTTTTGGCTTTTTTCCTCCTCTTCATACTCATACGCCTGGGAAACCCGGATTTATGGCACCCCTGGAAGGGGGGAGAAAAACCCATGGACTTCGCCTATTTTAACGCGGTGCTTAAAAGCACTTCTTTTCCCCCTTACGATCCCTGGTATGCAGGTGGGTATCTAAATTATTATTACTATGGTTTCTTGCTCATGGGAGTGTTGGTCAAGTGGTTGGGAATCACCCCAGCTGTAGCGTACAATCTGATCCTGGCCACGCTCTTTGCTATGATTGCCATGGGTGCATTCTCCATAGTCTGGAACCTTACATATCGCACACCATCGAAGCAAAAAGGTGGTTTTCCATCGTCACACTTCCTCGCCTCTCTTGCCGGAAGCTTTGGTATGGCAATTTTGGGAAACCTGGGCACTGTAAAAATGTTCTACCAAGGTTTTGTCCGCCTGGCAGCTCCAGGGGGCAACATCGAGGGCGGAAACGCTTTTACCCACATCGTTTGGGCGTGGCAGGGGTTTTTCTCCTGGTTGCAAGGCGCCAGATTACCCTACAGTATTGGCGACTGGTATTGGAACCCAAGCCGTATTATCCCTGCTCCTGGGGACGTTGAACCGATCACTGAGTTTCCCTTCTTTACAGTACTATACGGCGACCCTCACGCCCACTTGTTTGCCTTACCGCTAACTTTGTTGGCAATCGCCATTCCACTATCCATAGTCTTAAGGCGCGCAGAGTGGAAGAGCAACTTTTGGGCGATTTCTTGCGTGCTCTTTGCAGCGCTAGCAATCGGCTGCCTGCGCCCAACGAATACCTGGGATTTCCCAACATACCTTGGATTGGGGGTCCTCATGACGACTTATGGGTTTTGGCAGCGCATTTCAAACCGTGATCAAGCTGGGCGAGCCTTACGCCCGACACTTCAACGTTTAGGTGTAGCAGCAGGGGCAGGGCTGTTCCTGGGCATCATGGCAATCGTCCTATTCCAGCCATATGCTCAGTGGTATGCACTGGGTTATACAAAAATCGACATCTGGAAGGGCACCCATACACCTATAAGCGCCTATCTGAGCCATTGGGGGCTATTCTTATTTGTGATTCTCACCTGGATGGCTTGGGAAACAATGGACTGGATGGCCAAGACCCCGCTTTCAGCTTTATACAAGTTAAGATCTTATCAAGGTCTAATGCGTGCAGGTCTGGTGGTGATTGTGCTTCTTATCGTTGGCTTACTCTTCATGGGAGTGCGTATTGCCTGGTTGGTGTTGCCACTTGCCGTCTGGGCTGGCCTGCTCATTTTACGCCCGCGCATCTCACCCGCCAAACAGGTGGTGCTCTTGCTGGTTGTCAGTGGCCTTCTGTTAACGCTGATGGTGGAAGCGATAGTCTTACGTGGGGATATCGGCCGCATGAATACGGTTTTCAAATTCTACCTGCAGGTGTGGAGCCTCTTTGCCATCAGCGCGGCTGCCTCATTGGGTTGGCTTATGCGCAAAATGCCCACCTGGGCAGAGACGCGGCGCACTGCCTGGATGGTGATGTTCATTTTTCTCGTTGCCGGCACGGCGATGTACCCGCTCATGGCATCCATGGCGAAAATCCAAGACCGTATGGCTGCTGAAGCGCCACACACTCTGGATGGGATGGCTTTCATGCGATATGCCACCTACACCGATACATGGGGAGAGATGGATTTAGAACAAGATTATCAGGCAATCCGCTGGATGCAGGAGCATGTGCAAGGGTCACCGGTGATTGTAGAAGCCAACCTCCGAGACTTGTATCGTTGGGGGTCGCGGTTCTCGATTTACACCGGATTGCCCGGAGTAGTAGGCTGGGAATGGCATCAACAACAACAACGCGCCGTTGTTCCGTCTTCCTGGGTGAGCGAGCGTATTGCGGAGGTGGACGAGTTCTATCTAACCACCGATTGGCAGGTGGCAAAACAATTCTTACTAAAATATCAGGTGCGTTACATCATCCTTGGGCAACAAGAGCGCGGGCACTATGCAGGCGCCGGTCTTGAAAAATTCGAGCAAGCCGATGGTATTTTATGGAGAGAGGTGTACCGGTACAAGGACACAGTGATCTATGAGGTACTTCTGGATGGACTATGACAGCACATTCCGGCCTTGACTTCATCAAGTGGTACCTGAGCACAACCCTCATCGGGTGGATCAGCTTTCCATTGGTATTTCGTTTGTTTCCCAGGCTACAAGATCGTGGCTTCGCCGTGCATCGCGTGTTTGCTTTGTTAACCTGGGGATATACCTTTTGGCTGCTTGCCTCCTTAGGCGTATTGCGCAATGACCTGGCGGGGTTGTTCCTGGCATTGCTGATTACAGCCGCGCTGAGCGCCTGGGGGTTGCGCTCGGGCCGCTGGAGAGAGTTATTCGCATGGCTCATGGCAAACAAACGCACACTGTTCACTATCGAAGGCCTGTTCTTCTTCTCGTTCCTCGCCTGGGCGATCGTGCGCGCGGCAAACCCCGAAGCCGTCGGCACAGAGAAACCTATGGAGCTGGCGTTCATCAACGCGATCCTTCGATCCGACACCTTCCCGCCTCATGACCCATGGCTTTCGGGATATGCCATCTCATATTATTACTTTGGCTATGTGATCGTTGCCATGCTTGCCAAGCTCAACGCTACATCTGGGGCTGTAGCGTTCAACCTGGCACTGGCGTTGACCTTCGCGCTGAGCGCCTGCGGCGCTTATGGAGTGCTTTTCAATCTGCTCCATCACCATGAGAAACAAAGCCACGCCCCGCTCAAGACCGCTTTACTCGCACCGTTTTTCGTCTTGATCGTTAGCAACCTGGAAGGTTTTCTCCACGTGCTCCATCAACGAGGCCTGTTTTGGAAGACGACGCCGGATGGCAACTTGAGCTCGGCTTTCTGGCAATGGTTGGATATTAAAGAGCTGAACGTACCGCCTGCTCAGCCATTTTCATGGGTGCCGCAGCGCTTCTGGTGGTGGTGGCGCGCGTCCCGTGTACTTCAAGATTATGACCTGGCAGGCAATCCTAAAGAGATCATCGATGAGTTTCCCTTCTTTTCTTTTTTACTGGGAGACTTACACCCACACGTTTTGTCCATTCCTTTCGTATTTCTGGCGATTACGCTCGCGCTTCACCTCTTTTCGGGTGGCGCCAGAGGCAGGGGTTTTTCTTGGCACTTTTCTGTGAAAGCAAGTCTATTGAAAAACACAGGGTGGATATGTGTGCTGAGCGGATTAGGTTTGTTTTCCTTTGGCGCGTTTCGTTTGAGCTTCAGTGGCCTGGTGCTTGGCCTGGCGTTATTGTTCATTGGATTGCTCTTGCTAATCCGTGCAGGCTTTAGGGGAACAAGCGAGGACAGAATGGATTACCGCCTGGAATTGCCCATCCAGGCAGAACAGCTCCTCGTCGCCTGTCTGGTATTGGGGGGTCTGTCGTTCCTCAACACATGGGATTTTCCTTTTTACGTTGCTCTTTTTGCAGGCGCGTATGTGCTGAGAGAATGCTACCAGCGTCGCGCCAGGCTGGCAGAGGGAGTAAAGGACTTTATCATCATGGCGCTTGCCTTGGGGATCGGAGGGGTCGTCCTGTATCTACCTTTCTACCTCGGCTTTGCTTCTCAGGCAGGTGGGTTGCTCCCCAATCTGGTGTATGTCACGCGAGGGGTGCATTTATGGGTGATGTTCTTCCCCATGTTTGTCCCGCTGTTCTTTTATTATCTTTCTCAACCAGGATCGCCACGCAGTCGTCGTCGAGGTTTTTTAGTTTCCTTTAGCCTGCTCGCCCTACTCTTCGTCTTGTGTGTGTTTTTTGGGGCGGTGATCAGTGCCATCCCCCAAGCTGGCGATTTTTTCATCAGTTCATTGGGGACATCCAACGCAGGAGAGCTCTTTCAGGCAGTTCTATCGCGTCGGGTGGCTTCTGCCGGCAGTTGGTTCACCCTCTTCCTGCTCGCGGCGCTGGCTTTGAATGCGTGGATGTACCACGAACAACGCTGGTGCTCAGCAGAAAATCGAGCAGAAGCAGACGACACCTTTGAGCATGTAACCGTCGAACATCCAAGCGTATTTATGGCGCTATTGGTCTTGCTGGCGACGCTGCTCGTCCTCATCCCCGAATTTTTCTACCTGCGCGATCAATTCGGATGGAGGATGAACACCATCTTCAAGTTTTATTATCAAGCCTGGATGCTCTGGGCAGTGGCAGCAGCATATGCGATGATTATGATATGGAGGCATTGGGCAGGATGGAAAGGATTTCTGGTAAGGGTATCCTTGTGCGCCACCATGGCGATGAGTCTGGTGTATCCAGTGTTCAGCCTTTGGAGCAAGACGAATGGATTCCGACCCTCGCAATGGACCTTGGACAGCAGCGCGTATTTTGCCTCTCAATCTCCCGATGAGATGACCGCCATTGAATGGCTACGAGAGGCGCCGATGGGTGTGATCGCTGAAGCAGTGCCGGCTACTGGAGGCAGTTATACTCATTATGCACGCGTCTCGATGCTTTCAGGGCTTCCTGCCGTCTTAGGATGGGTTGGCCACGAAAGCCAATGGCGCGGCGGCGGGGTAGAGATCGGCACGCGCCAACCAGATTTGGAGCGGTTGTACTGTACCCGCAATTGGGATGAAGCCGAGGCAATCCTGCTGAGATACCGCATTCGTTACGTTTTCATCGCCGACTTAGAACGCACAACCTACCGACCTAAACCCGATACCTGTCCCATAGGGCTGGTAGAAACAAAATTTGCCCAACATCTCACACTTGTGTTTCAGCAAGGCTCAGTTACAATTTATGAATATATCCTTCCCAACGAAAACCAATGAGCTTTTATTATGAGACGAACCGCGCTCACCGTTGAACATGTGCTCTACTTGCTGATCCTTCTGCTGGCAGCATGTTTAAGGTTCTATCGTTTAGGAACTGCGCCTCTCTCGGACAATGAGGCCACTCTGGCACTGCAGGCGCTACGAGCCAGCCAGATGGAACGGGGGCAAGAGGCGCTTACCCTCGCTCCCCAACCGGGTTATACTGTCACCACTGGATTGCTCTTCTTCCTCTTCTCCAGTAGCGACTTCATGGCGCGTGCTGTGTCGGCAGTGTGCGGCGCGCTGATGGCCGGTTTGCCCTTCTTCTTCCGCAAGCAACTCGGTAGGAGAAACTCCTTGCTGGTCGCTCTGGGCATCGCCATTGACCCGGGATTGGTTACTGCTTCTCGTCTAGCCGGTGGACCAGCACCAGCCATCTTTCTATCCTTGCTAGCAATCCATTTCTGGCAAGATAAAAAACCCGCCTGGGCAGGAGTGAGTGCTGGGTTAGCTTCGCTATTTGGAAGCGCGTTCGTGCATGGAGCCCTCATCGCCGCAGCAACATGGCTCATCCTTTACAGGAAGCAAAGGCCTCTTGCCACGACACACGATAGCGAGGAAACCCCTAAGAACGAAGGCGAGCAATTACCCTACCTCTCCAAGGTGAACCAGCCGCTACAGCAGTTTGCCTTGTTTGCGCTGGGAAGTATCATCTTGGGCTCCACCGCGTTCCTTCTTTTCCCTGAGGGGCTTGCGGACTGGCTGAACACCTGGATGGCTTATTTCCAGGGCTGGTTTCAGCCTGAGGCTACACCGGCAGTGCTCCCTCTGGCAGCGCTGTGCTTTTATGAGGCGCTCGCCTTTCTCCTGGCGATCATGAGCCTGTTGCACCAGTTCGCGAGACTGGGAACGCACGGCACACCCCTGCCTATGCTGCATCGTGTCGCCTACACTTGGGCGGGCATTGGCATGGCTTTAACCTGGCTGTACCCAGGTCGCCAGGTGATGGACATCACATGGGTGATCATCCCGCTCTGGATTCTGGCATGCAATGAGCTCGAAAACCTGTTGCCAGCCAGGCTTCATATTGTTTCTCTAATCCATGCTATTCTGGTGTTAGTGCTTACGGGGTTGTTGTGGAATACTTTGATTTCTCCCATTCAAGCACCCGCAGCAGCGACGATTTCCTGGGTATGGATACGCCTGGTGGTCATCATTGGCATTCTCAGCCTGATCGCTCTGATTTCCACCCTGGTTTACCTGGCGTACAATTGGGAATTGAGTCGCGTGGGGTTGAGCCTCGGCATGGGCAGTTTCCTGTTCCTATACACAATATCTACAATGTGGGGAGCCTCCCAAGTACGCATGAACCTGCCTCAAGAACTCTGGACGCCTGGTCCAGCGACAGGTCAGGTGGGACTATTCCTCGACACTGTGCACGATTTATCCAGGTGGAACCGTGGCACGGAGACTGACCTCGAAGTGCTTTATACTGTGTCTTCACCAGCGCTCACCTGGTATTTAAGGGAGTTCCGCAATGCACGGTACGTTAACCATTTGCCTGAAATGCAACAGCCGCCGGTGGTGATCACCACTCAAGAAAGCCAGGTGACAGCCCTGGCGGCTACCTATCGGGGGCAAGATTTCGTATGGTGGATTCGTCCCGGGTGGGGTACAGTTTTACCCCCCGATTTAGTACGCTGGTTGGCTTTCAAAGAAGCGCCTCTCTTTCAGGAAGAAATCATCCTATGGGCGCGCAGCGACCTCTTTCCCGGAGGCAGCCTCGAGAATGCACTTGAGGTGCAAAACGGTCCATAAATCGAGCGAGAAGAGTGGTATTCATGCCCAAACCCAACCTCATTGCCATTGATGGTCCCGCGGCTTCAGGCAAATCTACCCTGGGGAAAAGGCTTGCCGAACATCTCGGCTATCTATACCTGGACACAGGTGTGATGTATCGCGCCATCACCTGGATGGCTCTGAAACGCGGTGTCTCTGTGGAAGACGAGAAAGCGGTCACACAACTGGCACAGAACACGCGAATCGACATTCAACCTCCATCCGTAACCGATGGACGCGACGCAGACATCATCGCGGATGGAGAAGACATCACCTGGGAGATTCGCAAACCCGAAGTGGAGGCGAACGTCTCATTGGTATCTTCTTATGCCGGCGTGCGTAGGGCATTGAGCGAGCAGCAAAGGCGTATTGGCTCAAAAGGCCGCATCGTAATGGTTGGGCGTGATATAGGCACAGTCGTCTTACCGAATGCAGATTTAAAAATTTACCTGGAAGCCTCTGTAGAGGAGCGAGCGAAGCGTCGATATCGAGAGAAATTGTCGCGAGGAGAGCAGACTTCCTACGAATCCGTCCTGGAAGGGGTTATCAACCGCGATGAGATCGACTCCTCGCGCGCGTTAGCCCCTCTCAAACCCGCAGAAGATGCGCATATATTGAATACCAACAATCTGACCGCCGATCAAGTCTTCGAATATGTAATGAGCTGGATCAACATGGAACCTTCTAACACGACACACCAAGAAGCACCACAGAGTGACCGCGAGCCCTCGAATAAAAAGCCTTCGTTTCAAGTTTCTCTTTTCAATCGCGCCATGCGCGTAATCTTGCGCCCGATATTTCGCGGGCTGTTCCATATCCTGGCAAAGGTGAGGATCAGCGGAACAGAAAACATCCCTAAACACGGAGCCTATCTGACCGCCATCAACCACATCTCGATATTCGAACCACCGTTTATTTTAGCTTTCTGGCCGAAGCCTTTAGAGGCGGCTGGAGCAAGCGAAGTATGGGAGCGAAAAGGGCAGGATATCCTCGTGCGCCTTTATGGAGCTATCCCGGTGCACCGCGGACGCTATGACCGCAAGCTACTCGAGGCAATGGTCTCGGTCTTGCAAAGCGGGCGGCCGCTGCTAATTGCTCCTGAGGGCGGACGTAGCCATCAGCCCGGATTGCGGCGCGCCTTCCCCGGAGCGGCTTATGTAGTGGAGAAGACGAACGTCCCCGTCGTGCCTGTGGGCATCATCGGCTCGACCGATGACTTCTTCAGCCGCGCCATACGAGGAGAAAGACCGGTCCTCGAGATGCGCATTGGTAAGCCTTTTCACCTCCCACCCATAGAAGGGAACGGCGAAGAGCGTCGTCTTGCCAGACAAAGAAACGCCGACATGATCATGATGCACATCGCCCAATTGTTGCCCCAGGAATACCGCGGCGCGTATGCGGATACCGCCGCAAAACTCGAGCGTTCATCCAGCGAAGATGCTGAGGCAAGCGAAAAAATCTCAGAGAACTTATGACCGTCAATCAATGGATCAACCCTGCGCGGGAACATTTGAGATACGACCACAAAGCATTTGAGGCACGCCGTAAAGTGTTGCGCTTCTTGTTAAAACATATTGGGTTTACCCTGTTAGCCAAGCTGAAGCGTGTCGAAGGCCTGGAAAACGTGCCTCAAAGCGGTGCAGCCATTTTAATGATCAATCACATCGCGTTTATCGACCCGATCGTCGTGTTACATGTTGTGCCTCGCCAAATCGTCCCATTAGCCAAAATCGAAGTGTATAACTACCCCATAATAGGCATCTTTCCCAGGCTATGGGGAGTGATCCCTGTGAGGCGCGAAGAAGTAGACCGCCGAGCCATCCGCCAGGTTTTGGAGGTGCTGCGCGCCGGAGAGATCGTCCTGGTCGCTCCAGAAGGTACTCGAGGGGCTCAATTGAAGCAAGCCAAAGAAGGCATTGCCTATCTCGCCAGCCGCAGCGGGGCGACGGTAGTCCCTGTCGCTATCGAAGGTACTCAAGGCTTTCCGGCTTTGAGGTTTACCCGTCCCTGGAAAAATGAAGGGGCGATTATCAGGTTTGGACGTCCTTTTCGTTTTAAAGAACAATACCGTCATGCAGACAGGGTGCATCTGCGCTTGATGACCGATGAAGCCATGTTCATCCTTGCAAGTATGCTGCCCGAGGAACGCCGTGGTTACTACCACGACTTATCTCGCGCAACAACGCGAACCATTGAGTGGCTCTAAACGCGTACAGCCTCGGTTGAGAGGAACAATGCTATAATCCCCACACAAGGATGATGCCCCATGGGGAGCAATCCAAATATTCCATGGAAGCAATAATTACCCTCTTTTCACTGGCGAACTATATCAACTGGCCAAATAATCTATTAGGATGGGCTGGCCTGGGGCTGGCGGGCAGCATCCTGGGATACTTATGGTGGATCACAAAAGGGTCCGATCGCCTCGCCGGGAGGAAGCGAAGGCTCTGGCTCTTTTCCCTCAGCCTGCTTCTGGTAGTGACCAACCTGTTTTTAGGAGTGAAGTTATCCGGCATTGTCCTACCTCCCTGGCCAGGATCGCCTTTCGAATCGCCTGTGCTATTGATCATGCCTCTCTCCGCCATTCCCTGGATGCTTGCAGCCGGTATTTTCGGCCCAAAGACGGCTGCGGCGATGGCCTTCCTCTCTGCGGCTATACGCATGCCCTGGGAAACTCACGACCCGTTCTATCCCTTTGCTCTCGCCTTAGGCGCATTTCTGTTCAGCGCAGCCATTCGGCAGCGGTACCGCACACCTTTCTTTCGCTATCTGAGAAACCCTCTCGGGGCCAGCCTATTGGTTACCCTGGCATACCCGCTTACCTTCACTTTCTTCAACGTGTTTTTAACCGGCAACAACCTGGCATCGCAGTTAAATTATGCTTTCTCCACCGTTGGAATCATGACCGTTTGCCGAGCCTTAGAATGGGCGATTGGGGGCAGTTTTGCTGCTCTGGCAGTGAACCCCTTGCGCCCGCTATGGACAGGCGGCGCAGCCTTGTTTCCTTCCCCTACAGAACGCAGCCTGGGAACGCGTGCGCTCACCTTTTTATCCATACTCGTCACTACCCTGGCGACGACCCTGGTCATTGGGGAAATCGCCATTGCCACCCACACTTCTGAAGAGGAGTTGGCGAATCGGCTTGGCGATGCCGGTTTGATGGCCGCTGAACACATTCCTTATTTCCTGGAAGTGGGCCAAAACCTGATGATGATCATGGCTTCTGACCCGGCGATGCTCCATGCAGACCGTACTCAGCTTCAAAACCTGTTGGCTGAAAAAATGCGCATGATACCTTTCTTCAACCAGCTCACCTTATACGACATTGCAGAACAGGTAATGGCGAGCTACCCGGACGAGTTGCTCACGGGGAAGAACGCCCTCCCAGAAGAACAGGTGGCGATAAAGAAAGCACTGAGTGGAGTGCCTTTTCAACTCGCCCCAGCCCGGCCGCAGGAGGGTCATTGGACTGCCCAAATCTCATTCATCCATACGGTGTTTGATGAACAGGGAACTCCACGCGGCGTGCTGGTCGGAAGGAGCCACCTGGGCTCAAACCCCTTCATCAAACCCGTGCTGAACATTTTGCAGCGCGTAGCCGGCGAAGAAGGGGAGGTTATCCTGTTAGATGAGAACCACAGGGTGCTGGTACACAAGTACCCACTCAAAGTGATCACTCCCTATGACGGCATCACCCCCGCGGGAAACAGCTTCTTCGAAGAGACCGCTTCTGATGGCTCGCGCTACTATGTCTATTTCCAACAGGCCAGCGGTCGCCCCTGGTCGATTATCATCAAAGCGCCAGTGCAAACGGTGAAACAGCAAGCCATGGGAGCGGCTTTGCCATTATTGGCATTGATCTTATCCATATCCATGCTGGCGTTTCTGGCAATACGCCTGGGCTTACGGTCGCTTACCGCCTCGTTGAATAGCCTTTCACAACAAGCCGCGGACATCGCTCAGGGAAAATTGGATCAACCTCTTTCAGTAAATGGAATAGATGAGATTGGGAGGTTGCGCCAGGCGTTCGAGCGCATGCGCGCCCAGTTGAAAAAACGCCTGGATGAAGCCGCCTTGCTTCAAAACGTAAGCCAAAGCGTCGCTTCCAGTTTCGAAATTGCCGATACGGTGCAACCGATCCTCGATGCTGTGATGTCTTGTGGAGCAAGTGTGGCTCGCGTGGTGCTATTGCCTTCCTATCTGCCCGGATATGTTGACCAGGGAAACCAACCCATCTGCTTTGGATTGGGGGCGAGCCTGGAGCAGTTTTCCGAAATTGACCGCCAGGTGCTCGCGCTTACCCGCCACCAAGAAAGATTGGTGCTTTCCGATGTCAATCGACCTCGTTTGTTCGACTTCCCTCCAGGGGGAAGCAAACTGCAATCGCTATTTGCTGCGGCCTTACGCCACGAAGACCACTTTTATGGCGCCTTATGGCTGGCGTTCGAGCAGACGCATCATTTCTCTGAAGAAGAGGTGCGGTTTTTAGTGACCCTGGTAGGTTATGCAGCGATCGCGGCAGCAAACACTTATCTATTTCAAAGCGCCGAAATGGAACGGCAGCGACTGGATGCGATCATCCATTCAAGCCCCGATGCGATGTTGGTGATCGACGAACAAAACCACCTGATCCTAGCCAACCCGGCTGCTACAGAGCTCTTTGGATTAAATCCCGAATTACAACGCGGCACACCGTTCCACCAGGTGATCTCCCATAAGCCCGTAGTCGAGTTCTTGTCCTCTACGGCAGAAAATGTAGAGCCGCTAGAAATGCCCTTTCCCAACGGCCGTATCTATCAAGCGACGGCAGCACCTTTACACACCCATCAACGACGTATTGGGCGCATATGCATCCTGCGCGACATCACCCACTTCAAAGAGCTCGAACGCATGAGAAGCGACCTACTTACCACGGTAAGCCATGATCTGCGTGTGCCTTTGAAATCCATTCATGGCTATGCCACGATGCTGGAATTAGTGGGAGTGCTCAACGAGAAACAAGATGATTTCGTCAAGAAAATCCTCAACGAAGTAGATGAATTATCGCGTATGGTCGAAAATTTGCTCGACCTAGAGCGCATCGAAAAGGGTATCG
This sequence comes from Anaerolineae bacterium, assembly GCA_037439525.1. Classification (GTDB taxonomy): domain Bacteria; phylum Chloroflexota; class Anaerolineae; order Anaerolineales; family UBA4823; genus JBBIVW01. The sequence goes on from JBBIVW010000021.1 coordinate 32,807, forward strand.
GGCTAAAGCTGGAGCATATTTCAGTCAGAGAGCTGCTGGAGCGAGTCGCGGCGGACTTCGCCTTACCGGCCAGCCAAAAGAACATCCAAATCCGGCTCGACCTGCCAGCCCAGCCATTACCTCCGATAGAAGCAGATCGCACATTGATCCAGCGCGCCCTGCATAACCTGGTGGACAATGCGATTAAATTCACCCGCCCGCGAGGATTGGTGATCCTGCGTGCACGCATACGCCCGATTGGCATCGTTTTTGAGGTGGTGGATAACGGGGTGGGCATCTCCCCAATGGATAAACAACGCATCTTTGAGAAGTTTTATCGTGGACAACCACATGGCGCAGAAGCTTCCAGAGGGAGTGGGCTGGGCTTAGCAATTGTCAAGTCGGTTACAGAGTTACATGGTGGTAAAATATGGGTAGATAGTCAGCTTGGAAAAGGAAGCGCCTTCTATATGGCCATTCCCTTCAAGCACGAGGCGCAGCCCATAAAAATGTGAGACGTTGGTTAATTCTTTCCAAGGGGATTGACCAGAAGGATAATTTATCAGTATAATGATATTTCTGGCATATAAAAAACCTGTACCGCTTGAGCAATGAGCTCTCGCGTGGGTATTTTTGCGTCTATGATTCAGCGTGCGCGGAGGCTGTGAGTGGAAACCAAAGGATTAAATTCATTACGCATTAGCCTTGCATCCCCAGAAACCATTTTGAGTTGGTCTTACGGAGAAGTGCTCAAACCCGAAACGATCAACTATCGTCGGCTGAGACCCGAAAAAGATGGCTTATTCTGCGAAGCGATCTTCGGTCCAACCAGGGACTGGCAATGCTATTGTGGGAAATATAAGAACATCCGTTACAAAGGGATCGTGTGTGACAAATGCGGCGTGGAAGTGACCCGCGCCCAGGTGCGGCGCGAGCGCATGGGACATATCAGCCTGGCGACGCCGGTAGCCCATGTGTGGTACACACGACGCATCCCTTCCTACCTGGGTTTGCTGTTGGACATCAATCGGCGCAACCTGGACCGCGTGCTCTATTTTGCTCAATATGTGGTCACCTTCGTCGATGAGGAAGCCCGTCAAAAAGCGCTCAAACGCCTGGAAGAAAGAATTTCGACTTCAGAGCGTGAACAGGCTGCCAAGATCAACGCGCGTATTGCCGAGATCAAAGCCGCACGGGATAACCAATTGAAAGACATCCAAGCGCAGCAAGAAGCCATCGAGAGCAGCTATGATGAAGCCCTGGCCAAAGAGATGGAGCCCGTCATTCAAGCTGGTCAACGCCTGGAGACCACCTTGCGCGAGATGATGGGCAGCGAGGCGCGCACGACCATTCACTTTCCCGACACCGAGATCGTCATCTTGGAAGCTGGCGAGAAAGTTGCCAACAAACACCTCAAAAACGTGCAAAAAGTGGTCAAAGAACGCCTGGAGGAGATGGAGCGCGAGCTCAAAGGGCAGAAGCAAGAGGAAATTGAGCGCCTGCGCATGGAAAAAGAGCGCATTCGCGCCGAAGCAGATTTGAAGATGGAAGAACTCCGCAACCAGATGGAGGATTCCACCGATCATCTGCAAGACGAAAACGCCCGCCTGCGCGAGGAGCTGCTTGACCTGCGTCCTTTGATGTTCATGGGGGAAACGCGCTACCGCGAGCTCAAATCCCGCTGGGGGCAGGTCTTTCGCGCCGACATGGGCGCAGAGGCATTCTACGATATCCTCAAACGCATGGACCTGGATAAACTGGCTGAGGAATTGTGGAATGAAGTGCGCACTTCGCGCAGCAAACAGAAGCGCAAGAAAGCTACCAAAAGGCTCAAAGTTGTCGAAGCCTTCCGTCGCTCTGGCAACCGCCCCGAGTGGATGATCTTGACCGTGTTGCCCGTGATCCCTCCCGATCTGCGCCCGATGGTGCAGTTGGATGGCGGGCGCTTTGCCACCTCCGACCTCAATGATCTGTATCGCAGGGTCATCAATCGCAACAACCGCCTCAAGCGCCTGCTCGAACTTGGCGCGCCGGATGTCATCGTGCGCAACGAAAAGCGCATGTTGCAAGAGGCAGTGGATTCCCTGATCGACAATTCGCAACGCGGAAAAGCGCTGTCGCGGCGCGGCCGGCGTGAACTCAAATCGCTCAGCGATATGCTGAAAGGCAAAAAAGGGCGCTTCCGCCGCAACCTGCTGGGGAAGCGTGTGGATTACTCGGGACGATCGGTGATCGTCGTTGGCCCGAAGTTGAAGCTCTATCAGTGCGGCCTACCCAAAGTGATGGCTTTAGAGCTGTACCGTCCATTCGTCATCTCCCGCCTGGTAGAACACGGTTATGCAGCGAATGTCAAAGGCGCCAAACGGTCTATCGAACGCAACCGCTCCGAGGTATGGGAAGTTTTGGAAGAAGTGATTCAGGAGCGTCCTGTGTTGCTCAACCGCGCGCCCACCCTGCATCGCCTGGGTATCCAGGCGTTCGAGCCAGTGTTGATCGAAGGCAGCGCCATCCAATTGCACCCTCTGGTGACCACAGCCTTCAACGCCGACTTCGATGGCGATCAAATGGCCGTACACATCCCGCTTTCACAAAAGGCCGTCTGGGAGGCGCGACAGCTGATGCTTGCCTCCAAGAACCTGCTCAAACCCGCAGATGGCGAACCGATCATCAGCCCCTCCAAAGATATGGTGCTGGGCGTCTATTATTTGACCAAGAAGGACAATCGAGCACACAAAGGGGATGGGCGCATTTTTGCCACGATAGATGAAGTCGAATTGGCGTACCACCTGAAAGTGGTAGACATTCACGCCAATATCAAGCTCAAAACTCAAACCTGGTTCGACGAGGAGCAGAATCGGTTGGCCTCCCCCGAAGAGCGCCTGATCGACACCACAGTCGGTCGAGTGTTGTTCAACCGTATCCTGCCAGAGAAAATCCGCTTTGTCAATCGGGAGTTGGACAAAGCCGGCATCAAAGACCTGATGTCATTGCTGTACGAAGAATGCGGAGAGCAGCGCACGACCGAAGTCGCGGATGCGATTAAGGACATCGGCTTTGCCTATGCAACCCGTTCCGGATATTCCCTGGCCATTTCGGATATCACCATCCCTGAACAAAAGGCGGAGATTATCGCCAAAACCTTGCAAGAGGCGGAGATCATCACGCGTGACTTTCGCCGCGGTTTATTGACCGAACAGGAGCAGAACGAACGCCTGATCGAAATTTGGAAACAAACCACAGAAAAAGTTGCCATTGCCGTCAAGGACGCCCTCGACCCGAATGGCAACCTGGCTGCTCAGGCAATTTCCGGCGCAACCAAAGGCGGATTTCAGACCGTCTCCCAGCTTGCGGGTATGCGTGGGTTGATGGCAGACCCCTCTGGACGTATTATTGTGCTCCCCATCCGCTCCAACTTCCGCGAAGGGCTCACCGCCTTAGAGTATTTCATCTCGACCCATGGGGCGCGCAAAGGTCTGGCAGACACGGCCTTGCGTACGGCAGATGCGGGTTACCTGACGCGGCGTTTGGTGGACGTTGCCCAAGACGTGATCATCAACGACGAAGATTGTGGCACGGAAGAAGGCATTCTCATCAGCCGTCAGGATGACATCGCCGGACAGTCCCTGGGGACGCGCATTTTCGGCCGTCTGGCTGCAGAAAATGTGGTTGACCCGGAAACCGGTGAACTCCTTGCCGAACGGAACGAGATGATCGATCAAAAACTCTCTCGCCGCATCATGGCTTCCAAAGTCGAAGCCGTTAAAGTGCGGTCACCGCTAACCTGCGAGCTCAGTCATGGCATCTGCGCCCATTGCTACGGCATGGACTTGGGGCGTGGCAAAATGGTCGAAGTGGGCACAGCGGTGGGCATTGTCGCCGCGCAATCCATCGGTGAACCTGGCACCCAACTCACCCTGCGCACTTTTCACACCGGTGGCGTTGCCACGGGTGGGGACATCACCAGTGGTTTGCCCAGAGTTGAGGAATTGTTCGAAGCGCGCAAAACACCTAAAGGCGAGGCCGTGGTTGCGGAGATCGGAGGCGTGGTGCATATCCACCTCTCTGACCGATACAGCGACCTGCGCATTGCCCACGTCGAGCATAGCGAGCTGATCCAGGATGAATATGACATCCCCGAAGGATGGGAGATTGTCGTGCAAGATGGAACAGAAATCGGAGCTGGAGAATTGCTGGCGCGCACAGAACAGGGAGCAACCATCAATGCCCAAAATGGAGGCAAGGTGCGCCTGGAGCAGAGCCCGGGCGGCGATGGGGCCAGCGCAAAGACTAAGGTGGTGATCGCATACGAACAACGCCAGGAAGCGGAGTATGAAATCCCCACCACCGCTCGTCTGACGATCAAAGACGGCGATCATGTGGAAGCAGGTCAGGCACTGACCGAAGGCTCATTGAACCCGCATCGCATCCTGCGCATCCAGGGGAGGCACGCCTGCCAGATGTACCTGCTCTCCGAGGTACAGAAGGTGTATCGCAGTCAGGGGCAGAACATCAACGACAAGCACTTCGAGATCATTATCCGTAAAATGACCTCCAAAGTGCAGATCACCCGTCCCGGCGACAGTGGCTATCTGCCTGGCGACCTGGTGGATTACCTCGAATTGCGTCGCACGAATGAACGCCTGCTGGCAGAAGGAAAGCGACCGGCGAAGTATCTGGAAGTGCTTTTGGGAATCACCAAAGCCTCGCTCAACACCGATTCCTTCCTCTCTGCGTCTTCCTTCCAGCACACCATCAAGGTCTTGGCTGGGGCAGCCATCGCCGGCTCCGAGGACAAGCTCTACGGCTTGAAAGAGAATGTCATCATCGGCAAGCTCATCCCGGCAGGCACGGGCTTCACGCGCGGTCGCTTTGCCCAAGAATTAGAAACCAGCCACTTGGTGCCGGAATATCAAACCACCCAAGCCGAATTCGTGGATGAGGACGACGGCTTGGACGAGATGGATTACATCCTGGAATAAGCTTCTCGGAATGATCCCCAACGTATGGTGAGTTTTCGGGCAGCGTGACGAGGAGAGCTCTGCCACGCTGCCCATATCGAAAGAGGAAGAGAATGAAGGTAAGTTCAGCTTTAGCACAATGGGAAGGTTCTCTCAAAGACGGTTCTGGCTTTATGAGCCTGGGAAGTGGCGCGTTTCGCGGAGCGTTTAGCTTTGCCTCCCGCTTTGAAGAAGGGAGCGGCACCAACCCAGAGGAATTGATCGGCGCCGCCCACGCAGGTTGCTTTTCCATGGCGCTCAGCGCTGCGCTGGGGAAACAAGGCTACCAGCCAGAAGTCATCGAGACGCGCGCCCAGGTATACCTGGACAAAGTCGAAGGAAAGTCGCGCATTACGCGCATCCATCTGACAACAGACGCGCGCGTGCCAGGCATATCCGAAGCACAATTTCAAGCCCTGGCTGCCTCCACCAAAGAGGATTGCCCGGTATCGGCCGCGTTGAAAGGGGTCGAGATCACCCTGGAAGCACGGCTGCACGCGCGATCTTCTTGAACCAACGAGGTCTCCCCATAAGGTTTTGCAAAACAGGCAAACATGCCCCATCCCAACCTGGATGATACCCAACCCACACCCGTGGTCAAGAAGGGTGCCTCACCCGAAACGGGGAAAAGCACTCCCCCTCCCCCGACGGGCAAGGTGAGCTTTCTGGCGCGCTTTGGCGGGGCACTCATCTTTCTCAGCGCCTTGCTCATCGTCCTTGCCATAGGCGCCTTGGCTGGAGCTGCATCGGGAAGGGCGGCATTACAACAGGCTGATGCGCAAACCCGCCAACAAGCGCTCGAAGAGCAATACACCCTGGCGGTGCAAGACCTGGAAGCCGGCCGCCTGAACCTGGCAGTGCAACGCTTCGAATACATCCTCAACCAAGATCCGGGTTTTCCTGGGGTGACCGAAAAGATGGCACAGGCTTTGCAAGCGCTGTACCTCACCTCTACCCCACCGCCCCAACCCACGCCTACCCTGACCGCCACGCCGGATTTGCGCCCGATCGCAGAAATGTTTGCCGATGCCGAAAACCGTGTGCGTGCCAGTGATTGGGAGGGCGCTTTACAGGTGTTGAGCGCCCTGCGCAAAAGCGATCCAAGCTTCCAGACGACGCGCGTAGATGGCTTGATGTTCCTCGCCTTGCGCTACCGGGGGTTGGAAAAAATCTTGCAAGCCGGCGCCCTGGAAGGCGGATTGTTCGACTTCTCCCTGGCGGAGCGGTTCGGTCCCCTGGACAGCGAGGCACAAGCCGCGCGCCAGTGGGCGCAGTTATACATCTATGGATTAGCCTTTTGGGAGGTGGACCCCGAACAGGCAGTGAAATACTTCGGTCAACTGGATCAACTCGCCCCTTACCTGCATGATGGCAGCGGCTGGACCGCTAGAGATCGGTACCGAGAGGCGCTCGTGCAATACGGCGACCGACTCGCCGAAAAAGGGGAGTGGTGTAGCGCAATGAGCCAGTACGAAATCGCTCTATCGATTCGGGCGGATGAGGCTCTACAAGAGAAATATCAACGTGCCACCTCCGAATGTGAAGGGCCCTCCCCAACTCCCACAGAAAGCGCCTCCACGACAGCTACACAAACTCCAGGAGGGGCTACAGAAACACCCACCAATACTCTCCCACCTGGCGAAACGCCGACACCGACGCCCAGCGCGACATTGCCTCAGGCAAGCCCAACGCCATCACCAACGGAGACGTTCACCCCTCCATTTCCTCCCACCACAGAAGCGCCAACCCCTTATCCACTGGTAATCACGCCAACTGAAGAGGGGAATGCCATGAACCTGGCTTCATTATCGGTGGTGCTCAGTTTCCCATTCCTGGCAATCTTCTTGGGGCTGTGGAAGGTCGTGCAATGATCCAACGCATGCTGAAAAGCCTCCCTCACCTCACCCCTAAGCGTGCCCTCAGCCTGGTGCTGATGCTGGCAGTGTTGTGCGCGGCTGGCGGTGGAGCGTTTTTCACCGGTAGAGCGTTCACCATGTATCGCTTCGGAGGAAAAGCACCATCCGAACAGGCCACATTGGCGCCGGAATTCGTCACGCCTGGCGCCGAAACGCAGGTCACCCCATTGCCGGCGAACATCGCGGAAATCATTGCCTCACTCACTCCATGGGACGGATCGACGCGCGTTACGGCATTGATCATGGGCATTGACTACCGCGATTGGGCAGCGCAAGAAGAAGCTGCGCGCAGCGACACGATGATTCTGCTCACCCTCGACCCGCTGACAAAAACCGCGGGGATGCTCTCTATCCCTCGTGACTTATGGGTGGCGATCCCTGGTTTTCAGCACGGCAAAATCAACACCGCTTACTATCTGGGCGACATCCACAAACTGCCGGGCGGAGGGCCGGCTCTGGCAGTGAAGACGGTAGAAAACCTCTTGGGTGTGCCCATTCACTTCTACGCACAAATCGATTTCGGCGCCTTCGTGCGTTTCATCGACGAAATTGGCGGGGTGCTCATCGACGTGCCTGAACCCATAAGGATTGACCTGCTGGGAGGCGGTTTCAAGACCATCAAGAAGCTCCAACCTGGCAAACAGGTATTGCCCGGCGAATGGGCTCTGGCGTATGCCCGGGCGCGCAACACCGAAGGCGGGGATTTCGATCGCGCCATGCGTCAGCAACAAGTGATCATGGCGATTCGCCAGCGCATATTGGAACCCGAGGTGCTGCCCACTCTGATCACCAAAGCCCCAACGCTATACAACGAGTTGGCGGCCGGCATTCGCACCAACCTGACCCTCGAACAAGTGTTGCGCCTGGCGTTGCTGGCTCAAAGCATCCCCGACGAGAACATTCAGCGTGGACTGATCGGCAAGGACAGTGTGCTCTTCGCCAAATCGCCGGACGGATTGGATATCCTCATCCCTCTGCCGGATAAGATCCACCTGCTGCGCGACCAGATCTTCGCCACCTCCAGCGGTTTGGGACCGCTAACCGAAGGCGACGACCAGGCGCGCATGCTCGCCGAAGGCGCGCGCATTGCCATCTACAACGGCAGCAGCCTGGCTGGGCTGGCGGAGCGCACAGCGGATTATTTACGCAATCTGGGAGTCAATATCGTTCAGGTGGCCAACGCGGCACAACCCTATGCCGCGACCACGATCGTGGATCATCGCGGCAGCCCCTTCAGCCTGAAGTTTTTTGTGAATTGGATGGGGATCAAAGCCGGGCGCATTGTCATTCAGTTCGACCCAAACGCGACAGCAGATGTGGAGATCTTCCTGGGGGAGGACTGGGCGGTAAGTAACCCACTGCCATAGGAAGGTTTGGGATGCCCATGAAACTTTGATTGGGGCGAGCAAATCCACCAAATCTCTCCACTAAAATAGGTACAAACCTGATGAACGGAAGCCCATGTCATGGCTGACAGCATGGGTGTTGTTCCAATGACGATGGCAACTATCGGGCAATTGACGAGCTCCGCGAACGGTATCGCACCAGGTATGGAGATTTTCTCAAGTAACATGAGGCGCTCCATTACACGCGCCACTGGCAACATTGCGCCGGTGAAGTAAAATAACCACCACGCATGCTTATTAGCACATCCAGTGAAGTGAGGATCGACGATGCTTATCTCCCAACCCGCCACCTCCGATCAAATTGAGGCATTCATACACCTGTTGCAATCCGATGCCGCGGACTATCTCGAGCGGGCGATGGAATTGAGGCATATGACCTGGCCTCAGTTCACCCAGATCGCGCGCACGGTTGGTCAGGTTTTCAGCGTTTACCGCCATGACGAACGGGTAGGCTTCTACTGGATAGAAGAACGAGAGTCTATCCTCCACCTGCATGGCATAGTCGTCGAGCGCGCCTACCGCCAACAGGGTATAGGAACAGAAATCCTGCGCATGTTGGAACAAAAGTATGCGGGTGTAATGGAAGCCATCGAGTTGGGGGTGCATAAATCCAACACGCGGGCGCGTGCACTATATGCACGATTAGGATACGGCGAGGTCAAGTACCTGCCAGATGTCGGCTTTTACATCTTACGCCGCCCGTTGGCACAGAACCAAAACGACACCCCATAGCTGAGAAGCGCTGCCTCACCGCTCCACCATCAAAACGTGCAGATCGCGTTTCTTATGGAAATGGAAGGCGACAGGGTTTTTTTGATCATATCTCCAAGTAAAAATGGGGCGAAGCATGCTGGTAAGATGGCGGATATGCTGCACCAGCATTTTCAGCAGCTCGAGGATCAGTGCGTGGGAGGGGATCACCGATCCAAGGCGCAAGCCACTCATGGCGTATGTCTTTGACATCGAGATGGCGCCGTTCTAGAATCCCTTCGCCGGGCTCAAGATAAGCCTTATACCCCTAGAGTTCTTGCACGGTGCGCATGCCTGTGCTCAGTTGGCGAAGCATCGTAGCCGTTTTGCAGGAGATGGGTGGCGAAGGAGTAGCGCAAGGTGTGGCAGGTGAGACGATTGGGAATGTCGGCTGTTGGGGAAGGCTTGCCGCGCATGGCCTGCTGAAGCCAGGTTTCAGCAATCCAACAGCGGAGGGGTCTAGATGATGGGGGCGGTAGCCCTCACCCCCAACCTCTCTCCCGCGGGGAGAGGGGGTTCTTGGATCACGCGGGAGAAGGAGGGAAAAAAGAGGTAGTATCCGATCAATTCGCGGGCGGCGTTGGGGAGTTTCCTGGACAGGGCTTCGGGCAGAACCACCTCGCCATGGCCGGCGTCCAAGTCTTCTTCATGGAGCAGGCGGACGCGCTCAATCTGGCGACGCAGCTCGGAGACCACCGCTTCGGGCAGGGGGACAATGCGGTCCTTTGCGCCTTTCGCATCACGGATGGTGATGGTTTTGTACTCAAAGTCAATATCTTTGACCTGTAAACGGACACATTCCATCAGACGCAGGCCGGAACCATAGAGCAATTGCGCCATGAGTTTGTGAGTTCCGGTGAGGTGGCTGATCAGGCGCAGGACCTCTTCGCGGGTCAACACTTTGGGGAGGCGTTGCGGGCGTTTGGCTGCTGAGAGCAGAATGGGCTCAATCTCTTTCTTAAGCACCTCGCGGAAAAGGAAAAGGATGGCGCTGAGAGCCTGGTTTTGGGTGGAGGCGGAGACATTTCTTTCCTGAGCCAGATGGGCGAGGAAGGCACGGATGTCAGGAGCACCCATTTCGACGGGATGGTGTTTGTGGTGAAAGAGGACGAAGCGGCGCACCCAATCCACATAGGCTTCTTCAGTGCGGTAGGAGTAGTGTTTGAGCCGTAGGGTTTCACGGAGCTGGTCTAGAAGCTTTTTCGCTATAGATGATTGACTTTCTCAAAATGGGGCTTATAATAAAAAAACGTGAAGCAGTTCTTGTGGTTTAGGCGGATCAATACATGATGGTACCACTGTTTCTGACAGCCGCAAGACATCAGTGGTTATAAGGAGGTGAGCTATCCAAACAATAGTTAGGCGCCAGATATTGTAGCCCAATGCAGAAAGGATATTCGAAAGTGGCAGAA
>JBBIVW010000022.1:0-42742 GCA_037439525.1 Anaerolineae bacterium
AGAAAAAAACTCTGCGCTCTCTGTGTACTCTGCGTCTCTGCGTTAAGAAATCACCACGGAGACGCGGAGCACGCGGAGAAAAAATATGTGAGAAAAAAACTCTGCGCTCTCTGTGTACTCTGCGTCTCTGCGTTAAGAAATCACCGCGGAGACGCGGAGAACGCAAAGAAAAAATTTGTGAGCAAGAATCTCTGCGTCTCTGCGGTTCTATTGCCTCTTTACTGGCAATAACTCCTTGCCGCGCGCACCAGGATATCCGCCAGTTGAACTAGAGATTCCAGGTCGACCCACTCCTCCGCGGCGTGCAAACCGCTGCCTACCGGACCGAGCAAAACGCTCTCGATGCCCGCTTCTGCGAGTAGCGCTGCGTCGGTCCAAAAAGTCGCTCCGGTGATTTCCGGCGGCTTACCCAGGACGGATTGCATGGCTTCGCTGACCACCTGGACGATGTGCGCCTCAGGCTGGATCTCGAATGCCGAGCCGCGATACATTTCGGTGAGCTGCGCCTTGAAGCTCGCATCTCCTGCAGAACAAACTTCCAGCAGGCTGCGAATTTCACCGGCGACGTTGACGAAGTCTTCATTGGGCAGGGTGCGCCGCTCGATCTTCACCTCGCAATCCGCAGGGTACACGCTCCAAGCCGTACCGCCCTGGATGAGTGAGGCATGCAGCGAAGGGCTACCCAACAGCGGGTGCGCAGGTCGGCGTAGCAGGTCCTGGCCGAGCATATCCAGACGGTTGAGAAAGCGCCCCATATGCAGGATGGCATCCACTCCCTCCTTAGGGCGGCTGCCATGCGCCGCGCGCCCAAGCGTTTTCACCTGATACCAGGCGAAACCCTTGTGTGCCAGGCTAAGCCCCAGGTTGGTCGGTTCGGTGACGATGGCGCCATGCGTACGGTACTCCTTTAGGAGATGGCGTGTGCCCAGGCTTTGATACTCTTCGTCTGCCACCGCGGCGATGAGCACATCTCCTGCCAGGGGAGTCCCTGACTCAATTAACGCTTTGGCGGCTGCCAGCATCGCTCCCAGGCTGCCTTTCATATCCTGGCTGCCACGACCATATAAACGACCTGCGCGCACCTCGCCAGAAAAAGCCTCGCGCATACCCTCCACACCGACGGTATCCATGTGGCCGTTCCACATCAGCGAACGCCCCCCGCCTGTGCCGGGCAGCACGCCCACGGCGTTCACACGCCCATTGCCCAGCTCTTGGATATGGGCGCGCAGACCGATGTCCTGCATTACCTCAGCAATATACCGGCCGATTTCGCCTTCTCCTGGCGCCTGTGGCACCAGGTCGGGATTGCGCGAGTCGATTTGTACCAGCTTTTGAGTGACCTGGGTGATGAATTCTCGATCGATGTGGATGTCCATCTTTCCTCCTGTGTGAGAGTCTCTTGGTGGTATGATTTGGCTATCCAGCTCAGAGAATGAACAGGCTGATTTTCTTCCCATTTTACCCCTTTCTTGTTACGATCTATGCCCTCCTGGATTTGCTGGCGCGCAACTACGGGGCATTCAGATTCCCAGAAATCTGGCGTGCCAACTGGCTCTCCATGGCGGGTGTGGGGACTGTCTTTCTGATCTCCTGGGGAGTGACGCGCCACCTGCGCAGGGCGGGCTGGATCAGCTTCGGCGCCACAGCCTTTCTCTTTTGGGGCGGGCATTTAGAGCTCCTATTGCGCAGCCTGTTTAAAACGGGACAGACCGACAGGCTGGCGGACTGGACCCTCGCTGGCTGGCTACTCCTGGTTGTCGCGCTGATAGCGGTGGTGCTCTGGAAAGTGAAAAATTGGGGGGAACTGACCTCCTATTTGAACCTTGTTAGCCTGCTGCTCCTGGGGATTCCAGTTCTGAGGTTGTTCAATGCAGCAGATGTCGAATTCTGGCATGCGGCTCAAGACACCAATCAGTCGCCAGTGACCTATGAGAGTGAAACCCCCTTTCCCCTGCTGGAGGCCAATTCCTTCGGCGGACCGGATGGCGAAGACCTGCCGGATATTTACCTGATTGTCCTGGATGGATACGCCCGTCAGGATGTCCTCCAGGAGATGTACGCGCTGGATAACCTGCCCTTTATCGAATGGCTGGAGGAGCGTGCGTTTTTTATCCCCAACCACAGCCGGGCAAATTACATCCAAACCTTGCTTTCGTTGGCTTCGCTGCTCAATCTGGATTACCTTCCCGAAGAAGAAATCCCTGAGGATGACGGGGGCTACTATCGCGTTGTGGGAGGATGGTTGCAAACCAGCCGGCTTGTGAGTTTCTTGAGGTCCAGAGGGTATCTGCTGATCGATATTGTTGGCGGATATCGCTATTCCGTGCTCCAGTCTGCAGACCAGACCTACCGTGCCTTTTACACCTTGAACGACTACGAGCGCCTGTTGTTCACTACGACTTCTCTGTACCGTTTGAATGAGTGGTTCAATTTAGGCTTCGTTCCCGCGTATGATGGTGAAACCCACCGCCGGCGGGTGGCATTTGATTTTGAAACCCTGAGACAAATGCCTGCGCTCGCGGGTCCCAAGTTTGTCTTCACCCACATTATCTCGCCGCACCCGCCATTTGTCCTTGATGCCCGCGGGGAACCACTCGAATCTTTTCTGCCGATGGGATGGAACGACGGCAGCCATTTCCCGGGAACATCGGAGGAGTACCAGAGCGGTTATCGCGGGCAGGTTTTGTATGTCAATGCACAGCTCAAACGTGTGGTGGAGGCGCTTCTGCGAAATTCGCCAACCCCGCCAGTAATATTGCTACTCAGCGACCACGGTCCCGGCTCGCATCTCGATTGGGAATCCCCCGGGGAGACATGTCACTGGGAGCGGGGGAGCAATTTTATCGCCATCTACCTCCCGGAAGGACTCCCTGGGGGGATAGGGGAAAGCATTTCCAATGTCAATCTCTTCAGGGTGGTATTGAATGCTCTCTTTGGCATGCAGTTGGAGATTCTGGAGGACAGGACCTATTACACCCCCTGGGATGAGCACAACCAGATGGTGGATGTGACCCCCGAACTACAGCCGCAGGCTAATTGTTTCTCCCCTTAGGTTGGGGAGGGGATAAGGAAAGCTCCCCGGGAATTCCGGGGAGCTGTAAATTTGCACCTTGTGCTTTCAGTCGGTTTTTTCCACGAGATAGTTCTGAATTCCCATATGCTCGATTTGATCGAGCTGAGCTTCGAGCCAGTCCACGTGCTGCTCTTCGTCTTCCAGGATCGATTCGAGCAGTTCCTCCGTGCCGTTGTCGCCGACCTCGCGCGCCAGGCGGATGCCTTTGTTATATGCCTCTACCGCCATCAACTCTGCTTGCAGGTCGTTCTCCAGCTGTTGTTTGACATCTGCGCCGATGTTGATTTTGTTCAGCTTGCTCACGATGGGGATACCATCCAAAAAGAGGATGCGGGCGATGAGCGACTCGGCGTGCTTCATTTCGGTGATGGCGCGTTTTTCTACGTCTTCGTGCAGGCTTTCGTACATCCAGTCGGCGCACATCTCCGAATGCACCATGTATTGATTGATCGCCGTCAGTTCGTCGGCAAGTAAGTCATTCAACGTTGCGATGATTTTTTCATTTCCTTTCATGTCCTTCTCCTTGTGGTGGATCGTTCGCCTCGAGTTTAGCACTTTTTGTATTATTGTACCACTGTGTGAAAGTGATTACAAAATGGGGTGACCTCTATTTTCCAGGAAAAGGGGGATCGGCGCGAGTATATCCAGCTCCATAAGCCCTTTTCCTGGAAACTCCGATCGCGCACACCGCGAAAGTTTCCAGGAAAAGGGGCAAGGCGCGCATATGTCCAGCTCCATATACCCTTTTCCTAAAAACCCCGATCGCGCACACCGCGTCAGTTTCCAGGAAAACGGACAAGGCGCGAGTATATCCAGCTCCATAAACCCCTTTCCTGGAAACTCGCAAACCTCCCATTGACATTTAGAATAATTGTTCTATAATTAAATCCATGGAGCCCCTCGCGCGCCTGCAACTGCTCACCCGCCAGATGCACCTCGAGCCGGCGGAGGAGTGCACGCTTGCCCCCCAGCCGCGCCTTACGGCGCGCGCCCTGGAGGAGGTCTTCATCCACCCGGCAAAGACCCCTTCCGGCAGACCGATCAAACTGCTCAAGACCCTGCTCACCTCGGTGTGTGAACGCGACTGCTATTACTGCCCGTTCCGCGCCGGGCGCGATTTCCGCCGCGCGAGCTTCCAGCCGGAGGAGTTTGCCCTTCTGTTCTTGGCGCTGCACCAAGCTGGCGCGGTGCAAGGGCTTTTCCTCAGCTCCGGGCTGGCCGGGGGAGGCTTGCGCACGCAGGACCGACTGATCGAAACTGCTGAGATTTTGCGTTTCAAACTGGGGTTTCGCGGCTACATCCACCTGAAGATCATGCCCGGCGCGGAGAAAGCCCAGGTCGAACGCGCCATGCAGATCGCCAACCGCCTGTCCATAAACCTGGAAGCGCCCAATGGAGCACGCCTGGCGTACCTGGCGCCGCACAAGGACTTCCACGCCGAGTTGCTCCAGCCCTTGCGCTGGGTGGAGGAGATGCGCCGCTCGCAGCCTGCACCGGCATATTCCCGGCGTTCCTGGCCCTCCAGTGTGACGCAGTTTGTCGCCGGCGGGGCGGGCGAGACGGACCTGGAGCTGCTGGCGACCACAGCCTGGTTGTATCGCCATCTGCATCTGCAACGCGCCTATTTCTCCGCCTTCCACCCCATGCCCGATACCCCCTTGGAAGACCAGCCGCCCACCGACCCCACGCGTGCTTTGCGCCTGTACCAGGCTTCGTTCTTGCTGCGTGATTATCCTTTCGAGGTAGAAGATTTGCCCTTCGATGCGCAGGGAAACCTGCCCTTGCATCAAGACCCCAAAACCGCCTGGGCGGAAGCCCATTTGCGCCATCAACCCATCGAGATTAACACCGCCGACCGCCAGGATTTGCTGCGCGTTCCGGGGATCGGTCCGCGCAGCGCGGCGCGCCTGCTCCAGGTGCGTCGCGAGCGGCGCATCACCGATTTCAGCCTTCTGCGCAAGATTGGCATCCTGCCCGAGCGCGCCGCGCCTTATCTTTTGCTCCACGGTCGGCGCCCCGCACAGCAACTCCACCTGTTTTAGAAGGCAAGCTGTTTCGGGGCAGGGCAGTGATGCTCCGATGCACTACATGCATCGAAAAGTGCCCATGTGCCCGCGCGCCTTGGATCGCGCGTGCGCCGGGTTAGAGGCAATGAAGCCGGTGCCATGCGCATATCCCCTGGTTGCGCCCCGTCTGCCGCGTCGATCATTGGCGCAGGATTACATCTCAGATGCGTGAAGTTCCATACGCTCATCCTTGCCGGGATGGTAGCCCAGCACGCCTTGGGGGATGCGCGCCTCGATCTCCAAATCTCCGCCATCCATGTACTCCCAAATCACCTGGAAGGGGCGTTTCCCGGCGACCCACTTCTCGACGATCACCACCCCATGCCCGGGTAACACCGTGAAAGCCACCTGACGCGGGTCGGAGGGGTCTTGCAGGCATTGTGCGCGGCTGAACGCGGCCTGGATGCCCTGCGCCTGGGCTTGAGTCGCGCATGAGACCGGGTAATGATAGTAGGCTGGGTCTAAGGCGACAAATTCAACCCTCGCCGGGTGATAGGCGCGCACCCCGCGATGACCATGCAGCTTCGAGCGGATCACCGGCACGGATACGGGGTACCTACCCCTCTCGGCAATGGAAATGCGCGGCAATGAAACGTCGATTTGCAGCATTTCGACCGCTTCCGAAGAAGGGGGGAAGTTTTGGCGTCCTTCAACTTGGCGCACCAATGCGCCTCGTCCATCTGCACGCAAGCCAACGATCACCGCCAGGTCTTCATCGCCCAGGTTGCCTTTGTCCACCGGTCGCGCGCTGCCGGTCACTGTGGCGATCAGCGCCTCGAGTGTGGCATCCCAGGTGGCAAAGCACCCTTCGCTATATTGGCTGGCGATCGTCCCTTCCACGGCCGGCACCGGCACCAGGTCGGAAATGCGCACCATGGGGGTGAAAAAACCGCGACTTCCTAAAGCCTGGGCAGCAACTTGCATCTCTCGGGGGGTGCTCAAGGAATGCCAAAGGTACGATGGTATGGGTTCATCCAGCGTTTGATGCGCAGTTACTTCGAAAGTGCTCTCTGAGGTTACCATGCGTAAGACGATGTCTGTGTAGAACGCAGTTTCGTCGTGCGCAACACTCACCGGGTGCGCGCCCACCAGGTCGAAATGATAAACGCGTTCGGGTCGTTCCTGGCCCACCAAGAGCAGCAGACGGATGCACTTCGCCTGCGCCTGCAAGACGCGCTCCAAAGCCAGGATAGCGCCGCCTCGCCTGCCTTGCTCGACGAGCAGGCGCGGCGCCTGAGATGCCAGCCCTGGAAAGGCAAGCTCTTCGAGCCGCGCTGGTTCGGCTTGCAAAGCACGTTGGATGCGCTCCAGCGTTTCCTGCAACTGAGGCGGCTCGGCATGCAGCAGGGTGTACACCGTCGGCATTCGTGTCAAACGAAAGCGCCGCCGCGCGGTGAAGAGCAACGCCTGCCGCCAGTTGAGTGGCACGCCGAAGGGGGCGGTGGTCAGGATGAGATCGGTGTCTTCATCCGGCCTGGGTTGGAGCATGTGCCCCATGTGCTCAAAGCGTTGCAGCAGGTTTTCGATGAACGTTTCCGCCAGTCGCGTGGCGCTTGCAGGCACATAGGCGATGTGTAGCCGCTTCAACCAGGGATGGATCGGAGCAGGGAGGTGAGGGGCGTTCGAGATATCCCAAGAAACGCACATGTTCTTAGCGCTCAACCAGGGTTTGGTATGGAGACCGTCCGTTCAGCTCAAGCAGCCGAGTGGGTGTTCGGGGTCTCCCAGCCTTCCAGGTGAAAGGTTCGGATCGACCAGTCGCTCAGGTGTGGAGAGATGGCGTGGGCGAAGAGCAGCGGATATGCCTGAAATGGGACGATCACTTCCGCTTTGCGTTTGCGTATGCCGCGCAGGATGGCATGTGCCACGCGTTGCGCCGAGATTTTGGCTGAGATCAGGGGCACTTTGAGGTGGGCGATCATCGGTGTGTCCACGCGACCGGGCAGCACCAGGGTGACATGGATTCCGTGCGGGCGCAGCTCCTGGCGCATCACCTCTCCTAGCCCGGTGAGGGCGAACTTCGCCGCGACGTATGGTCCATCGGGCGGCAAGCCCACACGACCGTCCAAAGAGGTGACCAGGACGATATGCCCGCTTTTACGCCTCAGCATGTGCGGCAGCGTGGCCAGCACAGCATACAGGGCGCCATAGAAATTGATCGCAAAGGAAGCCTGCATGTCCTCCAAGTTGAGTTGAGGTGTGGGACAGCGGATGTATTGCCCGGCGTTGGCGATGAGCACATCCACCCTTCCCCATTGCTCCAGGGTGCGCTGGATGAGCGCGTCTACCTGGGTTTGCTGAGTGACATCGGTGGGGATGACCAGGGCTGCTCCACCCATCCCCTGGATTTCTTCTGCAAGACGCTGCAGTGGTTCAACGCGGCGCGCGGCCAGAGCGAGGCGCGCCCCATGTTGGGCGAGCGCCAGAGCCGTCTCGCGCCCGATGCCGCTGGATGCGCCGGTCACAACGGCGATCTGCCCTTCAAACCAGCGATGCTTCGATGAAGCCATAGGTTCACTCCTGATTGATTCTCTCCTGGAATTGCTGCTTATTTTAGCATAATCCCTGTGGTGTCGAGGAGAGGGAGGATAAGTAGCCTGGTTGTTCCAACAATTCCCAGCCCTGAACTGGGGCTATGTTCAGCTCAAGGTACAACGGAGATTAGAAAAGGAGCTGTTCAGGGGAGAATATTAATTGTAGCGATTGTCTGAGGGTGATATGGTGCCTTTTTGTGTCATAAAGAGTCGGGTCCGCAAGGGTTAACAAAATAATTGACATATGTGAAAAAATATACTATTATAATGTGCAGTAAATATACAAATGTAAACTATTCTGCACAGTGTCCTAGGCGATGGTTCCAAGGGCGAAAAGGAGCATGCAATGGCGGATGAAATCTTCGAACTTCAAGCGCGGCTGTGCCGCGCCATGGGCAACTCTTCGCGCATTGAAATTGTGCATTTTCTGCAAGAGGGTCCCAGGGCGGTGGGGGAAATCTCCGAACACCTGGGCTTGAACCAGGCAACGGTATCCCGTCACCTGGCGAGTTTGCGTTCTGTGGGGATGGTAACCACCCGCCGCGAGGGGCATTTCGTTTTGTATCAGATTGCCAACCCGAAAATCATCACCATCTGCGAGATGATGAGAGAAGTGCTTGCTGAAGAGGCTTCGGAAAAGTTCAGGCTACTCAGGCCATCCGAGAATTAAAATTTTTTAGTTGTCTTCTGCGGTTTCTTGATGTCATCTCCGGTGTGAATATAACTCGGCTATATACGCACGATTTCAAGAAGGTGAGTGAAAAAAGGAAGATAGATTGATCTTTAGGTGTTACGTTTCCCTTTTTTTAGGAGGAAAAAATGGCAGAACTCAAAGATGGATGTGTACGCGCGGCGCGCGGTCCTTTGTTACCCGAAGTGGAGCAGAGTGAGACACAAACCCCAGTTACAAAACAGGAGGTTAAGGCCATGCATGCCAGAGTGGGTCAGGAGGCGATTGATTTTGAAACCAATGCTTTTATCGCCGGAGAAGGTTTCAAGCCAGTTAAATTATCGGATTATAGAGGGAAATGGATTGTATTGTGCTTTTATCCAGGGGATTTCACCTTTGTTTGACCGACCGAATTAGCGGCGGTCGCCGCTCGATATGAGACTTTGAAATCCTTAGGGGTGGAAGTGCTTGCTATGAGCACGGATAGCCGCTTTGTGCACAAAATCTGGCAGGAAGAGGAACTATCGAAAATGCTCGAAGGTGGTGTTCCCTTCCCCATGCTTTCCGATGCCGGCGGTAAGGTGGGTAGCCTGTATGGGGTTTATGATGAAGCGGCCGGGGTCGATATCCGCGGGCGGTTTATTATCGACCCGGATTTTATCATCCGTGCCATGGAGGTGCTTACCCCTGAAGTAGGTCGTAACCCGGATGAACTCATCCGCCAGATTAGAGCCTTTCAGCATGTGCGCGCCACAGGTGAAGTCACCCCTTCCGGCTG
This sequence comes from Anaerolineae bacterium, assembly GCA_037439525.1. Lineage (GTDB taxonomy): Bacteria > Chloroflexota > Anaerolineae > Anaerolineales > UBA4823 > JBBIVW01. The sequence continues at coordinate 9,122 of JBBIVW010000022.1, forward strand.
GCAGCCCGGAGAGGTCACATTGAAACCGGGTCCTGCGCTCGTTGGTAAAGTCTGGCAGGTGTGGAAGCCTTAGGTTTCGTTTAGGTCCGACCGAACAGGCCTGCTAGCTGTTATATCTGCGCCTGAAAAAGTGGGTGAAGTGCGGTATGATGATGTGCTAAGGGTTCGTTCATGGGCGAAGGTTGCCTGTATATCCGCTTGTTGGGTACGTTCGAAATCGGCTGCGAAGGAAAACCCCTCGCTGTTCCTCCTTCCCGTGTGGCGCGGCTGCTTTTGGCGTACCTGATCCTTCATGCGCCGCGCGTCTTCACGCGCAGTTCTTTGGTGGGCACGTTTTGGCCCGAGCGTTCAGAATCGGCTTCCCGACGCGCGCTTTCCCAGGCTCTGTGGCAGATCCGCCATGCGTTGGGACCTGCCAGCAATCGGCTGGTTGCAGATTGGGAGACGGTAGCTTTTTGCCTACAACCAGAAGATCGGATAGACGTAAAAGAGTTTGAGGCACAGGAGGAAGACCCGGCTTCCGCCATACTGCTGTATCGCGCCGATTTGCTCGAAGGGTTGTTTTTAGACCTGAGCGGTGAGGATTGGTTGCTCCCTGAGCGCGAACGCTTGAGGGAAAAATTCCTGGGCTACCTGGAACAGCTCATCGTACAGTGCAAACTTGATGGGGATTACCAACAGGCGTTGAAATTTGCGCTCCAATTGGTTTCGGCTGACCCATTACGCGAATCGGCGCACCGGGAAACGATGCGTCTCTACTTTACCCTCGACCGCGCTGAACTTGCCATACGACATTATGAGACCTGTTGCCAGGTTTTACGTGAGCAGCTTGATGCCTCCCCGGAAATTGAAACTCAAGAGTTGGCGGCTGAGATCGCACGTCTGACTCCACAGGGTTCCCTGCCTCACGTACCCAAGCCCTTGAAATTGCCACCGCTATTGTCTTCACGCCAGTTTTCTTCGGTACAGATGCCATTGTTTGGTCGAGCAGAGGAACGCAAGGATTTACTGGCGTTTATTGAAGAGGTGTTTGATGGACATGGAGGCGTGGTGCTGATCGAGGGAGAAGCCGGGGTTGGAAAGACTCGATTAGTCCAGGAAGTGGCGCGTGATGTGGAATGGCGCGGCGGGCAGGTGCTTTTAGGGAGCACCCGGCAGTTGGAGATTTCCCCTCCATATGGACCTCTAGTAGATGCACTGAGTTCAGGATGTTCCACCTTGCGCTTGAACCAACTGTTCCAGGTGACCGATAGGATCTGGTTACAGGTTTTGAAGCCTTTCCTTCCGGAATTAGCTGCCAGGGCTCCAGACCTGCCGGCTGCCCCTCCGTTGCCGCCAGATCAGGAACAACCTCGTCTTCGGGAAGCTTTTGTGCAGTTGCTGATTGCCTGGACGAAATTCACCCCACTCGTCCTTGTCCTGGAAGATTTGCAATGGGCGGATCAGAGCACTCTTGACCTGCTTTGCATGTTTGCCAATCGCCTCCAGGAGTATGGCGTCATCGTTGTGGGCACTTTAAGAAGCGAGGAAGTCCGTTCTTTCCCGGTTCTCTGGGAAAAGATTCAGGATATCGATCAGGCAGGCCTCAGAGGGCGGTTATCTTTGAAACCTCTGAGCGGTCATGCTACCGGCGAATTGATCCGTCACAGCTTGGGGATGAGGCAGCTTGCCCCGCTCTTCGAAGAGCGCATTTACAAAGAAACCGAAGGCAACCCATTATTCGTCTTGGAAACGTTGCGCTCGCTGTATGATGAGGGAAAGTTGACCTATGATACTTCGGGCGTGTGGAGCACTCCTTGGGATGAAAGCACCGTGGATTACGCTGAATTGCCTGTGCCCGCGCAGGTCGAGCAGGTGATTGCCCGGCGTTTGTCCTTCCTGATGCCCACACATCGCATGGTATTGAATCTGGCTGCCGTGCTGGGAAGTGAATTTGATTTTTCTTGGTTGCTCGCCAGCTCTGGAATGGAAGTTTCAACCCTTCTGGATGCGCTCAAAGAATTGCGCGCGCGACACTTCTTGTTGGAGACCCCCCAGGCGTATCGCTTCAGCCACGAAAAGATACGCTTCGTGGCTTACCAGGCGCTGCAGGAAGAGGAGCGCGTGCTCTTGCATCGCCAGGCGGCTAGGGCTCTTGAGAATGAGCACCCTGAACACGCTGAACTTCTTGCCCATCATTTCTACCTGGGCCGCGTGTGGGATAAAGCTGCACGCCATGCTCTGGAACATGGCAAACGCGCCGCAGCTCAATTCCTTGCCGAGGCGGCACTTAACGCTTTGGCTCAAGCAGATCAGATTATCGAAACACAACAACCCTTCTCACCGCTTGAGAATTTGAGGTTATCCTTCGAAATCTGGGAGGCGAGTTTCCCCCTATTCAAGCTACAGGGAAGGGTATCAGAATGTCAGCGCGCAGTGGAAAAAATGTTGGCTCTGTCACAGGCTTTAGACACGGTTGAGCACCGCCTGCGCGCCTGGCTGCATGAAGCCACGTACCGCAGCGAGTGTGTCAGCGAAGATGAAGGTTCCTGTCAGGCAGCGCAAAAAATCATTGAGCAGGCACACGAACAGCAACTACCAATATATGAAGCGCAAGGCTGGTTGAGATTGGGCATCGTTCGCAAAGAGCAATCCCGAAACCAGGACGCCGAAGCAGCCTTCCATCACGCCCTGGATCTCATCCAACAGGGAACAGCGCACCATCCGATGGTTTCAGATATCCTCCTGAGGTTGGTGTATGTTTATCGGGACCTGGGAGATATTCCAAAAGCGGAAGCCATGGCTTCCCAAGCAATAGAACACACCCGATCTCAAGACGATGCTCTGAATCAGGCATTGGTGCACAACGCTCTGGCATGGATCGCGCGCTCGAAAGGAGCGCATCATGCAGAGGCGCAGCATTGCCAGGCGATGTTCGAGGCGATGCATGCCATCGGATACCTGTATTATGAAGGCGTAGCCCTAAACAACCTGAGTTTGGCTCACAGCGTCTTAGGCGATTTTGAGCAGGCCATTCACGCAGCCGAACGGGCTTTGGAGATATTTGGACGACTAAACAATCGCCGTGGTCAGACCATTTTGTTGCTCAACCTCAGCTCTCGCTATAAAGAAACCGGCCGCTTCGCACAAGCCCAATCTGCCCTCGAAAAAGGCTTACTTATTGCCCAGGAGATGAATTTTGCCGATGAGCAGGCACGCATGCATCTGAGCTTTGCCGAGTTATTGACCTGGCGGGGTGAGTATGATCTGGCGCAAGAGCATCTGGCGCGCGCCGCCCAGATTGCCCAGCAACTGGATTACCCCTACCTCCATGGAAATGTGGCTTATCGTCAGGGGCAACTATACCTGGCGAAACAGGATTTTCAACACGCGTTGCACAGTTTTCAGCGCAGCGAGCAAGCCTACCGTGAAGCCGGTTGGCAGAATTTCGTGTTTGAGATGCAGTCCTATACGGCTATTTGTCATCTGCACCTTGGGCAGTTGGCATTAGCCTTGCGGGCCTCTCAGGAAGCCGTGGCGCAGCCCGAGGAAATCAGCATGGTGGTGAGTTTTCATCATTTTCAGGTATTGATCGCTTCAGGACAGACGCAAGCAGCCATGGCGTTCTTGTCGAAAGCCTGGAACCAGCTTCAGGGGCGACTGGAAACTGCGCAAGGAGAGAGCTTCCGCCGTGCGCTTCTGGAGGAGGTGCCATTACATACAGCCATCCGTGCCGCCTGGCAGGCGTATGCCCCTCGACACATTATCGTGCGCCTGCCGCGCATTGGAGCGCCTAGCGGGCGGCCGCTGCACGAGGATGAGTATGTAGAGGTCACTTGGACGCCACAGTTACCACAGGATGACCAAGAAAAGGATAAGGTCGCCTCTCGTCAAGCACGGTTGCTGCGCCTGCTGCAAGAAGCCGAAGACCAGGGGGCTGCTCCTACCATAGATGATCTGGCGCGCGCCTTGGAGGTGAGCCGCGCCACGGTTAAGCGTGATCTATCTGCGTTACGGCGTGCCGGGCATAGGGCCAAAACACGGGGAGGAAAATGAGCTCAAGGTTGTTTAAGCGGGCGATGACCTGAGACAATTCGTAAACACCCTTACATTATAAACGATGCTGGAGAGGTTCGTTGCCAGCATCGTTTTTGTTTAGGAGTTCTGTTTATGGAGAGACCTGATGCAATCCGAGCGTGAGTTCAACCCTGTTTGCCGCGTGTCCTTTTCTAACCACAATAGCGAAAGCTTGTAGGTAGGAGATGGAAGAAACCAGTTCAGGTAATGAAATACAACAACGGGAGGTGTACATCCTTCGCCTGTGGCGCGAGTCGGATGGTAAGAACTGGCATGGACAAATCCAAAACATTCATAGTGGTCAAATCAGCCTCGTCCGAAATGAAGATGAGTTGTGCGCTTATCTTCGGGGTGAAGCCGGAAGTGAAGTGCCACATGAAGAGCGGAGAGGGCTGAAATGATCATTGATTCGCGAAAAAGCCTGTGGGGGCAGGGCGGTCCTTTTGGGGTTGAGAGGCATCAATGGTCGCTCCATGACGGAACAGGCTGGTGTCACCCACCAGACCAGAGAGGAAAAAATCAAACACACAAGAAAGGAGATTGTCATGATATCTAAAAGGTTAAAAACTTGGGTTCACGTGTTGTGCACCCTCACGCTTCTCATTACATGGTTGCATGTTCAACCTGCACGCGCTTCCAGCTTCGTCGTTAACCATGTCGCAGATGATGCGAACTCGGTGGATAAAAACCCAGGCGATGGCGTATGTCTCAGTTGGTACAACACCTGCACATTACGAGCGGCTATTGAAGAGGCAAATGCCCTGGGTGGAGCCCATACCATTACCTTCTTGAGCCCGATGAACATTTACTTGAATCCCTCTGTGGGCAGCTTGCAACTTCAGACGCAGATCCGACTGGATGCAAGTGGCATGTGGGATAGCCTCAACGATATGCCGGGCGTGAGCATCAGTGGTGTCGATCAGTCTTTTATTTGCCTGGCGCTGTATGGCAGTAATATTGAGATATATGGTTTATCCATCTATAACTGTGCCGCGGCGATTGCCATCTATTCCTCGAACAACACAGTGGGAGGCGCCCTTTCAGGGTATCGCAATGTCCTCTCCGGAAACTCTGGTGAAGGTGTGTATATCGCTAATAGCGCTGCTCATCATAATGTCGTTGCGGGCAATTGGATTGGGCTGAGCGTAACTGGCGGTACGAAGTCTCCAAATGCTTATGGTGTGAGGATCGCTAACGGCGCTCATGACAACACGATCGGAGGCTCTACACCTGAACAAGGCAATTACATATCTGGGAATACATTTAGTGGCATCCGCATTCATGATAGCGGTACGGATGGCAACCTGGTGAGTGGAAACTATATAGGCCTGCCAGCTGTCGGTTACGCGTCGGTGGGAAATGGTTATTATGGGATAGAAATCTCCTATTCTGCCCAAAATAATCAAGTAGGTGGGTTGAGCGGTAGTGGCATCGGGAATACGATCTCAGGTAATGATGGTCACGGGATATTTATTAACAATGCAAACAACAATTATGTTCAAGCGAACGATATTTCTTATAACGATTGGGAAGGGGTTTCGATCTATTATGGTGCGCATAATCTGATCGAGATGAACACTATTCACCATAATGGTTATAACGGTGTGCGCGTGGATGGGGCCACCGCGGTCAGCAATACATTGAGAAGTAACAGCATCCATCATAACACTCAAAAAGGTATAGAGTTATACCTTGGTGGAAATACCGAGTTAGCGCCTCCGGTGATCAACTCTGTAGATGGAGGTGGGGCGACTGGCACAGCCTGCGCGTGGTGCATTGTAGAACTCTTTTCAGACTCCTCCGATGAAGGAGAGACATATCATGGATACACAATGGCTGATGGCTCAGGTAATTGGGTGTACACTGGCTTCCTCAGCGGTTCTTATGTCACCGCCACGAGCACAGATACATGCCCTTTGCAAAACTTAGCGAGTGAAGGCACCAACCGCCCAGCGAATGGCTCCTGTGGTAATACAAGTGAGTTCTCCAGCGCGGTGAGTATCCTTCCCCCGACCACAATTTACTTGCCTCTAGTTATGAAATAAGGTTGACGCAAAGGAGGTATTTCATGTTTCGAAAAAAAGTTTTATCCCATCTGCTTGTTGTGGTCGTTACTCTGGTATTCGCCGTTAGCCTCAACTTTGTAGGGAGTCAGGCAAAAGGTTGGCTGTCTGCGGGTACACCTCTCAGCACCGGTTTCAATTACCAGGGGCAGTTGAAAAAGAACGGCAGCCCGGTTACGAGCACATGCGACTTTATCTTTAGCCTGTGGGATGCAGATTCGGGTGGGCAGCAGCTCGGAGTGGAACAGTATGTCAATGGGGTGAGCGTGAGCAACGGGATGTTCAGTGTGCAGCTGAACGAGTATGAAGAGTTTGGGGGTGAGGCATTCAACGGGGATGCCCGATGGTTGGAAATCTCTGTCCAATGCGTTGGCGATAGCGGCTTCACCGACTTGGGCCGTCAGGCATTAAGCGCCACCCCGTTTGCCCATTATGCTGTGCTGGCTGAAAATGCCCGCTTGTTGGATGGCTGGGATTCGAGCGCCTTCCAACAAAAATATGATAACGTGATCGTCGTTGCAAAAAGCGGCGGGGATTTCACCTCCATCCAAGCGGCTTTGGATAGCATCACTACCGCCAGCGATACCAATCGTTTCCTGGTATGGGTTGCGCCGGGGGTGTACCAGGAGCGTGTCACCATGAAGCCCTATGTGGATATTCAAGGCGCTGGTGAATTGACCACCAAAATCACTTACTCAGGCAGCGCGAGCAAAGAAACGGGCACGGTCATAGGCGCCAATGATGCCGAATTGCGTTTTCTGACGGTTGAGAATTCCGGCGGGGATGCCTATGCCGTGGCCATCTTCATTGACACCGCTTCTACACGCCTGACAAACCTGACCGCCTCCGTAATCAATTCGCCGGGTGATGCCTTCGCCATTTATAACCACAATGCTATGCCCCTGATCAAAGATGTGACCGCTTCGGCTTCAGTGGGAGGCGGTACAAGCATTGGCATATTGAATGACTATTCCGCACCCTATTTAGACCACATTATTGTACAAGCTTACGGAACGACGGGTAGTTCAAACGTGGGTATCTATAATATCAATTCCACCCCTAACATCGCGTATTCTTCGCTCAACGCATATGGAGGAGTTTTATGCATGGGGGTATATAATTACTATTCTTCTCCGGTGATTCGCCATAGCAGCGTCAAGGCGAGCGGTTGTACGTCAACCTACGGGGTGAGAAACTTCGCTCTATCTTCGACATATTTCGTGAAAGTTCAGCAATCCAATATCCAAGCTGAAACGAACACCATCTATAACGACATAGGTTTTGTCGCCTATGTAGGTAGCTCTATCTTGGAGGGTGGTGCGGTTACCGGTGGTGGCACGGTGGTTTGCGCCGGGACTGTTGACGAAAACTATACTTTTTATTCCAATACTTGCCCATAGTAACGTATAGGGAGGCCTACGACTTTGGTTGAGGTGGTAAGGCCTCCCTAAGGAGGTATCATGAAGCGTAGAACAATTGTACTCGTACTCCTGGCGCTGGGTTTGTTCATCAGTGGAATCGGTGCAGGGGTGGCGTATCTTCAAGGGGGTTATGTCTTGAGTTGGGTAACCGTCAGTGGGGGCGGTGGGGTAATCAAAGGAGGGGATTATACCCTCGCCGGCGCCCTTGGACAGGCCACCTCGGGTGATTTAGGCGGCGGCGCCTACATGCTGGATAGCGGATTTTGGATCGAAGCCCTCAGCTTCCTTTCCACTTTTTTGCCGATGGTCTTTCGGTAATCACATGTGCCTCGTGAGTTGGTGTTTGCAGCGCCTCTTAGAACAACAAAGCGGAATCTTTGGTGGGTTAGGGCTTTAATGCCTCCTCGATTGCCTGCCGCACCTGGTTCTCCCTTACCGGTCCAAAGAACTTAGGTTTTCCGTTGATAAAGATGCCATCAGCAACCCCATAACGATGAATTGTCTCTCGGCTGGCGGGGATTTCCTGGATCACCACTCGCTCACCAAACTCTTTCGCGACTTTCCGAAGCGACAGCAGCGCGGATGAGCCTACCGGGCAGAAGCGGGAGCCGATCACCAGCACCTCAACCTCGCTTGCGGAGCTTTTGCTGATTTTGGTCGCCATGGGTTCCACTTGTACCGCAGCCTGAGCTAAGGGGTAATAGAGTAGCTTGCCCCCATTCCATTCTCTAATCACTTCAAAGCCGAGCTTGAGAAAATGCCGATAATGCATGTAACCTTCGATTTGGGTGCCGTCCACCAGGATGCCCTTTGACTGCTGCGCCTTCAAGAATTCGATCCACTCTTGAAAGAGCATGCTCATGCCTCCCATGCCGCGATATTGTCTCTGCACCCAATTGCAGTACATGTAAGCTACCCCGCTCTCAATTTCGTATGGCACGAGCGCCTGATCGCTGAATGCCCAGTAAATATGACCGATAACCTTGCGATGATCCTCTTCAAGGTGAAATCCATGGATTTGCTTCATCAAGCACTCTGCAAACCAGCTTCTGGACAATGGCAACCCTTCTGCCCAGAAAGGGGTAGGGCTTTCTGTGGCGCAGGGATAAGCCTGGGCGATGTCTTCTGCCGTTTGAACATAGCGCACCTTCATTGTGCCTCCTAAAAATTTTCAGAAAAATTTACCAAGACGCGATCTTTCCCTGGATGCTGCCGCCCAGGGCATACCGGAGCAGTGTGGACATCGGATGTGGCGCGATATTTATTCTAACAAAAACCGCGCTGGCGAGCACATGGCTGATGCATGGTTCTTCGGCGCTTCTGCCTGGTTGGATGGGGGCGGTTCATCTATTGGTTATTTGCTTAACATCAAGTCTCGGTGCAAAAATCTAGTTATACTATAGGCATGATTGCCCTACCTTTGCATGCCGCTGACCGATGGTGCCCTGATCCGTAAGCGAGCGATTAGCGTTATGACCACCATCCGTACCCGCCTGGGTTTGCTCTTCCTCACATTTACCGCGTTGATTTCCATTTCGGTCGCCGCGACGCTGTGGATGGCGCGTGCTCAGGAAAAAGACGCCCTGGTAATCAACCTGGCTGGGCGGCAGCGGATGCTTTCCCAGCAGATCACCTGGATGGCGTTGCTGCCGGCGGATGAGCGTGACGCTGCGGCTTTGTCGCAAGCCATGAAACGCTTTGAGAGCAACCTGTTCGCCTTGCGTGATGGTGGGGTTGCCGAGCGCGCCGATGGCGCTCTGGCGCTCGTACCTGCCGCGCGAGAGGAGGCTGTGCGCCTCGCGTTAGATCAAGCCCTCCGGCTTTGGGATGACTTCAAGGCACAGGTGCTTGCTTTACGGGGAGGGAGCTCCAGCCTTCTCGATTCAACCACCCTGGAAGGTGTCTATCTTGTGCAAGGGGCAGAAGCCACCTCAGCGCAGGAATTGGTTGCAAGCTCTTTGCGTTTATTGGCTGTCCTCGATGCAGTCGTGGATGCTTATGAACACAGCTCCCAGGCAAAAGTGGTGCGTCTGATGTGGGTACAGGTGGGGTTTTTAGACTTGGCGGTCCTGACCTTGCTGTTTGGCAGCCTGTTGGTGCGCGCTCAAATTCTTGCTCCGCTGCAACGCTTGCAAGCCTTTGCACGGCGCATTGGCGAAGGTGAATTGCACCTTCCCATGCGTCTATCCTTGCGCAACGAGTTAGGCGACCTGGCTTTGGCTATGGAAGCCATGCGTCAACAGCTCAGTGCATGGCGCGAGGAGCTGGAAGCGCGTGTGCGCCAGCGCACACAGGAGCTACAAGCCGCGTTCAACTTCAGCCAGGAAATGGTCTCCGAACATCACTTGGAGCACCTGTTGGAGACGATTGTGGAGAAATGCCAGGCGCTGACTTCAGCGCAGCGTAGCCATCTGTGCCTTTTGAATACTCAGGGAAACGCCTTGTCTTTAGCTGCCTTCGAAGGGAATGGGGCAGATGCCGCCCTGGGCGGCGTTTTATTGCGCCCTTTGGATGATCTGAGGCAAAGTCAACCGGTGCACCTTGGCCTGGCAAGTGAGGTGATTGGCTCAGGAAAGGTTGTCTATCGCCAGGACGGTTGCCTGGATTGCGCCTATTTGCGTTCTGCGGGAGAGGTAGCCTGTGTCGCCGCGCCGTTGAAATTTGGGCATGTCACTTTGGGAGCGTTGTGCGTCGTGCGCGGCGTGGAGCATCCCTTTTCGGATGAGGAGGTGCGCGCCTTGCACCTCCTGGCGAACACAGCCGCCATTGCCATTGCCAATGCCCGCTTGCTGCAGCGCGAGAAGCTGCTTGCCCACCAGAATGCCGTGCAGGCAGAGCGCGAGCGCATGGCAGCAGAATTGCACGACCATTTGGCGCAGACTTTGAGTGTTCTGCGCCTGAAAGTGGAGCGTCTGGAGCAAGGGATGGCGCAATCTCTCGATCTCGAAGGTGAGCTTACCCAGATTCGCGCCGCGCTGGAGACGGCTTATCAGCAGTTGCGCGCTTCGCTCGCTGGTTACAAGATTGCTTCGCAAGAGGATGAAAAGCTGGAAGCAGAATTGAGAGCGTGCATTCGGGCGTTCGAAACCGAAGTGCATACCCCCATCGAGCTGAAAATCTTCAACCCTGCTGCGTTGGATGTGCCCCAACCGATCGCGGCTCAGGTGATCCATATCTTGAGCGAAGCCTTGCACAACGTGCGCAAGCATGCCCAGGCAAGCCTGGTGCAGGTGTTGTTGGATGTCCATGACGGCAAAGCTTGCTTTAGCGTCCAGGACAACGGCTGTGGTTTCGACCTCAACCAGGTCAATGGTGGCGACCATCTCGGTTTGTTGATCATGCACACCCGCGCCGAGCGCTGTGGAGGGCAGTTAGAGGTGCATAGCGCTATCGGAGAAGGCACGCGCGTGACGCTGCATATCCCTCTCGAAAAGGAGCCCTAATGAAGAAATTCCGCATCCTGCTGGCAGACGACCATGAGCTGTTTTGCGATGGCTTAGCCGGTCTGATTAATGAACAAGCCGATCTGGAGGTGGTGGGCCAGGCGCGCGATGGCTTGATGGCGCTCAAGCTCTACCGCGACTTGCAGCCCGACCTGATAATCATGGACATCAGCATGCCCGTGTGCGATGGTCTGGAGGCGACGCGTTTGATCTGCGAGCGCTACCCCGCAGCGCGCATCCTCATGCTCACCATACACGAAGAAGAGGAAAAGCTCTTTGAAGCCATCAAGAATGGGGCTTGCGGTTATATATTGAAGAACATCAACGCGACAAGCTTCCTGGAACAGCTGCGCCAGGCTTTGGCAGGGGAGGCAGTCATTCCCCCGCGGCTGGCAGCAAACCTGTTGAAGGAATTTGCGCGCCTGGCGAAGTCGCAGCCACTGGAGGCGAAAAGCGATGAGGGTGAGCAGCTTTCGCGGCGTGAATTGCAAGTGCTCGAGCTGGTTGCTAGTGGCCGCACCGATAAGGAAATCGCCGGCGAATTGTTCATCAGCCTACACACAGTCAAATCCCATGTGCGCAATATCCTGTCAAAGTTACACGCCATCAACCGCTCGCACGCCGCACGCCTGGCTACTCAAAGGGGGCTGATCGATAACCCAACCTCCGGACCTTTCGTGAATAAAGGCACGAAGGATTAATTTTTCCCCCCGCATCCCTAGCGCACGTTCATTCCTTTTTCATGCTTTCGAGGGTCAGATAAGGATTGACCTCGAAAGTGGGGGTTTGATATGCTCGAAACATGCCCGTGGTGCATGTCTATCTTATTGGTACGACGATCTTTGCCGAATCGCTCAGCCACATGCTCGAAGAAAGCGGGGACATCCGTATTGTGGGTGTGGCAGCCAGTCTTTCCAAAGCGGCGGAAGATAAAAACCTGACCATTGCGGATGTCATTCTGATCACCGAACCCTCCCAAGACCCAAACGAAAGCATTTTATCCTTCCTGGAACATCAGAAAGACATCCCGGTGATTTATACCGATTTACAGCGCGAAAGCATTCAGGTGATTACCAGTGTCAGCTATCGCGCGCGGGTCAAAGACTTGAAAGAGGCCATTCTATCCCTACCTAAACGGAGATGAACCTATGACGCAGATGAACCGTAGAGACTTTATCAAACTCAGTGGGTTGGCTGCACTCAGCCTGGCGGCTGCACGGCTGCGCCTTTTGACTTTGGAACCGGTAGATGTCCCCAATCCTTTGCTCAGCTACCCACAGAGGGATTGGGAGCAAGTCTATCGCCAGCAATATGCTTACGATTCGTCTTTCACATACGTATGTTCACCGAATGATACGCATGCCTGCCGCATGCGCGCCTTCGTGCGCAATGGCGTCATCTTGCGCTCGGAGACGAATTACGATGTGGGCAACTACCAAGACCTGTACGGCAACCAGGCGACTGCTCACTGGCACCCACGCGGTTGTAAAAAAGGTCAGACGTTTCACCGCCGCGTCTATGGCCCTCATCGCCTGAAGGGACCAATCGTGCGCAAAGGGTGGAAGCAATGGGCAGATGATGGCTTTCCATACCTGGATGCCTTCAACCGCCAGAAATACAAGTTCACCAGCCGAGGCTTGGATGAGATGCTGCCCATCTCTTGGGAGCAGGCATATGACTACATTGCCCGCGGCATGATCGCCATCGCCCAACACTATTCGGGCGAACAGGGTGCTGAGCGTCTGCGGCAAGATGGCTACCCGGAAGAGATGATCGCCGCCATGCGCGGCGCAGGTACGCGTACATTCAAGTGCCGCGGTGGAATGGGTCTTTTGGGGGTGATCGGCAAGTATGGCATGTATCGCTTTGCCAATATGCTGGCGCTGCTGGATGTGCATGTGCGCCAGGTGGCACCTGAAGAAGCGCTTGGCGGGCGGCGCTGGTCGAACTATACCTGGCATGGAGATCAAGCCCCTGGTCACCCCTTCACCACCGGCTTGCAGACCTCCGATTGCGATTTCAACGATCTGCGCAATACACGCCTACACATACAATGCGGCAAGAACCTGATCGAAAACAAGATGGCCGAATCGCATTTCTTCGTCGAAACGATGGAACGCGGCGCAAAGATCGTAACCATCACGCCCGAATATTCACCCCCGGCAACCAAATCGGATTACTGGATCCCCATCCGCCCGGCGACGGACACCGCCCTCTTCTTGGGCATCACCCGCTGGATCATCGATAACGAAAAATACGACCTCGATTTCGTCAAGCAGTTTACCGATTTCCCCCTCATCGTACGATTAGATACCCTGAAGCGCCTGCGCGCCGCGGAAGTCTTTGCGAATTATCAGCCCCGCCTGTCCGCGGATGGCGCCAGCTTCACCCAGCAAGGTTTGAAGCAGGAGCAATACGCCCAACTGGGAGACTATGTCATCTTCGATCAAAATTCTGGGCAACTTGTGCCTCTGACGCGCGATGAGGTTGGCGAGGTGTTCGCCAGCCGTGGCATCGACCCGGCTTTGGACTGGTCGGGAAGCGTGCGCCTGGTGGATGGCACCCAGGTTGAGGTGATGACCACCTGGAGCATGTACCGTGAACATCTGCAAGAATACGATCTCGACACGGTGGTGGAGATCACCCAGGCGCCCAAAGAGTTGATCGAACGTCTGGCGCAGGATATAGTGACCATTAAGCCGGTAGCGCTGCACATTGGTGAAGGCATCAACCACTGGTTCCATGCCACGCTTGCCAATCGCGCCCAGTTCCTGCCCATGATGCTCACAGGGAACCTGGGCAAGCCAGGCGCAGGCGTGTACACCTGGGCTGGGAATTACAAAGCCGCCCTGTTCCAGGGATCGCCGCAAAGCGGACCGGGCTTCAAGGGATGGATCGCCGAAGACCCCTTTGCCCCTAACCTGGATGAAAGCGTGGATGGGAAGGAGATTCGCGCCCACAGCCACGCAGAGGATGAAGAGCCCGCTTACTGGAACCATGGCGACCGCCCGCTCATCGTCGAGACGCCGAAATATGGCCGTAAGGTGTTCACCGGCAAAACGCACATGCCCACACCGACCAAAGTCATCTTCCATTCCAACGTAAACCTGCTGAACAACGCCAAACACCACTACGACATGATCAAAAACGTCAACCCGCTGATTGACTTGATCATCGCTGTGGACATTGAGATGACTTCGAGTGTGGAATATGCCGATTTTGGTCTGGCGGCGAACTCATGGGCGGAGTTCCAAACCTACGAGATCACCGCCTCTTGTTCCAACCCCTTCTTGCAAATCTGGAAAGGAGGCATCTCGCCGCTCTACGATACCAAAGATGATGTGCTCATCCTGGCCGAGCTGGCGGCGAAAATGGGCGAGATTTTGGGGGATGAGCGCTTTGGAAACTATTGGAAATTCGCTTTGGAGGGGAAGCCAGAGGTCTATATTCAACGCCTGCTGGATGCTTCGATCACCACGCGCGGGTACCGCTTCGAAGAGATCATCGCCGGCAAGTACGGAGAACCTGGCGCGGCGTTGATGCTCTTTCGCACATACCCTCGCATCCCCTTCTGGGAGCAAATCCACGATTCTGTGCCTTTCTATACCGATTGTGGCCGCCTGGCTTCCTATTGTGACATCCTAGAGGCGATCGAGTACGGCGAAAACATCATCAGTCATCGCGAGGGACCCGAAGCCACACCCTACCTGCCTAATGTGATCGTCACCTCCAGCCGATTTGTGCGACCGGAGGATTACGGCATCCCTCCCGATGAAATGGGTTGGGACGAACGCACCGTGCGCAACATTGCTATGCCCTGGTCGCAGGTGCGCCAGACGAAAAACCCGCTTTGGGAGCAAGGCTATCAATTCTATTGCCTGACGCCAAAGACGCGCCATCGCGTGCATTCATCCTGGAGCACGGTGGATTGGACGATTTTGTTGGATTCGAACTTTGGCGACCCTTATCGTTTGGATAAGCGCCTGCCGGGTGTCGGCGATCATCAGTTGCACATCAACCCTCAAGCCGCGCAAGACCTGGGCATCGAAGATGGCGATTATGTGTATGTGGATGCCAACCCGGCAGACCGACCGTACCGCGGCTGGCAGGAGGGCGATTCGTTCTATAAGGTAGCGCGCCTCATGCTGCGCGTGAAGTACAACCCAGCCTACCCCTACCATATCGTCATGCTCAAGCATGGTCCATTCATGGCGACCGAGAAGTCCGTCCTGGCGCACGAAACACGCCCCGACGGGCTGGCGAAATCGGAAAACACGGGCTATCAGGCAAACCTGCGTTATGGCTCGCAACAATCCCTGACCCGAGACTGGTCGATGCCCATGCACCAAACCGATAGCTTGTTCCACAAGAAAAAGGTGGAGGTTTCCTTCATGTTTGGCGGCGAAGCGGATAACCATGCTTTGAACACTGTGCCGAAAGAAACCCTGGTGCGCATCGTCAAAGCCGAAGACGGCGGTTTGAACGGCGTGGGTAAGTGGGATGCGGTGAACTCGGGTTTCACCCCGGCGCATGAGAACACCTTTTTTGAGAAGTACCTGAGCGGCAAAGTCGTGACCCTCAAAGGGAAATCCGCGTAGGTCCGAGGCAGGTCAAGATGGCAGAAAAACATTTCGATGAAGATGACCCCATGGAATTAGTCGGCATGGTTCTGCCCGCCACACCTGGGCAGTTGGAAGCCATGGCTGAGGCTCTGGTTGAAGAATATGTGCGCTTGGGATGGGAAGAAGCCCGTCTGATGGGTCTGTTTACCCAACCTTTTTTCATGGCTACCTACCGCATCTATCGCATCAAGGGTGAGGCTTATGTGCGCGACTTGATTCGCCGGGTATTGGAGCGATGGCATTGTTTATCTGCTTGAGCCAACTTCGTGAGAATGAGAGAAGTGTATTGAGTGTGCAATAAACCCAACAAAGGAGAACAACATGGCGCAAGTTTATAACTGGCAACTGGGACGTACAATGGAGTACCTTTATGCCGAAAGCCACCCGCAAAGGCAGTTTGTCGCCATTTTCAATATCAATCGCTGCATTGGTTGTCAGACGTGTACGGGCGCGTGTAAAGCCACCTGGACTTTCTCAAAAGGCCAGGAATATATGTGGTGGAACAACGTCGAAACCAAGCCCTACGGGGGCTATCCGAAGTATTGGGATGTCAAAATCCTTCAGCTTCTGGATCAGGCGCATCAGCAGAGTGGAAAGGTGGCGGAATGGGATGTTTCTCAAGTGGATGATGCCCATCCCTATGGCGTGTACCAGGGGTTTACCATCACCGAAGCTGCCACCAGCCTGAATGCCAACGAGCAGGCGCTGGGCTATCTGCCGCCGGACGAGGAGTGGAGCAGCCCCAATTTCTATGAGGATACTGCCACCCACTATCAAGGTGGTGCGTTCGGTTTGAGCACCGAGGGCGCGCAACTGCCCGTCCATCAAACCTGGTTCTTCTACCTGCAGCGCATCTGCAACCATTGCACCTATCCCGCCTGCCTGGCAGCCTGCCCGCGCAAGGCGATCTATAAGCGACCGGAAGATGGCATCGTACTCATCGATCAGAGCCGTTGCCGCGGCTATCGCAAGTGTGTCGAGCAATGCCCTTATAAGAAGTCCATGTACCGCGGCACGACGCGCACCAGCGAAAAATGCGTCGCCTGCTACCCGCGCGTCGAAGGCAGCGATCCCCTCAGTGAAGGGGTGCCCATGGAGACGCGCTGCATGGCCGTCTGCCCGGGCAAGATCCGCCTGAATGGCCTGGTGAGCCTCGCCGAGAGCGGAGAATGGATTCAGGAGCCTCAGAACCCGCTGTATTATCTCATCCGTGAGGAGCAAGTGGCTTTGCCGCTCTATCCGCAGTTTGGCACCGAGCCCAATGTGTATTACATTCCCCCGCGTTGGGTGCCGCGCGCCTATCTGCATCAAATGTTCGGACCAGGTGTGGATAACGCCATCGAACGCTATGTCGCCCCTTCGCGCACGCTGTTAGCCGTGCTGCAGCTCTTTCGTGCCACGCAGAAGATGATCTTCCGCTTCGAGATCGAAGAAGGTCCCCTGGTGTATGAAGGGGAAGTGAACGGAAAAGAGTGGCAGATGTACAACGATACGGTGATCGGTTTCGATGCCAACGGTCAGGAAGCCGTGCGTCTGAGCGTCGTCGAGAAGCTGCACGAGCGCCCGAAAGAGCGCATGAATTCTATCTGATCAGGAGCAACTCATGGACCTGGAAGTTACCGTGTCTCGCGCACAAATCTATGGCTTTTATGCCGAAGCCTTCCTCTATCCCAGGGAGAACTGGAGCCAGGAGCTGGATTACTTGAAAGCGCACCTGGCAACCCTTGGAATTCCACAGGTGATCGCTTCGCTCGAACCCTATGAGCTGGAGACATTGCAGCGCGCCTTCTGTCAAACATTCGGTTTGAGCGGGTCGCTGTGTTACGAAACCGAATATGGCTTGCCGCACGAATTCCGCATGAGCCAGGAGCTGGCGGACATCGCCGGCTTCTATCGCGCCTTCGGGGTACGCTGCGGTGGAGCAGTGCAGGAGCGGCCGGATCATATTGCCGTGGAATGCGAGTTCATGCACTTGTTATGCCTTAAGGAAGCCTGGGCTGCGCAGCAGAAGCGCCCCGACCAGATGGAGATTTGCCAGGACGGGGAGCGCAAGTTCCTCGGCGATCACCTAGGGAAGTGGTTGCCGGTTTTTGTCCGCAGCCTGGAGCTGCATGGTGACACACTCTTTGTGCAGCTTGCCCGGCAGTTTCAAGCCTTTCTCGCCTGGGAAGCCCAACATTTGGGGATTCAGGTGCAACCTTTAGAAGCCTCTAAGCTGGCATCTACCCCAATCGTCGAAGACTGGTCGTGCGCCGGGTGTTCCGCGGTTTCGGAGATGTGCCCCTCGGGAGGTGTAGCATGAAGGTGAATTGGCGTAGCAGCCTTTGGTTGATCTCTGCGCTTGTCCTGGCCGGGCTGTTGACCTTTTACCAGGTGCCCCTGGTCAGCTCACAAGGGGTGAGCATCCAAGCGGCGCGCCTGGAAGGGGATTTACCGCTGAAGGATGTCTCTTCCGCGGATTGGCAAAACGCCACGGCAGTCGAGGTGCCCCTGAGCGCCCAACAGGTGACCAAACCATTCTTGTTGAACGCTTCGGTGCGCACGATCACCGTTCGCGCCTTGCACAACGATGTATCGCTGGCTATCTTAGTGACATGGGAAGATGCCACGGAAAATGCACAAATGGTGCGCGTGCAGGACTTTCGCGATGCCGTTGCCCTGCAATTCCCCCTGGCTGCCGGTCCCCCGTTCTATTGTATGGGGCAGGCAGGCGCCAATGTGAATATCTGGCACTGGAAGGCAGATTGGCAGGCAGACCTGATCGCCCGCGCCGATGTGGACACGGTGTACACCAACATGTATGTGGACGCATATACCTTTGCGGACGCCGAGAAAGGGAAAGCTGCCTCCATTGCGGACTACACCGAAAGCCAATACCTCCCTGCCATGGCCACGGGCAATCTCTTCGCCAGCGCTGAGCTGCATACTCCTGTGGAGGATTTGATCGCCGGCGGCTTTGGTTCGCTTACCGCTCAATCTCTGGAAGAGCAAAACGTACAGGGTTATGGCGTCTGGGAAAATGGACGTTGGCAGGTGATCTTCAGCCGCGCGTTGCAATCCTCCGATGAGGGCGATGTGAACTTCACCCCTGGAACGGAATACGCCATCTCTTTTGCCGTCTGGGATGGCGCCAACCAGGAACGCAACGGGCAGAAATCTACCTCCCAATGGGTCACGTTCTTACTGGAAGGCAAGCCTGCCGCGGCAAAGCCGGCTGCAGAGCCAGCCCAAGTGGGACAGCCCGAAGGTTTACCCCTGTACTTTTGGGTGATTGTAGCGGGCATGGCGGTGCTCTTCGTCTTGGGGATCTTCATTTACTTCAAGCTGCCGGATGAAGGCCAGCAATGAAGCACATCGCCCTCTATCTCACTTTGAGTGTTGCCGCGTTGATGGACTGGCTGATCACGCGCACGGTGACGCGCGTGGGCATCTTCATCCCCAAAACGCCAGCGATGATCACGGTTTTGAAGGGGTTGGCGCAGGCCGGGCAGTTTATGAGTTTGCTGGCGACTCTGCTGGCGTATGTCGTGCTGTTCCGGCTGGGCATGGAGGCGTTTCGCGCCGCCAAAGGTCGGGCATTGGCGGTTTTGATCTTCGCCTGGGCGATGATTAGCCTGGGTGGGATGGTGCTGGGAAGCCCAATCGAGTTGTTGGGTGCAAGGCAGTGGCTCAGCGTGTGCCTGGTTGGGGCGCTTGGGTTGCGTATAGCCTATGAGCGTAAGGGATATTTGCTCCCCGCGTGCCTGGCATTAGCTCTAGCGCAGGTGTACGCCCTGGCTTCCGCAGCTGGCTGGGAGTGGACGGAAATCCACGGTGTGGCGTTGTTCTATCTCGGAGAGGGCTGTGTGCTCCTCTCTGCGTTGGCTTTGTGGTGGAGGTTTGGGCGTGGGGCAGCCTGGCGGGTGGTTCTCCTGGCGCTGCTGCCCGCCGGGCTGTATCTGGGGATGATGATCGCCAACCCAGCGATGACTGCGGTGCTGGCAATCTGGTCTATGGGCTTGTCGTTGTACCTGCCGGCGCCGTTCTACGCCGTAGCTCTATGGCTGGCGCTGGTGGCGCTGCTGCAGCTTGCCCGGCAGAGAGATGCCCGCGCCTGGGGCATCGCTTTGCTGTTTTGCGCTGGTTTCGCCCCTCAGCTGGGCGTTCAACTCGCCTATGCGCTGATCGCGCTGTGGCTTTTAGGCTTGGAAGAAGAGAAAAACCGAGATCGGGCTGCCGCAACCATCGCCGTCAGCCCGATGGTTTCTGCGTCTGCCGTGGAATAAGAGGCATGTCCCGTGCTGGATGAGGACAACCCAATCATGTGTCCTCATCCACCTTGCTTCACCAAAAGAACCGCCAGGCCATCCCAAAGCTGAAAACCCCAAAGGATGACTGGCTACTGGGAGGATGTACCGCGTTGATGCGGAACGCTGGCATTCATCTCCTGGAGCGACTGGCGCAGCTTGCGAGTTTCCAAGGGACGGGCGATGACCGTTGCCAGTGAGGCCTCTGTACCGTTTCTTGGAAACTCGATCATCTTGCTCAGGAAATTTCATGCATCTGGCTTGGATTTATCCGCCAGCCAGACGCGCATCAGGGCATATGCGCCAATCCCGATCCAAACCAGGTTGATGCCCACGGAGGGATACGCTCCATAATAGTATGAGTTGGCGATGAGCAACCCGGCGCCAAGGATATTCAAGAGTTGATAGACGGCCGAATCCCCCGCCAGCTTTCGGGTGGAGATGAGCGCATATGCCACCAGCAGGCAAATCACGCCCGTCCAACCGATGATATCGATCACAAGATTCTCACCCATGGGTGCACCTCATAGCGAACTTTTTTCAGGCTCACGCCTGATGGCGTTTAATGTTAATTGCCCTTCTTTTAGCGAACGTGTCCGTCGTATAAACTATTGCGAGACAGCCGGTCGCTTTGGAAGTGCGGACGCTTGGCGAAAGCCTTGCGCTGGTGTGCAAAGCGCCTGCCTTACCCGCGTGGTACCCGTTCAAGTTGCGCCATTTCGAGACATCCACAAGCGCGCCGGTTCTATCTGCCTTTTGTAAACCGGGTATGAGGCTGCTTCTTTCCAGGTTTTCATTGTGTGGCGATCTTCCCAAATGGCATGATGCCCAACGGTACTCTAGACTCGCTCAAAAATAACAGGCGTTTGACTTGGTTGTCGTAGAACGCCCCGATGAACACCGTACCCAGGTTCAAGGCTGTGGCTTGCAGGTACACATTTTGCGCCGCGCATCCCACCTCTATGTGCACATACTGCTGTCCGCGCTCGCCGTATTTCCCCGTGGTGCGCTCGAAGATGGCGGTGATCACGAGCACAGCCGCCGCCTGGCGCACTGCGGATTGACTCAGCGCCGCCTGATAGAGCGCTTCGCGATGGTCGCCGGATTGGATCAGAGTCAGGGTATGGTCTTGCGGCCGGTAGTAGTAGATGCCTGCAGGGAGATCGGTGACATTCCCGGCAAGCAGGTAAATCTCCAACGGGTAAAGGGCGCCGGCAGATGGCGCGGTGCGCAAGCCTGCGGGGTGGGTGATGCCTTGCGCTGCCCAAAGCAGTTGCCCCACCTCGATCAAGGACAGAGGCTCATCGCGGTATTCGCGAATCGAGCGACGCGCGTGTATGGCAGCTTCAAGCGAAAGCTCGCCTGTGGTGCGGGGCGCGGGAAGCTCAATCGCCGTCTCAGGAACCAGGTTTGTGTTGTGTACCGCGCGGTCACATCCGCAAAGCAGTGCGATGAACGTCAGTAAAGCCAAGCATCGCACACGGTTCATGATGTTCCACCTCTTGCAGGGCTAAACGTGGAGCGCTTAGATCCACCGGAGCACGCCCATGAACACGATCAGACCCAGGAGGTCCACCGCCCACAGCGTGCCGACTGCCCAGAGTTTCTGCTTGTACTCCTTCATGTCATAGACCCAAAACGCCACGATGAAGAAGGTCAGGTAGCCGAAGAGGAAAATCAGCCAGGGAGCGCCGCGGTTCCACCAGGGATATTCCCAGGTGAGCGCGCCAATCGAATTGAGCAGGTATTCCACGAAGACGCTGAATGCCGAGCCGCCGATGGCGACCACCCAGCGGTTGGGGAGACCCAGGATTTTGTCTTCCTTGCGCGGCAGGAGCATTTTCGTCCAAACGATGCCCGCCACGGCGAACATGAACATGGTTTCGATGTTCAACCCGACCAGGATAAGGTACGCCGTGCTGCCGGGCTCGCCCCAAATGGGCGCGTAACCGGTGAAATGCAGCACCAGGCTGTTGACGATCTCATTGAACCAGTCGGCGCCCCAAAACGCCAGACCTGCCAGGATGAGGTTCCAGTTGCGCTTCTCGGCTTCCACAGTATAGACGTAAAAGACGAACGCCAGCAGGGGGATGACATACCATTGGAACTGGCTGCCATCACGCAGAATCGCGAGTGCTCTTGCGGCTGAATCGGTCATGGGAGTCCTCCTTGGTTGTATGAGAGATGCGCTGATTATACATTAGAACACCATGAAGGGCAGATTTGCAGCACGGGTGATTCTTGCCTCCGCCCCCGCGCCGCGGGCACTCGTGGACGCGCTTGTGCTTTGAGCTGCGCTTGTTAGGCTTCAGCAGACGATGCTGATCAGCGATTGATTTGGGTCAACCCAGGCGGATGGACCAGCTTGTGGAAGCAGACGAACCGTTCGCACCAGTGAAGATCGGCTTTCTCGGTGCGCATGGATTAGCCGCGCAGGCGCAAAGCTTCCAAGAGGTAGTCGGTGAGCTACTTCAGGCGCATGGCGATTGCTCCTCTTGACAGCGTGTTTTTTTTTTCTGTATTATTTGGATGTGTTAATCTGCGTGGCTCTCGGGATAGCAAAGCAGAGATTCAAGCAAAACAGGAGAGACTCAATAATAATTTATCCGTTACACGGAACGCTTCGCTTGCGTTCTCTGTAGGTGCGCGGCAGTTAGAGCTGATGCTGGCGTTGGCGCTAGAGCGCCTCCATTGCACGCAGCTCAAACGCCGTGCAGTTCGCTCACTATGCCCAGCTAGCGAATGGATCTCTCGCGATGAATAAATCAGGCTTTGTGAGGATAGACGCTCTTAGACCAAACAACTGGTACATCAACAAGGCAAAACTAGAGAGCGTTCGCTCCGCTTGGCGCCAAGGGCAGCAGGCGTCACTACCCCCTGTACTTGTGACTCTGATCTACGGCGAGTTGAGTCTCATCGACGGCCATGCGAGAACGTACGCGGCATATGAGAACGGCATGACCGAAATATTTGCAATCTTCGAAGATCTGCACGAGATCGAGGGCTCGACCGCGCTGTACGAACACATCCATAGAGCAGGACCCGATCGGGGGATTCGCAACATCGCCGATCTCAAGAACTGGATCGTGGACCCACACGAGTACGAGAGACTCTGGATTGACTACTGCCGCGCATGGCTGCTGGAGCATGAAGCAGGACATGGCGGCTAATATCTGCTACAGCTGTTGGATGAAAAGATTGTTTTGCCCGCTTCCAAAAAGCAGAAGGAGGTTCTTATTATGAAAAGCATCAATCCCCAGAGATTTAACGTTTTTCTCCTGATATGGTTTGGGCAATTGATTTCACTCACCGGTTCCGGTCTCACAGGGTTCGCATTGGGCGTGTGGGTTTATCAACGTACAGGGTCGATTACGCAGTTTGCGCTCATCTCCTTGTTCACATCACTGCCAGGGATTGTGTTCTCGCCTATCGCAGGCGCACTTGTCGATCGCTGGGATCGTAAGTGGGCTATGATCCTTAGTGACTCCGGGGCAGGCCTGTGTACTCTGATCGTTGCTCTATTACTCCTGGTAGATAGACTCGAAGTTTGGCACATTTACATTGCCATGGCCATTAGTTCGACCTTTAGTTCTTTCCAATGGCCAGCCTATTCTGCCGCAACCACGCTTCTTGTTCCTAAAGAGCATCTTGGGCGCGCCAGCGGTATGGTCCAGCTCGGTGAAGCCGCAGCCCAAATCGCTTCGCCGGTGCTGGCCGGCACGCTTATGGGCTTAATTCAGGTTCATGGAGTGATTCTAGTCGACTTTGCCACTTTCTTATTCGCGGTGTTCACCCTCCTAATAGTGCGTGTTCCCAAACCGGCGACAACCGCTGAAGGCAAAGCGGGACAAGGGTCACTCCTCCAAGAGGCGCGTTATGGCTGGACGTATATTCGTGCCCGACCTGGACTATTTGGATTGCTGCTCTTTTTCGCGACAACAAACTTTGCAACGGGTATTGTCCAGGTGTTATTCACGCCGCTAGTGTTGAGTTTTACCACTGCCGCCATCCTTGGTTTGTTGTTATCCATCGGGGGCATCGGTTTTCTTTCCGGCAGTTTGGCGATGAGCATTTGGGGTGGTCCCAAGCGTCGTATATATGGCATTCTTGGCGCGAATTTATTGATGGGTGCGGTTTTGTTTGCGGCTGGCTTCCCACCTCGCGCCTGGATCTTAGGTTCAGCTGCTTTCTTATTCTTTTTTGGATTGCCAATTGTCAATGGGTGCAGCCAGGCGATCTGGCAGAGTAAAACAGCGCCCGACGTGCAGGGGCGCGTGTTTGCTGTGCGCAGGATGATCGCTTGGGCGTCCTTGCCGCTTGCTTATCTCATCGCCGGACCGTTAGCCGACCATGTCTTTGAGCCTTTAATGGCTGATGGCGGGTTGTTGGCGAGCAGTGTTGGCCAGGTTCTTGGTGTTGGGGTAGGGCGTGGCATTGGTTTGATCTATATCATCTTAGGCTTGATCATGTTTTTGGCAGTATTGGTTGCCTATCTAAACCCCCACCTCCGGCAAGTGGAGATCGAATTGCAAGACTTCATTACAGAGAAAGCACCAGTTGCCACGCTAGGATAGAACCATTGATCGCAGGAGCAGAATGCCGCCCAGCATCTCGCTCCAATAGACTGCTCTTTCGGTGTCTCAGCTCACTCCGCGTGCGTCTGAGATCGGTGCACTTTGGGGGATTGTGCCAAACTCAATAGCCTTGTCGCGCAAAGCATTTTAATAATTTTCTCAGTTATGTTTACAAAAGCTAGAGTGGTAGAATTGGTTACGCGGATTTATCTTGTAAGGCAATAACAAGGAATAAGTAATGAGCAAACTTTGTCCGTTCTGCAGTACAGTAATCGAATCATCGCTTGTTCGCCACATCAAGTTAGAGCATGGCGAAGATATCCTACGTAAAGCCATTCTATCGGACAAACGCAATGGTACGCCTGACGCGCAAATTGGCGACAAGTACGGCATCTCGTTCAGTTACCTTGAACGAGTTATTACTCAGGAATATGGAACCAATATAAGTGCCATTACTCGTAAAAAATCCAGGATTACTCAATGGGAGCCAAAAGGCTTTCAGCCAGAGACAACTACCGTTTGGAGCTTCAAGAATCGTGGCAAGTGGGCAACCCACGATGGACGTTACCGCGGAAATTGGTCTCCGTACATCCCACGCAATGTCATCTTGCGATATTCAAAGCCGGGAGAAGTTGTACTCGACTACTTTTGCGGTGGGGGAACAACGGCTGTAGAAGCGAAACTCTTGGGTCGGCATTGCATTGCACGTGATATTAACCCAGACGCTCTGGCACTGACAAGAGAGAACCTTGACTTTCAATTACCTCAAGAAATGTTTTCGGACAATGGAGAATCCCTCATTCAACCTGAACTTGGTGATGCTCGAGACCTATCTTCCATTGCTAGTAATTCTGTTGACTTGATTTGTGCCCATCCGCCTTATGCTGGCATTATAAGTTATAGCGCAAATTCGGTTGACGGCGACCTCTCTACGCTTTCCGTTCCTGAATTCATAGGCGAAATGCAAAAGGTTGCCCGCGAAAGTTACCGCGTACTCAAGGCAGGGCGGCAGTGTGCAATTCTGACTTGAAAACGGTTGGAGATTGCGTATGCGAATCCAAATGGTAGATAACGTTGAACGCAATACCATCTCAGTACTCGCTCCCATCATTGAGACGGCGAACGACATTCGCATTGCCGTAGCATTTGTATCAAGTGATGGTCTATCTCAGATTATGCCTTCCGTCAAAATGGCAATGAAGGTGGGAGCATACGTCGAATTTCTCGTAGGTATGGACCCGCGCGCAACAGACCCTATCGCCATAAAAGACCTTTACACTCTGTTCCACCAAACCTCTCAAGGCGCACTTTTGTGCTTTGCTTCTAGAAATGCTTCTGCGATATACCACCCCAAGATGTATTTGGCAAGAGATAGTCAGATCGCAACGGCAATCATTGGCTCATCGAATTTAACACGACGTGGGCTAACGACGAATGTCGAAGCCAATGTGGTTATCACAGACGATGTTGACGCAGAAATCGTATCAGAAATATATAGCACGTATAACAGACTAAAATACCATCCGCACAGAGTCATTCCAGACGATGAGTTCATAAACTTATTCGCTGACCTGTGCCAACGAGAAAAGTCGCAAGAAAATAGATTGGTAAGAGACCATGACCTTCGACAACTGCGAGAAACCTTTGTCAGGAAGGCGGACAGACTTCAGCGACCAAAGCCAACAAGGGCAGACTTGATTGGCTGGCTCGAACTGGTGTACGACGCACTTCCACCAGGCAAGTTTACAAATCAGGAAATTTACGAATACGAGAAAGAATTCAGACAACGTTATCCACAGAACCAGAATATCCGAGCAAAGATCAGGCAACAATTACAGGTTCTGCGTGAACTGGGATTTATTGAGCATGTGAGCAAAGGAGTCTGGAAAAAGGTGGGCTAAGATGGGTTACAAAGATGACAGATGGCTCGAAGCCCCTGGCTATTGCGTCGAATGTGGAAATCTGAGAGCGTTGAACAAGTCGGCAGTGTGCCAAGAATGTTGGCGCGACCTTGAGATTTTGGGAGAGTATTGGGAAGAAGACGAAGGTAGAAGTCGAATCTACCACGAGCGGTTGAGAACACAAGATAAAAGTTCAGCAGGCGCGCATAGCTGCCAACGCCTTGCATAATGCTTTGCTAAAGTATGGGGCGGATATTTTTAACGTCACGTTGAATACGCGCGGTCTCTCAAAGCAGGCAATAGCACAGGTCCGGTTCTTCACTGCCAATCAAGATTTTCGTGAGCCACCTGAAGACCAATTTGGCAAGTATCTTGAAGATTACACGCAATTTGAGGCTCGCGCAGTCGCCGAAGATCCTGCTGGCTTTTTGAGTTTTTTGGGAATGACTCGTCTTTCCCAAAGCGATAAGCGTCTTGACTACGCCAAACATGCCGCTGAATTTCTGCTAGAGCGTAATATAGAAGCCTTTGATATTGCTACATACTATGGCAATGATTCCGAGAAGATACGGCAAGCATTCCTAGCCAATGTAGGCATGGGCTATGGTCGCAAGAAAACAGATATGTTTGTCCGTGATATGGCAGTGCTGGGTGTGTGGCCTAAGCTGTCAAATCTCCAGGTCATTGACGTTGCCAGCGACCGCAACACCATGAAGATTGCTTTGCGAACCCGTATCCTTCATACCGACATTCCATTGCTTTCCAGTTTTCTCGATATTTTCGGTTATCAATATGAGTACATCGATGCGATGAGCGCGGCAGCTTGGCGCGCAGTTTGGGAAGAATGGAAAGCGGAAAATCCCCAAACCGCTCCGTATGCGCCTTGCATGATGGACTTTCTGCTCTATAGAATTGGGCGCGAATACTGCGATGATAAGTTAGTTGAGTTTGTTTGCGAAAATGGGCATCGCCTTTTTCATTTTGGTGCACGATTAAGACTATGCCGTACGTGCCGCCTCACACTAAAACCTGAAAAAAGATATTTGCCTTGCCAAGTTCACATCCGTCAGTTGCCGCGCGATGAAGAAGGCGCGCTACGATTAGACAAACTGAACCTACTCCGAACTTTCAACGGCGTTTGTATTTTCGAATCGACTTGCAGACCCAAAGCAAATGATTTCAAGAAGCTCTCTCCTCCAAGAGCCATTTCAATTGTCGGGCGTACAGGGTGGACAGATTCGTATGCCTACAAAGATGAAGGCGGAGGAGGTATGATGGGGTAGGATTTTATAATCATATACGCCACACATCAATAACTTTCACCTTATCTCGCTCCATTTCTTTGTGCGGCTGAAACTTTCCGTTTGCCTATTCATAGAGTATTGCTCCGCAGAATCGATCATTTCCACGAAGATTCTGCATACATTCATCGCACCGCCAGGCTTTGCCTGGCAATGCCGACCACAGGTCGGTGATACGAATTCCATCGTTGGAAAAAAACAAGAACAACGCTGCGATGAGCGAAAGATTAGAACTTCAACAACTCCTGCATGGGATTTCCTCCTCTTGACAGCGTGTTTTTTTACTGTATTATTTGAATGTGTTAATCTGCGTGGCTCTTGAGGTAGCATAGCAGAGATTCTAGCAAGATGGGATAGAGAGTCAAAATAAGTACAAGTGGGCGGCTTTCGCCTGAAAGGGGAATATGATGAACACAAAAACGTTGCCATTGATGAGCATGGTGGCGGTAGTTGTGTTGTTATTGAGCGCATGTGGTACATCAACCACACCTTCGCCTATTCCGCCTACTGAAACGCCTGTCCTGGGTATTGAGGTTGAGGTTGAAGGGACGAAGTTGTTGGTGCTAGCAGTCAACGAGAAGCAAGAAGTGCAACCCTATCGAGCCGAAGAAGGGTTTCGGTTTGTAGAAGTTGTAGTCCAGGTCTTGCAGGGTGCATCACCCGAAGATGTCGTGAAGTGGGAGGTCGCCTTGAAGGATGCACAAGGAACACTCTACGAAGTCGGAGTCCGCAGTACAGGAATTTTTGTTGGCGGAGCCGATCAACTCAGTTGGACATTCCTGGTGCCGAATGAGGTACAGACATTTTCGCTGATCCTTCCAGGCGGTGTTTCTGTTGATCTCACCACATTTACGCAGAGCAAATAAGAGCCAAAAATCGCGAAAAGGGGTCAAATCAATAACCCCGATAATTTGCCCCAAATGTGGTACCGAAACCCATACAACGCCATGAACTGCAGGATTAACTTGAAATTTGCGCTCGAGCATCCTGAGGATTATGAGCATGCAAAGTGAGGAGGCAACACACCCCGAGCGAGCATTACCAAAAATACCATCGGTCACATTAGGTTGCTGTAGTAGGCAATGTGATGGCAACAATCGTTTTGATTTCTTGCGTCAGTAAAAAACTCCCCCATAGAGCACGGGCGAAAGACCTGTATATTAGCCCGCTTTTTCGTTCCGCTCTTCAATACGCTCAAAAGCTTTCGCCAGATAGGATTTTCATTCTCTCAGCGAAGTACGGTTTGGTTCAACTTGACGACGTAATAGACCCATATAATGTTACACTCAAAGATATGTCGGTCAGGGAAAGATAGGAATGGGCACGCAAGGTGCTGCAGGCTTTACGCGGGTATTGTGATTTAGAAAAAGAGCATTTTGTCATTTTGGCGGGGAACATATATTGAGAGTACCTGCTCCCTCATCTGAAGTCTTACGAAATACCTTTGGAAGGACGTTCCATAGGAAGACAACTTCAGTACCTGAAGCGGATGGGTTCGAATGAATAAAGTTTGTGAGCAGTTGCATCGGCTTTTCAATTCCTTGCCTCGGCAGCGTTTTCCGTTTGATACGCGCCAGATACCGGACAACGGCATCTATATCATGTTCGAAGATGGGGAATCTGCCCACGGAGTAGATAGAATTGTGCGCGTGGGCACGCACACCGGAGCAAACCAATTACCTTCCCGCTTGAAGCAGCATTTTGGTCAAGAAAATAAGGATCGCAGCATCTTTCGGTAAAATATCGGGCGCGCTTTGTTGAACCAGGTCCATGACCCTTTCCTGGATCAATGGGAATGGGACTTGACGCCTCGGGAAGCCAAAGAGCGTTTGGGACCTGTTCTTGGCACTAAGCGGCAACACGCTAAAGAAAAAAAAGTTTCGGACTATATACAAAGACACTTATCATTTGTTGTGTTTCGGGTTGATGATAAAGATCAGCGATTGTCTCTGGAGAGAAAACTCATCTCGACAATCTCTCTATACCCAGAATGTAAGCCGTCCACAAATAGGATGGGATTGCATTCGCCGATCAGGAAGATTAGAGAGAGCGGATTGTGGATGGTGAATGAACTATATGGCGAGGGGTTTACCCCAGACGAATTCGAGTCACTGTGCAGAAAGGTAGCTGGCTAACAACGGGATAAGTCCACGCGCCTACACGGCGCAGGAGAAGCGCAAATCGTTTGATGGGCACCGGCCAACCCAGTGCTTAATCTTTATCTATGAGCGAAGAACTCGAACATGTGGTGATATACACCGATGGCGCGTGTGACCCAAACCCGGGTGGTCCAGGTGGCTATGGGGTGGTATTGAGGTTTGGGGATAAGCGCAAAGAGCTTTCTGGTGGTTTTCGTTCGACTACCAACAACCGAATGGAACTCTATGCCGCTATAGCGGGATTAGAAGCACTCAAGGCGAAGTGCAGGGTAACGCTATACAGCGATTCTCAGTACCTTGTGAATGCAATGACGCAAGGATGGGTCAAGCGCTGGAGCCAAAATGGTTGGTGGATCAGTAAAAAAGAAAAGGCTGCGAATATGGATTTATGGAAACGGCTGCTCTCGCTATGCGAGATTCACCAGGTAGCGTTTGTTTGGGTAAGGGGACACGCCGGAAACCCAGACAACGAGCGATGTGACCAACTCTCCCTTATGGCGTTGAAGCGGAACGACCTTCCCGCCGATAAAGGTTACGAACAAAGCGCTGATGACAAGTGTAGGAAGATCAGTATCACAGAAGAAGGTCAACCTTGCAGGGATTGCTCCACGCCTGTGGTCAAACGCGTACCACGCAAGAGACCAAAGCGCGACCAGGCTTATTACTTCGAGTATTATCTGCATTGCCCCAAATGCCATACGATGTATCTGGTGGAAGAAGCCAAGCGATATTTTGAGCAACCGTCAACTGATTTGAGATAGCCCGCCCTCCCTCCCAACGCTGCAGCCCCGTGCGGT
This sequence comes from Anaerolineae bacterium, assembly GCA_037439525.1. GTDB lineage: Bacteria > Chloroflexota > Anaerolineae > Anaerolineales > UBA4823 > JBBIVW01. Next base: position 39,745 of record JBBIVW010000022.1, read on the forward strand.
TGAAGCGCGCACTTTTTTAAGTAAAAAAACCCCGCACATGCACGCGGGGTTTCTTGGGGTCACGTGATCGGGATTACAGCGCGACGACGTTGACGGCTTGCAGGCCCTTCGGGCCTTTCTCGATGGAGAATTCCACGCGCTGACCTTCTGTAAGGCTCTTGTAGCCGTACCCGTTGGCGATGGCGGTGTAGTGAACAAACACATCCTCGCCACCTTCGCGCTCAATGAAGCCGTATCCTTTGGCGCCATTGAACCATTTGACCGTTCCGGTAATTCTTTGGGACATGATTTATACTCCTATTACAAAATTGTCATTGATTTAGATGCTGCAGAAATACTTCGGAGGGTCAAAAAATTCGGCTCGAGTGCATGTGCCTCGAGCCCTGTTCTTTCTTGCGATCCAACGAGTACTTACAGGCAACTGATTACGCCAAAGTATATCCTAAATCCCGGTTTATGCAAGGGTGATTCGTCCACAATTGGATGAGCGTTTTCTCATCGAGAGGCGATCAGGTGCTCAGCTTTTTCTGCAGCCAGGCTTGGATGCGCTCACCATGTTCTTTATAATGCCACCAGGTATTGGCCGCCACCATCACCCACAAAGGGCGCCCCGCACGCCAGGGGAAGCGCTCCGCCTGGCTCAGGTCGGCTTCTTCGATAGATTCCACCGTCTGCACCGCCTGCTGGAACGAGCTTTCGAAGTCTGCCTGCACCTCTGCCAGAGGGCGGGCTTTGTTCTCCTCGTAGGTCTGCTGGTTCAGAAGATCCAGGTCGTCCCAGGTCATGCCGGGCTCAGGCATTTGGGGCACCAAGCCAGCGGCGGCTTCCTGCAACCAGCCGATCATGCGCTGCTCCCAGGCGACGATATGCGCCAGGATGTCTTTGATCGACCACTCGCCTTCCACTCCAGGCGTTTCCATGTCTTCTGCGGACACGCGGCTGAGCGTGGCTTCCAGGTGGGCGCGCTCCTGGCGTATGTTTTGCAATATTTCCGGTTTGGGCATCGGTCCAAATTGCTCGCTCATTGGTTCCTCCAGTTGTCAGACGCGTATGTTCCCCAGAATGCTCTCTGCTTTCGGTTTTCTTCTTCCAAGCGCACGGAACACGCGGCTTTATTTTCCCAACGGTCCGGAGGGAGGCGGTGCCGGGTTGTTGTGCTGATAATAATGTTGGGTGAGGTCCACCACGGCTTTGACCTCCGGCACATGTTCTTTGATCGTGTTCTCGATGACCTCTTTCAGCGTCATCATCGAGAAGGGGCAGCCGATGCACCCCCCGCCCATGAGGATTTCCACAATGCCATGCTTTACCCCCAGCAACTGGATATATCCGCCGTGGCTTTCCAGCGAGGGGTTGATCTGGCTGTCGATCAGCTTTTGCACCTTGTCGGCGACCGGGTCATCCCAGTGTGGGGAGGGGAACTCGAACTTGAGCTGCGCGCCGCCAGGCCCGCTGAGCAGGTCGATTTTCAAACCTTCGGCATGTACCGCGCTTTGCGCATCCAGCACGATGTTGAACCCTTCGCAGTCCACGAGGGTATCGCTTTCGCCGCGCTTTGTATCGGGCTCATGGTTAAGCCCCACCTGATAGATGCCGGGTGTGTGGCTGCGAATGGTGAGACGCAGGTTGGTCTGCGGACCGATTTCGTCCAGATATTCCTTCAGGGCTTGCCGGGCAATGGGAGTCAGGGTGATCATGATATGTGGATTATAACCCGTTTACCTGTTGTTTTGGGTGCACGAAAAAAAGGTGACATTTGTCATTCTGGGTCTCGCCGTAGAGCGTGGCTTAAGGAGCCGGTTTTACGAATTTAACGCAGAGAACGCAGAGAGCGCAGAGAGCGCTGAAAGCGCAGAGTACGCTGAGAGCGCTGAGAAAAACAATCTTTATAAAAACCTGAGAATTGTACGCTCTCGGAGGTTATTTTTTCACGCAGGATTGTTTAGAGGCATGGTTCAGGTTATGCCTGCGCTTCACATATGGTACGGCATAGCTTGGGTGCTTTAAAAGGCACAATTTTTAGAAAAGATACATGCTTGCAAGAGAGAAATTGCCTCACCAGGCAGAGCGCGGTTGGTTACAAGCTGATGGGCCAGGGGGTGGGAATCAGCGTGAACATGGCTGCGGATGCGGCCAGTGCCAGGTTCTTAGTAAAGTTGACCATCTCCACCATTTTCATCTGGGGGTCGGCAATCGCCCAAAAGTTGTGCATGATAAACGCCACGGGCACCAAGAATAGGATCACCAACAGGCTACCGATGAGGGGTTGAAAGCCGCTGATAAAGCTCAACCCGCCCAAGATGAGCATCAGACCGGTGAACGGCACGGCCAGCCCAGGGATGGGTACGCCTTTGGACGCGGCGTAGCCCTTCATCATCTGCAAGCGCATAAAGTGGTTCATGCCGTTGAAAATGTAGTATGCGCCTAAAATAATTCGTCCGATCAAGAAGACAATCTCCATCGTTTCCTCCTGAGTGATATAGGGTTTATTTATGCGTGATGCGTTGGTTCGCGCTCTGCCTGGTGCGAGGGGATATCCAGCCACTGGCTCGCCCACTCTACGATGACATCGATGATCGGCAACATACCCCGCCCTTTTTCGGTGAGATCATAGAGGGCGATATGCTTTTTTTCGCTCAGGGGATGCCGGCGAATGATACCCTCCTCTTCCAGTAATTTAAGGCGCTGGGAGAGGGTGCGTGGGTTTACCTCGCCCACTTCTGCTTGGAGCTCGCAAAAGCGTTTGGGCTCGCGCAGGTGATGTAGGATTTGCATCGTCCAGCGCGCTCCCAGGATTTTCGCTGTGGCCTCTACGGGGCATTGCCTGTGTGTGTTCATACTATATTGAATGCTATAATTTGTATAGCAATAATACTATACTATGTATAGCATTATTTGTCAAGAGTCTTATAGTAATTTTCGTTCGTTGGCAGGCAGACTCATTTCAACCGAAACTTATTGTCCGCAAAGATGGATTAGCGCATTCAGAACGCAGCGT
>JBBIVW010000023.1:0-27075 GCA_037439525.1 Anaerolineae bacterium
CAACGGCTCGCGCTTCACCTACGCCGTGAAGCACAGCGAGCGGCGTCAGATGCAAGCGCGGGTTGGGCGGCTATGTAAAGCGATGGCCGACTGACCACCAAAGCGAACTCTTATTAGGAGTCGTCAGGTGGTTTCTGGGTGGTTCCATCAGGCCACGCAACGATACAAACGCGGTTGCCTGCACGGTCGGCGAGCGTCCAGTGCGATGGCGCATTAGAGTCGTCAACGATGCGTCCGCCCGCAGCAAGCGCTGCTTGAAGCCGTGCTGTGGCTTGCTCACGCGCAACCGATACATCAATATGCATCGCATGTCGCAAGGGCTTGCCCTCGGCAAGTTCCTGCATCCAGACTGTTGATCCGTGTCCAAGGGGGTCTACAGCATTGTCCTCAGCCATCGGCACGTAACCCAGCACAGCACGCCAGAAGTTAACATCGATCTCATCGCGCTTCGCCGCAATTGCAACTTGCACTTCCTGTACAGCGGCGCGATCTGCAACCGCACGATGCTCACGCGCAATGGCAAAAACAGCCCGTGCAAGCGCAATGTGTTGCACCTCGAGCTGCCAAAGATCGCGCGTGAGTCGCACGGTAACAAAGCCCTCGCCTATCGTTAGCAGCACTCCCGAACCCTCGAGCGCAGGTAGCGCCGCGATCGCTTGTGCCAGCTGCGCCGCTTCGCGCAACGATCCAACGCGAAAGACAACCGTCGCACCTCCATGCAACACGACCCAGTCATCAACACCTTCAGCGGAGAGAAATTCTTGCCAACCTTGTTCACTCATTGTTATCAAATCCTAAATTAGGCTGTTCTTTACAAGCGCACGTAGCGCAGGCACGTAACAACCTGGCTGTCGATAACCCGGTTGATGCGAAACTGCGGCAGGGGTTTGCGAAGATTCTCAAATAGGCGCTGTCCACCACCGAAGAGCACAGGCACCAGGGCGATCTCCAGTTCGTCAACCACACCTAAGTTCAAGTATTGCTGGACCACATTCGCGCCCCCAGAAATGCGGATGTCACGCTCGCCAGCAGCAATGCGCGCCATTTCCAGGGCACGTTCAGGCCCGTCATTGACGAAGTAAAACGTCGTCCCGCCTGGACGCACCCAAGGTTCGCGCTTCTCATGCGTTAGCACATAGACTGGGGTGTGAAACGGCGGCTCTTCGGGCCATCCGCGCTCGCCACCTTCGAACATACGCTTGCCCATGATATGGGCGCCGGTACGTTCAAAGGTGTATCGCAGCATCTCGTTCAACGCACCTGTCTCTCCTCCCGGCCCTAACTTTAGCCTTTCAAGCAGATATTGCTGATTGAGTGCCCACGCCATTAGAGCACCCCATTTGGCACCCCAGTTCTTGTATTCCGGGTCACTGAAATGTGCCATGTCCATGCCTTCTGGTGCTAAATAGCCATCAAGACTCAGGGCAATATTGACGAATACTTCGCTCATAATTCTTCTCTCCTGCTGTCGGCTGCCGCCCAACTACTGATTAACCTGCAATTTTGCAGTTTAATATCCTATATACAATCGCAGCCTAATAACAGATTATCATTTATGAATTATCCTGCAATGGGATAACAGATGCTCATCCTAGCGGTGCACACCAAACAACCCGAATTCTATCACGTCTTTCATGATATTGTTATTCGTGTCCGAAACCCGAAACTCTGCTTTTCCCATGCCGTATCTCATATCATTAATAGAAGATTATAGTACAAATCTCAAACCCTTGCCTCTCACCGCTCCTGCCAGATATGCACCACGGACTTGCACCCACCTACCAGCCGCTCGAGGATGAAAAGAAGGTTATGCTCCCGGTCGAAGGTCGTCGCGCCGGATAGAACGCGCTCGCCGTCATCGTGGCTTTTACGCACTCTGAAGAGGAATTCTTCCAGCCCAAGGTGGCGTAGGGTTGCGGCTGCCTGATCCACATTTCTTTTCGCCTTAATCTTCCTATATTTTTTAGCCTTTCTGAGGAAAACCCGTACCTGATGCGCAAGGAGCGCCACTGGTAGTATCATACTATTCATCCCGGCGGTTTCCGCGAATGTTCCGTCGGTGTGCGGAAGGATGATGGCGCACGCCTGCCACCCAATCCCGGGTACCCTGAACAACTGTGCCACTAAGTTTGGTCACCCAGGCAAATGCCCAAAGGCAAGCCCTCCGCAGTTCTCTACCGGTGGGTTTCCCTCCGCCGACTGAGAGCAACTAGGGAACCATCACCTTCCTTTCCTGAGGAACGAGGAGAACTACTCGATGAATTCACAATTTCAGCGTAAACCACTGTCTATCGGCACATTGCTGTGCTGCTTCGCCCTGCTGGTGATAGGCTGCACTACAGCAGAACCTCGAATCAGCTGGCTGGCTCCTCCACCTGAGAGTCAGGTCTGGGGCGTAGTGCTGCTGCAGCTCAGCCTGCGCGCGCAAAACATCCAGGAGGTGGCCATTTACTTGGACAAGATAGAGCCTCAATCCCAAATCGCTGCCTCACAGCCTGGAGACCAGGGAGAATTTCAGGCTGACTGGTTCACCCAGGAGACCTCCAACGGCGCGCATTTGCTCATCGCCGTCCTGCGCACCGCACAAGGTCAGCAGATCGAAAGCGCGCTGCCGGTGACGGTGGATAACCGCAGCCGCTATGAGTTTATCCCGGCAGAGGGGGTCATTATCGATCCCGTCAGCGACCCGCATCCGCCGCTCATCGCACTCGAACTGCAGGATCAATGGCATACGCCCGTGCCACTGGGCGCCCCGGTCAACAGCGCGGGGGCGGAGGATTCAGCCTTCATCACTCTGGACGGGAATACCCTCTATTTCTGGTTCACCCCCAATCCAGCCTGGGATGTGCAAAAACAGGCGCATGACCCCTATACCGGCATCTATTGGGCTCACAGAGTCAACGGAGATTGGCAGGAGCCCCAGCGCTTGTTCTTGCAATACCATGACCGCATCGGGATGGATGGCGCCCAAACTGTCTGGGGAGAGACGCTTTGGTTTGCCTCCGTGCGCCCAGGGAATTTCAGGGATATTGATATCTGGATCGCCCACTGGGTCAACGGGCGCTGGTGGGGCTGGGAAAATGCAGGAGAGCTGCTCAACATGCAATACCAGATTGGCGAATTGCACCTCAGCCAGGATGGCAGCGAATTGTATTTCGATTCGCGGCGCCCAGGCGGGAAAGGTGAGAAGGACATCTGGGTGACGCGCAAGGTGAATGGCGTCTGGCAGCCGCCTGAACCCATCCTGGCGGTTAATACAGAACTGAACGAAGGCTGGCCCTACCTGACGTCCGATGGACAGCAATTGTGGTTCACGCGCGGCACACCCGGACCGGAGATCTTCCGCTCCTGGCGCACTGTGGATGGCTGGAGCGAACCTGAACTGGTGGTCTCCGGGCTGGCTGGTGAACCTAGCCTGGACGCGGCTGGCAATCTGTATTTCACCCACTTTCTTTGGGACGAGGTGCATCAGCGCGTCGCCGCAGCCGATATTTACGTGGCGTACCGCAAATAACCTATGGCGGCGAATATCGCTCGGTCGTAAACTGCCATGCCCCTTTGGAGAAGATCTGCGACCTCCAGGAACGCCGGTGTGGTGTGCAATACCCTCCGCCAGGGAATGGCTGAATGGAAGTGAGCGAAATAAATTTCGCCCTACTTTGGCTTGGACGAAATTCATTTCGTCCCACGGTTTGCAGGCAGGAGGTTGTTCCCATCTATGGGGGGAATATGTTAAAATAGCCTTGGTTCTTCAGGGAAGCACTCGTAGCCCAACCAGGAGGTATACGCACATGAGCGATCCAGCCACGGCGATCGGCGCAATTTCCCCCACCGTTGAGGTGATTCGGCTATTGGCCGACCTCCTGAAAGGGCAAAGAGGCACCAAACGCAAGCTGCTTTTGGAATTGCAACGCAACCTGGAGTTGATCAGCCTGCACACCGAAGGCGAAACACCCATCGAGAAAGTCATCCCGAAGCTCCAAACACGAGAATTCGAGCAAGCCCTCAATCAGAACTACAACTTCGCCAATTTACAGAAGGGAAAGATCGGAGAAAAAGTCATTGAAACCCCTTTCGAGCGTCAGTACCTGGGTTGGACGACAGAGGCTTTAATCAGCAACATCTTTTTGAAGATCAAAACCCTGCAAGACATCCTCGAGATCGACCCGCAAAACCAGGAATATCGCAAGAGCGTGCGTCTCATCAACATCCGAAAGATGATCATTCTCTTACTCAAACATATCGGCACATAAATCAGCCGCCTTAGAAGAGTCTATCGATCCATAAAAACATGCGCATAAACTCACCATCAGAACAGGAAGTGATTTTCGCCGCGGGCGGTGTGCTCTGGCGGGAAACCTCCGCTGGCCGCAAACTGGCGGTGATCCACCGCGTGGCGACCGACGATTGGACGCTGCCCAAAGGCAAACTCAAGCCTGGCGAAAGCTGGCTGCAAGCCGCGCAGCGCGAAGTCGAAGAAGAGACTCAATGCCGCGTTTCGCTGGGGGAATTCGCCGGAGGTCAGGTGTACCAGGCATGGGGAAAACCTAAAGTCGTGCTCTACTGGCACATGGTTTTGGTGGAAGAACAGGAATTTCAACCTAACGATGAAGTCGACTTGCTGCTCTGGGTGACTCCAGAGGATGCCCTGCCGATACTTAGCTACACCGGCGAACGTCGCTTATTGGCGGGTGAATAACACCAATCGAACTGAAGGAGTAACCATGAGCGGAAATGAAGAGAAAGACCTGAAGTCAGTCCATCGCGATTTCGCCATCCAAACCAACGGGGAGACCTGGAATCTGCTAGGGAAAACCCCGCGCAGCATGGAAGAGGATTTCTTGTTGGTGCACTGCGCGCACGCCTCCCTGTATCACTGGCTGCACGCGGGCACCGGGGTGCATCAGCAGCGCGGCACCTGGCTGCTCTCGCATGTCTATGCCCAACTGGGCTTGGGGGAGATGGCGCTGCGCTACGCGCAGGAATGCATGCGCCTGACCGAGCAGCACAGCGAAGAGATGGCGGATTTCGACCAGGCTTATGCCCAAGAGTGTCTGGCGCGCGCATTCGCCGTGCTGGGCGACCTAGACAACGCCGCAGAGTACCGCTCACGAGCACAAGCAGCCGGCGAGTTGATCTCTGGTGAGGAGGACCGCAAGATCTTCATGGGCGACTTAAACGGCGGGAACTGGGGAAAGCTGGCGGTCTGACATAGAGGAGAAAACCATGGATATTACCCTACAAGCCAGGGGGACTTTTTCTTTCAAAGAGGTAGTGCGCTCGCACGGCTGGGCAAGGCTGCCTCCCTTTTCCAGAAGCGAGACTTTTGACGAGCTTGATTACATCACCCGCCTTTCCACCGGAAAACTGCTGGCTTTAGCGCTGCGCGGCACGGAAGGCGGGGTAGCTGTCTCTGTTGCAGAGGGCTGCACGCCCGAAGAGTTAGCGGAAATCGAAACCCAGGTGCGCTGGATGCTTTGCCTGGATATCGACTTGGGCATGTTCTATGAACTCGCACAAAAGGAGCCCAAGTTGGCGCATGTCGTCGCGACGGGAAAAGGGCGCTTGCTACGTTCGGCGACGCTCTTCGAGGATACGGTCAAAAGCATCCTGACCACCAACACCGCCTGGGGTGGCACCATCCGTATGGTCCGCCAGCTGGTCGCGGCTTATGGCACCCCCCTGGGTCCCGCTGAAGAGGGTAAAGCCTTTCCCGCACCGCAGGACCTGGCGCATCTCAGCACGGAGGAGTTCTCCGAGCAGGTGCGTTTAGGCTACCGTGCGCCTTACGTGCTGGAGTTGGCAAGAGCAATCGCTTCAGGGGAGCTTGATCTGGAAGCCTTGAAAGACCCGGGGCTACCCACCCAGGAAGTGTACAGGCGCCTGCTCTCGATCAAGGGTGTGGGCGCTTACGCAGCTGCCAACCTGTGCATGCTTCTGGGGCATTATGACTTCCTGCCGATCGATTCCTGGGCGCTGAAGCTGGTCTCGCACGAGTGGCACAACGGCGAGACGGTGAGTAAAAAAGATGTCGAGGCAGCCTTTGAAGGCTGGGGGAAATGGAAGGGGCTGGCCTACTGGTTCTGGGACTGGAAGCTGCTTCAGGAGTAACTCAATCGTGCGGAGGCGCAAAGCGCTGCACGATCATCACTCCCAAAATCATCACCCCCATCCCAAGCCACTGCAGTGCCTCCAGGCGCTCCCCTAGAAATCCCCAGGCGATCAAAGCGGTTGCCAGCGGCGTCAGGTTGAGGATGGCATTGACCTCAAAGGCGGTTAATGTGCGCAAGGCGTGATTATACAGGAAATAACCCAGGGAAGTGTTGACCACCGCCAGCCATGAGAGCAGCAGAACCGTTCGTAGGGTCAACACCGGCAGCCCTTCCAGAGGCAGGGCGATGAAGAGCATGATGCCACCCCCAATCGCCAATGGCAGGGTCGTCAGGCTCAGGGTGTCCAGTTGGTCTCCGCTGGCAACACTGCGTCCCAGAATACTGAAAAGGACAAACCCAACCAAAGCAACCAGGACAATGACGAAGCCGAGCGCTTCTCCTCTTTCCAGCCCAGGTGCGAAAAACAGCGCCGTGCCTAAGAGCGTCACCAGCGCACCCAACACCTGCCAGCGGGTGGGGATTTCTCCCAGCCAGAGAGCGCCAGCAGCCATGATCAAGATCGGCGTCGTGCTCATCAGGAATGAGACTGTGGTCGCGGGGAGGAACTTCAAACCGATAAACAACCCGCCATTCCCCAACACATAAGCGCTCAACCCAATGGCGATCAGAGTCCGCCACATTCTGGAGTTGATTTTCGAAAAAGATGCCCGAATTCCTCTACGCCATAAAATTGGGAAAAGAACCAGCGCACCCAAAAAGTAACGAAACGCAGCGATGCTCAGAGGGCCTACCCATTCCAGCCCGATCTTCACGATCACAAAGGTGGAACCCCAAATCAGAACCACCAACAGGCTGCTGAGCAAGGCAACCAACCGGGCTGGGTTGGTCAGGGGATTTTGAGGCATCGAAGCTCACTTCTCAGAATATGCGGTCATCGATCGTACCTGGAGGGAGTAAGCCCTTCCCGGTCTCCCAACATAAAATACTTAGCCTTTATTATAGCCTGTGACTGTGCAGGCTGCTCAGGTGACCTAGCCCGAGGCGTTTGTTCCGCGGCACAGTCCAAGGCTCGTGATTCACCGCTCTTTTGGAACCCATTGTGTGTGATTACCTGCGGATTACATCTTCCTTTGGTCTTGCGTGTCCATTGTATCCGCCATGGATTCTGATAAAATTCAGGATGAAATACACAAGCGCTGATGGAACTCTCAGGAGACAACCATGCAATTCTTTTTCTTCTTTGCCTTGCTTATCGCCGCGATTGCCGTGCTCTTCGCGGTACAGAACATCACCCCGGTAACGATCACCTTCCTCTTTTGGAAATTTTCCGGGTCTTTAGCGCTCATCTTACTCATCACCCTGCTGGCTGGGGCTTTAATCAGCTTTTTCGTCTCTCTGCCCAATAACATCAGCATTCGTTGGGCGGTGCGTAATCAAAAAAGAAAGATTAACGAACTGGAAAAACGCCTGGAGGAGATGCAAGCCAAACTGCTCTCATCAGCGCCCGCAGAATCGGCGGATTTAAAACCTCCAACCGGTTTAGACGAACCGCGCCCCGCGAATCCACCAGAACCTGAAGCCCGGCTTCATTAAACATTCAACCCAAGATATTCAACCCACCTCCAAAATCTACGCGCCCATGGCTCCGCCGGATGTCGCCTTGAAATATCCCCGCAGGAGGCTGGCGCGCGCCTTGTGCCGCCTCGGAGGGCGCCTGGCGCTGAGGATTTTAACCGATACCGAGGTCATAGGCGTTCAGCGCTTTCCCGCTCAAGGTCCTCTGCTGGTGGTGGGGAACCATTCGGCGGTGATGGAAGTGATTATGATGGTAGTGTTGGCGCCATGGCCGCTGGAGATGCTCGGCTCGATTGATGTCCCGCACGAACGGGTCAATGACCTGATCAGCCGCTTTTACGGTTACATCCCAATCCGCCGCGGGCGTATGGAACGAGCCTCACTGCAAACGGCATTGAACATCCTCAAGCAAGGGGGGATTTTGGGTATTTTCCCCGAAGGAGGCATTTGGCACCCCGGCGCGATGCGCGCCCAAAGCGGTGTCGCCTGGCTGAGCCTGCATGGCAATGCCCCGGTCCTGCCTATTGGATTTAGCGGGGCGCGCGGCGCATTGAACTCGATGTTCAAACGGCAGCGCCCCAGACTGAAGATGCATATCGGTGAGCTCATCCCGGCGCTGAAGCACCAAACCGACAAACCGCGCAAAGCCCTGTTGGCGGAGTATGCCCAGCAGGTTATGGAAGCGGTCTATGACTTGCTCCCTGAGGAAGAACGCCAGAGCCATCCTCCCCCCAGAGAGGAAAGTTTTGCCCTGCATGTGTCCATTATAGGGGCAGATGGAAAAAACATCGCCTGTCCTCCAGAGTTGACCATACAACATGCCACAGCCCTGGCGCGTTTCCTCCACCAGCCCGCCATTCTGAAAATCTTCGATAAAAACCTGAAGCTGCCAGTTGAGCCTTTAAAGACATTGCATCACGTGCCTGAACCAGCGGCAATCGCCAAAGCGTGCCAGGCGATACTCGCCCATTTGACTACAGAGAACCCATTCTTGCTCAGCTACCGCTTTGGCGCCGTAGAAGCTGAAAACATGCAAGCTGGCATCCAAGAATTGTATGCCTTATCCGCCTGGGCGCAGCGCCATGGCGCTCAAATCCAGGTGACCCCTATCTACCGCTATAAAAAGCCCGATTCGGATGAGGTCATTACTCAGGTAGTGCAGGGAAATTTCGAAAACTGGATGTAATCCTCAACCATAAAAGGTATAATCATCTCCAGAGGCATAGAAGCCAATGCTGCATCTGAGTGGATTACACCTTTTACTGACCTATAAATGTACCTTCGAATGCGACCACTGTTTTGTTTGGGGCAGCCCTAATCAAAGCGGAACGCTCAAGATTAATCAAATACAATCCATCATAGACGCAGCAAAGAGCCTGGGCACCATCGAATGGATTTATTTCGAGGGCGGAGAACCGACCCTGTTCTACCCTATTCTATTGGCAGGCGTGCGCCTGGCGCATGGGGCTGGGTTCCAAGTAGGTGTGGTGAGCAACGCCTACTGGGCAGAAAGCCTGGAAGATGCCTTGCTGTGGCTGCAACCTCTGGCGGGGATGGTGAATGACTTATCCATCAGCAGCGATCTTTATCACTATGATGAATGGCTCAGCCGGCAGGCGGATTTTGCCCTTCAAGCTGCTAAACGGCTCGAGATTCCCGTCGGGACGATCAGCATAGCCCCACCCGCTGGTGAGGCGCGAGAAGAAGCATACGAAAACGCCTCAACCCTGATGTACCGCGGGCGAGCCGCTCAAAACCTGGTTGCTCACGCCCCGATGCATCCCTGGGACTCCTTTACCCAATGCCCCTATGAAGATTTGCGCCAGCCGGGGCGGGTGCACGTGGACGCGTTTGGCAACCTGCACATTTGCCAAGGAATCTCGATTGGCAACCTCTTCCAGGAAACTCTGCAGGATATCTGCCAGCGCTTCGATGCGGAGGAACACCCTATTCTGGGGCCGCTAATAGAGAACGGGCCTATGGGTCTGGTCATGGAATACAACCTGCCACATCGATCGACATACGCAGATGCCTGTCACCTTTGTGACCATGCGCGTCGCCAGCTCCGAGAGCGATTTCCGCAGATACTGACACCCGACCAGATGTATGCGGTAAGCCCATGATTCCACGAACCGAGGTGGTTTGCCCATGAGAGCAATGGTCATACCGAAAATCACATCCCTTGAAGAAGACGCCGCGCCGTTGAAGTTGGTGGAATTACCCAAACCGGTGCCTCGAAGAGGGGAAATCCTCATCAAAGTTGCTGTTTGCGGCGTGTGCCACACCGAAATCGATGAAATCGAAGGGCGCACGCCCCCCAGCCAATACCCTATGATCCCTGGACATCAGGTGGTGGGCAGCGTCGCCGCGTGTGGTGCCGAAGTCACGCGCTTCTCTATTGGGGATCGCGTGGGCGTTGCCTGGGTGTATTCTACCTGCGGGGAGTGCGAGTACTGCCGGCGAGGTTTGGAAAACCTTTGTCCACAGTTCCGGGCGACTGGCAGAGATGCCCACGGCGGGTACGCAGAATATATGGTCGTTCCAGAAGCCTATGCGCACTCCATCCCCCAGGTTTTTACCTCCGAGCAGGCGGCCCCCATGCTTTGCGCCGGCGCCATTGGTTATCGTTCTTTGCGCCTGGCGGCACTTCAGGATGGCCAGCGTTTGGGGCTGACCGGCTTCGGTGCTTCCGCTCACCTGGTGCTCAAAATGGTCTCGCAAATCTATCCCCATACCCAGGTGTACGTTTTTTCGCGCAGTCCCTCGGAACGCGAGTTCGCTCTGGAATTAGGCGCTGTTTGGGCAGGAGAGATCGATGCCACCACGCCGGAAGCGCTGCACAGCATTATCGATACCACACCCGCCTGGAAGCCGACCGTTGAATCCCTGCGCAACCTGGCTCCAGGCGGCCGGCTGGTGATCAACGCCATCCGTAAAGAGGAGTACGACCAGCAGAGTCTGCTCGAGCTGGAATATCCCACCCATCTATGGATGGAAAAGGAAATCAAAAGCGTAGCAAATGTCACCCGCCAGGATGTGCGCGAGTTTCTGCAAATCGCGGCAACCATCCCCATCGCCCCGGAAGTGCAGCTGTATGACCTGACGGAGGCGAATTTGGCTTTGCAAGAGTTGCGCCAACGCAAAATTCGCGGCGCAAAAGTGTTGAATATTAGTTAATTGAGGCTTCAGCATGGGGCAGCATCGATGAGAACATCATTCTGCCCGGTTTGATCTGTGGGAAGGGCATCTCGCCCTCTAATCCTTCGAACGATAGGAGAATGCACATGGAAACAGAAATTTATCGTCAGCTCGCACAAAAACTGGATCGCCTGCCAAACGGTTTTCCACCCACCCCCGATGGCGTAGAGCTTCGGTTGCTGGCGAAACTGTTCACGCCAGAGGAAGCCCGGTTAGCCGCCAACTTGCAACTTACGCCCGAAACGCCTGAGCAAATCCAGGCGCGCCTACAAGCTGAGGCAGGCAACTTCCCAGATGCAGACGCATTGGCTGACACGCTCAAATCCATGGCGCGTAAGGGGTTGATCGCTGCCAGGAGGACGCCTTCAGGATTAGGGTTTAGCATCATGCCCTTCGTCGTCGGCATCTATGAAGCCCAGGTGGGTACTATGGACGCGGAGTTAGCCGCGTTGTTCGAAGCGTATTACCGCCAGGCTTTTGCCCAAACCATGGTGGTGCAGCCCACATTCCATCGTGTCATCCCCATCGAAGCCAGCATTACTCCAGGCATCGAGGTGCGGCCTTATGAAAGCGCCAGCGCGATCCTCAATCAGGCTCAGGCTTGGGGGGTACTTGACTGCATCTGTCGCAAGCAAAAAGCCTTGATTGGCGAGCCCTGCGAACACCCGATCGACATCTGTATGGCGTTAGGTCCTCGTCCAGGGGTATTCGACAACCATCCGGTAGTCCACGCGTTGAGCCTGGAAGAGGCGCAGGCAACGCTGCGCCGCGCCGCAGAAGCTGGGCTGGTACACTCGGTGAGCAACAGCAAAGAGGGGATCACCTATATTTGCAACTGCTGCACCTGCTCATGTGGCATCTTGCGCGGCATGGCAGAATTGGGCGTGGCGAATGTCGTCGCCAGTTCTTCATATGTCAACCAGGTGGACCCCGCACTTTGCACCGGTTGCCAGGATTGCCTGAGCTACTGTCAGTTCCAAGCCTTGGAAATGGAACAGGAGCTTATGACGGTCAACTCCACGCGGTGTGTAGGTTGCGGCGTATGCGTACCTCATTGTATTGAAGGTGCACTGCAACTCGTCCTCCGCCCAGAGGAGGAAATCTTACCCGTTCCAGATACCCTGTCCTCCTGGATGCAAGCCAGGGCTCAAGCGCGTGGTATTGCGCTCAGTGATCTGCTCTAACACCTCGACCTCATTATAAAAGCCCTTTGGGAGACGAAAAATGCAACCCCTCCTGGATATGACTCAATTCACGGTACAAGAGGGGGATGCACTTGACCTGCTCAGCGTATATAAGGGATTACCGGTTCTCTGCCGTGCCACAGTCTTTAGTTTGACCAAGAAAAGCCTTACCCTAAACAGTCGATGTGCCGCCATGATCCCAATCATCAAGAACAAGTACGCCCAGGCTCTAGGGAGTGCGAAGCATGCGCCTTTTCAATGCTTTCTCACTCAAGCACATTTGCCCGGCGGCATGATGGAATTCGAAATCTGTCCCTTAGATGCCTCGCAACTGGGCAACCGGCGCTCGCCACGTGTAGAACCCAAAGAGGCCCTGCCGGTTGACCTGGAATGCGAGGGCAGGCATGTGCCAGCCATCCTGCTGGATATCTCCCTGGAGGGCATGGGCGTCAACGTGCCACAAAGGTTTTTCACCTTTGCGCTCAAACCCGGGGCAGCAATAAAGGTACATCTCTGCCTGATGCAGACAGAACTCGAATTGCATGGCTGGATCGTCGGGGTATCGCGTGCCGGTGAACACAACCGTCTGGCAATTCATTTCGACATCCCCTATAAAAACGGGCGCGCGCTGTTCGCATTCGTCCGCCAGCGCCGCCAAGAGATCGAACACGAACTGCTCGATGAATACCAGGCGATGTTGTTGTGGGAAGGGCTGACATCTCCTCGCCAAGATTAGACCTTAGCCTACTCTAAGAGGCGCCCCAAGCGTATCATTGCACCTACGTCAAAAACGATGAGAATCGCTCACCCTGGACGTAGGTGCAATTTTCCCTTTTCAACAGCACCCAGGCGGAGAGGCTCATCCACGCTGGGTTATTAAAAGCTGTGTCCAGGGGGGTCTATGAGCAAGAAAAAGCATCTTCGGAGAGTAACTTCACCGTTTCGCTTCACCCACAGGATATACAAGCCTTCAAAAAGCTGAAAAACCCAACACATGATGGGCTTCTGGGTGGGTTTACGGCGCGGGTCAGGAATGCTTGAGTTTCTAGGAAACGGTACAGTGCGATAGCCGGCCAAGGTCATAACCCGTTTCCTGGAAACTCGGAAGGAGCTCCTGGCAGATTCCAGCAACATTGCCTAATTGGTCGATTCGTTTCGTATGTCATGTTGGCGTTCATGCGCCAAGATTCCCCGAAATTCCATAAAATATGCTAATCTTTAGTGCGAAAGGTAGGTTTAAAAATTGGTTATACTAGATCACATGGATACGCGTGAAACGAGCCCCCAGGGCTACCAGGAGATCGAACACACCGCCGATTGGGAATTGGCGGTTTGGGCTAGGGATTTGCCCGGTCTTTTGGAGCAGGCAGCCCAGGGCATGTATGCCCTTGCCGGCGTCCGATGGGACGAAAAGCGCGCACGTGAGATCCGCTTCGAAATCACCGCGGAGGATGCAGAGCACCTCTTGGTGCGCTTTCTCTCTGAACTGCTGTATTATCTTGAACAGGAAGGGTTGGCGTGCTTTCGCTTTGCGCTGCAACTGAATGGGTATCACTTGAGCGCGCATGCTTGGGGCGCACCGGTGGTGCAACTTCAGAAGGAGATCAAAGCAGTCACTTATCACCGTCTCAAAGTGGAACGCGACACTGAAGGGCTGAAGACGCGCATCGTCTTCGATGTGTGATCCGGAAGCCTTGCATGTGGTGAATCTCTAATGCGCGCGATGGATGTAGATGATGTGGATGACGATTTTGGAGGTAGAAGATGGTCATGATCAAGGACTTAGTCAAAATCAGCGATTACGAGTGGGAAATTCCCAAGTCGTTTCGTGAGGATATGCGCGTCCCTGTGCGCATATTTTCCACGCGCCGCCTGCTCGAACAGGTGATGGACGACCGCTCCTTGGAGCAGGCGGTAAATTCCGCCACTCTGCCAGGGTTGGTTGGTCACGTTTCTGTGATGCCAGATATGCACCAGGGGTATGGGTTTCCGATCGGCGGTGTAGCTGCAACAAGATACCCGGATGGGGTTATTTCCCCCGGCGGCATTGGTTATGACATCAACTGCGGAGTTCGCCTGCTTGCCACGCGCATCGAGTTCGAGGCTGCAGAAGCGCTCATTGGCGACCTCGCCAACGCTTTGAATTACTACTGTCCAAGCGGCGTCGGCACCAAGGGAACATTGCGCATGAGCGAAAAAGAATTGGAGCGCGTGTGTCGCGACGGGGCGCAATGGGCGCTCAAACAAGGGCTCGCTCAGGAAGCTGATATCCGGCGTACAGAAGAGAATGGATGCCTCGAGGGCGCCGATCCGAGTAAAGTCAGCTCTCGAGCTAAGGAACGCGGGCGACCGCAATTAGGCACCCTCGGCGCGGGAAATCACTTCATCGAAGTAGATGTTGTCGATCAAATCTTCGATGCCCAGGCGGCGCGTGCCATGGGCTTGCAGGAAGGCCACTTAGCAGTGCAGATTCACTGCGGCTCGCGCGGATTTGGGCATCAAATCTGTTCCGATTATGTAGAAGAATTCCAAGCCTCGGTTAAACGGTACGGCATTCAGCTCCCGGATCGTGAGCTGGTTTGCGCCCCATTGAACTCCCCCGAAGGGCAGGCTTACCTTGCAGCCATGCGCTGTGCGGCAAACTATGCGTTTGCCAACCGCCAGGTGTTGGCGCATAACGCCCGCCTGGCGTTCGAGCAGGTCTTTGCCGGTAAGGTCTCGGATTGGGGGTTATACCAGGTGTACGACATCGCCCACAACATGGGAAAGATCGAAGAGCATGTCATCGACGGTACCAAGATGAAAGTGTGCGTGCACCGTAAAGGCGCGACGCGCGCCTTCGGACCGGGCGCTCCGGGTTTGCCACCGGAATACAGAGAGATCGGTCAACCGGTGCTTGTGCCTGGCAGCATGGGCACAGCCTCGTGGGTGCTGGTGGGCACCGAAGCGAGCATGCAGCGCACTTTTGGCTCCACATGCCATGGCGCCGGCCGCGTGATGAGCCGGGCTCAGGCAAAGAAGTCGGTGCGCGGCGATCGTCTGCGCAGCGAACTCGAATCCGAAGGCATTCACATTCGCGCGGGTTCGATGCCAGGGCTGGCAGAGGAAGCTCCCCAGGCATACAAAGACGTAGATGCTGTGGTGGAAACAGTCGCCGGAGCGAATATTGCCCGCAAAGTCGCTCGATTGCGCCCGATTGCGGTGATCAAAGGGTAGGGCGACAATATAATGATGAAACCAATCTGCCCTTTTCGGCGTCCATAATGAAGAATAGGAGATTCATGAAACTGGAGGCGAACATGGGCATGATCCAAAGATTATTCACCTTCTCAGGATGCCTTATCTTATTGCTTGGCGCCTGCGCGCCCCGTGTGACCTCTCCCTCGCCTGATGGTACCTCACCCCCAGAAGCGCCTGTGCAGAGCGACGATTTCGCTCCCAAGGGAGAGGCTCAGCAACCGCAATGGCTACCCAAAATGGGAGATGAGTTGCTCAGCAAGGATACAGTCTACCTGGATGAGGTCTCGTTGCTGGTTATGGAGAGCTTTCCACCTCAATACTCCCTCTTCTTGAAAGGCTCTTTGCCCACACCCTGTCATAAACTGCGCGTGCATGTCACCGAACCAGACGAGGAAGGGCGCGTACAAGTTGAAGTATATGCCCTCACGCGCCCAGATGCGATTTGTATCCAGGTTTTAGAGCCATTCGAAGTAACTGTGCCCTTGCCAGAACCAAGCAGCACTGCGCTGAAGGTGTGGGTGAACGGGGAATATATCGGCGAAATCCTCCCCTGAGGCATCATCCCCCCAATAAAAAAACCTCTCCCGCAGGAAAATATGGCTACGGGAGAGGGGGTCTCCAACACAATCAGTGGGTCAAAATCTGCGAGAGGAAGAGTTTTGTGCGGTCATGCTGAGGTTTGGTGAAAATCTCATCGGGTGTGCCGCTCTCTACCACCACACCTTCATCGAAGAAATACATGCGATCGGCGACACTCTTTGCAAAGCCCATCTCGTGAGTCACCACCAGCATGGTCATACCGCTGCGCGCTAGCTCGATCATCACATCG
Organism: Anaerolineae bacterium; assembly: GCA_037439525.1. GTDB lineage: Bacteria > Chloroflexota > Anaerolineae > Anaerolineales > UBA4823 > JBBIVW01. The sequence continues at coordinate 16,140 of JBBIVW010000023.1, forward strand.
AGCACCTCTTTGATCATCTCTGGGTCGAGGGCTGAGGTGGGCTCATCAAAGAGCATGATCTTCGGCTGCATCGCCAGGGCACGGGCAATCGCCACGCGCTGTTGCTGACCACCCGAAAGCTGCCCAGGGTACTTATGCGCCTGTTCGGGGATACCCACACGTTCCAGCAACTGCATGGCCACCTCCTCAGCTTTAGCCACCGGCCACTTACGCACACGAATTGGCGCGAGGGTGATGTTTTGCATCACGGTAAGGTGAGGGAAAAGATTGAATTGCTGAAAGACCATGCCAGTTTCCATGCGCACCTTTTCGATATTGCGCACGTCATGGGTGAGCTCGGTACCATCGACGATGATGCGGCCTCGCTGATGCTCCTCCAGGCGGTTGAGTGTGCGGATGAAGGTGGACTTCCCAGAGCCGGATGGACCAAAGATGACGATCACCTCCCCTTTGTTGACGGTCATATTGATACCGCGTAGCGCGTGAAAGTGGCCAAACCACTTATGCACATCCTCGCAGATGATGATGGGTTGCTCGGTAGATGCATCGTTCATGAAAGCCTCCAAATGGTTTTAGCGTTCACCCACACCCAGGGCGCGCTCCAGTTGCTGGCTGGAATAGGACATGGCGTAGCTGAACACCCAAAAGATCAATGCAATAAACAAATATACCTCAAGTTGCAGGCGAACATACTCCGGACTTGCCTGAATCACCGCTCGGCCGATGCCCAGCAATTCGTTGATGCCCAAGATGATCACCAAAGTGGTGTCTTTAAACAGGCTGATAAATTGACCGACAATCGTGGGTATCACCATACGCAGCGCCTGGGGCAAGACGATGAACAGGTTGATTTGAAAGCCGTTCATCCCCAGGGCTTTGGCTGCTTCAATCTGCCCCAAAGGAATCGCCTGCAACCCGCCGCGCACGTTTTCAGCCATGTACGCCGCGCTGAAGATGGTGATGCCAATCAGGGCGCGCAAAAGTCGATCGAAACGCGAACCAACCGGCAGAAACACCTGCAAAATCAAGGAAAACATAAACAGAATGGTAATCAAAGGCACGCCGCGGATGACTTCGATAAAGACAATGCTAAAGCCCTTCACCACCGGCAGACTCGAACGCCGACCCAAGGCAAGCAACACGCCAATTGGGAACGAGAGCACAATCCCCCCTACGGCGAGAATGACGGTGACCAGCAAGCCGCCCCACAAGGTCGTGGGCACATGTGTTAGAAATGTGCTGTTTTCCAAGCCCGGCAGGATCACCAAAACAACCAACACCGATGTAATCGTCCAGGCAAGCAAAAGCCACTTCCCAACGACCCTCCACCTTCTGGCAATATAGAATCCGGCAAAGATCAAAGCCACGGCTGTCAGCATGAAACCGCGCAGGCCGATGGATAGATCGCGGATGGGAAACGGGATCAGCGCCACCGCAGCCATCATCGCACCCATGGTGATGGCAAAGGATTGGATCAATTTGCCCCATGCCCCCCAACTCACCCCCATCAGGAAAGACACGACCCCCAGGCTGAGCGCTACGCGCCAAAGCAGGTTGCGCGGGTACTGCCCAACCATAAAAAGCAAAGGAAATTCAGCTACCGGCCGCCAATCGGCCTGGAAGAAGACCCAACGGATAATCAAGCTGAGAAAGGCATAGATCAACGCCAATGAGAAAACGGTCAAGAGAGCGTTGAACCAGGAGTTGAACAGGTTTTCCCGCATCCAACGGAGCAAGCCTGGAGGCTCAGGAGGGCGCACGATTTCTTCGCTTAGGGTGGTCATGTTCATCGCTCCACGAACTGGATGCGGCGGTTGTACCAGTTCAGTACCGCCGAAGTGAGCAAGCTCAACGCCAGATAAACCGCCATCACCATGGCAAATACCGGCAAAGCCCGCCCTGCCTGGTTGATGGCGATCTTACCAACGCTGAACACTTCCTGATAGCCGATGAACAACGCCAGGCTGGAGTTTTTCGTCAGGTTGAGGTATTGGCTGATCATCGGCGGAATGATGACACGCAACGCCTGCGGGATGATCACGAAGCGCAGCACTTGAAGCGGGCTCAAGCCCACTGCGGTGGCTGCCTCACGCTGGCCCTTGCTAACTGCTTGAATGCCGGCGCGCACCACTTCGGCAATAAAAGCCGCGGTGTACATGGTCAAGCCGATGAGCAGGGAGGTAAACTCGGGCGTCAATCGCAAACCGCCTTGGTAATTGTACCCTTGCAGAACCGGGGCTTCCATGCGCAACGGCGCTCCACCTGAGAGAAACCAGCCGAATACCGGGCAGATCAGGACGATGGCGATGCTGATCGCCTCATAGTAGGTGCGCCGCCCATAGACCAATTCAATTTTTTGTAAGCGAAACCAGGCGATTATCGCCAGGATAAAACCGACCAGGAGACTGGCTACCCATATCCACCCCTGAGGTTGCAACTTGGGCCAAACAAGATAAATGCCACGCGAATTCAAATAAATCGGGCCAGATAAAACAATGCTTTGCTCCACATTTGGCAGCCGATTGAATACCGGAAAATACCATATGAATAATAAAACCAACAATGGAATATTGCGGTGAAATTCGATGTACGCCAAAGCCAGCCTGCTCATCAACCAGTTGCTCGAAAGGCGCGCCAGACCAATCAACGTTCCCAAGATCGTAGCCAAGACGATGCCGATTCCGGAAACGAGCAGTGTTTTAACCAAACCTACCAAAAAGGCATAACCAAATGAACGCGATGGGTCATAAGGGATGACCGGATCGCTAATCGGGAACTCCGCCGGGTCGTTGAGAAACCGAAAATTTAAAGCCATCCCGCGCTGGTTGGCTGCAGTGACAAAATTGATGCCCACCCATAGAATGGCGAACAGGATCAGCCCTGCGGAAATGACCTGCGCGACCAGACGTAAAACGCGCTCATCGCGCCAAAGAGGGATGTCTGCACTTCGCCGCAAGGAAAGCGACTTCATTCTAAAATCTGTGCCTCGTTGTACGCTTGGGGAGTGCGCCTCGAAAATTCAGCACGCACTCCCCAATGTTCTCGATGATTAGCGGATCGGCGGGGCGTAGATCAAACCGCCGTTAATCCAAAGCTCGTTTAGATCGCGCGGCAGGGTGAATGCCAATCCGTTCGGACCAAAATAGCGATCGTAAATTTCGCCATAGTTCCCAACGGCAGCAATGGCTTTCGCCAGGGCATCCACTTCCAGGCCCAGGTCAGAATTGCCCCAGTCTCCTTCCAGGCCCAGCAGGCGGCGAATTTCGATGTTGTCGCTCGACTTCATCTCCTCCACATTCGCCTGGGTGATGCCAAACTCCTCTGCGTTGATCAGGGCGAAAAAGACGATCTTCACGATATCGAACCATTGGTCATCTCCATGAGGCACTGCGGAGGTCAACGGTTCTTTAGAAATCGTGATGGGCAGGATGACATGCGCTTCAGGATCAGCGAAGCCCTCGCGCACCGCAGCCAGTTGAGACTTATCGCTGGTGGTGACATCGCATCGTCCCTCTTCATAAGCACCATACACCGCCGAGGTTTCTTCGAAGATCACCGCTTCGTAGTTCAAGCCTCGCTGGCGGAAGGCATCAGCCAGGTTCTTCTCTGTCGTCGTGCCACTGGTAACGCATACCGATGCACCATCCATATCCTCGATGGTTTCGATGCCGCTATCCTTGCGCACCATGAAGCCCTGACCATCATAGAAAGTAATGATGGTGAAGTTGCCCCATTGCGCGTCGCGAGTGGAAGTCCAGGTGACATTGCGGCTCAGAATATCCACCTCTGCGGTTTGCAGGGCGGGACCACGATCCGCAGCCGTGAGCAGGACAAATTCCACAGCCTCTAGGTCACCCAAAACTGCGGCAGCCACAGCGCGGCACAGGTCGATGTCGAAGCCCACATTGCGCCCTTGATCATCCAAATAGCCAAAACCCAGCAAATCGGTGCGCGCGCCGCACACCAGTTTGCCACGTTCCTTGACGCGCTTCAGGATCGCGCCGCGAGTGATCTCTGCCGCGGGTTGTTGCTCCTCTTCCTGCTGCTCCTCAGGAGCAGGCGCGCTGGTTGGCTGAGCACAGGCTGCCAGCACCATTGCCAGGATGACCATCACGGCAAAAATGGCATAGAGTTTACGAGACATGTTCTCCTCCTTCCTTGAACTATATGGGGGTTATTTTCGATTCTACACAGAACTCATACTGCATATCCTTTCGCTGTTCCACCTCCTCGAGTGACGACCAATGGCTTTGAACCCATATCTTTGCGAGGTTCACCGGTATCCGAGCGCCAAACAAATGGCCCTGTGAATATTGGGGCAATTATAAAAGAAAAAGTGGACGCGCTTCAAGGTTTTTCGAGGTTTTTTTAGAATTTTTACAACACTCAGAATCGAGACATACACAACGAGGTGGGCAGGCATCCCTCAATCGCAGATTTTGGCCACACTTGCTTGGGTCAACTCGATCAACGCTTGAGTGGGTAAGCGAATGTCCAACCCTCGCCGCCCGCCAGATATATACACCTCTGGGTATTGCAACGCCGCCTCGTCGATGACTACTTGAAAACCCCGATTGATCAAAGCCAGCGGCGAAATGCCCCCAGCTTTCAAACCAGTGATTTGTTCGGCTTGCTTTTCGCTGGGGATGCGCAGCTTTTTCTCCCCCAGGACGCGCGCCAGGGCTTTCAGGTCAACGACATTGGGACCAGGAATCACCGCCAGGATATGTTTGCCCTTAACCAGGCGCGTAACGACGATCGTCTTGAATACCTGCTCGGCAGGAACACCCATCAACGCGGCTGCTTCTACCGCGCCCAGCTTTTCAGGAGGAAGGTCGAAAACCTGATAGGGAATGCCTTTTGCTTTCAGCATGCGCAGGATGTTGTTTGCCTTCATTCCTTGCTTCCCTTTCGTCCCGAATTTTTCAGAGTATGTTCTGGGTGTGTCTCTCGTGGCAGTGTCAGGGTAAAGCACGCGCCTCCCTGAGGGTGGTTTTCTGCGGTAAGGTTACCACGATGCACTCTCGCCAATTGAGAGGCGATGGCTAATCCCAAGCCGCTACCTCCATCGGATCGGCTGCGCGCTTTGTCGGCGCGATAGAACCGCTCGAAAATATGCCCTAACGCTTCTTCGGGAATGCCCGGCCCGCTATCTTGCACCTGCAAGGAAATGGTATCCTTTGCCGCCTTCAATCGTAAGTAAATATGCCCCCCTTGAGGAGTATAGCGCAAGGCATTAGTGAGCACATTGTTGATGATCTGCTCCACGCGCCCCGGGTCTATTTCAGCCCAAAAATCATCCTGAGGAGGCGGAGAGGGGTCGAGCACCAGCGAGATCTCCCTGATGGCTGCTTGAGGTTCGAATTGCGCCACCACCTTACGTACCAATGCAGAAAAATCCACCTTCACCTTCTCTAGAGGCAGTTCGCCCGAATCCGCTAATGCCAGGGTGCGCAGGTCTTCTACCAGCCGTGCCAACAGCAGATTTTGTTCCAACACAGGTTGCAGGTTTTCCGGCGTTAGAGGATAGATGCCATCTTGCAAAGCTTCGATGCCGGCACGCTGCACCGCCAGGGGGGTGCGCAATTCATGGGCGATGTCTGCAGTCATGGCGCGCCGCCTTTCTTCCGCTTCCTCCAATGAGAGGGCCATGTTATTGAACGTGCGCGCCAGTTCAGCCAGCTCATCCGTCCCTTTGACCTGCACGCGCTGCTTGAGATCCCCTCGCCCCAGACGGATGGCAGCTTGAGTGAGGGCGCGCAACGGGCGCAACAACTGCTCGGCAAGCAATCCGGCGAGCAGCAAAGAGAGCAATCCACCAATGCCCCCGGCAATCAGACCTGCCCGCGTCAGGCGGTTCAACAACAAACGCTCATCCTGGCTGCTGAAGCGCATCCCCCCCTCCACATAGAGGTAACCGATCTGGCGTCGGTTTGCCTCTAAAACGATGGATTGTTGCACCTCCGCGGGGTTCAAGGTCTCGCCCTGGCGGGTGCCATCCGAATCGAACACGATCTGTCCATCAGCTTCTGCCAGCAGAACATGCTGATTCATCATGCTCCCCATGCCCGGCATCATGCCATGGCCGCGCCCACGGCCGGGCGAGGAAAAGAGCTCTTCCACCCCAGACCAACTGCCTTGCTGCAGATAAAATGCCTCCAAATCCGCCTCGAGGCTTTGGATATCCCCCATACCCCCTCGAAACATAAAGGCGCGCACTTCGTTTGCCGCCCCCAACCGCGCCAACAACACCACGCTGACCACCGAGACAAGGACGATAAGAATGAATGAGAGCATCAAGCGCCAGCGCATCGCCATTCACTCCTGAGCGGTCATCGTGCGCCACTGGCGGTTGAAGCGATAACCGACGCCAAAGACGGTTTCAATGTAGCGCGGTTGGCGGGGGTCTTCTTCCAGCTTGGCGCGCAGGTTCTTGATGTGCGCGTCGACCGTGCGTTCGTAGCCTTCGTATGCCACGCCCTGGATGGCTTCCAGGAGTTGCAAGCGCGTAAACACCCTTCCCGGTTGGCGCGCCAACGTGACCAATAGATTGAACTCGGTGGGGGTCAATGCGATGGTCTCACCATTACGCTGCACGGTGTGCTCATCCGGGTCGATTTCCAGATCCGCAATCTGCAGCCGCCGGGCAGTTTGAGGCTGCGCCTCTACACGGCGCAAAAGGGCGCGCACGCGCGCCACCACCACACGAGGGGAGAACGGTTTGGTGATGTAGTCATCTGCGCCCAGTTCCAAGCCAAGCACCTGATCGGTCTCTTCGACGCGCGCAGTGAGCATGATGATCGGGGTATCTGCGCGGCGGCGTATCTCGCGCGCCACATCCAGGCCATCCATGCCGGGCAAATTCAAATCGAGGATGACCAGGTGCGGGTGCTCTTTCTCCCACATCGCCAACCCGTCATCCCCGCGATAGGCCACCAGGACTCGAAAGTTGTTCTTCTCCAGGTACGAGCGCAAAACCCTGGCTAATTCTTGTTCATCTTCGATAATCAATACAGTGGCCATATGCACATCAACACCCGTTTTCCATTATAGCCCATCTCTGAATGTGCGCCATCGCGCCTGGCAGGCGGCAAAGGATATTCGCAAGCCTAAAATTCACGCGATGGTTCGCGTCTATGCCGGTTTAATCATGAGTTGTGTAGATGCGGCAGCGCAAAGGAATTTTGGCGCCTTGTTCCAGGTGCGACAAAACACCAAGCTTTCCAAAAGACATGCAGCACCTCGTCAAGCAGGAAAGATATGGAAAACGCCTTATGAGATAAACAAACGGGGCTATGCCCGTGAGGTATAGCCCCGTTGCAATCCTGATACAGATCGCTTAGGCATCCGGTGCGGCGGGCGCCTGATAGCCACGGCCGCCAAACCCACGCCCCCGACCGCCGAAGTTGCCGTAACCATGGCAAGGACCAAATCCGCCGGCGCCCCACATGCCGAACATGTGACTGAGCATCCAATCAGCCTGTTCTTGGGTGATCACGCCGTCTGCTACGGCAGCATCCAGAGCGATTTGCTTGGCTTCGAGCATCTTGGATTGAAACTCTTCCAGGCTCATCCCTTGCTCCTGCGCCCACTCCCACAAGGTGATGCCCTCATCGTGCAACGCTTCGACCTCCTCCACGCTGAGGCCAAACACCTCGGCGACCGCCTGCACCATGTACTCATGCAGAGGAGCATCGCCGCGATCCCAAGACGAAGCAGCCCATCCACGCATCATGCCGCCACGGGCAAAACCATTGGCGCCCATCATAGATGCACCCCATTGATTGAATGGTGCCAGAGGAGCGACCGACTGAGCAAAAGCAACGCCTACACCACCCACAACCAGTAAAGCAAGCACCCCTAAAACAGCAACGATCCAAATCTTTTTCATTTCATACACTCCTTCTATGTGATTTTCAACTATGTTCGTTCCCTACGGAACTGCTTATATGCTATAAGATAGTTGTGTAGAAATTGTGAAGGGGGCTTGAAAAGGATGTGAATGTTTCTCTCTAAGAAGAATCCTCGTCACGGAGCAGGTGAATCCGCTTCCAGGGTGGTAGATCGCTGGTTTCCGCCAGCACTCCACGCAGCTCAAAGATCTCATCGCGCAAAGCGGCTGCTTTTTCAAACTCCAGGTTCTTAGCCGCCTCGCGCATTTCCTTCTCCAACGCAGATAGCACTTTCTGCAGTTCTTTTTCACCCAGGCGCGCCATCTCTCTCACCCGATACTCCCCACGCGGTTCGGCAACCGCTTTGACGGAAATCTGATCGGTGAGGTCGCGCACCGCCTTGAAGATGCTCACCGGTTGGATGCCATGTTCCTGGTTATAGGCAATTTGCTTGGCACGGCGGCGATTGGTCTCATCTATCGCGCGTTGCATCGAGGCAGTGACATGATCGGCATACATGATCACCTTGCCATCTACATGGCGCGCGGCGCGCCCGATGGTCTGGATGAGCGCTGTATCCGAGCGCAGAAAGCCTTCTTTGTCCGCATCCAAGATGGCCACCAGGGAAACCTCAGGCAGATCAAGCCCTTCGCGCAACAGGTTGATGCCCACAACACAGTCGAATACTCCCAGGCGTAAATCGCGCAGGATGCCGACGCGCTCCAGGGTGTCTATCTCCGAGTGTAAGTAATGCACCTTGATGCCCAGCTCCATGAGGTAGTCGGAAAGTTTCTCCGCCATGCGTTTGGTGAGCGTGGTCACCAGGACGCGCTGGCCGACTTCTACGCGCTGGCGAATCTCGCCAATGAGGTCATCGATCTGCCCTTCCACAGGGCGTACCTCCACCTCGGGGTCCACCAAGCCGGTTGGGCGAATGATCTGCTCGACTACCTGATCGGCGCGTTGCAGTTCATAGGGACCTGGTGTAGCCGAAGTGTAGATGGTATAGCCCATGCGCCTTTCGAACTCCTCAAATGTCAAGGGACGGTTGTCCAGCGCCGAAGGCAAGCGAAAGCCATATTCCACTAAAGTTTCCTTGCGCGTTCGGTCGCCATGATACATGCCGCGGATCTGCGGCACAGTCATATGCGATTCATCGATGACCAGCAGATAATCACTGGGCAGGTAATCCATCAGTGTCCAGGGGGAGGTGCCTGGGGCGCGCTGATCTAGGTGGCGGGAATAGTTTTCGATGCCCGCGCAGTACCCCACCTCGCGCAACATTTCCAGATCATACAATGTGCGGCTTTCCAGGCGCTGTGCCTCCAGGAACTTATCATGCGCGCGGAAATACTCCAGGCGTTGTGCCAATTCCGCTTCGATGTCGGCAATCGCCTGTTGCAACTTTTCCTCTTCGGTGATAAAGTGGCGCGCCGGGTAGAGATGAACACTGCTCAGCTCACGACGCAATTCGCCGGTAATGCTATCGAATTCCAGGATGCGTTCCACCTCATCACCAAAAAAGGCAATGCGGTAACCCAAGCGGTCTTGATACGCCGGGACGACATCCAGGCTGTCGCCGCGCACGCGGAAGGTGCCTGGGCGCAGCTCCAGGTCGTTTCGCTCGTAGTGCCCCTCCACCAATTGACGCAGCAGAGCATTGCGGCGATAGACCTTGCCGCTTTCCAGGTTGATGACCACACGCCCGTAAGCTTCCGGGTTGCCGATACCGTAGATGCAGGAGACTGAGGCAACGATGATCACATCCCGCCGCGACATCAATGCGGTGGTGGCGGCGAGCCTGAGGCGTTCGATTTCCTCGTTGATATCCGCATCCTTTTCGATGTACAAATCGTGCCGCGGGACATAGGCTTCTGGCTGGTAGTAATCGTAATAAGAGACGAAGTATTCTACAGCGTTTTCGGGAAAGAACTCTTTGAACTCGGCGTATAACTGCGCTGCCAGGGTTTTATTATGCGCCATCACTAAAGCCGGCTTCTGCACCTGTTCGATAACTGAGGCAATGGTGAAAGTCTTTCCTGTGCCGGTAGCACCCAAGAGCACTTGATGTTTGTAGCCTTTTTTCAGACCTTCGACTAACTGACGGATGGCTTCTGGTTGGTCGCCAGTGGGCTTATATGGGGCGTGCAGTTTAAAGTCCATAGGTGCAATTATACATGGTTGATATCCTCAGTTCCCCCAAAATGGAAACAATACCCTTTCCAATCAGAACCTGGAAACTCTAAGCCAGCGACCATCCAAACGGTTTCGTTATTATAATTAGGCTAAAACAGGAGATTCCTATGTTCAAAGAATTTCGAGATTTCGCCATGCGCGGCAACGTCATCGATATGGCTGTTGGCATTATCATCGGCGGCGCGTTTGGCACCATTGTTGAAAGTCTGGTAAAAGATATCCTCATGCCACCTATAGGTTTGTTGCTGGGTGGTGTGGATTTCAGCAACCTGTTTGTCGTCCTGAAAAATGGGACACCACCAGGCCCGTACGCGGCCCTGGCTGAAGCGCAATCCGCGGGGGCGGTGAGCATCAACTACGGGGTGTTTCTGAACGCGGTGGTCAGCTTTCTGATTGTCGCCTTTGCGGTATTTTTGCTGATTCGCGGGATCAACCGGCTGCATAAAAAGGAACCGGCAGAAGAAAAGCTTACCACCAGAGCATGTCCTTTTTGCTCGATGGAAATCGCCATCCAGGCAATCCGCTGTCCCTATTGCACCTCAACCCTCGAGGCTTGAGGCTGCTAGAAGAGCAGTCTTCAACAAGTGGATTTTTCTATGCCTAAACACCAATAAGTAGGTTTTCATAAGTTTTTAGAAAGCCGGAAACGATATGGATAGACTGGATCATTTTGATTGTGCAAGCCACATTCATAGGAATAGTGTTTCAGGCGCAGCATTTCACAAAGTTGATCCTGAATTTTTTTGGCCATTTTGGGCATTGACTATTGGGAGAAATTTGGTATATATTAATAAAAGCAAACACATCACTGTAGTTTAGATAGCTAGCTACATGATTGTACTGCTTTT
>JBBIVW010000024.1:0-26563 GCA_037439525.1 Anaerolineae bacterium
AGCACAGCGGACTTTGGATCCGTATATCCTGGTTCGAATCCGGGCGCCCCAGCCTTTTGGTCGTTGAAATCGAGAGTGTTCGGCAGGCTGCTCCTTTTTCTATCCCTGCAAGCAGAGGCAAGGTGTATTTGGCATTTTACCCAGACTCAACCCTCGTTGCCTCTCGCTGCTCTATAACCCGAGAGCATGGATTAAGGAGTGCCCCCGTACACTCTCAATCATTTAATTCGCCCGATATTCAGGAGTTGTGTGATGAGTGAGATTCGCGGTGTGATTTTAGCAGCCGGGCAGGGGACACGTATGCGTTCGCGTCTGCCTAAAGTATTGCATCCTCTCATGGGTAAGCCGATGATCTATTATGTGATCGAGGCGGTTGCTCAGGCGACCTCTACACCGCCGGTTCTGGTTTTGGGGCACGACGCGGAGAAGGTCTATCAGCACATTCAGGATATGGAAGTCGAGGTGGTTGTTCAGCAGCCGCAACTGGGTACTGCGCACGCTCTGCAACAAACCGCGCCTGTTTTAGCGCATACGGATAAAGTGCTGGTTGTGATGGGGGATATGCCTTTATTGCGCGCCACCACATTGCAAAAAGTAAGCGCTTTATTGCCTCCGGCGCCATCCGGTGCCCTGGCCATGCTCACTGTGCGCGGAGGGGAGGCGAAAGGTTTTGGTCGTGTCTTGCGCGATGCGCAGGGCAGGGTGCAGGCAGTGATCGAAGAAGCTCAGGCGACGCCTGAAATCCTCGCCATCGATGAGTACAATGTGGGGGTGTACGCGTTCGAGGGCAGATGGTTATGGTCAGCGCTTGAGCGCATTTCGGTTTCTCCTAAAGGCGAATACTACCTTACCGACGTGATCGCCCTGGCGGTGGCTGACGGATTGGATGTGCACGCCTTGCAGCTTGATGAGCCATCAGAGGCAATCGGCATTAACACGCGCGTGCACCTCGCTGAGGCAGAACGGGTGTTACGCCACCGCGTTAACCAAGCCTGGATGTTGGCTGGAGTGACCTTGATCGACCCTGGCAGCACATACATTTCCCCGGAAGCGTACATCGGCATGGATACGGTTATCTGGCCAAACACCTACATTTTGGGGAAAAGTTCCATTGGGGAGGGTTGTGAGCTCGGTCCGAATACTTATGTGCGCGATTGCCAAATCGGAGCAGCGTGTAGAGTTTTTAACTCTGTTTTGGAAGGCGCGCGCCTCGAAAACCATGTAGATATTGGGCCTTTTGCTCACCTGCGCAAAGGCGCGCATCTGGCAGAGGGGGTGCACATGGGCAATTTTGGTGAGGTCAAGAATGCCTATTTAGGCCCTGGGACGAAAATGGGTCATTTTTCGTATATCGGAGATGCCACCATTGGCGCTCAGGTCAATATTGGCGCAGGCACGATCACCTGCAACTTCGATGGTGAGAAAAAGAATCACACACATATCCAGGATGGGGCTTTCATCGGCAGCGACACCATGTTGGTTGCCCCCGTGACCGTGGGCGAAGCAGCGCGCACCGGTGCGGGTGCCGTGGTTACCAAAGATGTGCCGCCGCGCACCCTGGCTGTAGGCGTGCCTGCCCGCAATATTCGCACAATCAAGGACTAAAATTGTTTCCGATGTCGACTTTCTTAACCTTTGTGATCTTATGGCTTGTGGATCTTTCGTTAATCGCCTTGCGCGCCAGTTTTTTTCACGTGAGCACAATCCGTTACTTGCGCTATGAACGTTTGGAAGCGGGTAGCGAGCGCTTGTTTAGAAAGACGCCACCCTTGGAAGGGTTACATGCTGCAGTACACTTGGCGGTCGTGATCGCGCGTTTCAGCATGGCAGGTATAGCCATCTGGCAGCTGCAGGCTTGGGGATGGAATGCGTGGAGCTGGACCTGGTTCGCTGCCCTGTTCATTCTTTCTGTTTTGGTTTTTTGGAGCGAGTGGGGCGTAGAGCGCGTCCTGAGGCAGGAGGCTCAGTCCTGGGCACAGCGCCTCTCGTTTTACGCCTGGATTTGGTGGCTTCTGATGCAGCCGGTATTGTTCCCTTTACTCATGATGCGTAAGGACCATTTGGCGGGTGAGTGGCTTCCTGGGGTTACGGAGGACGAAGTCAAAGACATGGTGGATGCCGGAGAAGAGGAGGGGGTGATTGAAAGAGAGGAGCGCCAGATGATTTACTCGATCTTTGAGTTGGGCGATACCCTGGCGCGTGAAATCATGGTGCCCCGCATCGATATGTTTGCTGTTGAAGTGAATACACCTTTGGAGCAGGCGATTGATATTTTCCTGAAATCCGGATACTCACGACTACCGGTGTATCAGGACACGGTGGACCATATGGTCGGGCTACTCTACGCTAAGGACTTATTGCGTTTGTGGAAAGAGGAGAAGCCCGCCTCACTGAAGCATCTGATGCGGCAAGCCTATTTTGTGCCAGAGGCGAAGAAGGTGGATGAACTGCTGGCGGAGATGCAAAAAGAACGCATTCATATGGCCATTGTCGTCGATGAATATGGCGGCGTTGCCGGATTGGTCACCCTGGAGGACATCGTCGAAGAGATTTTTGGTGAAATTCGAGATGAATTTGACCTAGGGGAAGAAGCACCTTATCAAATGCTCGCACCCAATGAATACCTTTTTCAGGGGCGCATCAACCTCGACGACTTCAATGAAATCATGGGTAGTGCCTTGTCTCCAGAAGAAGCCGACACGCTAGGGGGGTTTATTTACCGCCGTCTAGGGCGTGTTCCCGCAGTGGGTGAGCGAGTCGAAATCGATCATCTCCAATTGATTGTAGAACAAGTTTCCGCCAGGCGCATCCGTAAAGTGCGCGCTTGTTGGATGCGCCCGCATGAGACTGAAGAATGAGGAACACAAAGATGCTATCAAAGGAACAAAAGATGCAATTGGTTTCTGCCGCTATCGAAGCGCGTAAATATGCTTACGCTCCGTATTCCCATTATCCGGTTGGTGCCGCCTGCTTGACCTCGAGTGGGAAGATATTCACCGGCGCTAATGTTGAGAACGCCGCCTACCCGTCGAGTATGTGTGCTGAGCGCGTCGCCGTGTTCAAGGCGGTTTGCGAAGGAGCGCGTGATTTGCAGGCGATCGCCGTGGTCACCCAAGGCGGCGGCTCACCATGCGGCGCTTGCCGGCAGGTGCTGGCGGAGTTCGGTTTACATGTTTTCGTGTTGATCGCCAACACACAAGGTGAAATCGTTCAGGAATTGAGCGTCGCGGAACTGCTCCCTGGCGCGTTCACCGCCTCGGATCTAAAGCCGAGTAATGGCTAGGTAGAAGCGCACCCTTTTTATCGGCGCAAAAAAATTATGGGGTAGCCAATCCCGTGGGTGTGGTTGTGGGGGACGGGGTGAGGTTTTGGATTAAATCCGCCAACATCCAACCCTCTAACCCCTGAGAGGTGCGCACTTTGACCCACATCTTCCCCTCATGCTCTTGTGTCTCAGATAACAGCGTGATCAAGCTCCCGTTAGAGAGGAAACCGATGGTCTCGCCGCCCGGTGAAGCGCGCAAGCGTGCTCCTTCCGGTGACCCACTTTGCACCACGGCGATCCATGGGGTGGGGGTTAGAGTCGGCGTATTTGTTGGCGTGTGAGTGGGCGTTCGCGTCAGGGTGGGGCTAAGCGTTGGCGAGGGGGGCACGGGGGTCATTGTGTTCGTCGCTGTGAATGTCGGGGTTGGGGTGATGCTGGGAGTCGGCGTGGGCAGAGCAACTTTTGCGCCCCAGACAGCGCTGGCACCGCTCAGGCCGATGAGCAAGAGCAAGCTTAACAGAGCCAGACTGCCGCTCAGGGTATAACCGAATAGTTTCAAAGGACGAAAACCTAAAATAGCCAGCACCAGAAAACCAAGCAGCGCGCTCCAAGAGAGATGTAAGCAAAAGACCACCAGACCATCGGGGAAGAGGTGTTTGACCCCTGTGCCCAATCCCAAGCCGGCGGAAGCCAGGGGGAGGTATAGTTCATAAGCCACGGCGACACCAGGCGCCGCGGCGAGCTTCCAAGAGGCTTCGCTGTTCATGCGGCTGAACAGTGCGGTAAATATCAATGTAGCAAAGGACAGAAGGAGGAAATCCGCCCAGGCTAATTGGGCATGCATGTGGGCAAAGTTGAACTCCTGCGGCAGCTGTTCACCTGCAAGCCTGCCGATAGCCCATCCGCTGCAGAACACCAGCCCGCAAGCGATGAACAAATGCACCAGGCTCTGGTAGAACAGGCGCACTGAAGCACTCACCGCGCTGAGGGCGATATTGACAAGGGGAGTAAGCAATGGTGCCAGGATGGCTCCAAGCATCAACACGGTTACCTGGTCTAGAGCCAATCCTATGCTCAGGATGACCCCGCTCAGCAGGCTGAGCCAGTAGAAATCCAGGGTAGGCACGGCGCGCAAGATAAGGCGATCCAGCACATAGGCGCGTCCATCTGCATCCAGTGGCACGGGCAGCCTTTTCGCGCGCCGCCGCCGAGCGGGAGGCAACCGCTCTGGGTCATCAGGGTGTATCTCGGAGGTCGAGAAGGTCATGATCTCAGCGAAGCCACCAAGCGCATGGGCTTTTCGAGCAGCTCCAACGCAGTGTAAATGTCTGGGACGACCAGATCCGCAGCAAGCAGGGCTTTCACGGATGTGCCCTCTGTAGATAAGAGGCAAATGCCGATCGCCGATCGAGCCAGCATTTCGGCGTCGTTCGCCCCTTGACCGATGGCGACCACGCGATCCGCGCCGAGGCGTTCTACATATTCTGCCTTCTGTTGGCTTTCGTTGCCAGCCTGCACGCGGTGGGCTTTAATATTCAATTGATTGTCAATGATCGCCTGACGGCCATGGGTATCTGCGGTAAGCAGATGGAGCTCCAGACGGTCGCGCAGTGCCGTGAGCAAGCGCGGCAAACCCTCATGCAAGTTGCCGTCCAGGGCAAGGGTGCCATTCACATCGCTAACCAGGTGCTCGAGCTGAATCACGCCCCTACCGGGGATGTTCAATTCGATCATAACCTTATTATACCCTCCGAACTCAGGTACAATTATAGAATGCATCAATGCCGGATCAATGAACAGAAGATCAAAGAACAAACGATGGCTGGGCGAACGACGATGAGCTGTCTCGTGCGCTGGTTGGCATTGTTGCTCCTCTGGGTAGCGCTCTCCTCCTGTCAGCCAGGGGAACAAGAGGGCATCCCACAAGAGGCGTCGAGCACTCCATCTGCAGAGATGGTCACAGCAACTGTCTCGGCAACCTCAACGCCTACACCCACTCCTGTGCCAGAGGAATTCATCGCCTTTCTACCTGCGGATGTGGATCAAGAATTCGCCTCGCAAGTGCTGGGGGCATTTGGTGCGCTTGCCGAAGAACACGGCATGGTTTTTCATCAAGAAGGGACCTGGAATGAAAACCTGCTTTCTGCGCAAGTGCGCGCGGTCGCTTTTATCCGCGAGGCGCCTGACCTTCGTGAATTAGCCCCTCGCTTTCCGGATATCCATTTCTTCCTCGTGGATGTGTATGGCGCAGAAGCCGGGGACAATGTGAGCCTCATCGGCGCCCTGGGCAGCCGCCCAGACCGGCAGGGGTTTATCGCTGGCTACCTGGCGGCGGTCATCACGCACGACTGGCGTGTGGGTATTATTACCCAGGCAGATACGACCTCAGGGAAAGCCGCGCGTCTGGGCTTTCAGAATGGGGCCATTTTTTACTGCGGTCTCTGCCGCCCGGTGTATCCCCCATATTTCCAATACCCCGTATTTGCCGAGATTCCTTCCACAGCGAATGATATCGAACAAAGGAACGCGGTGGATGTCCTTTTAGCCAACGCGGTACAAAGTGTTTATGTATATCCAACGTGGGGGAATCGAGTGATTATTCCGTATTTGGTCGAGAATGGCGTTCAGGTGATTGGCGCTATCGATCCTCCCTCGGGCATGGAGGCGCATTGGGTAGCCACAATCAGGCCCGATTGGGAGGCAGCCATTCGCCGCGCCTGGGAAAATTTCATGCAACAAGGTCTTGGTATGGACCTGGAACCACCGATTGTCATTTTGAATCGCAACGCGCAATGGTTCAGCCCTGGAAAGCAACAATTAGTGGAAAAAATCCTGACTGAGCTTCTCCAAGGTTGGATTGAGACGGGCGTGGATCCGATCAGTGGAGCACCAACCTATTGAACACACCTCATCATTGTGGCAAATAGTGAAGAATGACATATTGCGAGAGATGAATTTTCATGCTAAACTTTGGGTGTTTTGGAGAATCTATGTCAGGAAGGAGGTATAAACGTACGATCGAAGATTTGAAACCTTATGCAACCCTTACCAAGCGAAGGAATAAAAAACTTATTTTGAGGAGGAGAGTATCCATATGTTAGCTAAACTCTACAAACTACTTGCTTTCATGATGGTGGCGGCGTTGTTGCTCGCCGCGTGTGCTCCGAAAGCGACGCCCACCCCGGTGGAAACCGCGGCGCCTGTGGAGACCGAAGCGCCGCCCACCCCTGCATTCAAAGCCTGCCAAGTCACGGACACTGGCGGTATCGACGACAAGTCGTTTAACGCCACTGCGTGGAAGGGTGTGCAGGACGCCATGGCCGAACTGGGCATAGAAGGGAAGTACCTGGAATCGCAACAGCAGACCGACTATGAGAAGAACATCAATGCCTTTATAGAGGATGGCTGCGATATCATCATCACGGTCGGCTTTTTGCTGGGCGATGCCACTAAAGCCATGGCTGAGGCAAACCCCGAGCAGAAGTTCTCTATTGTGGACTTTGCCTACGATCCGGTGATCCCGAACGTATTGGGTCAGGTGTTCAACACGCAGGAAGCAGCATTCCTGGCAGGTTATCTGGCTGCTGGGGTGAGCAAGACTGGCGTGGTAGGCACTTTTGGTGGCATTCAGATTCCACCCGTAACGGTGTTCATGGATGGCTTCGCCCTGGGTGTGGAATATTACAACCAGCAAAAAGGCACCAATGTACAAGTTAAAGGTTGGGATCCATACTCTCAGACCGGCTTGTTCACCGGCAATTTCGAAAGCACGGATGACGGCCGCACGATGGGCGAATCGCTCATGGATGAGGGCGCGGATATCATCCTGCCTGTGGCCGGACCGGTAGGATTGGGCACCGCGGCGGCTGCCATGGAGCGCGGTGGGGTTTATATCATCGGTGTGGACTCCGACTGGTACCTCACAGCGCCCGAGTACAAGTCCATCATCCTCACCTCGGTTCTCAAGAACATGGACATTACCACCTTCCAGGCAATTCAATCTGCCTTGGAAGGCACGTTCGCCGGTGGAGTGGTTGTGGGTACACTGGAGAACGGTGGCGTCGGTCTGGCGCCCTTCCATGATCTGGAATCTATGGTGCCGGCGGAATTGGTTGCAGAGCTGGAGGATATCAAAGCTAAGATTATCGCTGGCGAGATTCAGACTCTGCCCAGCGCAGCACCTGAGGAGGAAGTCACCGATATTGGCACAGCCGAACACCCGATCAAGGTGCTCTTTGTCCCCTCAGTTGATGCAGCTGAGATCATTGCCGGTGGCGAGATTCTGGCTGCGACTTTGAAGGAGGCTACCGGATTGGAGTTCGAAGTGAGCGTGCCGACCTCCTACGCCGCGACCATCGAGGAAATGTGCGCTTCTCCCACCGACACCATCGGGTTTATCCCTGGTTTGGGCTACGTCCTAGCCAATCAACTGTGTGGCGTGGATGTGGCTGCGAAAGCGGTGCGCTTCGGCTATGACTGGTATGCTGCTATGGTCGTCGTGCAGCGGGATAGCGACATCCAAACTCTGGAAGACCTGGATGGCAAGAAGTGGGCGTATCCAGATCCAGGATCGACCTCCGGTTATCTCTATCCCCTGTACATGTTCCAGCAAGCTGGCGTCACCCCTGGGGAGACCCTGGAAGCGGGTGGTCATACCGGCGTGATCCGCGCCGTGTATAACGGCGAAGCGGACTTCGGCACCGCCTTCTACAGCCCGCCCATTGTGGATGGCGTCCCGATTGCATGGGAGCCGGGCGATCCGCCAGATGTGCCCGAGGAGCTGCTCGAGTCTTGCGCCCTAACAGAGGATAAAAAGACGATTATGTGCGGCAATTTCGAACCGCGCGACGCCCGCCGCAACCTCCGCGAGGAAGCGCCGGACGTCATGCAAAAGTTGCGCATTCTGGCTGTGACCCCCAAGATCCCCAACGACACCCTCTCCTTTGGGCCAGAGTTCCCTGAGGCGTTGAGGCAGCAAATCATGGACGCGCTCTTCGCCTTTGCAGAGAACGACCCTGAAGGCTTTGCTACAGCCATGGCCGCTTACGACTGGACAGGCATTGTCGCCGCAGTGGATGAGGAATACGATCCCATCCGCCAGGCCGTCGAAGCAGCCGGCTTTACGCTTGAGGACCTGGGTGAGTAACACCCCGATTTAGTGCCTGATGTCCCAGCGGCGCTGCGCCGCTGGGACATTTTTTGAAAAGACAAGCTTGCTGAATCCGAAATCATACGGAGCTCATTACATCGATGACTGCAGTTCTGGAATTACATGGCATCACCAAGCGCTTCCCTGGAGTTCTGGCAAACGACCATATCGATCTTGACTTGAAGGAAGGGGAAATCCACGCGCTTCTAGGGGAAAATGGCGCAGGCAAGACCACCTTGATGAACATCCTCTATGGTTTGTACGCTCCCGACGAGGGCGAGATCCGCGTGCGAGGGAGGAAGGTTGAGATACGCTCACCTAGCGATGCCATCGCTGCGGGTGTTGGCATGGTGCACCAGCATTTTATGCTCATCCCGGTGTTCACTGTTGCAGAAAATGTTATGTTGGGAGATGAAATCACGCGTTGGGGAGGTGTATTGAACCGCAATGTCGCCGCAGATAAGATCCGCCAGATTTCCGAGCAGTATCACCTTCAGGTTGACCCCCATGCCTATGTGAAAGACCTTCCTGTGGGGGTACAACAGCGCGTCGAAATCATCAAGCTGCTCTTTCGTGAGGCGGATATTCTCATCCTGGATGAACCCACTGCAGTGCTTACCCCTCAGGAAGCCGATGAATTGTTCAAGATCATGCGCTCTTTGGTCGAACGGGGAAAGTCGATTATTTTTATTACCCACAAACTGCGTGAAGTCATGGAAGTTGCCGATCGCATTACCGTGATCCGCGCTGGAAAAGTGGTGGGTTCGACCACACCCGCGCAGGCGGATCGGCGTTTGCTCGCCGAGATGATGGTGGGGCGTGAGGTTCAGTTCGAAGTTGAGCGCCCTCCCTTTCAGAGTGGCGATAGCCTCCTGCAAGTTGAAAACCTGATTGTTTTGGATGATCGCCATCAGGTCGCGGTTGAAGAGGTCTCATTTGAAGTGCGCGCTGGCGAGGTGCTGGGCATTGCAGGCGTTCAGGGGAATGGTCAAACGGAATTGGTGGAGGCGTTGACCGGCTTGAGGCCGGTGCAAAGCGGCAGGATCACCCTTCTCGGAAAGGATATGACCCATGCAACGCCACGCCAAATCACCGAAGCCGGCGTGGCGCATGTGCCGGAAGACCGCCAACGGGACGGATTGGTGCTGAGCTTTCCGGTAGCCCATAACCTGATTTTGTGCAATTATTATCAACCTCCCTTCACACGAAGGGTGGTCATGGACGATCGGCAAATTTTAAAAAACGCATTGGGGTTGATCTCCGAATTCGATATCCGCACTCCCGGCGCCTACACCCTGGTAGGATCGCTTTCCGGGGGCAATCAGCAGAAAGTGATTGTGGCGCGTGAGTTTTCGCGACCGATAAAAGTGCTCATTGCTTCCCAACCGACGCGTGGCTTGGATGTCGGTTCTGTGGAGTATATTCACCAAAAGATCCTCGAGAAGCGCAGCGATGGATGCGCCGTGTTATTGGTTTCTTCGGAATTGGATGAAATCATGGCCTTATCGGACCGCATTGCGGTCATGTATCGCGGGAAGATCGTAGACGTCCTTCCCGCAGAACAAGCTACGAAAGAACATGTGGGTTTGTTGATGGCTGGCGTTCAGCCGGCCATGCTTTGAACTGTGAGCATGCCAATCATGTTGAGTCTTTTAGATCAGGGTAGAAGACGATGATCGAAGAAGATCCGAGAAAAAAAGAAAAGTCGAAGGTTTCTCAAGGTATTGAAGTGCTACAGGAGGAACTGCTCAAACAAATCAAAGGTGAGGAACGGGTACTGAGAAAGGTGGGGTTGGTAAGGCTTCAAACGCTGGTAATCCCTGTGCTCGCCATTTTTACCGGTTTGCTTCTTGGCGCGGTCATTATTATCCTGACCACAGAGCAAGTGTACATCGCATGGAGAATTGCACCTGTAGAGGGCTTGCGCGCCGCCTGGGAGGCGGTGGCTGTGGCTTACAAAGCGCTATTCAATGGAGCGATCGGCGACCCGGCGAAGATCATCGCCGCGCTGCGCAGCAACGATGCTGAAGCCATACGCAGGGCGTTCAATCCGTTTTTTGAAAGCCTGGTTGCAACGACGCCCTATATCTTTGGTGGTCTGGCTGTGGCTTTGGGATTTCGCGTTGGGTTGTTCAATATCGGTGCAGAAGGGCAAATCTTTGTCGGAGCGATTTCTGGTGCCTACATAGGTTATTCCGTGACCGGGTTGCCCGGATTCATCCATATGCCATTGGCCTTGCTGGCAGGGGCTTTGGGAGGAGGCATCTGGGGCTTTATCCCCGGCTTCTTGAAAGCGAAAACCGGGGGGCACGAGGTGATCAATACGATCATGATGAACTACATCGCCTTTCGTTTGAGCGATTGGTTGCTCAGCGGCCCAATGAAACGTCCGGACTCTTTTAACCCGGTTTCGCCCACCATTCAGGAGAGCGCTAAGATGTTGCGCTTCTTCGAGCATCCCATTCGCTTTCATCTGGGCTTTTTTATTGCGTTGGGGTTTGCCTGGCTGGTATATTGGTTCCTCTTTCGCACCAAGTGGGGGTTCGATCTGCGCACGGTGGGGGCTAACCCCAGGGCAGCCAAGTATGCCGGCATGAGCGTGGTTACCGCTACGGTCCTGGCGATGAGCCTCTCCGGCGCACTTGCCGGAATGGCCGGCGCAAATGAAGTCCTGGGCGTGAATTATAACCTGGCAATGGCGTTTTCCTCTGGTTATGGGTTTGATAGTATTGCCCTGGCTTTGCTTGGTAAGAGTCATCCTTTAGGCGTGGTGCTCGCTGCGCTCTTGTTTGGCACGTTGCGCAATGGCGCCACGCGGATGCAATTGGTCGCAGGTATCCCGATTGATATTATCTCCATCTTACAGGCTATGATTCTAGCCTTCATCGCCGCGCCGGCGATCATTCGCACCATATACCGCCTAAAAGCGCCTTCGGAGGGGGAGGAAGGTGTGGTATTGAGCACCTGGGGAGGGGATTGACATGGCAACTACCGCTTTACGACGTGAATTCGAAATCGTCTCCCCTGCGCGGCAACGTGTCATGGGAGGGTTGTTCCTGGTGTTGGGACTGGCGATCTGGCTGTTTTTCGCTCGAGGCATGCAGGTCGAGTTGAAAACAACCTTCGTCATGACCCCTGGGGGGTATGCCACTACGCTGCCAGACGTCATCTTGCCGACCGCAGCAACGTTAAATACCCTGGCGCTGATCTGCATCCTCGTGGCTTTGCTTCAATTCGCCCTTCCTGGAGGGTTCCGGAAGCAAACCAATCTCGTCTTGGGAGGGGTTTCGGGGCTGTTCATCTTCGCTTTTCTCACCTGGGCAGCCGCCGACAAGTCGCTCAACCTGGGCGGCTTACTGAACACAACTTTGTCGAAAGCTGTGCCGCTAACTTTGGGGGCATTGTCGGGCGTGCTCTGCGAACGCTCGGGCGTGGTGAATATCGCCATAGAGGGCATGATGCTCATGGGAGCGATGGTAGGCGCGTTGGTCGGCAGCGTGACCGGCAATTTGTGGATCGGCTTGCTGGCGGCGGTAGCTTCTGGTGCCTTGTTGGGCTTGGTGCACGCCATCCTGTCGGTGACCTATAAGACCGATCAGATCATCTCTGGCACCGTGATCAACATCTTCTCTACAGGGATGACCTCGTTTATCTCGGCAAAGTTTATGCAGCATTACCAAGAGCTGAACAACCCGGGCATTTTCAAGGCTTTTGAGATACCTTTGCTGGCGCGCATCCCATTCATTGGGCCAATTTTGTTCAACAACAATATGTTCGTCTACGCCATGTTCATCTTCCTGTTCGTCATTCAATTCGGGCTTTTCTACACGCGTTGGGGGCTACGTCTGCGCTCGGTGGGCGAACATCCTCGCGCCGCAGATACTTTGGGCATCAACGTATTCCGCACGCGCTACATGGCGGTGTTATTGGGTTCCATGATGGCAGGCTTTGCCGGCGGTTACTTCACCTTGGGCTCTGTAGGTCGCTTTGACGAAGTGATGACCGCTGGTCGAGGTTTTATTTCCCTGGCAGCGATGATCTTTGGCAACTGGACGCCGGTTGGCGCTTTTGGAGCGGGGTTGTTGTTTGGCTTTGCGGATTCGCTCGCCTCTAAGCTGGCGATTTTGGGTATTAGAATCCCCTCCCAATTCTTATTGATGGCGCCTTATATCGCCACGATGATTGTGCTGGCAGGCGTGGTAGGCAGAGGACAAATGCCCGCCGCAGATGGTCAGCCTTACGAGAAGGAGGGCTGATTCGCCTAGCGACCGAGAATGGGGAAGAAGAGAAAATTGTGATTGACCCACACCGTAACCGGGCGCCCAAACAAGAGGTCCACCTCATCGCTTTGCGCGGCGTAAAACAGGTTGGTCAGCCAGGGGGAATCAAACCCCAGCGGTATGTGTACGACCAGGCGCGCCAGAAATTGCGCCTCAGGTGTCATCTCGCCAACTTCCCAGAATATGGTTCCCCCTTGAAGGTTGAAGGGCATCGTTGCGGTGATCATGTTCGTTGCTGTCGGGAGGGTATCGGATAGGATCGTATGATGGGTGGCAGAAAATGGGTGGTAATGGGTAAGTTGTAAAGTGTAGGTGAGCAGCTCGCCGGGGTGGATAAAAAAGGAGGAAGGTTGCTTTTCTAAAGTGAAACGATGGGGGAGGTGCTGAAAACTTTCCCAGGCGTCGATGCGTCCCCATCCATAGGTGTTGTTTGGGATATTTGAACCGGATACCCCTCCGCAGTCTTGCGAGGTCACTTTAGGGAGGGCGTTTTGGGTGATAACAGCTTCGATTTGCTCCACGTCGCCGCGCAAGGCGGGTTGTGCGGAAAGCAAGAGCGCTGCCAGGCCGGCGACGTGCGGTGCCGCCATGCTCGTGCCGCTCATCATTCCATAGCCGGATGGGATGCTGGATCGAATCCAGGTGCCGGGCGCTGAGACGTCTGGCTTCAGGCGATTGCTGCCATCTACTGTCACAGGTCCACGGCTGCTAGAACTGGCGATTAAGTCATCTATAGTGGTGTTACCTACGGTGAATGAAGCATCATAGATCGCCGCCGGGGTGTCGATTGTTCCACATGCAGGTCCGTCATTGCCGGCAGCATGTACGCTGAGGATGCCCGCGGCACGCACGTTTTCCACAACCATCTGCAAAATCAGCGGCTGGGTACACCCTTCACTTGGAGGGCAGCTCCAGCTGTTGTTAATAATGTCTGGCGCCAGGTCTGGGCGGGGATTTGCGCCACTCAGGTCTGTGGGTGCAAGGAACCATTGGTAGCATTCGGCATAAGTGACCGGCGTCCCCCAGCCCTCTTCCATGTTGCGGCAACCAATCCATTTTGCCCCCGGCGCCATGCCGATTTGATTCCCTGCGCCATCATCCCCCACCATGATGCCCATGGTGTGTGTACCATGTCCATGGTCGTCGCACGGGGCAGGGGAGTTGAAACCACAGGGGTTTCCAGGCGGGGTATGGGTATCGTTGCCATGGATGGCATCGTGCCAGTTGTAGTTGTGGTCGGCAGCCACGCCATTCCAGCCACGATATTGGTTTTTCAGTGCAGGGTGCTCCCAGGCGTACCCCGTGTCTTGACCGCCAATGACGATGCCTTGCCCGGTGAAACCTGCCGCCCAAACCAGCGGCGCATTGACCTTTTGGATGTTCCACTCGACAGTTTCAATGGTTTGAGGCTGCCCATGTGGTGGGTAGGGAGGGGGCTCAGGGGCAGGTAAACGGAACGGGATGTGCACATTCGCATAGATAAAGGCGATATCTTTTCGTTGGGCAAGCTGGCGGATTGTTTTCATCTCTGTATGCGCCCAGATCATGTTCACCACCCAATAAGCCCGGTGGGGGATGGCGTGGTTGTTCAACCAATTCATAAGTGGGGCTTGCGTGTGTTGGGCGATTTGGGTGAGCTGCTCATAGACGAAGCGGTTTTTCTCAACTTTGGAAGGCAATTGAGCCGCGCCACTTAAGTCAGCCTGGGCTTTAAGGAGAATAATGACCTCTTGAGGCTGTTGCTCCTGCGCCTCGAACAGGCGTGCGTCGATTTTAGAGACCCAGCTTGTCTGCGGTAAGACTGACGCGCTGAGGGATAAAAATGAAATCAAGACAACGAGCAGAATCGTCTTCTTCAGCATACCTGGATATGGAAATCCGTGAACGATGCGATTTACCTGATTACCATTTTACCAAGATGCGCAGCTCTGGAAGGATCAGGGGCACGATCGTCGCGCTACCGATGATCAGCGCCAATAGGGTAAGCGGAAAAGATGGCAGAGGCAGTTGCATCAGGCTGAACATGATCAGACTTGCGGCCAGACAACCGATCAACGTCCTCACCAAAGTAGGGCGAATGTGCATCATACCTGGCAGGCGGCGACGAAGCAAGAAGAGCAGGAGGAGCGCCTCCCCGGTGAAGGCAAGGCTGTTCGCCAGGGCGATCCCAGGGGCGCCCAGGCGCGGGGCGAAGAACGCCGCAAGGACGACATAGAAGGCTGCATTCAGCGCCGCAGCCCAAAGAGGTGTCTTGGCGTCCTGTTGAGCATAAAAGGATCGCGCCGCTGTTTCCAATAGGGCATGGCCTGCCAGACCCAATAGATAAGCGCGCGTTGCCCAGGTGACCAGGGCAGTCTCTGAGGCGTCAAAGCCAAACAGGAAGCGGATGAACGCGGGAAGTGTGCCGGCGATCAGCGCCGCGGCGGGCAAGGTGAGCGCCACGATGACGCGGATGGCTTTTTGAACAGTTTCCTCGAATCCTCTCAAATCCTTTCGGGCGAATTGCTCGGATAAAGTTGGCAGCAGGGCAATCGCCAGGGCAGAGCCGATGAGCGTCTCTGGCACTTGCATGATGAACCAGCCATAGTTCAGCGCGGTCACTGCACCTTCACCCAGGCTGGAAGCCAGATTGTCTCTGGCGATGAAGAATAGTTGTAGAAAGAACATCGTTGCCACGCGTGGCCCCAAGAGCCTCAACACTTTGAGCACGCTGGGGTGGCGCAGGTTGATTTGTGCGCTCCAGCGGAAGCCGTATTTGATCAGCGCAGGTACTTGAATTAAAAGATGCAGCCATGCGCCAAGGATGACCCCATATACCAACCCATGGATGCCCAGATTGAAAGCGGGAAGGGTAAAACTCCCTATTCGCAGACCATCGGCGGGTGCAAGGACACCAATGCCGAAAATTTGCCCCAAATTGTACAACCCCGGAGCCATCGCCGGAAAAAGGAAATGTTGATTGGCTTGCAACCCCGCCATCACCAGTCCACTGAGCGAAAAGATGAGGATGGCTACCAGGTCCAGGCGCATGAGCTCCACAGTGAGCGCCTGTTGCTCTGCTGGGAAACCCGGGACGATCACCTGGCTCACCAGAGGCTTGGCAAACACGGCAATCGCCAATGCAAGTGAAGCTGTGACCACGAAGGCAAGGTTCAGGATGCGCGAGAACAGCTCCCAGGCTGCCTGGCGGTCGCGCAATTCGAGGACCTCCGAGAGCACCGGAATGAGGGCTACCCCCAACGCGCCCCCGGAGATGAGCGCAGAAAGCAAATCGGGGATGTTGTTCGCCGCGTTGAACACGTCGATATCATAAGATAACCGAAACTGACGTGCCATGAGCACTTGTCGGAAGAACCCCAAGATTTTGTCCAAAGCGAAGAAGACTGCAATGATCAATGTGGAACGAGCAATGTGTGCCATGAAAGCAACGTCTCTCCTGGAATTTGAATGCGGCTAGTATAGCATTGATTTGAAGGTTTTGAACATGCGGCCAGCCTCACGCCGGTAGTTGGGATGGATTATGGTACAATGCCTCCGCAAAGCGGGCGCGCTGGAGGGATGGCCGAGTGGACTAAGGCGGCTGTCTTGAAAACAGCTGTGGGTCGGAAGATCCACCGAGGGTTCGAATCCCTCTCCCTCCGCCTGAAAGTTGTCCTGTGTGTCCCTGTTCCTTGAGATTTTATGGTAAACTGAACGCAAGCATTCGGGGAGGTGCCAGAGTGGTCGAATGGGGCCGCCTGCTAAGCGGTTGACGGGGCTTAAAACCTCGTCCGAGGGTTCGAATCCCTCCCTCCCCGCCAGTTGCATCGCTGTCACACGCCTCTGGTCTCTGGAATGAACGCAAGGAGGTTTAGCGATGGAAATCGAAGTGGGCAAGGTCACCCATTATTACAACCGTATCGGGGTTGCAGTGCTCTCACTGTGTGAAAGAGTGCAGGTTGGGGATACGATACACTTGCTGGGCCGTGTAACGGATTTCATCCAGCGTGTGGAGTCGCTGGAGATCGAACATCGCAAGGTGCCCTCTGCAGGACCCGGAGAAGATGTCGCCCTGAAAGTTGAAGCGCCGGTGAGAGAAGGGGATACGGTGTTTCGCGTGGTCGCAGAAGCAGAGTGATTCAGCCAGGCGGGCGCTGATTTAGGGCGGAGAGCACACCTAATGAGGCTGGTCTGACTGAACCTTCTCTAGGCGCGGATTAGGGGGATTTTATCCAAGATGGTCGCATCCTCTGGTATGATTAGCCTTTGTTCTGGCGTTCTTTTAGTCAACCAAATGGTTTTTTTGGAGGTCGTATTTGAGCACAACCACCTTTGGATGTAATCATGAATAAAGGTACGTTATACGCCCTGGGAGCATATCTTATGTGGGGTGTTTTCCCGATTTATTGGAAGCTCCTGCATGAGGTCTCCGCATTGGAGATCATTTTTCATCGTATCCTCTGGTCGTTTATCTTCGTCTTGGGGGTGATTTTATCTCGTCGTGAGGGGCACCTTCTTTCCCGCGCCTTTGCAAAGCCGCGCACCCTGTTTGTATTTGTATGTTCTGCCATGCTCTTGGGCGTAAATTGGTTGACATATGTCTGGGGGGTAAATGCTGGATACATTGTCGAAACCAGTTTGGGTTATTTCATCAACCCCTTGGTCAGTGTGCTCTTGGGTGTTGTGTTCTTGCGCGAGAGGTTGCGCCCATTGCAATGGTTGCCGGTGGTTTTAGCCGCTGGTGGGGTGATCTTTCTCACGCTGCGTTATGGCGCTTTGCCTTGGATCGCCCTGGTCCTGGCTTTTACTTTTGGCATGTATGGCCTGGTCAAAAAGACCTCCCCGCTGGAATCGCTGCATAGTTTAGCCATGGAAACGGGAATCCTCGTTCTACCAGCTGGTCTCTTTCTGGTTTACTGGGAGGCGGTTGGCACAGGAAGCTTCCTTCATTCGAACGGGCAGGTGCGCTTATTAATGATCCTTTCCGGGCTGGTGACTGCGATACCCCTGCTTTTGTTCGGAGGTGGAGCCAGGCGCATTCCTCTTTCGATGATCGGCATTTTGCAGTACATTGCCCCAACCATGCAATTGCTTATTGGAGTATGGTTGTACCACGAACCCTTTGACCAGACTCGCCTGGTAGGATTCGCTTTGATCTGGCTGGCTTTACTTCTCTATACTTTAGAGGGTATATGGGAGCATCGCCGCCGTGAGAAGCCATGGTCGCTGGCCCGCGAGGCCTCGGTGAGGGATGTGCCTATTGAGCGCTAAAGGGTGGATTTAACCAAACCTTATCGCTATAGGAGCTTATTCGGTCGGAAATCGTAGGTCACGCGTTCATTACCCGTCAAGCAGGGCATGCCAAGAGGTATTATGATCGAGCACGAGATACATATCAATCTCATCTTCTCCTCCTTGAGAGAGCCGGGTTCTCCTTCCCGGCTCTCAACATATATATAAAGAGGTTTTCCCCTAGACAAATGCGAGTATAATTACTTTAGACGCAGATGGATCGATCCAGGAGAGACGCTTCTCGTCTCTTTTTGTAGATATGCCCTTTTCGTGCAACGCATGAGACTAAGCGATGAGAAAAGAATCCCTCCCATGAAATGCCTGGATGAACAGGAGACCCAGTGCGACACATCATTGGCACAGAATTAGATTTGATCCCAAAGGACGTTTTCTATGCATAAACCGACAAACCAGGCCTTCGGCTTGAAATTTACACTCACCTCGGGCCCCGCCTATGTGTTTACCCAATTGCCAATTTCCATTGGGCGTGGAGAAACCAATGACCTGGTGATTGACGACCCGAGCATCTCTTCTTCCCATGCGCTGGTGTATTTCGATGATCGCCTCGGGGAAGTGTGTATCATGGATCGCGATTCACTGAATGGAATTTACATTGGCGAATTACCGACGCGGAAGAATGTGCTGGTAGATGGCGCTCGCATTCGCCTCGGAGGGGTGGAACTGATGTACCAGGACACGGGTTATATCCATCCCAAATAGAGCACTCGCTCCAGGAGAAAGGTCATGATCATCTGTCCACATTGCCAAGTTGAAAACCGGGAAGGAGTGGTATTATGCCGCGCCTGCGCCGCCATGTTGATGGTTCCAGGTGCGTATGCAGCCAATCCGCCGGGGGGAAGTTCAAGCCCATCGACCAGGAGATTGGGCGAATCGCCGCGCACCAATACGAAGCCTTTGCCGCCAAAACAGGCGTTTCTCAGCCGCCCTAAAGGAGCGATCTTCGGCGATTCTTTTCTGTTCCACAGCCTGGTTTATTCGGATGATAAACAGCATAATTATCTCGTCAAGCAGATCATCAAAGGAGATCAGGCGCGGATTCGCTTTTGTTCCAACCCTGAATGTGGCGCCTATGCTCCACCGCGCAGCCCTGAGGTTGAAAACTTCTGCATTGACTGTGGCGCACCTCTAACCGATGATGTGGGCGAGATGATCTTGGTAGAAACGCATCACCCGTTTCCGGGTAATCTTGCAGAAATCGTCAAGAAAAATTTGTCTCATCGCAGCATTCGCCCCCCACTGGCGCTTTTTGATGAAAAGGTAGGCGGAATGCAGCGCTATTGTATGGTCATCCCCTACGTTGTTGCCGAAACCAACAAGATCGAACCATCCCTTGTGTTGCAAAGCGGTATCCATCTGGCACAGGCGCTGAATTATCTTCATGTAAATGGCATCACCTTTGAAGGTTTTATTGACACAGGCTGCTTCGGTCGCGCCAATGGTAGGATCGTTTGGGCAAACTTCTCGCGCGCCGTATTGAAGTCCCCTGTAAGCGGAGAGATTCGCCGGCAAGACACGCGCGCACTTGCCCAGCAACTGTTTTTATGGATCACCGGCAAAGCAAATTACGCGCCTCAAGCCAGCTTGAGCGCCGCGGTGAACAAGGTTTTCGAGCAGGCATTATCTTCACCCGGCTTCGAAAGCGCCGATGAGTTTTCCCAGGCGCTGTTTGACGCGCTGGGAGTTCAGGAAGTCCATGCGCTCGAATTCGACTTTCGCCTGGGCCGGCGAACGCATGTGGGTATGGTACGTACGCTCAATGAAGACAGCCTGATGACTATTGAACGCACACGCATTTGTCGCTCGGAGGTGCAGCCTCTGGGCTTCTATGTCGTCGCAGATGGTATGGGGGGGCATTCGGCTGGAGAAGTAGCCAGTGGCACGATTGTCAAAGTGCTTTCCCAAGAAGCGATTAAAGGGTTGTTCACCGAAGAGACAAACGCATCTCCTGCGGGGCGAAAAACCTGGCTGGTAGAGGCAGTGAAGAAAGCCAACCAAGCAGTGTATGAATTGCGCCAGAGCACTGGCAGCGATATGGGCTCGACGTTGGTCGCGGCGGTTGTCGAAGCAAACCGTGCCATCATTGCCCACGTGGGCGATAGCCGCGCCTATTGGATCCATCGCCAGGGCATTCAACGCCTGACCACAGATCATTCCCTGGTCGAGCGCCTGGTAGCCACACATCAAATCTCCCCCGAAGAGGCGCGCTATCATCCACAACGTAACGTCATCTACCGCACCATCGGCGATAAACTAGAACTCGAGGTGGAAACTTCCGAACATACCCTTTCAGAGGGCGACTTTTTGTTATTGTGCTCCGATGGATTGAGCGGAATGGTCGAAGACGCGGCGATACAGCGCATTGTTCTGGAAGCCAATTCCCCCCAACACGCCTGCGATCGCCTGATCGAAGCGGCTAATGCTGCGGGTGGTGAAGACAATATCACCGCCATCATCGTCCAGTTGGTCAGGGTATGAATTCTTTTTGAATATGTGCTTTTCTGGATCAGGTTTGAAATTTTAGGATCGATTCATGGACACAGCTCTAAAATTAACCGCCACACTGCACCGCCCTGAATTCCAGGCGATGCCCACCCCCCAGCAGGCTTATTTGCTCTTAGAAGCTGTGCCTTCTGAAAGCTTTCCAACCGGTGTCTCTCAGGCGGTCAATTTCTGCCTTGTGCTGGACCGTAGCGGCTCGATGGCTGGAGAGAAGCTCAATCACCTCAAGCAAGCAGCGCATCTTGTGGTAGATCGTCTGGGCGCAGAAGATTTGCTTTCCATTGTCATCTTCGATGATATCGAACCTGCAGAGTTGATCTGGCCAGCCAGCGCTGTGGTGGATCGTCAGGCCATCCATCAACGCATTGAGACCATTGAAGAGCGCGGGGGCACGCATATGTCTACCGGCATGCGGTTGGGGTTGGCTCAGCTCGAAAAAGTCAAGAGCCCTGAGCGGGTCAATGGAATGATTCTGCTCACCGATGGTCAAACCTGGGAAGACGAAGATGCCTGTAGAACCATAGCAGATGAGTGTCGCCTGGCGGGTGTCCCGATCTATGTGATGGGGTTGGGATTGGGAGAGCAGAGCAATTGGGATGCACGCTTGCTGGAAGACCTGGCTCAGCGATCGGGTGGAGAATGGGAAGCAATCGAGGAGATCGATCAGGTGGAGGCAAGATTCGAAAAGACGCTCCGCTCCATGAAAGGCACCGCGGCGACCAATGCGCAGCTCACCATGCGCTTGGCACAAGGGGTAACACCACGTTTTGTGTGGCGCGTTGCCCCGTTGATTAGCCGTTTAGATCAAAGGGCGGTTTCTACGCATGATGTCCAAGTACATCTTGGCGATCTTCAATGTGGCGTGGGGCAGTCCATCCTGGCGGATTTGCTGCTTCCCCCGCGCCCGGAAGGGGTATATCGCCTTGTCCAGGCAGATATCACCTACGATGTACCCGCTCAAAAGCTTACCGCGCAAAAGGTTTCCATTGATGTCCTGGTATCCTTTGTTCCAGAGGCACAACATATAGAGCGTATTGACCCCAGGATGATGAATTTGATCGAGCGCGTTGTGGCACATAAACTTCAAACGCAAGCCTTGGATGAGGCTGCCGCGGGTGAGGTGGCCAAAGCCACGCAACGGTTGAGAGCCGCGGCAACGCGCTTGCTCGAATTGGGTGCAGAAGACCTGGCGTCTCAGGCTAATCAGCAAGCGGATCAACTCGAGCAGCAGGGCCGATTAGATACGGCCGCGGCTCAGAAGATGCGCTATGCCACCAAACGATTGACGAAAACCGATTTTTCTGATTGACGCACAAGCGTTCAAGGAGGCTGATCCATGTCTATTGTAAATTGCCCGAATTGCCAGACCCCGGCTCCTCCTGGGGCGATTTTCTGCGATAGCTGTGGTTTTGATTTACGCACCATCGCCTCTGCCCCTGCAGTTGCTCCCACATTTCATGTGCCCGAGTCGGAAGGTGGGGTGAAGTGCACGGCATGTGGCTACGTGAACGAAACCGGCTCTATATTTTGTGAAAGTTGTGGCGCACGTTTGCCTGCTACGCCAACACCTGCTCCGGCACCCATGCCTCCCGCTCCCCCGCCTGAACCTGTGCCGTTCGTTCCACCACAACCGGCATACACCCCTCCTCCCATTCCACAACCTGAACCACCTGTTCCACCTCAGCCCCTGCCTGCTTTGCAAACCATCCCTGGTAAGCTGGTGCTGCAAAGCCAAAATGTGACTATACCCATCCCCCCCGGCAAGGATACTGTGGTGATTGGCAGAGAGGATCCGGTCAGCGGCATCTTTCCCGAGGTAGACCTGGAGCCCTATGGCGCTCAGGCAGATGGCGTGGGACGTAAACACGCCCAATTGGTGATCAGCTCCGGCAAAGTGTGCATCGAAGATCTGGATAGTGTCAACGGGACTGCGGTGAATAAGCAAAGAATCCCTCCCAGGCAGCCGCATCCTATTCAAAATGGTGATGAGATTCGCCTGGGCAGGATGATATTGATTTATCAGGCTGATTGATGTGCGATGAGAACCTGCCCAGAGTGTAATAACGTTGTTGCTGATACGGCGAAATTTTGCGATTTCTGCGGCTTGCGCCTGGAAACCGCTCCTCAGGCATCCGCGTCCGAGCCCGAACCTTCCCCTCTTGTTGGCGGAGGCAGACCGCGCCTGCCGGATGAGGGCGTTGAACCGGGCACCTGTTCGGCCTGCGGTTTTGTCAACTTGCCTGGAGAAATGTTTTGTCAGAATTGTGGAGTTCAGTTATCTCCGGTCGCCAGCGCCCCGCCTCCTCCACCAATCCCATTAGAAGCAGTTGAAGATACTCCGGGAGGGGATACTTCTCCAGTGATCTGCCCGGTCTGTTCTCATCGCAACATGCCGGGAGAGGTTTTTTGTCAGAACTGTGGTTTTCAATTGCCCCAACGCTCGATTGCAGACCTGGAGGAGAGGGAAAAAAAGCCGAGCGAACAACCCCCTCTGGAGTTGGAGACTTCGCCAATGGTTTCAAAAATGGAGGCAGAGGCTCCGCAGGTTGTCAGGGGGGTGCTTGTCGTTAGAGCCACAAAGGCAGAGATTGACTTGAACCAGGGCAAAGCCGAAGTTACCTTAGGGCGTGCAGATCCGCTGCGCGAAATTTACCCGGACATTGACCTCACCAGCCATGGTGGTGATACTGCAGGTGTATCGCGTTTGCATGCGCGCCTGGTTGCAGAGGAAGGGCAGGTTTTTATAGAAGATTTGAACAGCACGAATTATACCTTCCTCAATCGCCAGAAATTGCAGCCTGGGCGTCTGTATCTGTTGGAACAGGGAGATGAGATTCGCCTGGGTCTTTTTGTTTTGGAATATAGAAAGGAATAAACGAGCCTCTGAGAGGTCGGATAAGACAATCCTGTTGGTTTCACAGAGAGGTGATTGCCTAGCTCACTGAGTTGAGCAGACGCAAGGTCAACACAGGATAAAGTGGACTGGAAGCCGGAGAAACAACGATGAAGCTAAATGCTGCCTCATGCACGGATGCGGGAAAGGAAAGGGACATTAACGAAGACCGGGTATGGTCGCAGATATTCACCCCCTCGGAAGGTGTATCGCGCGGCTTGTTTATCGTCTGCGACGGCATGGGGGGTCATCTGGGGGGTGAGTGCGCCAGCCATTGGGCTGTAGAAACCGTCAAGCATGAGTTAGCGGATTTGTTTTCGGTGCGCGATCCGCGTGCAACGGTACACTTGAGCGAAGAAGGGCTGGAGGCAGGGCGGGATGATCTGCGCACCCGCCAAACAGAAGCCAGCCTTTTTGAGGTGCGCCTTCAGCAAGCGGTACAACGCGCCAATCAGGTAGTTTTTACATATGCTCAAAATAAACCGGATAAAGCCGGAGATGCAGGCACGACCATTACCATGGCTTTGATCAGCGATGTTTATGGAATCTTCGCCAATGTTGGAGATAGTCGCACCTACCTTTATCGCGAGGGAAAGCTGCGCCAGGTGACGCGCGATCACTCGTTGGTAGCTCGTATGCTGGAATTGGGCCAGATCTCGCCCCAAGAAGTGTACTCTCACCCCCAGCGCAACGTGATCTACCGTTCGTTAGGTCAGAAGCGAGACGTTCAAGTAGACACGTTTGTCGAAATCTTGCAGCCAGGGGATTGGCTGCTATTATGTTCTGACGGACTGTGGGAGATGGTCCAGGATGAGGCAGCGATCGCCGAGATGTTGGTCTCCGCAGGATCGCCGGAGAAGGCGTGTGCCCAATTGGTTGAAGCTGCAAATCGCGCCGGAGGTGAGGATAATATCGGTGTGGTCGTTGTGCAGATCGATTAAAGGTTTATAATAAAAAATCATTGCAGGTGTTCACCAGATTTTCGTTTATTGGATAGTTAACGATTTTCCGAAGGAGCCATGAGATGAGTGATCGATTATGCCCGCATTGTGGTGCTCCAAACTCCAAACAGGCGCGGTTTTGTGGTCAATGTGGTAAGCCTTTGAGCGGTTTGGCTGCTCCTCCCCCGGCGAATTATGCTACCTGCCCGCGCTGCCAGACCCCCTTGCGACAGAGCGCGCGCTTTTGCCCAGTTTGTGGGTACAACCTGGTAGCGCAAGAAGCAGCTCCAGCGCCATCTCCCGTAGCTGCACCCCCTATTAGTCCACAGCCAGCAGCTCCGCCGGTGGGCGGCCCTTTGAAGACTCAGCTTGTCAGAGAAGGCCAGGCTGAACCAGCCCTGATCATCCGTTGGATGGGTGGGGCTTCTCAACGATACCCCCTTCACCAGGCGACCATAAGTGTCGGGCGAGCACCGGGCAACGATATCGTCATCAATCACCCTGCCGTCTCAGGGAAGCATTTACAGCTCAATGTCACTTCTAAAGGCGTTGAGCTGACTGATCTGAACAGCACCAACGGTACCATGCTCAATGGTGTGCGTATCCCACCGAACCAGCCTCATCCCTTGCGCGCCGGTGATGTGGTCAGAATCGGGGATCTGACAGGGAACTGGGTAAGCCTGGGGCTGGAAGGTGAGGGGATGGAGGAGCGGACTCTGGCGTTGGGAAAGCTCGACCTCTCTAAAATGACCAGCATTGTGATTGGGCGCGACCCCAACAGTTACTTGCCTCTCAACCACCCCACAGTTTCGTTTCGCCATGCTATTATCCAGAAACAAAATGGGGGATTGGTGATCCGTGATTTGGGAAGCACGAATGGCACCTTTGTCAATGGCAAGCGCATCAGCCAGACGCCTCTTTCCAGCGGGGATGTCATTCAGATCGGGCCATTCAAGCTCACATATGACGCCCAAAAACAGGCGCTTTCGCCCAGTATGCGGTTGGGTCATCGCCTGGATTGTATCCGTCTGGGTAGAGAGGTTGGCAAGGGAAAAAGAATCCTGGATGATGTCACCTTGAGCGTTGCCCCAGGGGAGTTTATTGCCCTGGTGGGTGGAAGTGGCGCCGGTAAAAGCACTTTAATGAAAGCCATGAACGGCTATCAGCCAGCCAATCATGGCTATATGTTGCTGGATGGCGAACCATTGTACTCAAAATTGGATTTATATCGCCATCAGATGGGATATGTCCCTCAGGACGACATCATACATCGCACTTTACCAGTGCGCTTGGCGCTGTGGTATGCAGCGAAACTTCGCCTGCCTGATGCGCGCCCCGCCGAAATTGAGACGCGCATTCAAGAAGCGCTGCGTGCGGTGGATATGGTAGAGCATGCCAACAAACCTGTGCGCGTCTTGAGTGGTGGGCAGCGTAAACGCGTCAGCATTGCTGTTGAACTTCTGGCGCGCCCGACATTGTTCTTTCTGGATGAACCAACCTCAGGCCTTGATCCAGGCTTGGAAAAGAAGATGATGTACGACCTGGCCAAGCTCGCCGATGAAGGGCGTACTATCGTTTTGGTGACCCATGCAACCGCCAACATCGAACAGTGTGATCACGTCGCGTTCCTCTCCCGTGGCAAACTCTCTTATTACGGACCGCCGAACGAAGCGCTGACGTTCTATAATGTGCGCGATTTCTCCGATATTTATCTCAAACTGTCTCAAGAAGTTGACCCCAGCCGGGGCAAAGAAGTGCCTGCAGAGTTGCAGCCGTACTACAAGCCTGGCTCTGGAAAGGTGGAGGCTGGCGTCTTATGGGCAGAGCACTACCAACGTTCGCAGATTTTCAAGAAGTATGTGGTGGATCGCCAGCAACAACTGCGTTCCAAGGGAGCAGCGGGTTCTGCTGCCGCCCCTGCCAGGCGCGGTCGCGATTCTTTCATTCGCCAAATGATCCTCCTGGCGCGACGGCAATTCGATTTGATTCGTATGGACTTGCGTACGCTGTTCATCCTTTTGATT
Source organism: Anaerolineae bacterium (assembly GCA_037439525.1). GTDB lineage: Bacteria > Chloroflexota > Anaerolineae > Anaerolineales > UBA4823 > JBBIVW01. Next base: position 26,344 of record JBBIVW010000024.1, read on the forward strand.
ATGATGCCGCTGATTGGCTTCTTGTTTATGTCGGTGAGCACAGAGCAAGCATTTACCGGGCGTCCGGGAAGTGTGGAGGAAATCGAAGAAGCCTTGAAAGAAGAGCTAGAGGGCGAGCCAGTGGGCAGTGAAGCCAAACATACACCCACAGCAGATGCACAGACCCTGGTTACCATGTTGGGTTTAGCCATGACCCAGGCAGGCACATTCTCTGCGGCAT
>JBBIVW010000025.1:0-25084 GCA_037439525.1 Anaerolineae bacterium
CCCTACACCCACGCCCACTGACACCCCCACACCAACATCTACTTTTACGCCTTTGCCTTGTCTCATCGAGCCAGGCAGCTACACACGCGTGGGCAGCAAGATCACCTGGCAGCCGGTGAACAACGCCATGGTAACCTACACGCTGATCAGCGTGACCCTGCCCTGGGAATCACAAGGAAACAAATTCACCAAACTCGAATTCGGCGCCTACACGCTGTGGAGCGGCGGTGACACCAGCGATAATTTTTCCATTGGTGAAGTTAGTCCACCTTTTGAATACGTATGGGTGCCCAAGTCCCCAGATCACACCTTCCCGGCCGGACCTGGGTTCTCCCAAGCGCTGGTCTTCACCTGGCACAAGACTATCGAGCCGTTTGATAGCCTCACCATCGCCGTCTTCCGTAACAACGTCACCGGGGACTCCTGTACGGTGAGCATCCTCTTTCAGTGAAGTATGAGAGCTGCCATGAAATTGCAAACCTTCCTGCGCAACGTGAGTCTGGCTTTGAGCCTGTGGGCGCTCCTGACCACGGGCATGAGCCCTTTGGGCGCCGCCACGTTTTCGACAAATGACTGCCCGCCCTCACTCCCCGAACAGGAGAGCGTGCACCAAACGGTGTGTCTTAAGGGAACAGGGCGGAACGCATTGCCTGCCGCGCCCTCTTCTAGCGGTGGGCCGGACCAGTTTGGCTACACCTGGGACGACACAGTATCTTTTGGCTGGAAAGACGCCACCAGCGGCATTGCGATTTGGGCAGATGAATATCATGACGATGAAGTTTCCGATCCCATTACCCTGCCTTTTACGTTTAAATACTATGAAAACGCCTATACCCAGGTCTATGTGAGCACGAACGGCTTGCTTGGCTTCGATAGCAGCCTGGACGAGCGCGGCGCCAGTTACGAGAACCTGCCCATCCCTACCGATTATGAGTATCCCCAAAACATCATCGCCCCGTTTTGGGATGACCTGGTGGTGTACCTCAACGAGCCCACCCCATCGGGGGTGTATTATGCCAGCGGCAGCGATGCACATGGGAATTATTTTGTCGTCGAGTGGTACCAGGTCTCGAAGACGGGCTCCACCGATTTGCTCACTTTCGAAGTCATCCTGTACGCGAATGGAGACATTTTCTTTCAGTATTGGGATGTCAATGGAAGCTTAGACGAAGCCAGCATCGGCATCGAAGACGGGGATGGTGTCGATGGCCTGCAGGTGCACTACAACGGCACGGGTCGTACCCCCGAAGATAACTTGGCCATCCAGTTCACGCGGCCGGCGCCGGATTACCGCGTGAAAGCCTTTCCCCATACGCAGGGCGCCTTCACCATCGACTTCTCATCCGAATTCGAGTTCAACATCCGCAATACCGGCGAAAGCGGCGCCGATACCTATAACCTCTCCCCTGAACTCAGCGCGCCAGGTTGGCAGGCGAGTTTCTACCACGCGGCGACGTTGCAACCGCTCACCGACACGACCGGCGATAGCCTGGTGGACACCGGCAGCCTGGCTCAGGGAGGGACGTTCACCGTAAAGGTCGTCATCACCGCCCCGGCGAGCGCGTATATCTCCCATGGCGCCACGCTGGATGTGACCATCCGCTCTTTTAACGACCTCGAAAAGGCGCAGCTTGTGCAGTTCCACACCGTCATTCCCGCGCCGTTTGCCCTGATATTCCGTCAAGGACAGCATGTACAGAGCCAACTCAATGCTCCGCACGCGCAATATACCACCCTCACGCAACCCTTCTATACCGGTAGCACATTTGTCATCAACAACGCGGCCAACGCCAGCTATATCGCCGTGTGGGAACGCAATCAAGGCAGCTATTTTACCAACCTGGAATACAACCTGATCAACGGCACCGGCGTGTTGTTCTATGCCACTCCGCAGCTCCTTACCTCCCATAGCGGCTCGGGGTACGACATCCGTGACTTCGCCCCGGTGGTTGCCACGGCACCCAATGGCAATATTGGTGTCGCCTGGCGGCGGGTGATCACCAATTTGAGCGCTTTCCCGATCACTTATAATCGCAATATCTACTTCGCCATCCTCAACGCCGATGGCAGCGCCCAAGTGCTACCGCCCTTCAATGTCACCCAGGATACAGGCTGGTATGATGGTACAGAGGACGATGTACCTGGCTACGAGGATGTACAGATTATTGCCGATGGGGATAACCATTTTCACCTCGCCTGGGTGGAGAGACACACCATTTCGAACAACGTTTACAAGGATATTTCCACAGCGGTCTATCACGCGGCGGATGGCAGCCAGGTGAAAGCCCCAGGCCGGGTCACCTCAGGGCTGTACAATGACAATCTAGACTACAGCGACCCTGCATTGATGGAATACCGCACGGCCTCGAATGATAAGCAGGTGATGCTGGTGTACTTTTCCCATGAGAGCACCGACCCAGGCAACCCCGTCCATCGCCTGGTCTATATGCGCTTCAATACCAGCGGCAACCTGGTGCAGGGTGAAACTGTTTTGCATACGGGTTTTGGATATGGTCCGGATGCGATTCAACTGAGCGATGGTCGCGTGGCCATTGTCTGGACAGACGCTTCTTTAGACGCGGACCGCGTGGCGTATCAGCTTCGTTCGCAAAACCTTGCCAGCATCGTGACTGAAGGCTTTTTGGTGAACCCCGATGGCCGTCCAGCCGGTAAGGTTTCGGTGACGCGCGACAACGGCGGACATGCCATCCTCACCTGGATGGATGTGAAGTGGTTCCAGCGCCTGTACTACGCCCTAGTGGATTACACGGGTGTGGTTACCCCTCCGTTGACCTTCCGCGCGGTTACCGCGGCGCAGGCAGCCTCGTTAGAGACGAACATGGGGCTGGGCAACGCCATCTACGATCCACCTTGGTGGCGTCTGCTATTACCCATGGTGTATAACAATTATTAACCTTCGAAAGGTACCATGCATCTCCAGTGTAACCGGGAAAGTCAGCGCCTCCACACCTTGCCAGGTGAACAGGGTCAGAGTCTGGTGGAATTTGCCGTCAGCCTGGTGATCATCCTCATCTTGCTGGCGGGCATTGTGGATGCTGGGCGGGCATTATTTACCTATATGGCTTTGCGCGACGCTGCGCAGGAGGGGGCGTTATATGGTTCGATCGATCCACAATCCGTCACCGAGACGTGCCCTGGTTCCAACCCCATCGTCACCCGCGTGTGCCATGCTTCGGATATGGTGCAGGGCTTTGGAGGGAATATCCAGGTGCAGGTGACGGTGAGCGGCGCGGCGTGCACTGGAGGGGCGATCACCGTGAGGGTGACCTACGCCAGCTTCCCGCTAACCATGCCCTTTATCGGCATCTTCGTTGGTGCGCAGAGCGTGCCCATATCCGCTACGATCACTGACACCATCCTGGCGCCGGCGTGCACCTAGTGGGTGTATAATACTACGGAATACCTCGCATTTCTGAAGCCTGGCGATGAGCGCTTTTGGCTGATAAAGAAAGGCATCATATGTTTTTCTTAGCGGTGGTTACCCTCCCGCGAGGAGATCAGCGATGAAAAACTTCCTTGTAAGATTAGAAAAAGGTCAGACCATCGTCCTGTTTACCCTGGGGGTGATTGTTTTATTGGGCTTCACGGCCTTGGCGGTGGATGGCGGCATGCTCTACGCCGATAGGCGCCATGCTCAAAACGCCGCGGATGCTGCCTCACTGGCAGGAGGGGCGGAAGCGGCGCAATATTTCGAAGCACACAACCTTCATTATGGTATCTGGGATTGTTCTGGAGCAGGGGTAGCTAGCGCTTCAGCTCAAGCGCGCCAGGCGGCTGTTTCGCGCGCCGCGGATAACGGTTACCAGATCGACCAGGATATTGGCGATGAGAATGGAGTCGAGACACTTTGTGGTGTCGAAAGCCATGGCCCCTGGGATGACAAATATCTGGATGTGCGCACGATGATCACTGCTATAACCAGGTCGTCCTTTGCCCATTTCGTCTTCAGGGGCATCCTGCGCAATGAAGTTGAGGCCATTGCACGCGTACGCCCGCGCACTGCGGCTGCGTTTGGCTTTGCCATTGTCGCCTTACGAGAGGACTGCCCGAACCAGAATACGGGTGGCGTGCACTATCGCAGTGGCGACCAGGTACGCGTCTATGGCGGAGGCATCTTCTCGAATGCCTGCATGGTCAAGCATGGTAACACAGATGTGGTATCTGAGGGGACAATTGGGTGCACGGGCACGGATTGTTATACGGACAATGGAACTTCAGGCAATGTGTCACCACCTCCGGAGGAGGGGCAGGAGCCCATTCCACGGTACACATGGAACATCCCTCCCCCGGATTGCTCAACGTTGCCCGATATGGGCAGTCACAACGGAAGCGGAACGATCTCGCCAGGCAGGTATACGACCATTCGTGTGAATGCATCGAATGATGTGCTTACCATGCTTCCTGGACTATATTGTGTATCCAATGGTATCACGTTCAACGGAGGCAGGGTAGATGGGGAGGGCGTGACCATTTATCTAAGCGGGGGTGATTTTACTACCAGTGGAAATGTTGTCATCAACCTGTCCGCACCAAATCATTCATGCGCTCCCAGCGTTTGTCCGCCGGCTATACCGGGCATCCTCATTTTTATGGCCTATGGTAACACCGGAAGCGTAAGCCTGTTGGGAGACACTGGCTCAGACTATCAGGGGCTGGTCTTCGCCCCCGATGGGACGATTGAAGCCGGCGGCACCTCCGGGTTGACGGCCATCCATACCCAGTTGGTTGGAAACACCGTCAATATCCATGGATCGCCGATAATTGAAGTGCGTTTTGATGAAAACCTGACCTATTATTTACCCTCGATGATCGAATTGAATAAATAAAACTCAGAGAGCGAGCAAGCAATAGAACGCTTGCCCTAAGGGGCATTGTAGTAAAATATGCCAAGATTCAGGGGCTGTCCGGAGAGGGCAACCCCTTTATGTTGAATTAGCGCGGTTGTATTTTTCCAGGCGCACTGCACAGACATTTGTGCAATCAAAATTGTATTACTCACAGAATTGCAAGGAAATATTGAAAGCCGTCAAATTTATGATATGCTCAGAGCAGAGAAAATAGTAAAACCCCACGCATGGCTTCCTCCACGTGGTGGGAAGCGTGCGGTTCTTTTGTCTCTATTTGGAGACCAGGAGGTGTGAGATGAAACCGACAGGGCGCAAAAGCGAGCATGGCCAGGCGCTGGTGCTTTTGGTGTTGGGCATGGTAGCGCTTCTGGGTTTCACCGCCCTGGCGGTGGATGGCGGCATGCTGTATTCTGACCGTCGCTACGCACAAAATGGTGCCGATGCCGCCTCCCTGGCAGGGGGTGGGGCCGCGGCGATGTATTTTGAGAACCACGATGTGCGTTACAGTACCTGGGACTGCTCCGATACAGATGTAAGCGGCGGGGCAGCTGCAGCGCGGCAGGCGGCGATCCTGCGTGCTGCAGATAATGGCTTCACCATCGATGAGGATGACAGCGACAAACATGGGGTAACGACCCATTGCGGCACAGATGATTCAGAGTTCAATTATTGGACCGATAAGTTCCTGGACATTAAGACTCGGCTAACCATGGATACCCGCTCCGCTTTTGCGCATTTTATCTTCGGAGGGGCTTTGCGCAATTCAGTAGTTGCCGTGGTGCGCGTGCGCCCACGTCTCCCCCTGGCTCTTGGACATGCGATTGTCTCCCTCAATCCTAAACTTGATTGTAGCGGTAACCAAAACGGTGTGGTGTTTAATGGTAATATTGAAGTGTCCATTAATGGTGGAGGGGTTTTTTCCAATGGTTGTTTGGTGGGGGATGGCAGCAGCTTGGATGTGAATGTTGAGAATGGAGGCATTTTCTATGTGGGTGAGCTGGATACCAATCACCCTGGCACTTTTGAACCTGCAGCAACGCAGGCTTCCAGCACGTTGCCTCCATTTGCTTTTGATGAATACATTCCGGACTGCTCTGCGGTAGCATACTACGGAAGTCCTAGCAGTGCTTTTCAGAATCATGCGAGCGGCACTATCCCACCAGGCAATTACACGAGTATCAATGCAAATGGCGACATTGTATTAGTGGGTGGTGGGCTGTATTGTCTATATGGAGATTTTGATACTGGTAATGTAGACGTCAGTATCGACACCTCCGGAGGCATGGATGGGGTGACAATTTATATGATCGCTGGTGATTTCACCACTGACGGGAACGGCGAAGTTCATCTGGCTGCGCCATTGGGGCCCCAGCCCGGTTCAGCGGCTATCCCAGGAGTTCTGATTGTCATGGATGAGAGCAATCACGGCTTGGTGAAGTTGCGCGGCAATTCGGATTCGGAATACCATGGCGCGATTTATGCACCTAATGGCACAATCGATATCGCCGGAGATCCTTCAGCTGCTACACCGGATGGTGTAACCTTTTACACCCAATTGATCGGCAAAGACGTCTTTATTGGTGGTAATACGAATATAGATATCACCTATTTGATGGAACAAGGTCCCTGGGTGCCATCGACAATTACTTTGTATGAATAGATATTTGTGGAAAGCGGAGTGACTGGATAATGTAAAATTCGAATTGTGAAAGGCTGGATCAGGCGATCCCTTTTGTGGTCTGCCGTTTCGCTTGGAGATTAAAGTATGGAAAGCAATAATCGATCAGAAAGTGGTCAGGCGCTTGTGCTCATGGTCTTAGCCATGGTGGTTTTATTGGGCTTCACGGCACTTGCCGTGGATGGAGGCATGATATATTCTGATCGGCGTCACTATCAGAACATTGCCGATTCGGCGTCATTGGCAGGCGGCAGTCAGGCGGGCTTGACATTGGAGAACAATTTCGTTACATATGGCAATTGGAATTGCAACAGCAGTGGAGTGATTGCTGCCATGCAAGCTGCGCAAACCGCAGCCATTAATCTCGCTCAGGCAAACGGTGTACTCCTCGATACTGATATCAGTGATAGCCATGGTGTGGATGTACAATGCGGAATAGATACCAGCCACGGATTCCCGGATAAATACCTGGACATTCGCACGTTTGTCACAGCTCAAACTAAAACAGCATTTGCGCAATTTGTCTTCAAAGGCGCATTACAAAACACAGTTATGGCGGTGACGCGCATCCGACCGCGTTCCCCTTTGGCATATGGTCACGCCATTGTGGCGTTGAATCCGGCGAACTGTCAGGGACAGCAGAACGGTGCCACTTTTCACGGCAATGCCCTTGTGTTGGTGCAGGGAGGGGGGGTGTTCTCGAACGGTTGTCTGCGCGGCAACGGCAACCCGGATGTGGTCGTGCAAGAAGGTAATGTGAACTATGTGAATGATTTCTTTGGCGACACTTCGATATTCTCACCACCCCCTCAGCAGGTGAACACGCCTATTCCCCCAGAAGCATATGATGTTCCCCCTCCTGATTGCAGCCACCCAGCGGCGCATAATGTTTCGGGAAACAGCATTCAGGGCACCCTCGCTCCCGGGTTGTACTGCATCACTGGCAATGTACGCCTCAACGGGAATGACACACTGATCGGCTTGGGAGTGACCCTGTACTTGATCAATGGAGAGATGCGCATCAACGGAAACGCTACGGTACAGCTTTCTGCTCCAGCACAGAGTCCAGATCCATCGCCAGCTATCCCAGGGATTGTCATTATGGCGCCGCCCAGCAATCATAATGAACTTCAAATCAATGGCACCTCGGCCTCGTATATTATCGGCACGGTATTGGCGCCGGGCGCGGACATTAACCTCCTGGGCACAGGTTGGGTGGAGGCGTATAAATCGCAATTCATCGGCTGGAACGTTGAGGCAGGTGGGACAAACGATATGTCTATTCTCTGGCAGGAAAATCAACAATATTCTAGGCCAGCCTACCTGGACTTATATAAATAAAGTAAGCCGTGATAATTCTTATGGATGGAATTTTGGCTCTCCTCCCATCTGGTGGAGAGCCTTTTTATATTCACGCCCGGGCAGGCACCCCGGCGGCACCCGGAAGCCCCTGCTTACCGCTGCTTCCTCTCGGACCTGACGGGGTTCGCAGGTTTCCGCCGCGCCGGACCCACCCGGGCACATTGAGCATACCGCAAGCTGCCGAGCATGTCAATGCTCCCACGTCGAATCGAGGCCTCCAAGACCTCGCAGTTCTGAGAAATTCCGCCTATGGATTACTCCTGCGCCTTTGCAGCAGCAGCGCCGCGCTGATGATGATGACCAGCAGCCCGATAGCCAGCAAGACGCCCCCCCAGCCGCGCAGCCAGGTGCTGATTGGGGATTCAGCCATCGGGGTTGGCTCAAGCGGCAGCGCCGCGGCGCTTTCCCAGGTGAGGATAAAAGCCACCAGGTCGTTGATCTCGCTCTCGCTCAGTGGACCACCGTTTTCCTGGCTCCAGGCTGGCATGGGAGAACCTTGCACCCCGTTGGCGATGGTGGCTTTGATGAACAGGTCGGGGCGGATAGAGGGCCAGCGCTGCGCCAGCGTTGCTCCGACGCGCCCTTCGCCGTTTGGCCCATGGCATACCGCGCAGTTCTCATCGTAGAGCGCCGCGCCGCGGTTCGGGTCGCCCTGCACGTTGGGGATCGGGGTGATCGGCGCCCGCCGCGTGGCTGTCGCCGCGGGTGTGATTTGGGGAGGTCCGCCGATTTGCCAGCTCAAAATGAAATACACCAGATCGTCGATCTGTGCCTCGCTGAGCGGCCCGCCTTTTTGCTGGCTCCACGCCGGCATGGGAGAGCCGGGCACTCCGTTGCTGATGATCTCGCGCACCGTCAGGTCTGGGCGAATGGAGGGCCAGTTCTTGGATAAGGTCGCGCCCACGCGCCCCTCCCCGTTTTCACCGTGGCACACCGCGCAGTTTTCGGCGTACAGGCGCGCGCCTCGCGCCAGCTTTGCTTCGTCCAGCGTCTCTTGCGCCTGCGCCACCCGACTGCTCCAAAACAGCGCCACGCTCAGGGCAATCGCCCACCACGCGCCTTGCACACTTCGGCGAGTTGCCATTCCGCCTCCTTTTACTTTAGGGTCAACAGGTAGGCGATCAGGTCTGCCAGGTCCTGGTCGCTGAGCGTCTGCGCGTAGTTTGCCGGCATGATCCCTTCGGAGAATCCGGCGACAACGTGCACATTCGGCAGGACAATGGCTTCGAAAAGATATTCGAAAGCGTTGGTCGCCTGACCGCTATAGCCGGCTTCGCCAATGCGCGTTTCGGCACGTGTACCGATGCCCGGCTGGTCACCGCTGGGCAACCAGGCTGGTCCCGTGGGTGAGGCGATGTGGCAGGCCACACATGCCAGGGACTGCGCCAACGCTTCCCCTCTGGCTGCATCTCCTTCGGGCAATGCCTTGGTGATGTCCGTGCCAACCGCTGCGCCTGATGGCCTGCTGGGGGCTTCTACCAGCTCTGCGGTGCTCTCCCAGTTCATAATGAACGCGGCGATATAGCGGATCTGATCCTCGCGCAAAGGACCGCCAAACTGCTCGGAGAAGGAGGGCATGGCTGGCACGCCTTGACCGGGATACAGGTCTGCACGTGTCGAGATCAGGCGGCCGCTGGATGCCGTGGCTACGATGTAATCCTCCAGCGTGCCGCTCCACCCCACCTCCGCCAGGCGTTGATCGAAGAAATAACGGTCGTTCAGCGGTGGACATAACCCCGGAATGCCGCGCCCTTGCGTGCCATGACAGCGGCTGCATTGCTGCTCGTAAAGCGCCGCACCGGCTTCGATGGCGCGCGCCTCCTGAGCGCGCGCATACTCCGCCATGCGCTGCTCCTCCTGAATGCCATATCCGAGGAGGATCATGCTGGCGATGAGGATAAAAACGATGCCCAGAAAGATTTCGACCTTAACGCGCCTCATGCTTCACTCCCTGCCTCGCTCACGATGAAGGTAGATGTGTCGTTCATAGGTCTTACGCATCCCATCCTTGGGGTCGGTGTACACAATGCGTGGGGTGATCTTCACCAGGTCCTTTTGCCAAGCTTCGATCAACAGCACTGCCTGCACATCCATCATTTTGCCCTCCGCCACAGCTTGGTTGATGCGCTGCGAAAATATCTCAAAGACTTCAACCAGAGCCGGGCAGCCATAATCCAGCTCGGCGCACATGCGTTTGGTATCGGTGAGGTTCACTTCGTACACTCCGGGGAGCAGCTGGTCGAAAGGCACCAGACGTAGAGGACCTTCGCCCTCTTCGGGGGCCAGGTCCTGGACGATGCGTGTCGCCGGATCGGTTTCAATGCCGTATTGCGGCAGCCCCATGTAGCTCAGCACGATCAGCACCAACACGGCGAACAAGCCAATCGCCACCGCGAAGGGCCGTTTGTACATGCTGCGATGCGGATTGCGGTCGATGTATGGCACAGCGATGAGCAGCACCGCGGCAATGGTGGGGATGATGATGCCCATCAGCGTCTTGTCGCCCAGCTTGAGCATGCCTTGCAGGAACCAGAAGTACCAGGGCGCCTTGGTATCCAGAGGCGTCACCTGTGGGTTGGCTACCGATTCTAATGGCGCATGGTAGCCAAAGACGGTCACGCTCAGCAGCACGGCTAGGAGCCCCAGGCTGACCAGGAAGACCTCGTGTGTCAGCAGGTCAGGGAGGTAATCGATGCGCTGTTTGGCTTTCTTCTTGACCTCCTCGGGCACATTGCCTTCCTCAATGGATGCCGGCAAGGAGATGCCATGTTCTCGCGAGACTTTATAGTAATGAATGCTGATCACTAAAACCGCCAGCAGGGGCAGGAGCACGACATGTAGCAGATAGAAGCGCAACAAGCCGTTGGCGCCGATATCCGGAGCGCCGCGCAGCAGCAGGTTGATCTCATTGCCAAACAGAGGTGCGGCTTCGGCCATGCTCGTGCCCACGGTTACCGCCCAATAGGCAAGTTGGTCCCAAGGCAGCAGGTAGCCGCTGAAGCTCAGAAACATGGTGATGCCCAGCAGGAACACACCCGTGAACCAGGTGAACGAGCGCTCTTTCTTATATGAGCCGGTAAGGTAGGTGCGTAGCATATGTAAAAAGGTGAAGATCACCATGGCTTCTGCACCCAGGCGGTGGATGTCGCGCAACAAGAGCCCGAACGGCACATTGCTGATCAGGTTGAGGATGGAGTCATATGCCTTTTCCGGTGAGGGGGTATAGTAAATCATCAGGATCAGTCCGGTGACCAGTTCGACGAAGAAGAAGAACGTGGTGAAAAACCCCAGGCGAAAGGTATGCGTGAAGATGGTCGACCCCGCTTCATAATAGCGCGGTCGGATGTGAAACAGGAAGCTGGTGGTGTGCACCTTATAGCGGGGGTTCGGCTTTTCGGTTGGTGGGTCGCCGCGTAGCACGGCGCGAATTTCGTTCAACCCCAACCCGGCAGTGATGATGCGCACACGCCGGTCGATCATCCCCCACACCTTTTCACGCAGGTCTTGAAAGTTTAGCGATTTCAACATCGGCTTCTCTCCCAAAATGAGCTCGTCTTCGAGCGAGAGTTGTTAGGCGTGAGGCGCGCCTTTGATGCGCTTGCCCGTATCCACGCGCACGATGGCATTGGCATTCTCCGGCAGGGGGAGCGGCTCGCCGTTTTCAGATTGGGCGATCACTTCTCCGCTGCCCTGGTCGACGATTTGGATGGCAAAGCGGTCGAGCGAGCGTGGCGCTGGACCCAGGATGTAATTGCCATTCAATTCAAACTGTGAGCCATGGCAGGGGCAAACGAATTTGTGTTCTTGCTCCCTCCAGTTATACAAACACCCCAAATGCGTACAGACTTTATATAACGCCATGACCCCCTGGCTGGTATGAGAGAGCCAGAATTTGACCTTGGGAAAGTTGAGCGGCGATGCCTCTGCTTCTGGCATTTCGGCCACCGTGCCGACGGTGACCACGCCGCCGAATTCGCCCTCCTTGAAACGCGGCATAGAAAACAGATAGGTCGCTCCAGCGATGTTTAATGTGATGAAACCCAGAGAAGCCAGCCAGGCGAAGTTGAGAAATTCGCGTCGATTGACGCGCTTCGTGAACTCATCGGCTGGAGAAGTTACCTCCGCCATGCAAACCTCCTGAAATTAGAGTTACATCACCTGGTTTATCCAGGATTGTCCGCGAAAACGGATTATAGCACAGGTAGTGAGGGGCTTATGGGACGATTTCCGAGTGATCCAGGAGTGCAAATGGGTGATTGCGCCCATCATCCGAAGTGGTTAGCGCTTTGTGCGGTGATGCCTCCCGCTGCAGGGCGTAGACACCTCCCTTTCGGTTGCCTGGCGCTGCAATTCTCGCGTATAATACCTCTCAGGAGGCTGTGATGACATGGATTGAGATACATGGTCGCTTGGCGAATACAGCCCTGTTATATACCGGTATCATGGCGTTGTGGGGGTTTTGGCGCTATTTCCGCCGTCAGGGGATAGAGAGTAATTATTGGGGCGCGTTGGTCATCGCCGAACTGCTCTATGTGCTCCAGGGGAGTTTGGGCGCGTTCATCTGGCTGAGTGGTGCAGGCGTTCCGGCGCGCGGCGGTATTCACGTGCTTTACGGTGTGGTCAGCCTGATGGTGCTCCCCGGAGTCTTTTTCTATACCAAAGGGGAAGCCACGCGGCGAGCGATGATGGTGTATGCCGCGGCGTTGCTCTTTTTGGTGGGCATTGCTCTACGCGCCATGAGCACGGGCGGTTGAGCCATGCGCTTGACTCTTTCACGCCGCGAGTTTCTCAAGCTGGCAGGCACGGGTCTCGCTGCCAGCATCGCCGCAGGCGCCGCCAGCCGAGTGGAAAGCCTGCTTTTCCGTTCGCCAGGCGGTCTGCAGGAGAGTTTTACGGTTTGCGGGGGGTGCCCTGCTGCCTGTGGGCTGCGGCTGGTGTGGGATGGCGAACAGCTTTTATCGTTTGCTGGAAACCCATATCACCCCCACAACCGTGGCAGGCTATGCGGTGATGGTAAAGCATATCTTCAAAATGCCCTTGACGGGTTGAAATCTCCATTGCCTTTTCGCCGAGTTCGACGCGGTGTGAACGCTTTAGAGCGTATCAGTTGGGAGCAGGCAGTGGGCATCCTGAAAGATGCACTCCGTGCTTATCGCGGTGATGAAATCGCCTTCCTGATCGGCGCGTTTCCCTCTTCGCGCATAGATTTTTTCACTTATCTGGCGCAATACCTGGGGGCGAACCCTCCAGTGGTTTGGGATTCCAACCTCAGTTATTCCGGTCTATCGACGTTATGCGACGCCAGCCATCTGGCCTTTGGTATTCCCATCCCTCCGCTATTCGATATTCCGAATGCTGATCTGGTTTTATTGTTGGGTGCCTCGGGTGAGGAACCCTGGCTGGGCGCCGGAAGCCGGTTGGCTGCTGAAGGCTTTCCTTTTTGGCGGGGAGAAGTTCTGCAAATTGGAGCACGTCGCTCAGCAAACGTGCCCGCCGCATCCAGGTGGTTGCCTCTGCTGCCCGGGCGTGAACCCTTCCTTTTGGCAGCCCTAGGATTGGTGCTTGAAAGGAGCACAAGGGGATATTCCCAGCCTCCCGAAATCAGCCATCTGGCTGCCGCTTGCGGATGGAGTACTCAATCCATTCAAAGCCTGGCGGAATCTTTGCTCGACGCCTCTGCACCCGTGATTGTGCCGGGGAGCCTGGCGCTTACCACTCAACAGGGTTCTCAAATAGCCAGGCGGGTTCTGGCGCTTAACTGTTTGCTTGACAATTTGGGCCAGCCTGGTGGCGTCCATTTGCCTGTTTTGTCCACCCCCACTGGCGTTCCACCCCGATATCCGGCTACACAGAGCGAATTTCAGCGGTTGATCACCCGCATTCAGGATGGGAAGATAAAAGCGCTATTTATCTATGCTTCAGATCCTGTGGGGGAATTTTGGTCGCCAGCCGAGTTTGAGAAAGGGCTAGAAAATGTGCCCCTGGTGGTGTCTCTCACCCCTGAAGAGACAGCCACCTCTTTGCTTGCGGATTACATTTTCCCGGACTGTTCACCTCTTCTGATGTGGGGGTATCACCATGTGCCCTGGAGCGACCGCCCGTTGGCTGGTGCGCTGATGCCTGGGCGGGTGGGTACAGACCATGATTACAGCACAGTGCGTTTGTTCGCCGAGGCGTTGAGTGGTAGCGGCGGAAATGCGTTGGGCTTTTCCAATGATTGGGACTTTCTGCTCCAGGGAGTGGGTGGCGCGGCTTTCGAAACCAGCCGGGATTGGAGAAGCGGGCTTGAGCGTGGTGGGTGGTGGCGCGCCTCTTCCCTGACGATGCCGCCGGTGATGGTCGCCGCTGCTTTGGACTTCCTAGAGGAGGATGGCAAGAGTATTTCGGGTGAGATACTCCTGGAGGATGAATTCTATTTGCACCCTCTCTGGATGCCCAAAACAGTTGGGCAACAAGCCGGTTGGGAGGAAAGTGGACTATCCTGGTGCGAAATCCATCCTCAAAGCGCCGCGCGGCTACGTATCACCGCATGGGAGATTGTGCGGGTTGTTTCCCGCGAGCACGAAATTCGGGCGCGCGTTCGCCTCAACGCGAACATCCATCCCAGGGTACTCGCTTTGCAGCTGCCGGTTGGCTCGCTTGCCATTTCCCCGCCCATACTGGAAGAGAGGACAAACCAATCCGGCGATTTAGCCTGGATGGGGGATAAGATACACTTGAGAAAGGGCTCATAAGTTTTTATCAACAATGCGCCGCCTGTTGAAAATTGCAGAATTAATTTTGTTATTTCACTATTGACTTTTATCCCAACATCTCTATAATATATTATAGCATATATGCTATAAGGATTTGCATAAAGGACTCATTGATGGGTTCAGAACAATGGAAAGTTGAACTCTATGAAAAGGAGAACGGACGTTGCCCTACCCTGGATTTTCTAAGTAGTTTAAGTGCTCACGACAAAGTTTTTGTAGATAAGGCGATAGAGCGTTTAACAATCTATGGACCACAAATTGGTGAACCTTATGTGGAGCACTTGAGAAGTAACATCTGGGAACTGCGCATTAAGGTGCAAAGGATTAATTACAGAATTTTATTTTTTATTATTCCAGAAAATCGAAAAATTATTCTGCTAAACGGATTTAAGAAAAAAACTAGAAACGTCGACCCTAAAGAGATAAATAAGGCTATTGAGTATAGAAATAAGTATCTGGGACGGTAAGGAGGATACCGCTATGAGATACGAAGAATATAAAAAGATACTAGTACAAGATAAAGAATTTCAGACTGTTAGCCACGAACTTAGACCAATTTTAGACTTGGCTGATAATATTCTCCGACTTCGTCTTCAAAGAGGATGGTCACAAGCGGAGTTAGCCAAGCGCGCTGGTACAAAGCAATCCAATATTTCTCGATTAGAAAGCGGACAGGCAAACCCAACATATAAATTACTAAAGAAAATAGCAGATGCATTCGGCGAAGATCTGCGCATAACTATTGGTGAAATGAAACAGGAGATTTTGGAAGAAAATGCTCCTTGTTATTTTCCATTTTATAAAAGCAAAATTGATCATATTCGGAAATATGGCGAAAAAATTGTGATTGAAGCAGGCAAGGAAACACGTTCAGGAGTAGCTGAATCTCATATTATGGAGAGGGTTTAATGGTAAAGCATGTGTGGACTGTTATTTGTTCTCGTGCAGTGATAGATCGAGAGTCAAATAACGTCAGCCTTGAAAATGTATTAGAAAGAATTCGAATAAATGCTGAACCGGAGCCTGATGGATTTATAGGCATACCTTTTACTGTTATTTCCTTGTGGATTAGGGAAAATGATGAATTGCCCACCAAATCAAAGACTAGGCTTGAGATGGTGTCCCCATCGGGTGAAACAAGAGTTGTAAATGAAGTCGATGTAGATCTAACGGAGTATATTAGATTTCGAAGTATTACTAGATTTTCAGGTATTCCTGCCGACAGATCAGGCAGGTATTCGTTTCGAGTGGCTGTTCAGCAGGAGGGGTCGAAAGATTGGGATATTGTTGCCGAAGTTCCGTTGTCGGTAACCTTTATCCAGAAGAGCGACCGAAAAGAGAACTTGGAATTGCTTGGCGAGGAGGTTCCATCGAACGAGTAATTTCCTGATGCAAGGTTAGGTATATAACCAAACGCGACTGCGTGATTAGCAAAAGGAAGCTGCTCGCATCTTTGCCCGCTTGCGATCGACCAAGCTGCCGCAAGACATCCAACAGATCAGTTATCGTAAGCTGCGCATGCTCAACAATGCGGTCACGTTGGAAGATCTCCGCATACCACCGGCCAATCGGCTGGAAAAACTCAGTGGCGACCGGGCAGGACAGTACAGCATCCGTATCAATGACCAATGGCGGATATGCTTTGAATGGACCGATGGTGATGCTTATAACGTAGAAATCGTGGATTATCATTAGGAGTTGGTAGTATGAACGAGAAGCTTAATCCTGTCCATCCTGGGGAAGTATTACTAGAAGAATTCCTCAAGCCTATGGGCTTGAGCCAGAACCGGTTATCGTTAGAGATCGGCGTACATCCCCGGCGCATCGACGAGATTGTGCTCGGCAAGCGGCGCATCACTGCCGATACCGCCCTACGCCTGGCGCGCTATTTCGGCACATCGCCCCAGTTTTGGATGGGGCTGCAGAGCGATTATGATCTAGAAGTAGCGAGTGATACTCTAGGAGACAGACTGAACGTCGAAGTGCGGCCCATAGTGGCTACTGGCTAGTCCTTGATGTTAGGGAGCTCACGGTAGATTAGTCCAAAGGAAAGCAGGCGGAGAGGGCGGGATTCGAACCCGCGGAGCCTTGCGGCTCACGCGCTCTCCAGGCGCGCGCGTTAGGCCAGACTACGCTACCTCTCCGTGAAGTGCATATACGCTTTTTTATTTCGCCAGCGCCAGGATTATACTACGATTTACCTGCGAGCGTATCGGCGCTGGTTGCACGTGGGTGGAATTTCTCGAACAGGTACATGGATTCGTCCCAGTCGCGCTTCAGGTCCGCCTGTGAAAGGAGCGCTTGAAGCTCAGGGTGCAGTGGCGCCAGCCAACCCGCTTTTAGGCAGCCGACCTCCGCGCTCAAGGCGCGGTAATCCCCGAGCATTGCCGGCAGCCTTTCGAGGGCGCAGGCGGCAAATTTCAAGTATCCCCCAGGGTTTCCCTCATCGTCTGTGTCCACCTGAAAAGCCAGCAATCCCTGCCCCTCCAGCCACCAGAAGGCTTCCCCTTTTTCGATCATGGATATCATGAAGCTCAGCCGCGGTGGCGCCCAGCGCCAAAACAGGTCGATTAACCCGTGGGAAAAGGCAAGCGTCGGGCTTTGGAGTAGAACTTCGAGTGCTGTTTCGGCTTCTTCAGCTAAGACGGCACGAAAAGGGCGGCTCGCGGCGCCTGTGGCGGAAATGGGCGTGCTCGGTGCGGCAAAGAACGAAAATTCTCCTGCTTTTATGAAACCGCTTTGTTGGCACAGGCGGTGAACTGCCAAGCGCTTGGAGGCGGTCGCCAGACGCACTGCCCCTGCGCCTACTTCCTCCCAGTAAGCCAATAAACTGCGGTGTAATTGAGTAGCAACGCCGCGCCGTTCGTAGTTGGGATGCACGCGCAGCCCCTCCATCCACCAATCCTCTGCCGAAAGGCAGGTCAACTTGCCGAAACCGACCAGGGTGCCTTTGTGTTCGGCCACCAGCAGAAGCCCTGTTCGGTCTTTCAGCCAATCCTGCCACACGTATGGGATGTAATCCTCCCCCTCCCAAATCAGGCTGGAGAGCGCCAGGACATCAGGGGTGTCCTCGGCGCGTGCCGGCCGGCAATGGAGCTCCAATTTCGGTGTGGGTATGGCGTCATGGGTTTGAGACATAGTGCCTCTTGATCGAACCTCGCTTTCGGGAGTGGTGAGGAACGCTTCCGCAGGGTGCGTGACAGGGTGCGTGTAGGTCGGGACGCATGTCAGTCGGCGAGGCTACACGGGAAACATATGCGCGAAGAGGTCGGGGGCATAACGCCGCACCATGTCTGTCGAGAGGCCATTGGCTTTGCAAATCTCTGCGAAGAGATCTGCGCTGGGGCGTTTGCGGCGTGTCTGCGTTTCCACATCCAGCTCCCAGAGGCCAAAGCGTTGCGTCCAACCGCGCTCCCATTCGAAGTTGTCCACCAACGTCCAGTGAAAATAACCCTTGACCGGGTAGTTGAAGTTCACCGCGCGCCAGACCTGATGAATGTGCTGGATGAGGTAGCGCGGTCGCAGCGTGTCCTGGGAATCTTCCACCCCATTCTCCGTGATGATCAGGGGCACCCTGTATTGCAATCCCCATTTGATCGCCCGGAACATACTTTCCGGTTCGTTCGCCAGAAATCCGGTTTCGCTAAGCTCTGCTTCGGGTGAGAAGAAACGGCGGCCAAACAGCTCACCTGCGTGCAACAGATTGAAAGCAACCCGCTCGCGTGTGTAATAGTTAATCCCTAGGAAGTCTTGCGTGCCTTTGATCACCGGCAATCGTTGAAACCAAAGGGGAAAGTGCAATGTGCCACTGGCACAGGCGCGCGGGAAGAAGTCGTTGAAGAAGGAAGCCTGCACGTGTGCTGCCCAGCGATCGAGCGGCGACCAGGGTCGAGCCGGGATGAAGTCGCGGTAGTTGATCGCCAGCCCGACGCGCGCCGTAGGCTGTACCCGATGGATGAGGTGATACGCCTGCGCATGCGCGCTGGCCAGATGGGTGAGCACGCGCACCGCCGCCCCCAGGCTGGTTTTTCCGGGCGGGAATGCGCCCATGAGATAGGCTAGGGTGGCAAGTACGTTTGGCTCGTTGATCGTCACCCACAGGTTGACATATTCATGCAACGCATCGACCACTTTCTCGACGTAGCGGGCGAAGTGTGTCACGATGTTCGGGTTTTCCCACCCTCCCTGCTCGGCGATCCAGAGGGGGTCGCTGAAATGGTGTAGGGTCACCAGTGGCGTCATCCCGCGTTGCGTCAGACCGCGTGCCATCTCGCGGTAGCGTTCTAGAGCGGATTCCTCCCAAATGCCCTCGGTGGGTTGGATGCGGCTCCATTCGATGGAAAAACGATGCGCGTTTTGCCCCCCTTCAGCCGCGCGATCGAAGTCCTCGCGCCAGCGCCCACTCCACCAGTCGCAGGCGCGCCCCGATTTGTGCCCCTGGACGATACGCCCCTCTTCGTGTTCCCAAGCCCACCAATTATTGTTGCGGTTGTTCCCTTCCACTTGATGCGAGGAAGTGGCTGTACCCCATAAGAAGCCCTTCGGGAAGTTGAACGTTGCCTCGACCATGTCTTGCTCCTGATTGGTGGTTTGCTTTTGCGTAGTAAGTAAATTGTAGCCTTTTCGGCTTATCTTGGCAACCTTGAGGCTCATATTTCGAGCAACTTGTGACTGGTTGGGGTCAACACCAACCGGCCATTGAGGCAGACCGCGGCGCCTTTGCGGTCGGGTCGCTCAAGCGCGGCTTTTGTGATATGCTTGCAGGGATTCCACATCGCAAGGATGGTATCGCGCATATGCGTCACATAGTCTATATCGCTTTGGGCACGAATTTGGGAGATCGACTTGCCAATTTAAACGCTGCTGCGGAGGCTCTATCTTCTAAGATGCGCTTGCTGAAAGCCTCCCCAATCTACGAAACCGAACCCTGGGGCATCCGGGAGCAACCCATGTTCCTCAATCAGGTGATCTGCTTGGAAACAGACCTTGCCCCTTTGGAGTTGCTTGCTTTCCTCAAAGGGCTGGAGGGCCGCCTGGGTCGCCAGCCGGGGGAACGCTTTGGTCCACGCCTCATCGACCTGGACATCCTCTTCTATGATGACCTGGTTTTAGAAGCGCCACCGCTATCCATCCCGCACCCGCGCATGTTGGGGCGGGCGTTTGTGCTCGTGCCTTTAGCCGACCTGGCGCCTGATCTGGTCCATCCAGGGGTCGGCAAGTCGATTGCTCAACTGCTCACCGAATGCGACTCTAGCGGTGTGCGCCTATACCAGGAGGAATCGAGGTAAAACCTTATCTTCCCCTTATGCGTTTCGAGTAAAATTTTAGCCACCATGGTGTATAGCAGAAGGTGTATAGAATGAGAGAAGGCATCGCTTCTTTCGATAGCGCCTGCGGTTCTGAAGCAGGGGGGTCATCGATTCGGGCGAATGAGGCGCTTCTCATCCCTGGCATCAGATCGAAAAATGGGGCTGTGCACCCAGCCGTTTGACGGGAGGAGGCTGAGATGGTTGCGAAAACGCTGCGCCTGCGCCAAAAGGAATTCATTTGGGGAAGCCGTACTTATATTATGGGCATTCTCAACATCACCGCCGATAGTTTCTCCGGGGATGGCTTGCTCGTCTCGCACGGCTTTGGCCAGGCGGTGAAGCTCGGTACGCACGATTTCGTCCAGAATGCTCTCGACCAGGCGCTACGCTTTGTCGAATCGGGTGTTGACCTGCTCGATGTGGGTGGAGAAAGCACGCGACCCGGCGCGCAACCGATCACCGTCGAGGAGGAGCTTTCGCGTGTGTTGCCGGTGATCGAGGCGTTGGTTAGAGAGTTTGACGTGCCGGTATCCATTGACACCTATAAAGCACCGGTCGCCCGCGCCGCTCTTGAGGCCGGCGCCCACCTGGTGAACGACGTGTGGGGCTTCAAGGCAGACCCTGATCTGGCGCAGGTGGTTGCCCAGTTTGATGTCCCGGTGGTCTTGATGCACAATCGTAGCTCGTGGGCGCATGCCCAAGTGAAAGGGCAATTGGGGGGGCGGTATGTGGGCATGGAATACGTCAACCTGCTCGAGGATGTGAAGCGCGACCTGCTGGAGAGCGTTGCCTTGGCGCAGGCTGCCGGCATTCCCTCAGAGCACATCATCCTCGACCCAGGCATCGGCTTTGGCAAGACAGTGGAGCAAAACCTGGAGCTGACCGATCGCTTGGGAGAACTGCGCGCTCTGGGGTATCCCATCCTGTATGGTCCTTCCCGAAAATCGTTTATCGGTTATACCCTCGACCTGCCCCCGGATCAACGTTTGGAGGGCACCGCCGCGGCAGTTGCCATTGGCATCGCCCGCGGCGCGGATATTGTGCGCGTGCATGATGTGGCATTTATGGTGCGCGTCGCCAGGATGAGCGACGCCATCGTGCGCCGCCAATCGACTACGGAGGTTTCTTGAGTATGGATGTCTTTGAAGCACGCAGTAAACTCAGCACCCCTCATGGGGAATACTATTTCTACCGCCTGGCGAAACTGGAAGAAGCGGGGCTGACCCATTTGGCGCGCCTGCCTTATTCGTTGCGCGTTTTACTCGAATCGCTGCTGCGCCACTGTGATCAGGCCGAGGTCCGCGAAGAGGACGTGCGCAACCTGGCAGCTTGGCAGCCGCTAGCCCAGGAAAGACCTGCTTTACCCTTCAAACCGGCGCGTGTGCTCATGCAGGATTTCACTGGTGTGCCTGCCGTGGTGGATCTGGCGGCGATGCGTGACGCCATGCACAGGCTGGGTGGCGACCCGAAGAAGATCAACCCGCTTGTGCCCGTCGATTTGGTCATCGACCACTCCGTGCAGGTGGATTTCTTTGCCACTCCAGATGCCCTGGCGCGCAACGCAGAGCTGGAGTTTACCCGCAACCGCGAACGTTACGAGTTCCTTCATTGGGGGCAGCGCGCCCTCGATAATTTCCGCGTTGTCCCGCCTGCCACCGGCATCGTCCATCAGGTGAACCTGGAATACCTGGCGAGCGTGGTCATGTGGCGCGAAGAGCAAGGCGCCCGGGTTGCCTTTCCAGACACTCTGGTGGGCACCGATTCGCACACCACCATGATCAACGGGCAGGGGGTGGTCGGTTGGGGGGTGGGAGGCATCGAAGCAGAAGCGGCGATGCTCGGGCAGCCTATCGATTTGGTGATGCCCGAGGTCATCGGATTTAGGTTATATGGAGAGTTGCGCCCCGGCGTGACGGCAACCGATTTGACCCTGACGATTACCCAAATGCTGCGCCAGAAAGGGGTTGTCGAGAAGTTTGTCGAATTTTATGGTCCTGGCCTGGAGACGATGTCCTTGCCCGACCGTGCTACTGTGGCGAACATGGCCCCGGAGTATGGCGCCACCATCGGGTACTTCCCTGTGGACGAGGAGACCTTGCGCTATCTACGCCTCACCGGACGTCCCGCGGCGCTTATCGACTTGGTGGAGCGATATTGCAAGGAGCAAGGGCTATTTCGCACCCCCGAAGCCCCGCCACCACAATTCAGCGACACCCTGGAGTTGGACCTGGGCAGCGTAGAACCCAGCCTGGCAGGCCCCAAGCGCCCACAGGATCGCCTGGCGCTCAGGGAGCTGAAAGCTTCTTTCCGGCGAGCGTTGACCGCACCCAAGCAGGAACGCGGGTTCGAGGTTCCCCCAGATGCAATAGAGCGGCGCATCCCTTTGAATGGCAACGCGCAAATCGAAATCGGCCATGGTGCCGTGGTCATCGCTGCGATCACTTCCTGCACGAACACCTCCAATCCCTCGGTGATGGTCGCGGCGGGCTTGTTGGCTAAGAAAGCCGTGGAGCGAGGGTTGCGCCCACCGCCATATGTCAAGACCAGTTTGGCGCCAGGTTCGCGCGTGGTCACCGAATATCTTCGCGCGGCCGGCTTATTGGAACCGCTTGCCCAATTGGGCTTTAACCTTGTGGGCTATGGCTGCACGACGTGCATTGGCAATTCAGGTCCCCTGCCGGCTGAAGTGATGCGCGCCATCAATGCCGGGGATTTGGTTGTCGCCGCTGTGCTTTCCGGAAACCGCAACTTCGAAGGGCGCATCCATCCCTTTGTGAAAGCCAATTACCTGGCTTCCCCGCCACTGGTGGTGGCTTTTGCTCTGGCAGGTAGCGTAGATATCGACCTCACCACGCAGCCGCTCGGTTACGATCCCCAGGGGAAGCCGGTCTATTTGCAAGACCTCTGGCCTGGTGAGGATGAGATTCGCGCCACCATCGCCGACACGATCCATGCGCAGATGTTTGCCGAGAAGTATGCCCAGGTCTTCACCGGCAATCCGATGTGGAACGCCATTGAAGCGCGCCCCAGCGAGCTGTATCCCTGGGAGGCAGCCTCGACGTATATTCAGCCACCCCCGTATTTCGAACACCTCACGCCTGAGGCGCCTCCGATTTCGAGCATTCAGGGGGCACGCGTCTTAGCCTTCTTGGGGGATTCAGTTACCACAGACCATATTTCGCCGGCCGGGACGATCCCCCCCGATAGCCCTGCCGGAAAGTATTTGATCGCTCAGGGCGTGGCTGCGCGCGATTTCAACTCCTACGGCTCGCGGCGCGGCAACGACCGCGTGATGACGCGGGGCACATTCGCCAACATTCGCTTGAAGAACCGCCTCGTCCCCGGTGTGGAGGGGGGTGTAACCGTGCATTTGCCCGACGGAGAGGTGATGAGCATCTTCGACGCGGCGATGAAGTATCAGCAAGAAGGCGTTCCTCTTCTGGTGCTGGCGGGCAAGGAGTATGGCAGCGGCTCGAGCCGTGACTGGGCAGCTAAAGGCACACGCCTGTTGGGCGTTGTTGCCGTGATCGCCGAATCGTTCGAACGCATTCATCGCTCGAACCTGATTGGCATGGGCGTCCTGCCTTTGCAGTTCCTCCCCGGAGAAAATGCGGACACGTTGGGGTTGAGCGGCCGAGAGCTCTTTTCCATCGAGGACCTGAACGGTACATTGCAGCCCAGGCAGCAACTGACTATGCGGGCCACAACCGCCGAAGGTGAGGTGCGCGTGTTCCGCCTCCTGGCGCGCCTGGATACGCCCATCGAAGTGACGTATTACCGACATGGAGGCATCCTGCACACGGTTTTGCGCAAGATGCTGGCTTCTTGAGTCTATGACCTAATGAATGCCGCCCTCGCGCCGAGAGTGATCCGCGGCGAAGAGGGCGGTTTGGTTTCAATCGGTTTCTTCGGGAGGTGAGGCACCCTCGGGTGGGTTGTGCTCCTCTTGGGCTGCTCCTTCTATGGGAATCTCTCGATCGCCTTTGAGCAGCTCCATGCCCTGGTAATACAACCCGATTTGCGCCATGCACATCCACAGGAAGAAAATGCTCAACCCAATGTCCATCAGCGTGACCAGACGAGGGATTCGACCTTGCCCGCGCTTGAGGTTCCAGGATAGGCGGTTGATGACCTGTTTGTAGTCTCGCGCCACCGCGTCGAATTCATTTAGGTTGGTCTCGATGTCGGCTATGTTCGCTTCGATCGCTGCCATATCGCTCTGCACCGACTCGAATTGGCTTTGGGTTTCTTTCAGTTCCTGGCTGATATCTTCGAATTTTTGGGGGAGTGGCTGCATGGATGCGGCGATCTCTCCCAGCGCTTCATGCAGTGGCTTGGCGGGTTGATAAGCCTCTGGGTTCAGGATGGTCATGGTGCGCAACACAGCATCAATGATCCTTGCCGCCTCCTGAGCTGTTTCCAGCGAAGTTTGCGCCGCGCGCAGGGTAGCGGGAAGTTCATCCGCCATCAGGGTTTGCACGGTATCCACCACAGGCATGGTTGTTTCGAGAGTTGTGCGGGCATCTGAAAGGATCAGTTCTACCGCTTGAACGCTTTCGATGGAAGTTTTCAGCGCCTGACGCGTGATTTGCAGACCTTGAGAGGTGGTGTCGAGCATGGTGATGGCTGCTTCTGTGCTCGAGGAGAGCCACGTGACCAAGCTGGGTCGAAGCCGCCAGGTGAGGTATACACCCAAAAGGCTGAACAGCAGGCCGACGACTGCTGCCAGCAGCAGCAAGGTCCCGAACAGGCGTTTAAAAAAAATTCTCAACGCGCGCTCCCTTTTTGAAATCTGCCATTATTTTATCATCGCTCAGGGAGCTTGTTCCGGGGAGTCACATATCCAAAGGGCTGCGCACGGCCAGGCTGCTGCGCTGCAAGACGTGGGTGTAGATCATCGTGGTTCCCACATCCCTTCGCCTGGCTCAGGGCAAGCCTTATGGCCGAGGAGTTCCTGCACGGTGCGGATATCGTAGCCGGCTTGAAGCAGATGGGTGGCAAAAGAGTGGCGCAGCGTATGGCAGGTGACCCGCTTGTGCAGGCCGGCTTTTTGGGCGGCTTGCCGCGCGTGGTCTGCTGAAACCAGGTTTCAGCAATCCAACAGCGTAGGGG
>JBBIVW010000026.1:0-24030 GCA_037439525.1 Anaerolineae bacterium
TCTGGAACAGGTGCAGCGCCAGGCCGGATATGAGGTATAATGCATTCTGGCCTTTTCCGGACCCTTCAACAGGCCTTTTTTTATCGGTAGAAGCATAATATCTCTATCAAGGATTTACGAAGAGCACCACCAAAGCCTACACTACGGAGCAACCCACAATGAACATATCTACCGAAATCCGCAAGGAACGGCGCAATAAAACCACCTGGTGTACCGTCGCTCCAAGCACAGGCCTGATGCACATCACCTGGGAGGCACTGCCTCACTGCTTCAAATCATTGGAAAAATGGCTCTACCGGCATAGGGGGAAGCGACATGCCAGACGCTCACCATAGATAATCATTCTTCCCCGGCTTCCAAAAGAACGCTCGCCTCGCTTTTGGATATCAAAGCGCTCACGCCTGATCTGAGAGCAGGACGATTTGGTCGCAAGGGGAGGTCAAAACCTGTTCAGAACAATGTATCGATACACCGCGAACGACACGCAGCTTCGCAAGGAGACAAAACCATGAAATCCCATCATCTCTTCACCAAACTTCTGTTTGGGATGATGCTTCTTTTGACTGTTAATGCCAGCAGCTTGATCTGGCACAACACGCCACACTCTGCTTCTGCCCACCCGTCTGGGAATCTGGATACAGCGCAAAGCCACTCCCTGATGTTTATCCAGAACGTGGGGCAATATGACCATGAATTCCAGTATTATGTGCTGGAAGGCGATAAAATCCTGTGGCTTTCTCAGGACGCCTTGTGGGTTACCATCATGGAGCCCTCAACGCCCTCAGGCGCGTCATTCGCTCCATCCGCATCTACGCAGAGGGGTGTGCATGTCAAGCTGAGTTTTATCGGCTCGAACCCCAACCCTCGCCTGGAACCTATCGGGCAACTGGATACTTCGGTCAATTACATTTTAGGCCAGCAGCCTCAAAATTGGTACACCCATGTCCCGGTATGGTCGGGCGTGCGCTATGTTGACCTGTACCCTGGCATGGATCTGGAACTTATCACCGAGCAACATCACTTAGCGCTGCGCGTGGTGGTTAAAAATGGGGCCGAGGCAAGCCGGGTGCGCTTGCATGTGGAAGGGGCAGATACCTTAGAGTTGGTGTCTCTCCACCAGGCTAAAGACGTCGAAGGGGTTACGGGGCAGTTGAACATCTCGACAGCGATAGGGGAATTTACCTTACCTCTGGCAAACGTCGCAAGATTTCAAATTGAGGGCAGCACGGGTGCGTTGATCGAGGCGCAAACCCTCGATCTCAATCACCTATTCGCCTCTCCACCAACTGTGTTCAATGCCCTTACTCAAACGGAACTATCCTACGCCACCTTTCTGGGAGGAAACCTGGAAGATTTGGCTTATTCCCTGGCTGTGGATAGTAGTGGCGCGGCTTACATTTCAGGCTCCACCAATTCTACGAACTTCCCCGTTACCCCAGGAGCCTTCGAGATCGCCCCTCAGGGCAACATCGATGCCTTTGCATTGAAATTAAACCCTGGTGGGAGTAGCCTGGCGTATGCCACGTTCCTGGGTGGAGCAGCAGCAGACTGTGGCAATAGCATTACCGTGGATGGGTATGGTGCCGCATACATTACCGGCTATACCCAATCGACCGACTTCCCGACCACCACAGGAGCTCTCCGCACTGCCTATCAAGGCGGTAGCAGAGACGCGTTTGTGGTCAAAATAAGCGCCTCAGGGGACAGCTTGAGCTATGCTACTTATCTGGGCGGTAACGCATTTGATCAAGGCGAGAGCATTACCGTGGACGGAAGCGGAACGGCATTCATCGCAGGCACTACCTTTTCAACCAACTTTCCCACCACTGCAGGCGCATACGACCAAACGCACAACGGCTCTTCGGACACCTTTATTGCCAAACTGAATAGCACCGGCAGCGCGCTTTCTTTTGCCACATTTCTGGGAGGGAGCTCTTATGAGGAGGGGTATAGTATCGCTTTAGGAGGTAGCGGTGCAGTCTATCTTGCGGGTTTAACCTCTTCCTCCAACTTCCCTGCCACTTCCGGCGCGTTTGATACCGGCTACAACAGTAACTATGACGCTTACTTTGCTAAGTTGAATGCTACCGGCAGCAACCTGGTTTATGCTTCATATCTGGGAGGGGCCGGTTATGACACCGGCGTGAGCATCAAAGTAGATCTCAGCGAAATGGCATATATCAGCGGGTACACCGAATCGTCGAACTTCCCCACAACCTCAGGCGCTTTCGACGATACGCATAATGGGGACTACGATGCCTTTGTGGTAAAAACCAACGCTGAGGGCAGTAGCCTGATATACGCTACCTTTCTGGGCGGGAATGCTACCGACAGCGGTAGAAGCCTGGCTATCGATGGGAGCGGAGCAGTCTATATCACCGGCGTAAGCGCTTCCGCCAACTTTCCAACAACGGCTGGCGCCCTTGACACAGTTCTCGGCGGCTCGTCCGATGCTTTTATCGCAAAGTTGAATGCAACAGGCAGCGATCTGGTTTATGCCACCTTCTTAGGCGGAAATTCATATGATAATGGCACTGGCATTGCTCTTGACGGAAGTGGAGCCGCTTACATTGCCGGCTCTACGGCGTCTGGCGACTTTCCAGTAACCTCAGGTGCTTTTGACACCTCGTATAATGGCGGCACAAATGACGCCTTCATCGCGAGTTTAACCTTCGAAAACCCTGCGCTCACATGTTGGATATCCCCGGTCTATCCCATGGCGAATGCCACCTCCAGCCATGTAATGCAAGGAGGGACAGTGTACCGCCACTTTACATTATCCGACAACGCCGGCGAGCCCATCCCAGCTGCTACAATCGGTTTCTCGGTTGGAAGTCCTGCGACAACCGACGCCAGCGGTCACTTCACATATACCATTTCTGCGGATACATTGGGTGCGCCAGGCGCGGCTTATGCCGTAAGCGTACAAAGTGTCGAGGTGGGTGGTCAGAATTGCTTCGTGAGTTCATACCCCACTTTTGAGATTCAAGTAGAAGAGCGCGTCTATGCCCACTCCTGGTCTTATAGCGCTATCCGTCAAGGCTCGGGGGGTGTGAGCACCGGCCTGGTGACTTTCATCGGCGCAGAAACGAACGGCGGCCTGGGACTTACTCTGGAAGAAAGCGATCCCGATCAAACAGATGACGACCTTGTGGGGATAGAAGAAATGTACGCGCTTGGCGTCAACGGTGGAGTGGGGCTTGGCTTGCGTGAGAACATCAGCGCCGGGGTCGTAAAAGCGAACTTAAGCGCCTCGGTCACTAGCGAGGCACTTCTGCGTCACTTTGGCAATCTCTATGCCTCTTTCTACCAGCCGTATGCAGATGAAGACCGCCAGGCGCAGGGCATCTTCCTCACCCTTTCAATTCTAGACTCAAGTATCAACTTTCCCATCCAACCATTGGTAATCGGGATGCTGAGAGCTGCAGAAGTACAACTGCCCTATCTGGAGTACATCTCGGAGCAAAGGGTGGGTACAGCCGCCAAAATAACCCCGCTGCACGCAAGTGTAGGCGCTGAGGCTGGGTTTACTGCAAAGCGTACCGGAAGCCAAAACAAGGCGGCGACAATCGGGTTTACGCTTCTTGACGCCGGCGCCAGCCGCCTGGTAGCGATACAATTGACAGACTACGGCGATGAATACAGCCTGGGCTTCGATGACGAGCTTTCCGTAAACTTGACTTTGCTCAGCCCGAATGTGCCTGGGATTAAAACCCGCCTGATCGGTTTGATCGGAAATATGGCCAAGCGCTTGAACAAAGAATACTTCTACGATTCCAGCACTAACACCCTCAAGCGCATTGAAATCACCCTGATCGGCGAAGGAGCCCCCAATGTTTTCAATGACGTAACCAAAAAACAGGTTGCCATACGCATGACTTTAGAAGGGGAGAACTTGACCCCTGCGCTGATCGAGGCCGTGGGAGAAACAAGCGTTGTTACGGATTTGAATACGTTATTGAACGCGGTAGCTCAAATCCCGTATGTCGTAGAAGTCGAGGACGGCTCCGCAATCAGCGTGGTGCCCGAAATCAGCATTCCAGGAACCGAGATTAAAATTGGCTTGGGCTTAGAAGTGGAGAAGACGCGTAACTTGATACGCGAACGAGGTGTCTTTATCAATGGTGAGCACTACCTGACTGAAACCTACAACGCCGATAGTTACGTGGAACGGGCGGGTAAGGATTGGGATGAGCTGGCAGACAACGCCATAGGCGGCTTATGGCTATTGGTGGAAGATGCCTTTAATTGGGTCTCCGAACAAGTGACCAACGGCACCAGTTGGTTGATTGGCACCGTGAGCAAGACCGTTGAAGGAGTGATTCAAGGCGGCGCTCAATTGATTGCCCCTCCTGCAACACAACTCTTCACTCCACACGATGAGCAAGGAGGGCAAACAGTCCGACAAAATGAGAGCATTACCGTCACGGCTGTGGGTTGGGTGCCAGAGAACCTCAGCCAAACAAAACTCCTCGCCTCAAAGCCATCGATGATCACTGCCTCGGGAGAAGGCTTCGTGGTGGGAGGGATCTATGAGTTTCAGCCCTATACGCTCACATTGAGCCCTGCAGCCACGCTGGTGATCACTTACACCGATGAAGCTGTCGCAGGCTTGGATGAAAACCTTATTGGCATGTTTCGCTGGGATGCAGCAGATAACAACTGGCAACCGCTTACCGCAACGCCGGACATCGAGCATAACACCTTTACGGCTTCCATCAGCCAGTTAGGAACTTTTGCGTTAGGAACCGATGCAACCCCACCCTCGATTACCATCGAGGAACCACTCGATGGGAGCGTGGTGGCAAACACGCAGCCTCTAATCCGCGCCCAGCTTGCAGATATTGGCACCGGGATCGACCCGGCTTCCGTCGAGATGCGCATCAATGGGCAAATCGTCGCCGCAACATATAACCCCAGCAATGGAGAGCTAACCTACCTGCCTTCTATGCCGTTGGAAAACGGCACATATACCCTCACGATTTCTGCCAGTGATGTGCTGGGCAACGATCGCACGGTTTCAGCCGTGTTTACGGTCGAATTCTTCTATAAAGTGTACCTGCCATTGGTGCTCGACATGAATTAGAAAACATCAAAGCCATTGAAAACGTTGGGGCGCCGCACAAACCGCGCGCCGCATGAGGAGTATAATCGAGAACAGACCGATCTCTAAACCTGGAGCATTTGACCACGGGCAAAGCGTTCGCTGCCTTAATCTCTGAAGCGCAAGGCACTTCGAGGCGATCGAGCTTCACCAAGAGGCAATAATGTGCCATTTGGAGAACCGTCATGAAGACCGAACCTCCCCAATTTTTCATTGGCACATCTGGTTGGGTGTATCACCACTGGAAAGGGTTGTTCTATCCTTTGGAACTTCCCCAAACCCGTTGGTTTGAATATTACACGACTCACTTCTCCAGCGTGGAGATCAACGCCACCTTTTACCGCAGCTTTGGAGAACAAACCTTTGTAAAATGGCGCGAGAAAGCACCTCCTGGATTCCGTTATGTGCTCAAAGCGCCGCGGGTGATCACCCACCGCAAATACCTGGAAGGTGTTGAAGAGGACATCGCCCGCTTCTGGACTTCTGCCACTCGGCTCGAGGAGCGATTGGGGATGATTCTGCTGCAAATCGCCCCCGGCACCCCCTATGAGCCGGCGCGGCTGCACCGCGCGTTGAGCGCCTTCCCCGAACCCTCTAAGGTAGCTGTGGAATTTCGTCGCAAGGAGTGGTACAGCGACGAAATTCTTGCTTTGCTGCGCTCGATGGGAGCGACTTTCTGCCACGCCGATTCTCCGCGCACGCGGTTACACGAGTGGCTCACTTCAACGGTGGGCTACATCCGCCTCCATGGGCGCAAACGTTGGTATGCCTATTTGTATTCCGATGAAGAGTTGCGCCAGATCGCCCGGCTCGCGCAAGGGATGGTTGAGGCAGGTGCACAGAACGTATATATCTTTTTCAACAACGACTTTGAGGGCTACGCGCCGCAAAATGCGTTGAGCCTGAAGGAGATACTTTTTCACGACTGATTAAACCATGTGCGTGCACTGAAGCTTGGGCAGCAAAGGCGCATGTCCGTCTGAGGCGCGATTTCGCCCATGATAGCGTGCCCTCTATGGCAAATTTTCACCCTCGCTCCTCACCGGCAAGGAAATGCTGAATCTTGTGCCTCGCCCAGGCTCGCTTTCTACCTGGATGCTGCCGCCGTGCACCTCGACAATGGATTTGGCGATCGCCAGCCCCAGCCCGCTTTCCCCACGCCCTCCTGAGCGCGAGGCTTCTACGCGGTAAAAACGCTCAAAGATATGCGGTAGCGCTTGCGAGGGTATCCCCTCACCGCTATCCTCTACAACCAAATGCACCATGCCATCCGCGCTTTCGGCAAACAGAGTAATTTCCCCTCCCTGAGGCGTGTGCCTCAAGGAATTACTGACCAGGTTGCTCAACACCTGCACCATGCGCTCGGTATCGACTTTGATACGCGGTATATCGGGCTGCACCTGGGTCTCCAGGCGAATCCCCTGTGCATGCGCCTGCGCAACGAAGGCCATATACAGGCGATGCAGCAGGTCTCCTGGGGCGATCCATTGAAGGGTCAGGCGTAATTCGCCAGAATCGGCCAGCGAGAGTGTGCGCAGGTCTTCCACAAGGCGCTGGAGATGTCCAACTTCCATCTGGATCGCCTGCAAGCGCTCAACGGTTGGGGGAAGCACACCTTCTTGCATGGCTTCCAGATAGCCTGCAATGACCGTCAAGGGGGTGCGTAAATCGTGGGCGATGTCCGCAGTCAGGTGACGACGTGCCTGATCAGCCTGCGCCAGGTCGGCACTCATCTGGTTGAATGCCTGTGCCAGCGAACCCAACTCGTCCCGTGAACGAACGGGCACCTCCTGATGCAGCGCCCCCTCTCCCATGGCGCGGATGGCATGCGTCAACTCGCGCAGCGGGCGCGTCAGGGCGCGCGCCAGCAAGAATCCGAGCACTAAGGCGACCAGCATAGCGGCAATCGTTGCCAGGGCCAGGGCACGATTGGTGCGCGCCAAATACTGCTGCTCGCGTGCATCCATTGTGGGCAAATCGCCGCTTGGCAGCGCATATCCTACTACCCGGCCCTCAACTTCGATTGGCGTAGCTTTGGCGAGGGTCTCAGGAAGGAGCACCTCTCCCAGGCGATAACCCCCCGCGGGGACGACCACCCTCCCCTGTTCGTCCACTAACAAAAAAACGAGGGGCTTGCGTATCGGCGGGCTTGGGTTAGGGAAAAGCTGAGGTGGCTGAACTTGTGGGGCGCCGGCCGGCGGAACGGAGGGCACACTGCGCTGGCGGATAAACTCCAAAACTCCTCGCCACGAACCGTTCACCTGATAGTAAAAAGACACATCGGCTACGAAACGGCTTTTTGCCTGTTCCAACACGAGTTGCTCGAACTCATATTGGGTGAGCCAACGGGCAATCCACGCGCCGAACACGGCCACGGTCAGGCTTACTACCAAGAATGCCAGGATCAGCTTCCAGGTTACCGAGCGGATCACGGCTACGCCTCCGCGTTCGAAGGCGCTTCGCGAAAGCGATACCCCACGCCGAAAACTGTCTCGATGTAGCGCGGCTTTCTGGCATCTCTTTCAATCTTGCTGCGCAGGTTGCGGATATGCACGTCGATGGTACGTTCAGCGCCTTCAAAAGCACCTCCCTGAAGCTGCGCAAGCAACTGCAGGCGCGAGAACACCCTTCCCGGCGAAGCCATGAGCGTGGCAAGCAGTTCGAACTCCGAAGGGGTGAGATAGACGGGATTTCCACCCACACTCACCGTGTGCGCCGTGCGGTCCAACACAAGATCCGCAGCACGCAAAATTTGTGGTTGTTGCGGGGGCTTTTCGATACGGCGCAGCACAGCGCGCATGCGCGCCACCAACTCGCGCATGCCAAAGGGCTTGGTGATGTAGTCATCCGCTCCCAATTCCAAGCCAATCACTTTTTCCGTTTCCTCTACTTTAGCAGTGAGCAGGATGATCGGTGTATCGGCTTCCTTGCGGTACTGGCGGATGAACTCGTAGCCGCTCATTTCGGGCATCATGATGTCCAGCAAAATCAAATCGGGCTGCTCGTAACGTGCGACCACCAACGCCTCGCGTCCATCACCAGCCGTAACAACGCGAAAGCCCTCCGCGCTCAAATACTCGCGTAAAAGGGTGCGCACAGTAGCCTTGTCATCCACTACCAGGATGGTCTTCGTCATCTATCGCCCACAACTCCGCAATAGCAGCGCTGAACTCCGTAAAGAGGTCTTCGTGGAAAGTTAACCGCATTATATCCCAACGAAAGAACATCGCACCCTCGAATCCATCTGAGTTGAAAGGTCAACCTCTTCCTAAAGAAGCAAGCCAATGATTGACCCACCGCATTTTTGCTGGCTTCAGGCTTCTAAGGCAAAGGTGGTAAGCAATCATACACAACAGGGAGCGCTTGTGGGCGCAAGCCTCCCGTGCCCTGGCCCCCTCTCTCACCCAGGATAAGCGCCCAATCCACGCGGCGGCATGCTTGCTGCACCCACCGCGCCAGATCGGGCTTTTGGCGCATCAACTCGTCCCCCCAGAGCACAAAGCGCAACGTTCCCTCAGAGACCATTTGCGCCAAACCGGCAACATCTACGATGTCATCTGAGCCTGTAAAGCCCCCAAAAGTGAACACGGGGCGGCCAGTGGCAATGATGAATGGGGCAGCTTCATTCGCTCGAAGGGTAGCAACCAAATATGAACCTGGGGAGGTGTTTTGGAGCAGAAACTCCACGAGGCGCGCCTGGAGAGGAGAAAGCGTATCTGCAGAAATAGGACGGTCGGGCGACTTCGAGGATGGACCAGCACGCGGGAGCATTACGTCCGGGGCAGCATTCAGGCTCGTCCCAAGAGACCAATACAGCGGGAGAACGAACAGGCTCAAGCACACCAAAGCCACCCCAGCCTGGTGCAACCATGCTGGGCGTTTCCACCACACCAGGGCAAACCCGGCCAAGAGCAGCACCGATGAGGTGCCAATCAGCATAGGAAGGTTGGCATCCGCGCGTTTTAGAATGAGACATTGGAATGCCAGGGTGAGCACGCCGAATAAAACGATCAGCACACCTGTCAACCACGGGCGCTTGAGATGCAGGCTGCAAAACGACCAGGCTGAAGCCCCAACCAGAGCCGCCAGTGGAGGCGCCAACATGACCAAATAATACGCGTGCATGATGCCCGAGGTAAAGCTAAAGTAGATCACCTCTGGCAGCAACCAACCCGCCCAAAGCAGCACGCCTTGTGCGCTGGCGCTCAGGGGCGAACGCCATCTATTTTGCAGAACGAGCAATGGGAGGGCGAGCAGCGCAAAGGGCAGCAGCCAGGAAGCTTCGCCAGCTAAAGGGAGGGTAAAAAGCCTGTCCCAACCCGGTTCACCCACTTCGTTCGAGAAGGGCGTGCGAGGCTGCGGCGAGGGAAGTGGCGATGAGCCATATCCCGGGAAGGGAGGCTGGTCGGCAGGAGGTCCTGGTGGCAAGGGCGGCCGTACAGGCCTTGGTGGCCCATAAGGCGGTGGAACGGGTGGCACAATAGGCGGGTTATCAGTGGGTGGATTGGGTTGAGGCAATCCGTTTGCAGGTCGATCCAGGCGGCGCATAGCGATCAGCCGACTCAAACCATTATGCCCCAAAATCAATTCCATTACGGTGTTGTCTTTGCTGCTGCCAATATATGGCCTGTTCTCCGGCGGAGTGAGGTCAACAATGACCGCCCATGACAAGGAAACGACCAGCAAAACGGTCGTGGCAACCACCAGGTGGTACACCCGCTTCCACCAAGGATGCCTGGCAGCCAGCAGATAAAGCCCATAGAAAGCCGGCAAGGGCATGTAAGCCTGCAACATCTTAATGTTAAAGCCCAATCCCACCAGGAAGGCACCAAGGAGTAGAAAACGCATCTTCCCCTGAGAAGTAGCTTTGACGAACGCCCAGGCAGCAAGCAACAAGACGAACACTAACAAACCATCGATGGTGTTGTTGCGCTCTGTGGAAACGGTCACCGGAGTGATCGCCAACGCCAGGGCGGACATCAACGCGGCACCTGCGCCAAATTGACGCCGCACCAACAGAAAAAGCACCCCCACAGAAAACACCCCTGCCAGAGCATTGGGCAGGGCTAAAGAAAAGCCGTTTACCCCAAGAAAGTAAGCTGAAACTGCCTGCACCCAAAAACCCAACGGGGGTTTGTCCACAGTGACCGAACCGCCAGGTTCGAACGAAGCGAAGAAGAAATTATGCCAGGAGGTCAACATACTCTTCACGGTGGCGGCATAATAAATATTGCCGATATGGTGAGCGCCGAGTTCATAGAAGCGCAGGAAGGCTGCCAGAGATAGGATCAGCCCCAGGCTCAGACCGATGAGCACCCTGCGCACCCGTGAGCGAGCAGCCTCCATCCCCGCGGGCTCTTTTCTTGCAACTTCAGGTATCGATGGACTCTCTTCCAACATCTCGCCTCCATATTATCCTAAAACTGGCGTTGCGCAGTATGTGCTTAGCTTACTGAAAAATTGTTCAGAAGTTGTTTAGAGGATATTCAGGCATTGTAAAAACCCCACACGTGATAGAGGCACCCACGGCATATCCGAAGACCGCCTATGATACAATGCCGATACTGCCATATGCCGATGATCAACCGAAAAAGACAACAAACACGTCACAGGACCTGTGGGATGGTGTTCTTCGTGCTCATCGGAATTCTGGCATCCGCGTGCACGCGCTCATTTCCCGCCAGTGACCCACAGCTGTGGCAGAGTTCAGCAAGGCCGACTGTCCCCTCCCAAGAGGAAAGCGCGGATGAGGTATATTGGCTCCTGATAACTGCCAGGCCTATCGGCGCAGCTGTGCTTACCCCCACGCCAGATGCACCCCATCCACTGCCCACCCTGCGCACGAACCCCATCACCTACACGGTGCAGCAGGGTGATACCCTGGCTCGAATTGCCCAGTTGTACGGGGTGAGCCTCGAGGCCATTGCACAAGCAAACGGCCTCTCAAACCCCAATTTGCTCGAAATTGGTCAAAGCCTAACCATTCCCCCACCCCAGCCTTATGGCATGAGCACGGATTTCAAAATCATCCCCGACTCGGAATTGGTCTATTCACCCGCGACAATAGCTTTCGAC
This sequence comes from Anaerolineae bacterium, assembly GCA_037439525.1. Classification (GTDB taxonomy): domain Bacteria; phylum Chloroflexota; class Anaerolineae; order Anaerolineales; family UBA4823; genus JBBIVW01. Next base: position 11,180 of record JBBIVW010000026.1, read on the forward strand.
ATAGAAGCATTCGTGCACAGTAAAGGCGGTTACTTGGCGAAGTATTGGGAAGAAGTCGAAGGACGTTCCCTCAGTGGTGCGCAAATTGTCCAAAGCATCGCCCAGGATTACTCCGTTAACCCGCGCCTCTTGCTTGCCCTGCTGGAATATCAGAGCGGCTGGTTGACCCAGGCTGAGCCTGGCAAAGCGGCGAAACGATACCCCTTCGGGTTACGCGATACTTCGCGGCTTGGCCTTTACCGACAAATGTCTTGGGCGGCAAACGGTCTGAATCGGGGGTATTACTTGTGGCGGGTACATGGTGTAGCCACCTGGCTGCTTCAAGATGGTCAGCTGGTCCTCATCAATAACACGATCAATGCAGGCACAGCGGCGGTGCAACACTTCTTTTCCCTTGTGTCCAACCAAGCCGCCTGGGAACGGGCGGTTTCGGCCGAGGGGCTATTTCGCACGTATTACACACTATTCGGCTATCCTTTCGATTATGCCATCGAACCGCTCCTGCCTCCAGGGCTGCAGCAGCCGCAGATGCAACTTCCCTTCGAGCCTGGGGTGACCTGGTCTTTCACCAGTGGACCGCATGGCGCTTGGGGAGATGGCTCAGCCTGGGGCGCGCTCGATTTCGCCCCGCCAGGCGAGGCGGTGGGCTGTGTACCCAGCGATGCCTGGGTTGTTGCCGTAGCGGATGGTCTGATCGTGCGCGCCGAGAACGGGGTCGTCATCCAAGACCTGGACAACGACGGCTATGAACAAACCGGTTGGGTAGTGCTTTACCTGCACATTGCCACGCCTCATCGCGTCCAAGCAGGCACATTTCTACACGCTGGCGAACGCATTGGCCATCCCTCTTGCGAAGGAGGTATCTCCACGGGGACACATGTGCACCTCGCCAGAAGGTATAATGGCGAATGGATTCCAGCTGACCAAAACCTGCCTTTCATCCTGGACGGCTGGATATCTATCGGAAGCGCGCGAGAATATGATGGCTTCTTGCAGAAAGATAGTCAGACTTTGGAAGCATTTGCTGGAAAAAATGAGACGAACCAAATCTCCCGTTAGGGCTATCGGTACACGCCCAGCGCTATTCTTGACCCTGTGGTGCCTTAGCCTGTTGGTGGCTTCCTGCACCAGCGCCAGCGTAGCCTACTGGGTGCCACCCAGCGCGCCTCTGCAACACACCTCTTCGCCGCCCTGGCCTACTGAAGAGACCTCCCTTCTCTCTTCCCCAGAAATTGACCCGACAACCTTTGAGCCAACGCTGAGCCTGCAGCCGACTTCCCTCAGCCCCTCTGAGACCCTGAACCTGCCAACCTTCCCACCGGCGACAGATACACCAGAGGTCTCTGTGGTCAATTCAGCACCCATCCTGTATTATGCCCAGGCAGCAGATACCTTACCCGTCGTCGCCATCCGCTTTGGCGTGAAGCCAGAGGAAATCACCTCCTCTGAGCCCATACCGTCGACAGATTTCATCACCCCAGGACAGTTGTTGATCATCCCCCGCAGGTTGGCCAATACCACAACTTCCCAAAAGCTCATGCCAGACAGTGAGGTGGTTTATTCCCCTTCCGCAGTGGACTTCAACCCAAGCGCCTTCGCCGAGGAGGCCGGGGGGTATCTGCGTGATTTTCAGGAGTGGCACAAAAGCACTGGCGTAAAGAGCGGCGCCGAGGTTTTAGCACGTGTGGCGCTGGAAAACTCCATCAACCCACGCCTGTTGATGGCGCTTTTGGAATGGCACAGCCAGTGGGTGTATGGCACTCCAGAGACGAGTGAGCGCGTGAACTATCCACTAGGCGTAATCGATCCCGCGAAAAAAGGGCTGTATAATCAACTGGTGTGGACGGTCAATCAACTTTCCATTGGCTATTATGCCTATCGCGAGGGGCGCCTGACCGAGATTCGCTTCCGCGATGGCAGCAAGACACGCCTGGCGCCCGATCTGAACGCCGGCACCGCTGCACTGCAGTATTACTTTGCCCAACTCTATGATGTGCAAGATTGGGTGCGGGCTTTGGATGCGGAAACAGGCTTTCCTGCACTACATCGACTGATGTTCGGCAATCCGTGGGTGCGCGCCCAAACCGTAGAACCCCTCTTTCCACCCGGTATACGCCAGCCACCATTGATCCTGCCATTTGTGCGTAACTGGCTATGGAGTTTTACCGGAGGACCGCATGGCGCCTGGGAGCAGGACGGCGCGTATGCAGCCCTGGATTTCGCTCCGGGATCGAATTATTCGGGCTGTGTCCCCTCCGACACATGGGTATTATCCGCTTCAGATGGCCTGGTCGTTCGCACTGGTCCAGGGCTTGTGGTGGTCGATCTGGATGGCGATGGCTATGAACAGACAGGCTGGGTGTTGATTTATCTGCATATCGAGGCGCGCGACCGCGTCGCCCTGGGCACATGGGTGGCTACCGGAGACAAATTAGGGCACCCTTCTTGTGAGGGGGGATTCGCTACCGGCACGCATCTACACATCGCCCGTAAATACAACGGCGAATGGGTACCAGCCGATGGCCCCCTGCCTTTCAACCTGGGAGGGTGGATCGCCCATGCCGGAGAGCGTGCGTATTTAGGAACGCTAACCCGCGACGGCAAGGTGATCACCGCGAGTGTCGTTAGCAGCGCAGAATCGTTCATCACACGCACAGACGATGACCCCTAAATCCGTTTCGATCATCACCATCCTTGGCATTTTATTGGGCCTTGTGCTTTCTGCATGCCTCCCTCGAGGGTATGGAGATTATCGGGCTGTACCTGCCTATGCTCAACAGGCGCCCGACTACGCTTTGGAGGCAATCTCCACACCTCAGGCAAGCCCCACGCCATGGTTCACCGAGCGACGCCGCTATGCCCCCGGCGAACTGGTAGATTACATCGCTCAGGATGGAGACACTTTGCCGTTTCTGGCGGCGCGTTTCAACACCACCGTGACCGAAATCCTGGAGGCCAACCCCTTCATCCCACAAAGCGCGACCACTATGCCAGCCGGCATGCCCATGAAAATTCCCATCTACTATCTCCCGTTATGGGGCTCCCCATACCAAATATTGCCGGATAGCCACTTTGTTAACGGCCCTCTACAGGTGGGATTTGACACTCAGGAATTCGTCAACGCTCATCCCGGATGGCTGAAAGACTACCAGGGATTTGTGGCTAAAACCAACCTCAACGGAGCACAAATTGTAGATTACGTTGCTCACTATTACAGTGTTAGCCCGCGCCTGCTTCTGGCGTTGCTAGAATATCAGGCTGGTGCGCTGACGCAATCCGAAGCAGGGGAAGAAGAGCTCGATTATGCCCTGGGCTACCGCCATTGGAGCCGTAAGGGCCTGTACCTGCAACTTGCCTGGGCGGCAAATTTGCTAAACAACGGCTACTACGGATACAAAACTTGGAAACTGACCACCCTGGAACATCCTGATGGGCGCATCGAACGCATTGACCCCTGGCAGAACGCTGCTTCTGTGAGCCTGATGAACTTCTTCAATACATTGCTCGATGCCGAGAATTATCTAAAAGCCATCTCCCCCGAAGGGTTTGCTAAAACCTATGCCGATCTCTTCGGCGATCCTTGGGAAAACAACATAGCCCACATTCCCGGCAGCCTTACCCAGCCGCAATTCATCCTCCCGTTCCAACCCGGCGATGTCTGGGCTTTGACCAGCGGGCCACACACCGGCTGGGGCAGCGGAGAGCCGCTAGCTGCGCTGGACTTCGCCCCGCCTTCCAAGACATCTGGCTGTGTGCCTAGTGGGGTTTGGGCAACCGCGGTAGCCGACGGGGTGATTGTACGCTCCACAACTGGCGAGGTGATGCTCGACCTGGATGGCGATGGGGATGAGCGCACAGGGTGGAATATATTCTATCTACACATTGCCACAGAAGGTCGTGTGCCGCTAGGAACGGTGGTGAAGCAAGGCGATCCCATTGGGCACCCTTCTTGCGAGGGGGGCAGCAGCACCGGGACACACATCCATATTGCCCGCAAATACAACGGTGAATGGCTTCCCGCGGCCGGCATGGCGTTGGGTGTACTGCCCTTTGTGATGGAGGGATGGGTGCCTTTCAATGGTCGAGCACCTTACTTAGGCACACTGCAACGCAACCAGCAGATAGTTATCGCTTGCACCTGTTCCAACGCGGCAAGCTTTATTAAGAGCGATCGCTTGCCCGCTGAGGAGGAACAGTAACATATCCAGTACAGGAGCAGATTGCCCAGGATGCGCTTGAAGGCGCAGGAAACATGAATTCTTGATACGCGTGCATCTTTCTTGTGCGCTCATTGCCAATCCGATGCCAGAGCAGCGCCGCGCGGCACTCTAAAGGGGGATTGAAATAATTTAATAAATAGTTCAATATTATTCAACGTAATTGCTTGACAAAATCAATAATTTGGGTAAAATATTCAATAAAAGAAATGGAGTGAGAAGATATGCACACACTTCCCACGCGTTGCCCTCTATGCGGAGGCGAAATCGCCATCACCCGCTTGCATTGCCGTGATTGTGACACCACTTTTGAAGGCCGTTTTTACCATAGATCATTCAGCCAGCTTACAGCAGAACAATTGGATTTTCTGGAGGTCTTTGTGCGCTGTGAAGGCAAGATCACACGCATGGAGGACGAAATCGGCTTATCCTACCCCACCATTCGCAACCGCTTACACGAGATCATTCGCGCCATGGGATATGAGCCGGGCAGCGCCGAAGAAGTCAGCATACTCACCGAAGAACAGCGCAAACGCATTTTAGAAGACCTGGACGCAGGACGGATCAATGCCGAAGAGGCGATGCGCCTGCTCAGTGAAGCGGAGGGATGAACATGCACCACCAGGATTTTGAAAGTGGCGATTCCCCCAAAGTGGAAATCCAGGAAATCTTTGGGGATATAACCATCCGAGGAGAGGAGCGCGCACGCGTGTCCATCAACGCCGAGCCGGACGAGGTGCAGGTGGAGCAAAACCAGGAGTGCATCCGCATGAACTGTCAGGGGGATTGTGACCTGAGGGTGCCACAATCCTCCACCCTGGAAATCCAGCGCGCACACGGAGATATCTTCATTAAGAGTGTGCTCGGGGAGTGTCTCGTCCAAGAGGCGCTTGCCTGCGTGACCATGCGCACGGTTAACGCGGCGAAAATCGGCGTGATCCACGGGGATCTATCGATCAAAGGCGTGGAGGCCAACCTGCACGTCACGCGTGTGCTGGGGAACGCTGCGGTGCGTGATTTGGCAGGGGATTGCCTCCTGGAGGAGGTGCATGGCAACCTGGAATTACGGTACGTCAAAGGGAAGATACAGGCGCACGCCTATGGTAACCTCTACGCGCGCCTCGATGATCTACCACCAGGAGAACACCATTTGCACGCCATGGGAGACCTGTATTGCCGTGTGCCCGAGGAAGTGAATATCCGCTTCAATTTATCCAGCCTGGGGGAAACCATCTTTTTGCGCACCCCAGAAGAAAGCAAAGCACTCCAGCAGAGTCACTTTAGCCTGAACTTGGGCGAGGCTTCTGCCGTCGTCAACCTGACCGCTGGTGGGAACCTGTACCTCTATGTCACCCGCTTGGAGGAGGCGGAGCCAGACGAAGCCTTTAGGAGTCTGCCCGAGGATTTTGGGCAACAAATCATAAACCAGGTGGAGGCGCAAATCGGAGCGCAGATGGAAGCGGTGAGCCGCCAGATCAATGAACAAATGAGCCACCTCGCCGAACATCTCATGCAAGCCGGTGTATCCCGCGCCCGCGCTGAAGAGGTGATTGAAAGAGCACGTCAGACCAACGAGCGCGAGACGCAGCGCGCTCAGGAGCGCATACGACGCGCCCAGGAAAAATTGGAGCGCAAACTCGAAGCCGCGCGCCGTAAACGCGAACTTCGGATCAAAGCCTTTGAACGCCGGGCAGCGGGTCGCCGCGCGGAGCCTGCCTTTCAATCTGCGCCTTCTACCTCCAGCGCCGAACCCGCTTTGGAAGAAGAGCGCCTCTTCATCTTGCGCATGCTTCGTGAAAAGAAGATCACTGTAGAAGAAGCCAACAAGCTATTGGATGCCTTAGAGAGCAAGTCGGAGTGAGGACTGTCATGAGAGAACAGAACGCGCGACTACATATATTAGAGATGATCGATCGGGGAGAGATCAACGCGCAAGAGGCTTTACGCATGTTAGAGGCGATGAACGACGCCCAAAACCCACCACCTTCGACTGTTGACGAACTCACGCCAGAGAAAAGTTTGAACCAACAGGAGAAAGGAGACGCGTTCGCAAAGAGTGAAACAGGCACAGCAGAAGCACACAGCTTACCTGAAGAGATGCAAAAATGGCAGCGCTTCTGGCAGCTCCCCCTCTGGATTGGGATAACGCTCATCTTGCTTAGCGGCTTCGGGCTATATCGCTTTATTCTCGAAGAGCGGTACACCTTCTGGATGGAATGCACCAGCGTGATCTTTATTTTGGGTGTACTCATGCTCTTCTTGGGTGCGCGGACGCGCAATGCGACTTGGCTGCATTTGCGCATTCGCCAGAAGGAGGGAGAATTCCCCCGAAAAATCTCGCTCAGCTTTCCCATCCCACTTCGCCCGATCCAATGGTTTTTGCGGAGATTTCGCCAGCGTCTGCCCCAACTGGAAAATACAACCCTAGATGAGGTGCTCCTGGCGGTGCAAAGAAATACAACCAAGGACTCCCCAATCTATATACAGGTAGATGAAGGCACACACGGCGAGCAAGTAGAAATTTATATTGGATAAATCTTACAGGAGGTAGAACACCATGGCAACCAACGAAGAACGCATGCGCATCCTCAAAATGGTGGATGAAGGCAAAATCACCGCTGAAGAAGGGGCTAAGTTGCTTCAGGCTTTAGGCGAGAGCCGAAAAGCTGCGCCTGCTCAACCAACCACAGGTAAAAGCAGTGGGCGCTGGCTACGGGTGCGCGTCACCGACTCCGAAACGGGCAAACCCAAAGCCACCGTCAACCTGCCCTTAGGCCTGGTGGATGCAGGGTTCAACATTGCCTCAAAGTATGCTCCGGACATCGCTTTCGATGAGTTAATCGAGGCCGTGCAATCAGGCGCCGAAGGGAAGATCATCGATGTTTATGATGAAGAAGATGGTGAACATATCGAGATCTTTATCGATTGAGCTTCGTACCATAATCTATCCCAGACGATTGTTCCGCCTCGCTTCCCCCCACTGGTCACGGTGGGATACCCCTCTAGGCAGCAGGCACTTTCAGGGATAAGTACCGCTGACCGCTTCTACCCGCGACCCATCCTTTTGAACCTCAAAGATGGTGTATTTCAAAGTGATGGGCATCACTCTCGATAACATCGCCTGAGCCGGGCAATACGTTGTCGAAGAAAGTTCAATCGCCCGACGAACAGCCTGTTCATCCACCTGATAACCACTGATGAGGTATTCGATCTCCGCAGCAGTGAACACCTTGGGATGTTCATCTGCGCGCCGGGCATGTACATGCACCTCGAAATCCTCCACTTGCTGACGCTTTTTTCTCAAAATGGAGATGACATCCATAGCCGTGCACCCGGCTAATCCCAAGGCGATCAATTCCATGGGTCGTAGACCATCATCTGCTCCGCCCACAGAGGGATCAGCCCCTAATGAGATGGCAAAGCCACTATCCGCACTCCCCATGAAACTAAGCCCTCCCTGCCATCGTACGCTTGCGTTCATTTAATCCTCCAATAAAGGCGTAACATATCTCTCTAACATTTCCAGGCTGATGGCTCCAGTCCAGGCCAAGCGCACCTGACCATTCTCATCGATGACATAAGAACTTGGTAAACTGCCGTTGCCAAAGGCAATCATGGCTTGTTGGTCCATATCCACCCAAATTGGGAACGTAATGCCGTATTGAGAAACAAATGTTGCCACTTCCATAGGTGGGTCTCCAGCTTCCACACCCACCAATACAAAAGTCTGATGGCGATGAGCTTCATAATACGCTTGTAAAACGGGCATTTCCGCTTTACATGGAGGACACCAGATCGCCCAATTGTTCAACAACACTACCGAACCCAGATGGTCCTGAAGGGAGACGATACGACCGTGAAGGTCTTGCAAGGTAAGCGGTGGGGCAGCAAAGTCCACCGCTACAGGAACCACGGAGGCATACCGATTCGACGAACTCGGACTCGCAACCGGATCATCCTTCGCGGCTTCACCCTTGGGAAGCAGCACCCAGGCAACCACTGCCAGGATTACCAAGCCGCCACCCAGGAGAATCAGCGCGGTGCTATGTAGGGGGTTTGGAGCCCCACGCGGGCTCTTTTTTCTCTTTTCCGCCATCAAGTGCAACTCCTGCCGAAGAGCCTCAGATGCCAGAAGATCCGCGGGGTTATGAAACTGGCGTACCCAGTGCAGTCCTAATTTCCTCCACCAGGTGCATTTCTGGCACTGCACCTACCACCGTGCCGGCGCCATGGTTAATCGTGGTTTGCGGCACGCCACTAACCCCAAAGCGATCGGCAAGCTCGGGAAACTCAATTGCCTCAACCATTTCCGCTTGCACGTGAGGGCTCTCCAGAGCCATCTGATGCGCCAGGACTACGGCGTGCGGGCAATAGGGGCAACTAGGTGTAACGAACACTTGCAAGTGCACCGGACTCTGCAAATCTGCCAGGAAGGCGCGCGCCTCCTGGCTCAGCCCTGAATCGCGGCTAGAGACGATCAACAGGTCATTGATCAGCGAGGTAAACTCGTGGCCAGAAGGGATGCCAGCATAGCGGATGCCATAATCGATCACTTCTCCGCCAATTTCCCCTGCTAGAACCAGGCCGGGCGCCTTATCTACATGGTACTTTCGGGCGATCTCTGCGTCGTCATCCAGGTCATAAGTCTTTAGGCTGAGCTTGTCGGAAAGATCGGTGACTTCGCGCACCAATTGCAAAGTATCTTCACAATATTCGCATCCCTGTTTTCTGCCAAAGAAAAGCACCGCGACAGGCTCCACCAGGCCGGTAAAAGCTTCCCTAACCTGGGCAACGATCTCGTCGTTTAACAATGTGTTGGTCATGGTGTACTCCTTTTTCGCCCCACCGGGGCGGGATTTCTTAGTTTATCAGGTGAAACAGCCACCCCAGGCATAACCGCATGAGGTACAGGTCAGATTCAGTAAGCCATCGTAATCCAACCGTCCCTGTCCACATTTGGGGCACATCTCGCCAGCGCGCGGTCTATCCCTGCCCCTTTTTGCATCGGGCATATCAGGGAGATGTTCCAGCCCTTTTGGCAAAAAGGTTATGGGGGATGCGTCACCTTCTTTATTTTGCATCATCGACCTTTTAGATGCGCGCGCCCCCTAAAAGTTACATCATCTGCCGCAAGGTATGAGGTTTATGCATCGTCTAGAAATTCATCCAACTCCAGGCGATGATACAGGCGCCGGCGAACACTTGAGGGCATCTCTGTCAGCGGAGCATTCACCTGGTAGAGATAGATCGTCTTGCGCAAAGTGTCCACGACAATGCGGCAATTTTCGCATTCTTTCATATGTTTCTCTAGTTCCTGACACAGGTCTTCGCGTAAGGCACCGTCAATATATTCAGATAGCGATTCCAGCAAACGCTGACAGGATTCCCGCTCCATTATGCAGCTCCTTCCTCGCGGGGCAAGCGATCGGGCATTCGCTCAGCATAATACGCCGACAAAGCCTCGCGCAACTGCAAGCGAGCGCGCGAAAGGCGCGTCTTTACCGCGGTTTCACTCAATTTAAGCACCTCAGCAGTTTGGCGCGTGGACAATCCCTCCACATCACGCAGCAGGAAGACAGCGCGCAAATTGGGTGTAAGCTGGGCCACAGCCTGATCTAGGTACGCGCGCGCTTCTGAGGACATCAATTCGTCTTCTGGCAGGCAACACCAATCCACGATATGCACTGGTTGCGTACCTTGAGTATCCTCCTCAGAGGGTTCGTCAATGGAAAGCACGGGGTGCTTTCGGCGACGTAAAAGCATCAAGGCTTCGTTAGTGGCAATGCGATAAAGCCATGTTGAAACTTGCGCGCGCCCGTCAAATTCGGGCAGGTGATGATAGGCTTTAATAAACGTTTCTTGTAACACGTCTTCAGCATCCTGTGCATCCGCCAGCAACTTTATCGCCAGGCGATAAACCATGCCGGAATAAGCTTCCACCAGCCTGGCAAACTCCGCTCGATCTCTTTTACGGAGCAATTCCAACGAAATTTCGCTTGATGGCGTATGCGGCTTATTCATTAGATGTGTTTATGGCTAAAAGGTGGCGTGATCACTTTGAGCTTCTTTGGAAGAAGTTCGAGAATCCAACGAAGCCGGTCGTCTCTGATTGTATCATAGCACGCACGGAGGTAGAAGCGAATATAATTGCCCTATGCGCATCATAACCCTGATCACCGATTTTGGTCTCAAAGATGGCAATGTAGGGGTGATGAAAGGCATCATCTGGAACATCGCCCCGCATGTGCACATCGCGGACTTGAGCCATCTGATCGCTCCACAAAATATACCTGAGGCAGCCTTGATCTTACTTCGTTCGGCGCCCTACTTTCCGGCAGGGAGCATACACCTGGTGGTCGTTGACCCTGGAGTGGGTACAGCACGGCGCCCCCTGGCGGCTCGCCTGGGCGAGCAATTTTTCGTCGGTCCAGATAACGGCGTGATGAGCTATTGGCTGGCGCGTATCGAAAGAGAAGAGCAACCCTGCACCTTTGTCCATCTCGACCGGCCGGAGTACTGGCTGCCCGAGGTCAGTCATGTATTCCATGGCAGAGACATATTCGCCCCCGTGGCAGCACATCTGGCATCCGGGGTAGCGCTGGACGCATTGGGCACACGCATTACTGACCCCATTCGCCTGGAGCTCCCCCGCCCTCAGCCCATAGAAAACGGCTTCTTGGGTGAAATCATCCACATCGACCATTTCGGCAATCTGGCTACCAACATCTTCCAGGAACATATGCACGGTCGACGCGTGGTCTCAGTGAGCCTGAGAGGTCAGCGCATACGAAATTTCGTGCGCACCTTTGCCGAGCGCGCCGCCGGCGAGTTGGTAACCCTCTTCGGGAGCACGGGAAGCCTGATCATCTCAGAGGTAAATGGCAACGCTGCGATGCGCCTGGGTGCACAGGTTGGAGATGGCGTGGAGGTAGAAGTCGCCTCAGAGGGTTAAATGCCAAAAGCAAGATTAGTTCTGCCCCCCTGATATCCCCACAACCAGAGCCCGTAAGCGCAAAGCTATCATGCGGGCGACAGGTTTCTATTGCTGCCCAACGAACACAACTCGGCAGGAGGTATTCAAATTGCTAAGGGTTCAAAAAGCGATTTTTCAACGTCCAATAAACGTAATTCTGCCAGAGGGCAACAATGTCACCATGGTCATAATCATGATTGGAGAAAGTATTGATAATCACGCGCCCGTTGTAGCAGGTGGTAATGACTCCTTTGGACAATTTGTCATCGCTCCCGCCGATGCCAGCCAAGATCTGTGCGTCACCTCTTCCAGTTGGCATAAGTGTTTCGATATTTTCATCTCCCCAAAAACCCCGCACGCGCAACTGCGTGAGCCTGTTGGGATAGTTAAAAACATCGTGGTCGGGAACATAGAAATAGATCGGCATGGGGTTGTTATAATTGCCGGTAACCTGAACACCGCAGCCATCTAATAGTTGTTTCACCGCTCCACCAGCCTGCCCACCAGTTGGGGTGATCAACGTCCAAGTTTCGTAGATCAACCCCGCGCCATCTTCAACTCTCCGCATAATCGCCGGCCAGAATTCGCCCGAAACGGCGCTACGACCTTCAGCCGCGATAATGATCAAGTCCCATTCATCGGAACCCGAGAGCAGGTTCATCAGCTCTCCAATGCCTTTCACCATGTAATAATTGAACCCTCCACTATCCAAAGCATCCTTGACCCAAAAACCATACTCGAACGTGTCCTCATAAAATAAGATTCTCGCCGATAGGATCTGCTCGGTGAGGTCAGGGGCCGTGGTAGGATTGAGGGTTGCCTCTACAGACGGAGTGAGCACCTCTGGCTGAACAGGTTGTGTCTCGACCGGAGCAGGAGTATCTGCCACAGCCAGCGCAGTTTGCTGCGCCGAGACCTCGGTTAGTTGCTGATTTAGCGTTGCCTGCCTTTCAGCATCTAGGGTCGCCTGGACGTTTAACTCACTCTGCGTCTCCGATAGGGACTCCTCGTTAATGAAGGTGATGGTACACGCATTGACACTCAGAACTGCACCCAAGATCAGTGCTACAAGACCGAGGGAAGATAACTTAATTGCCCAACTCCACTTTTGCATTTTATGCCTCCGATATTTCCTCAACATACTCGTTCACAGTGCCAATTTAATGCCTCATTTATTATAACGGCTAACCCGCTTAGAGTCAAGAAAAAACGAATGCCCTCAACGCCCCTTTTTCTTCGCCTGTATGCGAAGCTCATCCACACGTTGAAGGAGGGCATCCAGAGGCATTTCCTCGAAGGAGCTCAAGTGTATATCCGCTCGTGAAGTATCCAGACGGCGCGTCAGGGTATTGGGAATGGCAACACAAAACAAGCCGGCCGACTTGGCCGCGTGTATGCCGTGTGGAGAGTCCTCAAAGGCTATCGCTTGCTGCGCTGGCAACTTTAAACAATCCAAAGCCTGCACATAGAGTTGTGGATCGGGTTTGGTGCGCAGAACATCATCGCGCGCACGGATACAAGTGAAGAACTCCCGCAAGCCAAGGCGTGTCAAATGCCCCTCAACCCAGGCGCAGCTCGAACTGGAGGCGACGGCTAGTTTCAATCCCATTCTTTCATATGTTTCTCTAGTTCCTGACACAGGTCTTCGCGTAAGGCACCGT
>JBBIVW010000027.1:0-20986 GCA_037439525.1 Anaerolineae bacterium
TGGTCGGGGTCTGCGGGTTTATCGCCAGGGTCTGAATGATTCCCCCTTCCGGTCCAATGTTGGTCCAAATGTTGACCCCGGCGGAAACGGGATGTGTCTGGCGGAGACTCGTCGATAGAGCCAGCAAGCCGATAAGCAGAGCTCTAAGTGCAGTTGAGTGTCGCATGATCATCCTCCTGTTCGGTAGAAAGACTGTCCATCACTAGAGATGGGCTAACAGCACAGCGTGATCCGCCAGGCGACTCTGGCGATGCGCCTCCGATAAAGACCTCGACAGCAGGCCCAGCCGGACTCGCAATCGCTCATGATAACCCGGTCGGCACCACGCCTAAGTTAGGCACGCAGCTCTTGCTTGCGCCACACTATCTGAGTGCACACTCCAGATGGATGTCTTCCGGCTCTAGCGCGAACAAATCGGGATCTGGTTCAATGGACACTTTGCACTCCAAGCCCAGGTAGAAGCCCACGGTGTGAACCAATGGCGTTGCTGAAATGTACCACTGCCTGGCTTCGCGTCTGCGCGCTTCATGCTTCGCCAGTGCGAACAGCTGTTTGTCCAAGCTCAAGTTCCGATACGCGCGGCTGAGGTGCAGGAATTTCAGTTGGAGCTGATCCCTGATCTTACCGATGAATCGGGCATCCAACACGACAACGCCAATCAGCCGTCCGTCGTCAAACAGACCATAGAACCATCCGCCTTGGTCATAGCAGGCTTCTAGAGAGGGTGTGTACTTCTCGACCTCGCCCTGGCGCCAGCCCTGCGTATCGTAGTGCTCTGGCTTGAGCACAAGGACTCCATTCTCGAGGTGGTACACTGCATCGACCACTTCCCTTCGATCGATGTTCCATACTTCCTTGGCCTCATCCTGCAGGAGCGTTTTGCCACAGATCATGACATGCCTTCTGCGCGCCTCACTATGGTTAAAACTACCACCTTCTAGTTTACCGATAATGCCTTGCGGTCGTCAGAAACGATGTGATGATGATGTACCTATCCGCCCAAACCACAAGAATTGCTTGGTGATATTTTGGTTATGTATCGATTTTTATTATAAGCCGCATTTTGTAAAAGTCAAGCATTTATGACAAAAAAACTCCTCGATCAGCGCTGCGAAACCCTATAGCTCAACGTCTATGCCTATTTCAAGATAGCAAATTCAGTGAAGCATGGCGCGTGAGCGCCAAAGGGACTTGTACATCCCGTGCGCTTCAAGTGTACGGCAACTACTTCGAAGCTCATCGGCCTTTAGTCCGCTTCATAAGGCTCCAGGAAACGGGTCTTGAGCTTGGCCGGCGAGGACATTCTATCGTTTTCGGAAACCCTAGCAACCCAGACCAGCGCCGTAATCCAATCCATTCCCGTGAAGGAATAAGGATCGAATTACTGCCAGCAGTAAATTAAACTTGCTAAAAAAAACGCTAAACACTGCCTGCAATTCTCCCCTGCCTGAAAAAGGCGCTGTTTCCCGGAGCCGATGTTGAGCGTTTTTCAGCCCACAGGCTTACCAATTTTTCGAGAAAGATAAGCTCAATGTTGAATATCGGTCATTTTCGTTACTTCATCACGCTTGCATTCTAGCTGCCCAACGCAAAACTCAACGCGGTTGAGCGAAATGACATCATCTTGAAAAGTTTTTATAAACTAAACGACTAATGTAAGCCTTATACGCCTTGATAATGAAATCCCTTTGTTTGGCCTAACATGACCTACACCATGCCGGGCGGGGCGGTGGAGACTAAGGGCAACTCCGAGCGCCAGCACGAATGGACTCACGAGCCGGGCTGGCGCTCCTGGTCTATCGGACCGGCTGAAATCCCTTTTCTGGTTCGGAGCCGCTATACGTTAGAACCATCTTGCTGTCCACGCGAATAGTGATGGACTTGACCTGCCATACATCGTCCTCAACTTCGGTTCCAAAGATGGAGACTGTGCCATGTGTCCTAGGACCGGAGATGGATGTTTCCAAGTTAGCAGTATTGCCGCCATACCTGAATTTTCGTATTGTCCCGACGACGAAGAATCCATCTTTTACCGGCGAGCCGAAAAGCTCGATGACCGCCGGATCATTCTTCACCAGGTCCATTCCCATGCGGTACACTGGGTGCGTCTTGATTGAGAAAAAGATAAGGGCAAGAATGCCGAAAACAAATCCAATACAAGCCACGATGACAACTAATGTGGTACCTATGCCAGCAAGATAAACTTTCTTCATTTGATATCCTCCGACCTCATTATGGTTGTTCGTTATTGGCTGTTTCTATTATCGCCCTGGAAACATTCAGCATCAGGTAGGGCTGGGTGGTAATAGGAGATGAGCGTTGGGCAGTGGATTGGTGAGCTAGTCATTTCGTCGCATACTCCTTTATTGTATTGTTTTGGCGATACGATCAGCTTCGCCCAACGTAGAGACCTCGGCGGAATGCTCAGCATAATGCACAAGTCGGCATGATCTCCGCTTCAGGTGCAACCCCGTGTTAGCCCGCCCACAGCGCTGGCTACCTACTCTGATGTCTTATCGCCTGTAAGTCTGAAAAGCACGACACCATCAGGGCATACAAAGGTTATCTCGCAAGGTCCATCGCCGCCCAGGTTGCGAAGATCACCATCGCATCGGACAGCTTCCATGGACGGGAATATCTTGATGAATGAGGTCGGGCAGAATCCTGCGGGCGTCTCATAGGTGCATTGAAAGGTGTCTCCAGGTTCAAGACCAAGCCTGCATTCTTCCGCCCTATTCTCCTTGCCGACTCGCACGACCTCAATCTTGAAGCGAAAATCTTCTGGATACCACTTCTTCAAGGGTGCCTCCTTATGCCCATACTCTAAAGGACACACTTCCCACGCGCACTTTAGGCGGATTAACGGACTGCGTATCAGCCACGCCGCGAAATGCAGCGGAGCGGTGTCGGCTGAAACCCGTTGCTAGGCTGCACCGCGGGCTACACACGCTAGGGGATGGTCTGCAATAATAGCGCCATTCGGGACCGGCCTGCTCGCATCCCCATCTAAGCATCGCTTTCTCCGGCTATCGCTTCCCTTCCTTGGCAAATGCTTTGGCGACCAAGAGCGCCTCTAGTAACTTGACCCTTGGCTGGACAGAGCGCACGTATGACGCCGCGTCGTTGATCTTGCCAGCCTGGATCAGATCCCACAAGCGGGCATCATCATAAAGATCCTTGAGCAACTCGATGTTGACATTCGTGTCTACGCTTACCTTGTGGAGAAATTCCTGCACCTCCATGGTTCACCTCCAAGAAAAGTGTGGTATCGTGCGCCTAATTCCGCCTCGGGGCTGGTACTCGTGTGGCGAGGCGCATCCCTCCGACTGCCAACCAGCCATCGTGCGTGGAATGTCTTTGAGAGAATTCAATCCCGTGCAACGGCCATGACTGCAATCTCATGCAATTCCTTAATTCCACAAAGCCGTCGCCTAACAGTGGTTATCACTACCACCTTCTGTATTACCGATCATGCCTTGCGGTTGTCAGAAACGATGTGATGATGATGTACCTATCCGCCCAAACCACAAGAATTGCTTGGTGATATTTTGGTTATGTATCGATTTTTATTATAAGCCGCATTTTGTAAAAGTCAAGCGCCTATCCATGATGCTCGGTGGGCAATGGCTGTTCAATAATCTTTAGGTGATTGGGTATTTTCTTTATCAGTAAGATAATAATCGTCCACCCTTTTCTTCGAGGCCTATTTTGCCCTACGGGTTAGGGCAGGGCAATCCGTTAAAGAAAACATCCTGTCATCTCGGCGGTAGATGACAGGATGTTTCTCGGCGGCGGTGCGCCTCAAGCTTTATTGGTGCGGAATTTGAACAGGGTGTAGAGGGGGCACCAACCAATCAAGCCGGTCAGCAAAGGCACAAACCCGAGGAATTTGAAGATTGTGCCCCAAACGCCGGTCACCAAGCCGGTCCAACCGAGAACCAGCAACCCAATGCCAATGACCACGCGTACCATGCGGTCCCATGAGGCTTCATTGATAAATGACATGTTCGCTTCTCCTTTGATTTTTTGATTATTTCTTCATTGTTTTAGACGCAACAGCCTGTAAAAAGTTACACGATTCTCTTTGTTGAACCTCCTTTGTTTCTCTTTTTAAACGCAGCCTGGATTTGTGCCCGCAACGCGTCGCGCCGTTCAGCGGGGATGCTCTGATACCCTGGTCTCGAAGGGCATAAGTGGCCATCCTTCCATTCAGCCCTATCTAATTTAAGGTTATAATCCGCATGCACCTATTTGCATTTCCCTGGAACCGCAGGCGTGGATTACAAAACCCTGGACGATGTTTCTCTGATCGCACGCATTGCGCACGCGGATGAAGGCGCTCTCGATGAGCTGTATCAGCGTTACAGCCGCCTGGTGTTTAGCGTCGCGCTGCACAGTTTGGGAGAGGCAACTCTGGCAGAGGAGGTCACCCAGGAGGTGTTTCTGCGCATCTGGAAAAAAGCGGAAACTTATCGCGCTTCGCATGCCAAAGTCTATACCTGGATCGTGGCCATCACCCGCAATCGGGCGATTGACATCCTGAGGCAGGCGCGGAGGCGTCCGCAGATTGACCCTCTGCCCTGGGTGGATCAGGATTCCCTGAAGATGCATGCCTCCGAGGATATCGAATTGGAAATCGAAGATGCCATCCAACATCAGCGCCTGCGCGCCGCCTTGGCGAAACTGCCGAAGGCGCAGAGAGAAGCCCTGGCGTACGCCTTTTTTGGTGGATTTTCTCATCAGGAAATCGCTGACCTGCTGGCGCAACCTTTGGGCACGGTGAAGACGCGCATTCGCCTGGCGATGCAACGCCTCAAGCAAGCCTTACAGTTTGGGGACGAGGGCGATGAGCCATCCACTAGGACTTAATTTACGTACATGTATTGATAGAACCCAGATTTTGATCTAACGATGAATATAGAACCGAACGACCACGTGACTGATTGGTTACCCGCCTATGCCCTGGGCATCTTGAGCGACGCAGAATGCGAGGCGGTGGAAAGCCATTTGCCCAGCTGCCAAGCGTGTAGGGAAGAACTCGCTGCTTATGCGCGGGTGGTCGAAGCCTTGCCAGCTGGGATGGTGCTGCACATCCCACCGGCAGATTTGAAAGACAAGGTGATGCAGCGCATTCACCGCACCGCGCAAGCTGCGCCTCAAAAAGCAGAACGCACGTGGTGGCGCAGGCTGAAGGATGCCTTTCGGCCGGCGACCACCGCCTGGGGCTGGGTCAGCTTTGTGTTGGTATTGTTTCTGGCGTTCGGCAATCTCTTTGCCTGGCAGAGGTTGAGCGCTTTGGAGCGGAGAGTTTCCGCGGATTTGATCACCATTGCTCTGCAAGGGACGGAGGTGACCCCCCAGGCGACGGGATTATTGGTGGTCAGCCGGGATGGACGGCACGGCACCCTGGTGGTGGATGGATTGCCGGCTTTGGATGCAGTCCATCAATATCAACTTTGGCTCATACGTGACGGGGAACGCGACAGCGGCGGGGTATTCGCAGTTGATACAGAGGGTTATGGCAGCCTGTGGATCGAAGCCCCGCAACCCCTCCTGGAGTATTCCGCGTTTGGCATCACCATCGAGCCGGCTGGGGGAAGCGCAGGTCCCACCGGGGATAAAGTGTTGGGAGGCGAGCGATCCGGGTAGTGCGAGCCATCCCTGGACGAGCAGCGGCGCAGCGCTCACCGGCGCTCTGCATGTCGCTCGATCACCCCGATCTTTAGTTAAACGTTTTCGGTTGCGCCTGGCGCACTGCCTGGCGCACTTCTTCCGCGCTGCTCAGCCTCAACGCTTCCTGCGCCAGCGCCCGGGCATCTTCCAACCGCCAGGTTCTGACCACTTCTTTAGCAGCCGGGATCAGGCTGGGCGACATGCTCAGTTCGGTCACCCCCAAACCGAGGAGCAGGGGGATGGCTTCGGGATCGCCGGCCATTTCACCGCATACCCCCACCCAAATGTCCGCCAAGCGCCCGGCGTCGGTTACCCTTTCGATCAACCGTAAGATAGCGGGATGGCAGGGGTCATTGAGATATGCCAGGCGCGGGTTGCCCCGCTCTGCGGCGAAGGTGTATTGCGTCAGGTCGTTGGTGCCGATGCTGAAGAAATGCACTTCTTGGGCAAAACGCTCGGCAAGGAGCGCAGCCGCCGGCACTTCGACCATCATGCCCACGGGCATATAGGGGTTGAAGGATGCCCCGCGCGCGCTCAATTCCTGGCGCGCCTCTTCCAGTAAGGCTTTGGTTGCTCGCATCTCTTCGAGCGTCGCCACCATGGGCAACATCATGCGCAGTTTACCGAGGCGCGCCGCGCGCAGCAGGGCGCGCAGTTGCGTTTTGAACGCTTCCGGCTCATTCAGGCTGATGCGGATGGCGCGATAGCCTAAATAAGGGTTGGTTTCTTTGGGCAGGTGCAGGTAGGGGATGAATTTATCTCCGCCCACATCCAGCGTGCGCGCAATCACCGGATGACCGGCAAATTGCGTGAGGATGTTGGTGTACACTTTGAACTGATCTTCTTCTTGCGGTGGGGTCTCGCGCCCCAGAAAGAGGAACTCGGTGCGTAAAAGTCCTACCCCTTCTGCGCCATGTTGGAGGGCGTTTTTGATTTCATCCAGGTTGCCGATGTTCGCCATGACGTGAATGCGCTTTCCATCCTGGGTGATGGCTGGTTCGTGGGCGCGCGCCATCGCCGCGTTCCGCTGCGCGTGCATCGCTTGTTGGCGCCCCAGGAAAGCTTGCCGCGTCTCCTCATCTGGCGCGGCAATGACCTCTCCTTGCGTGCCATCCACCAGCAGGAGGCTGCCGTCTTCGATTTCCAGAATCGCTTCCCCCAAGCCCACCACCGCAGGAAGCCCCAACGCCTTCGCCAGGATGGCGGTGTGAGAAGTCGGTCCGCCTTCCGCGGTGCAAAACGCCAGGACTTTGGTGGTGTCCAGCGTAGCCGTTTGGGAGGGGGTCAGGTCGCGCGCCAATAATATGCTGCCCTCTTCGAACGTCTGGCGCGGTGCATTGCCGTGCAGCGCGAGCAGCATACGCTGGGCAACGTCGCGCACATCTGCCGCGCGGGCGCGCAGGGTCTCGTCTTCCAGG
This sequence comes from Anaerolineae bacterium, assembly GCA_037439525.1. Taxonomy (GTDB): domain Bacteria; phylum Chloroflexota; class Anaerolineae; order Anaerolineales; family UBA4823; genus JBBIVW01. The sequence goes on from JBBIVW010000027.1 coordinate 7,092, forward strand.
CTTTCGAGCTGATGGGCGTAAAATTCGCAGGCTGAATACCAGGCGTAGCCCGCTTCGGCGCCTGTGCTCAAGTGCTCTTCGGCTTTGCGCATCAGCGCAGGGTCGCTCAAGAACATGCGTTGGGCTTCGAACACCTGCGCTTCCGATGCGCCTACGCGTGTGGCTACCTGCTCCGCTAATGCCTGAAGCTGGGCGTTTGCCTGCTCCAGGGCGGTTTGCAGGCGTTCTTTTTCTGCCTTTGGCTCTGTCGCGGTTTGAGAGGGCAGGGGGAGGTTGAATTCGATGAGCCGTACCGCCTTGCCCATTGCCAGGCCGGCGGCTGCGGCGATGCCGTTTAGGCGTTGCATGGTGATTTATAGCCTCCCGTCGAAGTTGGTGCGCAGCAGGTGGAGCAGCGCTTCCAGGGCTTCCACCTCCCCTTCTCCCTGGGTGCTGATTTCGATTTCGTGCCCGCGCTCCACCCCTAAAGTGAGCACGCTGAGAATGCTCTTGGCGTCTGCCCAGGCGCTGCCTGTGGTCAGGTTGCGCACCTGGATGGAAGCCGTATGGCGATTGGCTTCTTTGACGAACTCAGCCGCGGGTCGCGCGTGCAAGCCGGCTTCGTTGGTCACCAGGATGGATTGTACCGGCATACCTCAGTCTCCTTTCAATGCGTTTTCGATGATCTGCCGCGCCTGGCGTGGCGAACGTGCGTCGAGCAGCGCTTCTAGCAGCTCAGGGGATTGGATCACCTGCATCAATTCCTGAATCAGCGCCACCTGTTTTTCGCGCTCTTTGATCGCCAAAAGGATGACGATGCGCGTGGGCAGGTGTGTGGAGCCATCGCTGCCCATCTGGGCGAAGGTCACCGGCTGCTTGAGCAACCCGATGCACACCGCGGAGGCGTTCACATGCTGCGGGTCAGCATGTGGGATGGCGACGGCCAGCGGTTGGGTGGGCAGACCAGTGGGAAAGGTCTGTTCCCGCTGCCAAACATCTTCGGCAAACTCAGCCTGCGTGTGCTGACTGGCTACTAAGGCATGGTTCAAAGCCTGGATGGCTTCTCTGGCGTCCTTGGCTTCGAGGTCGATGAGGATATGCTCTTCGTGCAACAAATCGCGCAGGTTGATGGCCATAGGCGAATGCGATTATACCGCCTCCCTGAGTTTCGCCAGGTGCTCTCTCACCTTTCCTTCGGAGAAGAGATACCGCCCGACGACCACTGTATGCGCCCCAGCGCGCGCCACCTGGTTGATATTGAGCGGCGTGATGCCGCCATCAACCACCCATTCCACGTCTTCCAATCCGCTTTGCGCGCGTCCCTGGCGCACCTTTTCCAAAACCGCCTCCAGAAAGGGACAATCTTCGCCTTCTGGCTCCGTGGTCAGGATGACGACGAACCGCAAGTATGGCAGGAGGAAGCGCAGGTCTGGCAGCGGGGTGGCCGGGTTGAAGGCGATACCGGGGATGGCGCCGAGGGATTGAATCGTGCGTAAGACTCGCCGGGGGTAGGGGCAGGCTTCATAGTGCACCGAGACGCGGTTGGCGCCCAGGGCGATCACCTCCCGAACCAGCCATTCTGGGTTGACCGTCATCAGGTGCACGTCGAAGGGCAGGCGGCTGATCGGGCGCAGGTCGGCAATGAGTCTCGTCCCCAGGGTCATCATCGGCACGAACACCCCGTCTTCGATGTCGAAGTGCACATAGTCTGCCCCGCCTTGCTCCAATTCGTGGATGATCGAAATGATGTGCGTTAGAGGTGCCGCAGCAAGGGAGGGGGAGATTTTTATGGGCATGGCTTATCCGGAGGCGCGCAGTTGCCGCACCTTGTGCATCAGAATTTTCACCCGGTCAACCTCGACCGGTTTCCAGATATCCCCTTTTTCTTTGAAAGCGGTGCCGACAATGGCTCCATCGGCAATGGCGAGCTGCTCTTCCACGTTTTCCAGGCGCACGCCGGTGTTGGCAAAGACGGGCGTCTCCGGCACAGCCTGCTTCACACGGCGCAAGATTTGCGTATCCGTGGCTACGCCGGCGGTCAAGCCCGAGACGCACAGCGCATCCGGCCGGGTGTTAAACACCGTTGAACGGGCGATTTCTTCGATGGCGCGTTCACCCAGGTATGCCGCCGATTCGGGGACGATATTGAAGAACAGGCGCACTTCCTGCGCGCCGATGGCATACTGGTGGCGCACCACTTCGCCGCAATTCGTGTTCCAGAGTCCGAAGTCGCTGCCATAAACGCCGGTGAAAATCTCGCGGACAAATTGCGCCCCGGTGGCCATCGCCAGGTCGAGCGAGGCTTTGGCGTCCCAAAGCACATTAACGCCAAAGGGCAGGCGCAGTTCGGGTTTGAGCGCGCTGATCACCGCAGCCATACACGCCACAGTAATCGTCTCGACCTTGGTTAAATAAGGCAAGCTGAATTCGTTCGAGAACAGGATGGCGTCCACCCCACCTTCCTGCAGGGCAAGCATGTCTTCCCGCGCGCGTCGGTGCACCCAGGCAAGCCCTTTTTTAGGATCGAAGCCCGGATCTCCGGGGAGGGCTTGCAAGTGGCACATACCGATGATCGGCTTATTTACTTGGAATATTTCGATAATCCCTCTGTTCCTTTGATACATGCACCACACTCCTCGTTTATCTTTGGAAGAGGTCTTAACCGCGACGCAGGTCGGTCTGGGCTGAAAATTCCATGGCCACAGCCTGGATCAAGGTACACGTTTGTCGAATGTCTGCCTCATGGCACATCTGGATCGGAGCATGGCTATATCGCTGAGGCACGGACAGCGCCGCAATGGTATAGCCACGCTCCCCCAGGTAGAGCTGGAAGGCGGGGTCGGTGATCACGCCAACGATGACTTCGCGCTGTAAGGGGATGTTGAGCTGGCGCGCCGTTTTTTCGATGAATGCGCGCCACTTCGGCGAGGAGAACAAACCGCCCAATGTGCCGCGACCGTGAAAGTCCATCATCTTGATGGCAGGTCCCTGGCGCAGTCTGACGGGATGCAGCGGTTTATCCATCGGCGTGTCCACGGCGATGGTGATGTCCACGGAAAGGATGGCATGCGGTTGCGTAGCCGTCACCGTGGGCAGGGAGCCGCGTATGCTGAACTCCTCCAGCACGCTGAACGCGAAGACCAGGCTGCACGGCGGGCGTTTCTTTTGCAAGGCGCGCAAGACTTCCAACAAAATAAAGACACCAACGCGATTATCCAACGCCTTTGAACAGATCATCCCATCTCCGAAGCGCTCGAAGTTTGGCGTATAGGTCACCGGATCGCCCACCTGCACACCCAGGCGCGCCACTTCTGCCGCGCTGTGCACGCCCAGGTCGATGAATAAATCATGCACTTTGGGCACGACGAACTTCTCTTCAGCGCTGGTGATGTGATGGGACTTCGTGCCGATAAAGCCCGGCACCAGGCGACCCTCCTCAGTGAGCACTTCCACGCGCTGTCCCAACAGGCTTTTTTCGGGGATGCCCCCGACGCGTTCGATGAGCAAGAATCCCTCTGGGGTGATATAGCGCACGATCAAACCCAACTCGTCCATGTGCGCCTGCAGCATCAAACGATGCTCCGGCGTCTCTTGACCTTTGAGGATACCGACCACATTCCCCAGGTTGTCCACCCAGGATTCGTCCACCAGGTTTTTGATGTAGCCATACACGAAGGAAGTCATGCGGTCTTCACGGCCGGATACGGCGTGAATGGTGCACAGCTCCTTCAATAAATTCCAATCCAAAGATTGCATGATCTCCATAAGGTAAACACTCGCATTGAAAGAGAAAGGCAGGATACGAGCGGGGCACAGCCCATGGCTCATATCCTGCCTGAGGGTGAGCTTAGCCGCCGAAGATCAGTCGGCTGATGGAGGTGAGCACCCAAGCGATCCAGTTGCCGCCGGAGAGGCCTGTGATTTGCACGGCGCCTTCGGGGATGGAATAGCCGATGTTCATGGCGATCTGGGTGAGCAGCGGGGCGAAGGAGCTGGCGATATACAGCACCATGATCATGATGATCGTGCCATAGAGCAGCGAGCGGAAGAAGTTACCGCGCGTCAATGGGGGCACCATGGCGACGAAAAAGGCTGTGGCTGCCAGATCCGCCGCCGGCAGGGTGGTGTTCCCCGGCAGGATTGCCGCCAGGAACAGGGTGATGGGGATCAGGAACATACCTGCGGCGATGGTGATGGGATGCCCGATGAGGATGGCGGAATCCAGGCCGATGTAGAACTCGCGCCCTGCGAAGCGCTTCTGCATGAAGGCGCGCGCCGCCTCAGAGAGCGGGGTCAACCCTTCCATGAAGATGGCGATGATGCGCGGGATGAGCAGCATTACGGCAGCCATCTGCACCGCCAGGGTGAGCACTTTGGTCGAGAAGCCGTAGGCGATCAAGCCAAAGAGCAAGCCCAGGATGGAGCCCATGACGATGGGTTGACCGAACACGCCCAGGCGCTTTTCGATGCCCTCGGTGTCCCAGTAGATGTCGCGCAAGCCGGGGATTTTCTCCACGATCCAGTTGAGCAGCTTGATGATCGGCACGCTGGTGATCGCCCAACCTTGCGGGATGGAGACGCCGGGGATCTTGAAGAACTCTTGCACGTCTTTGGCGCCCCAGTCACCGATGAGCAGGGCGGCGATGGCGTGGATGGCTGCCGCAATCAAGCCCAGGATCAAGCCTGTGGTGCCGCCACCGGCTACCAGGTACACCAACGAGCCGGTGAAAGCGTAGTGCCAGTAGTTCCACATATCTACGTTGAGCGTCTTCGTCCAGTTCAGGAAGAGCATGATCAGATTGACGCCCAGGGCGACGATGAACACCAGGGAGCCTACCGCCGTGCCAAAGGCGATGGCCGCGGCAACGCCCCAGCCCACATCCAGCGAAGTGAGCTGAATACCGGTCTTCTCAACCAGGGCAGAGGTTGCCGGACCAAGGGCTTCAAATAACAAACCGATGACCAGCCCGAGGCCGATGAAACCAACGCCTACCGTGATTGCGGAGACAAACGCCCGCCCGATCTTCTGACCCAGGATGAGACCCAGGATGAAGATGATGATGGGCAGCATGACGGGCGATCCTAGACCGGTAAGGAAATCAAAAATAGCCTTAATGGTTTCCATGTGCTTTTCTCCTTCTTGTTTTGATGTAAAAAATTAAACCGATGAACGCGTGGAATTTTTCAATAGTAATTCGATTCGATCGATCACCTCCTTTATGCCTATGCCGGTTAAAAATGGGATGCCATCGACCACAGGGATGTCCACGTCATAGGGTACTTGCGCGGTCGCCACGATGAGGTCTGCATCGGGAGCCAGGCTGGGGATTTCAGGGACGCGGCATTGAATGGTGTGCACTTTGAGGCCGCGCTCTTCGAGCAATTCGCGGATTTTGATGGCGACGTGCGTGGACGTGGCGATGGCTGTGCCACATGCGACGATGACTTTATACAGCCTGGTCGGTGGGGTTCTTTCTGCCATTAGGCACCTTCTTCGAATAGATCGCGGAAGGTGGTTTCGAACATCCAGATGTCGTATTCATAGACATCATCAAACGGGGGTGGGACCACGGCGAGCAGGCGAAATTTCTTGCTCTCCAGCTCGGCTTTGAACGCCTCCATGACGTTGCCTGGGTTCCCGTAGCGTGAATGTACGATGATCACTTCGATGCCTTCCAATCCGCGCAGGGTATTCAAGATGGCTTCGGTCTCTGCGGTGACGGATTCTGGTTCACAAATCGCCAGCACGCGGCTACTTTCCCCGGTGCCCATCACATCCACGGTGAACTCCTGTCCATCGGCTTGCAAATGGGGCAGGACATAAATCTCCTGCATACCGCGTTTCTGCATGGCGCGGGCGATGTAGAAGCGTAGAATGTGGCGCAGGTGTTTTTCCTCCGCGATGGGTTTGGGGATGGCGGTGCGGAAGAGCATGTAGCTTTCGGTGTCGCTGGTTTTTACCGTTTGGGTGGGGTGAGAGGGGTTGAGGTTTAGTTCCATAATTGCGCTCCTTATATGAGTCCATCATACTTCAGCGAGGATGACTTCAACGCCCAGGCTTTCGATTTCTTTGATCAGATTGGGCGGGGCAAATTCATCCGTGACGATCTTATCAATGGCACTTAAATCGCAAACTTTGGCGAAGGTGGTCTGAGCGAACTTGGTGCTATCGGCAACGACGATCTTCTCGCGCGCACTGCGCAGAAGGACATGCTTGATATACGTGTCTTCCAGGTTGTATTCGGTCAGTCCATCGCTCAGGCTGATGCCGGCGATGCCGATAAAAGCTTTATCCACATGCAGGTCTTCGTACACCTGTTGGGCGATGCTCCCGATCATCGAAAGCTCGCGCGGGCGAACGATACCGCCGGTGACGATCAGGCGGGCATCTACTTCTAGGGATAGCATGCTCACCACAGCGTTGGCGATTTGCATGCAATTGGTGACAATGGTCAGGTTGCGCTTGTTCAATAGTCCTGGGACGATTTCCAGGGTGGTGGTGCCCACGTCCAGGGCGATGCTGTCTCCGTCGTAGATCAGCTCTGCGGCGCGGCGGCCGATGGCGCGTTTCAGTTCTGCGTGTTTGATCGCCCGCGACTCGAAGGGCGGTTCGTAGCTGCGCCCCAGGCTGGAAACAGCACCGCCGTGAACTTTACGGAGCAGTCCACGGCGGTCGAGTTGGCGCAGGTCTCGGCGGGCGGTCATTTCAGAGACGGCGAAAAGATCGCAAATTTGGCCGATGGTGATCTTGCCATCGCGGCCGACAATTTCTAGAATCTTGCGCTGCCGCTCTTCTTGCACCGCGCCTCCGATGTTCGCTTTTGGTAATATGATATATAAGAATTGTTGTTTTGTCAATATTCGAACAAAATTTTTAAGGTAAAAAAAGTGCCTGCTGCCTTATCAAGACGAGCAAAACAGGCTCTGTGGCTTTCATTAGGGGCGAGTTTACATGGGGTGCGCATGCCCGCCGCACCTCGTGCGGCGCGTTCGCCTTTAGCCAGGCATTGCACTGCGCCTGGTCTCATCCCTTGACATAGGACAACTTCTCACGGATCAAACCATCTCGCACCAGGTAGAGGTCCACCCCGCGCACATGGCCTTCCGTTCCGTGCGCATCTTTCCAATGGTATCTCCAACGCATGATGCAGCGCTCGCCAAGGCCGAAAATCTCCTCGATTTCGATGTGCGCCTGAGGCGAATCCGCAAAGAAACCCTCCCAAAATTGCCGCACAGCATCCTTGCCGAGGAATGTGCTGCCATCTGGGGGAGGGTAGGTGTTTTCGAAGCGGCAATCGTCGCTCATGAGTTGCATCATACCGTCCACATCGTGGCGGTTGAAAGCCTCGTGGAAGCGCAAGACAATGCGCAGGGCGGATTCGATTTTGGACATACGAACGGGAGACATGAACAGATCTCCTCTGCTTAGAGCATGGTTGATCGCTCCAGGAAGCCCGGCTTCTCCCCCAGCACAATCTCGATGGGTAAGCCAAACAGCTCAGCCCGTTGTTCTTTAATGAGATGAAAGCCATGCGCTTCCAACGCGCTTCTCGCCAGGATTGGGCGGCAATCCACCACCTGGGGCAGTTTGTGGTTCAACCAGGTGTACAACCGCAGGAGCCACGTGGGGCGCGCCGCGGCGGAGATGGCGACCACGCAGATGCGCCCACCGGGCTGTAGCGTGCGCCAGCACTCGGCGAGCGCCGCCTGCATACCTTCCTCGTCGAAGAGCTCCAGGGTGAAGCTCAGAAATATGCCATGCACGCAGGACGAGGCGAAGGGCAGCTTGCGCGCCTCCGCGCAAATGAGCAAATAGGCTCCATCTAGATGCGCGTGACGCATGCGTGTACCGCCAAGGCGGAGCATCTGCGGCGAAATATCCAAACCATACACTCGGCCGCTTTCCTGGACAGCTTGAGCGAGAGGCTTCAGGGCGCGCGCCGCGCCGCAACCGATTTCCAGGATTGTATCGCCAGGGTGCGGGTCCAACAGGCGCACGCCCATTTGGCGGTGCTGTTCTTCAAAGCTCGCAGCCAGCATGTCGTACGCGCGGCTAAAACGCGTGTACATCACAGAGCGTGAAGCGCCTGAGCGAGGCGCGCGCGTGTTTATGTGATGAAAGGGGTGCATTTGCCTCATGTTCCTGCAGCGATGGTCGCATGCCATGCCTCAGCCGGGTGATCGCTTTGGCGCCACCTGGCATCGTCGGGGGTATTTCTGTGTCGGTGAAGGCATCCATGTCGCACGACTCTTGGTGGGTTTTTTGTCACCGTTTTGTCTTTACTTCACGCACGCCCAAGCTCTGGAGCACTGCCTCTAACGCTTCCACCAGCCTCTGAGCGTCGTCCTGGTTGAAGACCATGGGGGGTTTGAACTTGATCACGTTGTGCCAGGGTCCGTCCACGCTGAGCAGGATGCGCCGTTGGCGCATGGCTTCGACGATGGCATACGTCTCTTCTCGGGCGGGCTCCAGGTGTTCCGCGTGGCGCACCAGTTCGATGCCCAGGAAGAAACCGCTGCCGCGCACATCACCGATGAGCGGGAAGCGCGCTTGCAAAGCGCGCAAGTCCTCTAAAAGCTGCGTGCCCACGCGCCACGCGTGATATTGCAACTGATCTCCTTCGAGCACGTCCAGCACGGCTAAACCCACGGCGCATGAGACCGGGTTGCCTCCAAATGTGTTGAAGTATTCCATCCCGGTGTCGAAAGCCGCAGCGATGGCGGGTGTGGTGACTACCGCGGCGAGCGGATGGCCGTTGCCCATTGGTTTGCCCATGGTGACGATATTCGGCACAACTTGGTGGGTTTCGAACCCCCAAAAGTGCGTCCCCACCCGCCCAAAGCCGATCTGCACTTCGTCGGCGATGCACACGCCACCATAGGCGCGCACCAGGGCGAACATCTTGTGCAGATAGCCGCGTGGAAAAACCACCTGACCGGCGGTGCCCATGAGGGGCTCTGCGATGAACGCAGCGATGCCCTTTCCCTGAGCCTGCAGCCTCTGGAGCACTTCCTCTGCTTGGGCGCAGTAGGCTTCAGCCGGATCAGGCGCGTTACGGAACATGCCGCGATAGGCGCAGGGCATGGGCAGCTTGTGCACCCATTCCACCGCGCCGTGCCCACCCGGTCCGTCGAACTTGTAGGGAGAGATATCGATCAGGCTGGTCAGGTTGCCATGATACGCGCCCTCCAGGACGAGCATATCGCGCTGCCCGGTGTAGGCGCGTGCCAGGCGCAGAGCCAGGTCATTGGCTTCGCTGCCCGAATTGACGAAAAACCACACCGAAAGGCCGCCGGGCATTTTTGCCGTCAGGCGTTGTGCCAGTTGGAGGATGTTCTCGTGCAAATATCGTGTATTCGTGTTCAGCAATGTCGCCTGATGCGCCAGAGCTGCCACCACGGCAGGGTGGCTATGCCCAACATGGCACACGTTGTTCACGCAATCCAGGTAGGCGTTACCATCTGCATCGTAGAGGTACTGTCCCTGCCCGCGCACAATGTGCAGCGGCTCGCGGTACGAAAGGCTCAAGGCGGGGTTGAGATGCTGACGGCGCAAGGCGAGCATCTCTGCCTGGGGACGGCGCGCCGGGGTGGGCAGGTGAGTAAAAGAGGCGCTCGGCAGATGACAAGCGTGTCGCATCGTTGCGTGGGCATAGTCGGGGGAGATATAGACCAGGCGCGCAAGCGCTTCCCAGGCGGGAGCCGCGCTGATTTGATGGTAGGTGTTGTCCGGCTCGGTTTGGGCGCGTTCAGAGGATATCGCCAGGCTAAGCGCCAGGCGCGTGCACATCAGGTGATAGAGCAGGGCGATTTCGGTGAGCGTCAATGGTTGGGCTGCATGGTAGCCGGCGATCACATGGCAGGCCGCTTCGAGCGGTTGCTCCTCCCCCAACAGGGCATACGCTGCGGCAACGGCCACTTCGCACACCAGGGGAGCGAAGAGCATATCCCCAAAGTCCAGCAATGCGGAAATGCGACCGCTTTCTACCAGGATATTGTAATCATTGGCGTCGTTGTGAATCACCTGGGCGCGCAGGGCGGGTAAATAGGGCTTGGCATCGCTCTCGAAACGCACCTTCACTTGCTCAATCAGTTTGCGTCGGCTCTCGTTTTCAATGTAGATTAGTCGCGCGTTGATGGTCTGGTCGGCAAGGGTTAGGTTCCACAGGAATTTGCGTTGCATGGCTGGGTGCTGGAAACTCGCCAGCGCCTGATCCAGGCGGGCGGTGAACTCTCCCAAGGCATGTAACAGACCAGGAGGTCGAGCGGGCAGTGAACCGAGAGGCGTGCCTGGCAAAAAGGAAAGCAGGCGCACATGATGATCTTGTCCATTCAGGCGTACAACCGCCATCTCCTCACCGCTGGAGGTGCGCTGCAGGCGAGGCACACCGGCGAAATTCTGCAAGTGTTTGAGCGCCTGGTTTTGAAAGTCGAGCAGCCCTGGCTCCCGCTGTGGATGGCAAATTTTCAACACCCATTTCCCCTGGGAGCCTTCGAGGAGGAAGTTGGCGTCTATTTCGCCTGGCAGCGGGCTGGCGCGCGCCGAGAGGCCATACCAGGTTTGGGCGATCTCTTCTGCTTGATGAGTGCTTACTTCGCTTCGGGACATGGTGTCATGATCGAGCTTTTTACAATGAGGTGCGACAGGAGTGTAGGATCAGACGGTTGGTGAGCGACGAACCCTCCGAGTTATGAGCTGCCCTGGGCGCGCACCAGGTCCACACCTAGATAGGTCAACTCTTCTAAAAATTCGGGGTTGGCCAGACCAAGCACGCTCAGGTATAAGCCTGTAGCGCCAAACAATACAACCAGTTGGTTCTGAGAGCCTTGCTTCATCGGATAGCGCTGTGTCCATTGGATCAGGGGATTGCACGCCCAAGGGTTGAGCACTTGTCGCGCAATGGAAGCGTTGGTGGTGAAGGCGGTGAAATGCTCTTCTAGGCCGGCCGGCAGGGGAGAGAGCAGGGTGGCGGTAGCTGCATTTGGGGCTTCCTCGGCTCCAAAGGCGTACATTTTAAGCGAACTCTGAAGCAGCGTTTTAGACAGAGCGCCCATTAACCCTGATGTGGCGGTCTTTTGGCCAGGGAATTTCTGCGCCAGGAAGAGAAAGCCATCCGGGAAAGTGTAATCCTGCGAGTGCCAGCGCGTGATCGGTGTGCCCCCAAAAGCTTTAGTTTCCACCCGCCAGTGAACGCTTTGCGTCACCTGTTCGCTTTGGGGGATGCCGGGGGTGCTGGCTTGCTCCTCGTGGAAGAGTTCTTCGGCTTGTTGTTGCGCCTGCTCGAAAAGGTTCTTGGACTCCAGACCCAATAATTCGCGCAGGCGATGGGCTTTGGCTTCTTTCGCCAGGTAACCGCTAGAATACGTCGATCGCAGGGGGAGCACCTCTCCGTTGTTGAGCACAAAGACAACGCGGTAGGTCACGCTTTTCCCATCCTCATCGTAGCTCACACTGCTCTGAACCTGGACGTTTTGAATGTCCCTGAGGGGCACCTGCCGCGTCTTTCGCCGCAGAAGGCTGCTCCAACGTATGGTCAGCGTTCCCGCGTAACGATCCACCTGTACGGTGACCACAGAAGGGAGCAAAATGGTCAACACGACAATCACCAGGCTCAATGCCAGCGCCCAATTTTGCCCACTCACCATGTAATAATAGCCAGCCCCTCCTGCGAATAATAGCCCGATAAGCCAAAGGGTTAGCGGATAATCACGCAAGACTATAGATGACTTTTGCTCCATTTTTTACATCCTTAACCTGGAATGTACATGCTAATTGGGGATGCACACGCGCCACTCCTTTTTATATCATACTTAGGCACAAAATCCCATGCTAAAATTATGCTCGAGAATGAGTCATACCCCTTTGGACCTGAAGCGCTACCGCGCCTTTCTACGCGCCTATCTCGAAGAAGCCCTCGTGCATAGCGATGGCACGGTGCGCGGCATCTCGGCGTATTTGGAGAGCGTGCGGGTAGGCGGCAGGTTTGTGCGTTTTCGACAAGAACGCCAACGTGCCCTGGCGGATGCGCGTCGCGCGTGCGATGAGCATCCGCACTGGCCATTGGAAGTCCTGCTTGCCTACCTGGGTATCGATCGACTTGCAGGTAAGGAGTGATGGAAGTGAAAGTCACCCTGGAGTTCACCGTGATTCCCATTGGCGTGGGCGTTTCGCTGAGCAAATATATCGCCGCTTGCGAAAAAGTGCTCAAAGAGAGTGGCTTGAAGTATGAACTGCACGCCAACGGCACCAACGTGGAGGGGGAATGGGAGGCGGTGTTCCATGCCATCGAGCGCTGCCACGCTGTGCTGCACGAGATGGGCGTGCCGCGCATCTCCACGTCCATCAAAGTCGGCACGCGCACCGACCGCGAACAAAGCCTCGAAGACAAGGTGCGCAGCGTGCGGGAAAAACGCTCCTGAGCTTACTTCCAGGCGCTGAAATCCCAACCGGCAAGCAGCATGCGCAACTCGTCGCGGCTGTGCAGGTCGAACTTATTGAGGATGTTGCGCACGTGTGTCTTCACCGTCTCTGGTGAGATGACCAGCCGCGCGGCAATTTCCCCGGTGCTGTATTCCAGACAGATAAGGGCTGCCACCTGGCGCTCGCGGTGCGAGAGGCCGTACCAGCGCTGCCACACCTCCTGGGAAAACTCGCGCTGAGAAAGCCCGCTGGCGACCAGATCGGCGATCACCTCCTGCGCCGGACGTTGCTCGCGCTCCGCCAGGGTGAGCACATACTCCGCCAGCTCCCCCTCCAGAGCGAAAGTGCGCTTTTGCATCTGACGTAAGCCCAGGGCGCTGAGCAACCGTTTCCACAGGATGGCGATGCCCGGTCGGGACATGTTTACCTCTCCCAACACTGGCAGACTAAGGCGTGGCATGACATGCATATCCCCCAGCGATCGCGCAAATAGGTGGCGAAGGGGGAGTGGGGTTTGAGCGCCAGCTCCAGGAGCGCCTCGGGATAGGTGTATGTGCCTTCGTCTTCGTCGTCTTCTTCGCACACGCAGTATTCTTCGATGCGCTGGCAGCGCGTGCAGATGCGCGGCGGGCGGTACTCCTCCGGGCAGCGGCGGTTGGCTTTCAGGTTGGCGGCGAGCACGGCGGCGGGCTGGGAAATGTGGTTCTCCTCCCGGTAGGCAAAGCAATACAGCATCCAGCCAAGCACGTCTTCGATGTCTGGCAGGTAGTGGTGGCCGCGCTGGCGGTTTTGGGCGATTTGAGCCGCGATGCGCTCGGCGACCTCGTACCATACCCCGGCGCGGCACAGATAGGTCAGGGTGGTCTGGCAAGGTGGGGGGGCGAGCGCGGCGCTTTTCTCGTGGTCCGGCGTCGCTTCTCTGGCGAAGGCCGTTTTCGCGGTGTGTGTTTGTTGTGTTGTGGAGGGAATTAAATTATTTAATGTGTTTACACGTACAACATCATACTCCGCTTTTTCGGACTCGGGCGCCGGGAAGTGAATGACGTAATTCTGTGCGCCGTCGCTCGTCCAGGTGAGCAGCTTGGCGAAGCGCAGCAGGCGCAGATGCTGGCGCGCCTGCGAGCGGCTTACCCCCAGCAGGGGCAGGAGCTGGCTCTCGAAGTGCAGCTGAGCCGTATGGCGGTAGGCGTTTTGCCAGGCGGCCGCGTACAGGCGCACGTAGCTGCGGAACAGCGCCGCCGGCATGGTCTGATCGAAGATCAGGGCGGTTAAAATCGGGGTAATCAAGGGTGGAAGCTCGCTCATCAAGGATCTCCTGTGCGCTTAGCCCGCCGATGAACCGGTGCACCCATGGCGCAGCTCCTGAGTGGACGTGTGTGAGGGCCATAAATCGACCCTTATTATAACTAGAACAAATGTTCTTGTCAAATTAAAAACCGCGCGCGGCGCTATTGTAGCCGGGGGCTTTTAGCCCGCATTGTCTTGTCATTCCGCC
>JBBIVW010000028.1:0-11968 GCA_037439525.1 Anaerolineae bacterium
GGAATGACAGACCGGGTCGGCGTGCGGCTGCGGGGTGTGGGGTATGGAAACTCCGGCTACTGCTGCGCTGCACAGAGTGCAATGGCGGGGTATGGAAACCCCGGCTACTGCTGCGCTGCGCAGAGTGCAATGGCGGGGTATGGAAACCCCGTCTAATGCTGCGCTGCACAGCGTGCAATTGCGGGGTATGGAAACCCCGGCACCAGCAGTGCGGTGGTGCGTTTTGGTTTCAAAATGCCTCACCGCAGTAGGAATGACAAGCCTAACGAGGTATGGCGATTTACTCCCCGCGCTTCCCTACCGTCGCCAGGTAGATGACCAGCTCGCTTTCCCCATCTAAGCCAAGCAGGGCGTCCAAGGGCTCTTGCTGATAAGTGAGGATGGATGTCGTCCCTAAGCCAAGGGCTTCACACGCCAGGTAGAGGTTCTGGCAGACATGCCCAATGCCGATGAGGATGTCTTTGATGGCGTTCTCTCCGTAGCGCCAGGCGGCTCTCGCCGGGCGCGCGCTCCACAGGAACACTACCGCGGCGTTACCCACGAAGCTCTGCTCATCGCAGGCGCGCACCAGGGAGAGGCGCATTGCCTCAGCTTCTCCCGGTAGAGGTAGGAGTTTGTGCTCTAATGCCAGATAGCGGTATAAGCCGGGGGGGAGGGGTTCCACACGGTTGACCAGCAGGTAGGTTTCGTAGGGGTGGATGCCGCTGCCAGAGGGCGCGCTGCGCAGGCTGAACAAACCACTCCGTACCACCTGGTGGACGCCTTGGGTACACCATAGAAGGAACGTAAGCTCTTCCAGGCTCAGCGCCTCACCTGAATATACTCGCCGGCTGCGCCGCCCACGTATCGCCTCGGACAGCGGCATCTCGCCCATGGCCAGTCCCATCGCTTCAGGCAGAGAGATGAGCTGCGCACCTTCAGGGTACGGTTTTTGTATGGGGGGCAAAGGCAGACCTTCGCGCTCACCCGGTCCCGCTTCGGCATATCCCGGTTGAGCACGGTTGCGCAAGCACGCCATCCAATCTTTCATCTTTCACCTCCGTAACGAAACCTTTCTGCTAATTATAGCGGGTTTAGGGTATGGTATAATCTCGCCGCTTCCGTTATGCGCCGATATGTTTTGCTGACCTTCTTTTTTTTCATGGCGCGATTGCTTTCTGCCTGTGACGCCATGAGTGATGAAACGTCCTCTTCTTTTCCAATGATCCAGGAAATAGACATCTATTCTGTACCTCCTCTATGGGTAGAGGTCACCGGAAGCGCTTTTGAAGTCGGGCGAGTCGTTGTTTTGAATATCCTGTACATCGCTCCGGCGTTTACGCCCCAGGCTTATCTAGCAGTTGAGCTGCCACCGCAGCTCGCTTTCGCCAAGGTGATCCCTGCTTGGAGGGGAGCGCTGCATGCGGGCGAGCGCAAGCTCTTTCGTGTGCCTTTAAAAATCCTATCCCTTCCCCTTACCGATGTAGTGCGAGTGACCATCTCGAGCGGAGAAAATTCTGTCACCGTGGAATGGTCCCCCACCCCTACCCCTTGAAAAATCATCGGACTTCTATACTAGCGTAGCGTCTCCGGCTCCACAAAGGAGGGACATTGGGGCTGGTTGTCCATCGTCCAGTAGGTGCGCGAGGTGGGATCGAACAAGTCGCGGAACATATCCACTCCAGCCCATTGTTCCAGGCTGGTGAACGTGATCGGACGAAAATAAAAGTGCACGTGTGGCCAGGTGGTGCAACTCATCCCCAGGGTGCCGATCCATTGACCCCGGCGCACTTCCTGCAGATCTCTGACAAAGATTTGGTCGAGGTGCACATAGCCGCTAATGGCGTTGGCTTCCAGATGGGCGATGGTCACCAGGTTACACGCCCCATTCCAGGTTTGGGCTTTGCCGGCAAAAGTCACCTGCCCATTGGCTGCTGCCAGGATGGGCGTGCCGATGATATGTTCGTTGGATGCCCCCCAATCATAGGCAAAATGGTTGTCGCCGCTGAATACGGTTTGAGTATCTGCGCTGCGTCCCTGACGCGGTTGCGCTTCGTAATAGTGGCGCACGAGGCCCATTTGTGGCTCTAAGTCGTAGCCCTGATAGGTGACAAAACCCTGGCGCACACCGCAAGGGAAGATGTCCGTCAGGTAGCCCTGAAGCAGCCCCAGGGAGATTTCCTGATCGTCTTGGGGGTGGATCTCGATTTCTTGCTCTATGCTCACCAGGCGCGTTTGGGGTAGGCGTTGATTGGGGATGTGTGCCCCATTGAGCGTATAGGCTGGTACCTCGCTCCAGCCTTCGAACAGGTTGATATAGCGATACGCCAGATAGGCTGGTTCGATAACGCTATAGATTCTAAGGCGATAGAAGGGCTGAGTCGGGAGGCTCAAGATGAACCTTCCCTGCGCATCCGGAATGGTACACATTTCTTCGTCGGGAAACTCAACGCACAAGTGCACATCCACGATGGGCGGTTCGTTTTCCTCCGCCAGCCCGCTGCCATTGAGATCGTGAAATACCCTACCTCTGATTTCCTGTGTGGGTATCGGGCTGGGTTCCTCTTGAGTGGTTGCTGTGGGCAACGCTCTGGATTGCGTGGGAGGGAGGGTGTTGTTTAGGGTGGGTGTGGGCGGGTTAGCTTCATCTGCATCAAGCAAGACGCTGCCCAGAAGGCAGGCAAGGGCGCTGCACATGCAGGCTAGAGCCAGCATCAACAAGACGCGCCGGTTGGCAGGACGCTCTCGGAGAATAGGAAAAAGAGTGAAACGACGCGCCCGAAACATGTCTGTATCGCTCAATCTTCCAAAGAGATTTTACGCCGGCGGTATGCTTCGTAATCTGGGAGACGCCTTTCATAAACCGCATCCATCAGCGGGGAGGAGATGATGAAATCTGCCGAAGCGCGGTTGCAAGCCACCGGGATGTTCCACACCACCGCCAGGCGCAGCAGGGCTTTGATATCCGGGTCGTGGGGCAGGGGTTCCAGCGGATCCCAGAAGAAGATCAGGAAGTCCACCTCACCTTCGGCAATGCGTGCCCCGATTTGCTGATCGCCTCCTAGAGGACCGCTTTGGAACTTGACCACCGACAAACCCAGCTCGGCTTCGAGCAAAGTACCGGTAGTGCTGGTGGCGTAGAGGTGGTGCCCCTCTAACAACTTGCGGTTGAACTTCGCCCATTCGAGCAAATCTTGCTTTTTGTTATCGTGGGCGATGAGGGCGATGTTTTTACTTTCTCCCATGACCTTTACCTGATGCATGGTTATTTCCTTATAATGAGCATGCGTGGTGCACAACTTCCGACTTTTCCGAATTGTGTACATTATACCCGATGCCTCACCTAGGTGGAACTCGGGTTGAATGATCCCTTCTGCGATAGGCTGTGGATCGAGTTCACTCTTTGGGGTGATGTCTTGGTCAAGGTGCCTGCGGGGACAATGGCTCATGATATAATCAACCAAGCAGTTACCTCGCGTGATCCTTTCGCATGGTTTGGGCGCTTTCTTGCTGAGAGAGAAGGCAACGAAAAAGCAGCAGTACCATGAGTACTCATTAGGAGGGGTTGCGATGAAACGTGTCGTCTGTAATCTGATCTTAATTCCCATGCTTCTATTCTCCTGTGCTCCTACACCGCCGCAAGCGCAAATGACGGTTTCGCCAACCTCGCGGCCCACACCAACCCCTCATCCGAGCGCTACGCCGATTGATGAACAAACGGTGCAGGAGCAACTCATCGCCCAGTGGGTAGAGGCGTACCTCACACAGTTGTTGACCGAGCTGCCTCACGAGGATGAAAAATCTGCGTATCGATTCTCAATCATCGAAAATGCGGTGAAAACGGTCTTCGTCGAGGTAACCAAAGTCTCATCGTCGCCCGAAGAGATCAGCCTGAAAATATCGCCATGGGTTTTTCACACGACGGAGATGACCTTCAGCCTGATCACCTTTTTCGATGCGCAAAGCAAGCGTTTTGGTTTCTTGTTCCATCATCCACAGGCTGCCGCGGCGTTTACCACCAGTTCCACCTCGCCGCCAGGCGCACTTGCCTGGGATACGCGTCAACTCAAAATCCTCTTTGGTGGCTTCAACGTGCATCAGGATTGCGCCTGCTTTGTCTTTTCCAACCCCACCAGCGCAGACCTGATCTATCTGGAACGGGGAGATCCATACGATCAGGTGGTGGTCAAAGCCGTGGATAGCTATCTAGCCAACCCGCAGGGCCTTTTGTTTGAAAACCATCAAGCATCTTCTTGGGTGGTGTGGGATGGCCAAGCGTATCGCCCATTTCAACTGGAAGTAGAAGGTGAAGGGACATTGTATCAGGTCAATGTGCAAGGCGAGACGACCCTTGTCACCCAGCACGTGCCTGCAGAGTTCAACCTGGCGCACTTGCTCATCCCTCAACATGTGGATCAGGTGACCCTGCTGCCTCCCGCCTCCATGGAGTGTGTACGCAACGGAGTAGAGTTGTTGTTCTTCCTCCCGGTGGAGGTAGAAGGCGCGCCAAGTGGGCTTGAGCAGGGTATTCTGCTCCCTGGCATCCCCCTGAGTCTTTTGGAGGAGACTGTGGGGCAGTTTGTCAACGCGATGCAAAATGCTGGCATAGACTTGGAAGCAGAAGATGTGGTAGGTGAAGACCCGCGTGCTTTGCATGGCGTATGTGATGCAGCCTCACCATGATGAGGTATGATTGCTTGTTGGTGCGCCATACGCGCCGGGTGAGACAATGCATTTCTAAAAAACAGTCGTTGGCAGGTGTTCGGTAATATGGGACGAAAATTGCTCATCGCTTTAGTGGTTCTGGTGGTGCTCTATTTGAGCGTGGGCGTGGTTTTTCATGTGCTATGGAAAAATGCCTTAGCAGAGTGTGATCGTCAGCTCCAGGCGCGCGGTGAATTCGTCGAGCCAGAGGTGTTCGCTGGCCCGATCGGATTGTTCTTCGATATGACCTTTTGGCCCGTGTATGCACGCGCGAATCTGTACCATTTTGGAACCATCTTTTCCACGCCTTGCAACCATTGAGACCTGGCGCCAGGTGGTGGAGATATGTTTATCGCTCATGCTGCCATCGCCCCCACCTGAAGCGCAGGATGCCAGAGTGGTGCAGGCGTTTTTAATAGTTTGCCTGAACCGATCCATTCTTTGTACACCAAGGAGGTTGTCGTGCCATACGGGTATCATGGCAAAATCTTACATATCGACCTAACGCGTGGCGAATTTACCGTTGAAGAGCCCCCAGAGGCGTTTTATCGTAAATACATGGGGGGCAGCGCCATGGCGTTAGATTACCTCTTGCGCAACATACCAGCGGGCGCCGATGCCCTCAGCGAGGACAATGTCCTCACCCTGATGACCGGCGTTACCACCGGCGCGCCCATTTCCGGTCAGAGCCGCATCAATGCCAACGCGAAGTCGCCCATCAGTGGCGGCATTGGCGACTCTCAGGGTGGGGGTTTCTTCCCCGCGGAGCTGAAATTCTCCGGCTTCGATGGTTTGGTGATTCGAGGCAAATCCCCCAAGCCGGTGTACCTCACCATCCTGGATGGCAAAGTGGAACTCCACGATGCCTCACATTTGGTTGGCAAGACCACCGGCGAAGTGGAAGCCATGCTCAAAGAAGCGCTAGGCGATGACAAAATCGAAGTGTTGCAGCACGGACCGGCAGCGGAAAATGGAGTGCGCTTTGCTTCACTGCTTTCCATGTGTAGCCGCAACAACGGGCGCACAGGCATGGGGTTGGTCATGGCCAGCAAGCGCCTGCGCGCTGTGGTGGTGCGCGGCAAGCAAAAACCAGAGCTGGCAGACCCTCAGGCGCTGGCTGCGCTACATCGTTTGGGGGCAAAGGGGATGCAAGACAACCCCGACATGGAAAACCTCGGTACATACGGCACGCCTGGCGTGGTCATGCCCCAGAACGCCTTTGGCACACTGCCCACGCGCAATTATTCCGAAGGCCAGTTCGAACATGCCGAGGCAATCAGCGGTGAGGTGATGTACGACACGATCCTGCGCGGCGCGGCTACGGGAAAGCAAGATAAACTGGGGCGGGATACCTGCTATGCCTGTGTGGTGCGCTGCAAGCGCGTGGTCGAAATCGCGGAAGGCGCATATCCAGTGCATCCGGGCTACGGCGGACCAGAGTACGAAACCATCAGCACTTTTGGTTCCTATTGTGGCATTGGCGACCTGAGGGCGATCAGCAAGGCAAACGAAATCTGCAACAGCTATGGTGTGGATACCATCGCCTGCGGCGCGACTATCGCCTTTGCCATGGAATGTTTCCAAAAAGGCATCATTGGCTTGGAGCAGACAGGCGGGTTGGATTTACGATTTGGCAACGCCGAAGCCATGCTCGCCGCGCTGCAGCAGATCGTGCGCAATGAAGGTGTGTTGGGCAAAGTGCTCGCCCAGGGCTCAAGGCGCGCGGCTGAAATCTGGGGCAATGGCGCCGAGGCGTGCCTGATCACCGTCAAAGGGGCGGAAGCGCCGGCGCACATGCCCCAGGCGAAGCGTTCTTTGGCGCTGATCTATGTGGTCAACCCCTTTGGCGCAGATCATCAATCCAGTGAGCACGATTGGCTGATCGAAGAAGGCATGACTGCCGACCTGTATCTACAGCGCCTCAGAATGCTGGGCTTCGAAAATCCCCTTGCGCCGATGAGCCTGGATGAGGATAAAGTACGGTTTGCCTACCTGACTCAATTGTTCTACTCCTTTTTGGATTCGGCTGAATTATGCCAGTTCGTTTGGGGACCAGCCTGGACGCTGTACGGGCCTGAGGAGATATGCTCCTTGTTGCGCGCGGTCACCGGTTGGGAAATGAGCGTTGAAGATATTTTGCAGGTCGGGGCGCGTCGCTTGAATCTGATGCGCGTGTTCAACGCCCGTGAGGGATTGAGCCGTAAAGACGATCGACTACCTCAAAAGTTCTTCCAGGCGTTGCAGGGCGCCGGTCCAACGAGTGGCATCGCCTTAGATCGAGAGGAGATCGAACGCGCCCTTGAGGCGTACTACGCCATGGCCGGCTGGACCTCGCAGGGCGTCCCCACTCCTGCGACCCTGGAACAGCTCGATCTTGCCTGGGTGGCAGAGTATCTGCCATAGATCAGAGCGCACCCACGGAACAAGTGATGGGGTTACCGGGCGCAGTATGTGCGTTCATACTATCGAAGCTGTAGTCGAAGGATGCCGTGATGGTTAACCTGGAAGATTTCATCCTGCATAACCAATTGATCCAGGATCTTTTCAACCTGGGCCTCCGACCTGGAGATTTGGTGATGGTACATGCCTCCATGCGCGCCGTCGGCCATGTCCTGGGTGGTCCGGATATGGTCATCCAGGCGCTGTTGGATGTGCTCGGTCCAACGGGTACGATCATGGCATATACCGATTGGGAGTTCGCCGCGCAACATTTCACCGTAGAGCAAGGCATAGAGGCGCTGGAGCCGCGCCTATTAGAGGCATGGCCGGCGTTTGACCCGCGCACGGCGCGCGCCCGCCGTGACTATGGTGTGTTTCCCGAATTTCTGCGCACCTGGCCTGGCGCTCAGCGCAGCGGCAACCCTGGCGCTTCGGTTGCTGCCCTGGGCGCACGTGCCGTATGGTTGTGCCAGGATCACCCGTTGAACTACGGCTATGGTCCTGGCTCTCCACTGGCGAAGCTGGTAGAGGCGATGGGAAAGGTGTTGCTCCTTGGCTCGCCGCTGGATAGCGTCACGCTATTACATTATGCCGAACACCTCGCCAATCTACCAGGCAAACGCGTGATTCGCTATCAAGAACCCCTGCTTATCAACGGTGTGAAAACCTGGGTTACCATCGAAGAATTCGACACCAGCCAGCCGGTGGTCGCTTCGGCTCCCGAAAATTATTTCGAGCTCATCTGCCAGCAGTTTCTTGATGCGGGAAAGGGCTCCAGGGGCGTGGTTGGAAAGGCGTCAAGTACCTTGTTCGACGCCGCGGCGCTGGTGCAATTTGCCGTGCGCTGGATGGAGGAGCACTATGGGGAAAGGAGGAAAAGCGAACAGAAACACAGTAAATGAACCCTCTGGCGCGAGTAGGGTTGGATCTATGTTTATGGGATGTTTCGAATACTCTGTGTTATTGCACTACGGTATCGGGGAGTTCTCTGCCGAGCATTTCACTCCCTGAGCAGTCTAACTTGCAACTTCGGATTCTTCAGATTGAAAAACCTTCACCACCTGGGAGTTTTTCCAACCATGCCCGTGTCACCCTCGGCGATTTCAAGTGCACCACCTGTAAATGGGCATACTCTTCCCGTGCAAAAAGGCGCGGATACTCACTTCTTCTGCGCCAGAAGGTTTTCAGCATCCATAAAAGAATCGAATCGCGGCTGAAGAATGCTGTACATAGGCTCTCGCGGTTGCCCGCCCACAGCTCCTCTCGGGTGATGCTGCGCCGGATTGTCCGCTGCAGCAGCTGCCAGAAAGTCCTCCAGAAGGAATAATCCACATAGACGACCGTGTCGGCTCTTGACCAAACCAGCGGGCGCATCCGGCTGTAGTTGCCGTCCACCACCCAGCGATCTCCCGCGATGGCTTTCAGCAGGCGCTCGCGCAGCACCTCATCCGGCGCGCCAGTCCAGTCTGCCTCCCAATGCAGGGCGTCGATTTCGATATGGGGGATCCCCAGGCGCGCAGCGATCTCCCCCGCAACGGTGGTTTTGCCCGAGCCGGTGGTGCCGACTACGGAGATGCGCTTTCCGGAAAAATGAGGGCGGGTTTCACCCCTCATACAGGGCTTGATATTCTCTCTCCGCGTGCAGGTCTTCCAGGTCCGGGTCCTGCTGCGACCATTCGCGCAGCTCGGGATTGAGCTTCAGTGCCTCCTCAAGCGACTTGATGGCCTTCTTTTTCTCGCCTACCAGGGCGAAATGGCAGGCCTGGTTGTATTTGACAATGCTCACCCAGTGTGGGCTGTCATCCAGGGTTTCCATCGTCGCGGTCATCCTCCCGAGCAATTCTCCGGCTTTGATGCGCTTCCCCTGAATGCGGTAATATTCCGCCAGGTGCATGATGGGATGCAGATAGGTTGTCCCGTTGATCAGTCGCCATAAGGGGCGTCCCTCCTGCCAGGCGAACACCGTCTCGCTGTGCAAATCCTCCTACGAGAGGTCTTGCAGCCGCTCGACAATCCGTTGGTGGGTGGTCTCCCAGAATTCGAGCATTTCCTCCCAGGTTATCTCCTGATATCGTTCGAAAATCCGGGCGTTCTCCTGCTCGTAGTCATCCTCTCTGGAGGGGGTATCCCCATCCGCGACCGCCTGCAGGTCGTCCGCCAGGCGCGCATTCCAGGCGACGATGTGTCCTAAAAGGTCTTTCGCCGACCAGTTTTCATAGCTGCCTGGCTTCTCTTTCTCCTGCGTGGATAATCCCGCACAGAATTCGCTTTCCAGGTCATGGATTTCCTGGAGCAAATCCAGTGTGCTCGCTTTCTTGCTCATCGTTTTCTCCTGATCTATGTATCCATGCCGGCAGTTTAAGTACGCTTTTCGGGGCAATTTCGTTCATCAAAGTCAACCCTCACCAGATGCCGGGGAACAGCTGGTAGCGCACCCGCCGGGTGTATTCGCGGTAACCTACCAGCTTTTCCTGCAATGTTCTGTCCTCCAACCAGGTGCGGATGATGAGCACAATGGTGATAAAAATCGCCGGCAGAAAAGCCCAATAGGAATCCAGCAGCAGGGGTGTTGCCAGGTAGGTGAGCATCGCCCCGGCATAACCGGGATGGCGCATCCAGCGGTAGGGTCCGCTGGAGACGACATGGTGCCCGCGCTCGCTCTGGATGCGCACCACGCCGGAGAAAAAGCGGTTTTCGACCAGGGCGTAAGAACTCAAGGCGTATCCCCCAAGGATAAGAGCCAAAGCCGCGATTTTCCACCCCAGCGGAAAGGCCGGTGACCAGTTGAAAAGGGCATCCAACCCGGCAATGAGCGGTAGCAGCCCGCCGCCCAGCCCGGAGAGCGGTGCCAGGCGTTTATCCCACGCCTCGGTGTTCTCATGCTGGATGGTTTTAGCGCGTTCGTGGATCAAGTCCGGGTGTTTGCGCGCTGCCAGCAAGCGGCTGACCGCAAAGCCCCCAATTGCCAGCAGAGCATATACCCAGGCTTCCCACCAGTCCCACTGGCGCGAAACGAGCAGGGGTAACAGCGAGATAACAACGATCACAAGGATAACCTGAAGGATTATAGAAGGTGTAATCGTTTTCGATTGGTTATTCATGCCAATTTCTCCTGGAATTCCCGCTCATTTTTCGATTCCGCAACCGATTATGAAATGAGGCTATCCGTGCGGATGTTCAATGCCCCTCCCACCAGGCGCGCAATTGGCGCAGGCGCTGCTGCAGGCCGATGGGCGCTTGTACTCCAGGTGTCGCGCCATAATAGACGCGTGAGCGCAGACATGCGTCGAACTGCCGCACCAGCTTCCTGCGCCCGATTTCCGGCAGCGGCTGGTCTGTCTGCTTGATGGCCAGCAGCCCGAAATCGATCTTACGCACCACGTTGAGCAGATGTCGCCGGCACCAGCCGCGCATGGGTGGTGGTGCAAATTTGAAGAAACCCATATAGTGGAAGCGATGGAATATTTTCTTGAAAAGTATGGGATTTTCTTCTGCTGCGCTGCCTTTGAGTTTCCCCGGCTCGAAAAAATCGAAGGAGAATTCATTGAAGTTGTGCAGATGATAAGGATTGACGAGATGATATTCTGTCAGGGTGACATAAGGTAGCCCTACTAGGAAGCGCCCTCCATGCTTGAGCACGC
The DNA here is from genome assembly GCA_037439525.1 of Anaerolineae bacterium. GTDB lineage: Bacteria > Chloroflexota > Anaerolineae > Anaerolineales > UBA4823 > JBBIVW01. The sequence goes on from JBBIVW010000028.1 coordinate 10,764, forward strand.
GGTGGATTTCGGACAGGGCAAAGAGATAATCGGGGATGTGTTCCAAGGTGTGGTATGAAAAGACCAAATCTACACTGTTGTCTTCGTAAGGCAATCTGTCTTTGCCCAAATCCAGGGTGATATCCGCTTTTGGGGATATATCAATATTGACAAAATCCGGGATATATGTCTGCCCGGCGCCGAGGTTCAATTTCAACGGATTCGCTTGCTCCATATGAATACCCTTGAATTTCTTATCTCTGCGTTGTCCGTTAGAAAGCAATTTGGGGTGAGAGCACATCTAGGCGAAACGCATGAGTAACCAATGCCTGTCGCCGCATGGATGATCCTGATTGTACCATTTTTTAACTCTGCGCTTTAAACCGATTGGCACTTGCCCTCAAGGCGGCTTTGCCGATGATGAGGATGGTCAAGGCACTCTGCGCGGCGGCTGCGAGCGGTATCTTGCGCAAGGGCTCCGGCGCTTCGGAGGGAACACGGCGCGCTTTCAATCAAAAGACAGTTGGGAACCTTTAGATCGATCCGTCCCAGACGCCGCAGTTGAGGTATTCTTCGGGGGACTAGGCGCATTAAACCCGCAGTCGTGAATCGATTCGTGCAGAAGAGCAACACCATTGCAAACCATCTGAAAGTTCTGGATGCTACATGCGTCAAACCTGCGATGCCAATCCCTATGCGAGCCAGGTCATTTCATGAGCAGTGGTAAGTAGAGGATGTCATGCTCGTAAGCACCCATATCGACAAGCGGAGCTGTGCCGTTACCGGTGTCTGCGGTGAGAGGGTCATCCACGAAGCGCGGTCCCCCGTCCAAATCGGTAGTCACACCAGAAGGCACGGCGAGGTTATCACCGGCGTCGATCGCCGGGCTGTCCGGAAGCAGGCGCAGGTCGTCATCCGGTGTACCCAAACTGTCATCCGCGCCGTCCGGATCGGCAAAGAGCGGGTCAACGTCAATGTTCCCTCCTCCGTCAGCACCCAGGGAGGTGTCCCACGAAATTGAGCCTCCCGATCCCTGAATCAGGCTGTGGGCGATTGTGGGTGAACAGGCATCGTTATAGATTTGCGCTCCGCTGGTTCCCGCCGAGTTGCCCCAAAGGATGACGTTGGTCAGAGTTGGGCTGCTGCTGTTGCTATTGACCATCCCTCCGCCAAACAGTTGCGCCGAATTTTCGCTAAAGGTGATATTGGTCAGGGTTGGGCTGCTG
>JBBIVW010000028.1:12068-19265 GCA_037439525.1 Anaerolineae bacterium
GGTCAGGGTTGGGCTGCTGTAGTAATTGTACATTCCGCCGCCATGCCATTCAGCCGAGTTGTCGGTGAAAGTGACGGTGGTCAGAGTTGGGCTGCCATCATAAAGGTGATGTTGTTTAAAGTTGGATTGCAGTTTTCATTGTACACCCCACCACCCCGATAATATGGATCTGAACCATCTGCCATCCCGGCAGTGATCGTGAATCCATCGAGTACAGCGGTGCTGGTTACAATGTTGCTACTGAGAACATGGTAGCTGTTGTTTCCATTGATGTCCGCGCTGGTTTCGGCGATATAGTTGCCGTCCGTATTGGTGTCATTGTCATCGATATCCCCGCTGAGGATGGTGAGATGGGTTTCAAAGTCACGCTGCTCACGGGCGGTCTCATCTCCTTCGAAACCGCCATAGACCTCCACTCCGGCGACCAGGGCGAATGAAATCGTGCGGTCGGTGGTATCTGTGGGTTTGTGCACCCCATATTGGACCCAGATTTCATCCTCGCTGGAAGCAGAAGATAGGGCGGTTTGCAGAGTGCAGGCGTTCGTCCAGGAAGAGCAGTCCCCACTCCCATTGGCTGTTGGAGAGACAAACAGCACGCCCCCAGCGCTCGCTGAGGGCACCTGCACACCCAGAAAGATGACCAGCGTTCCCAATAAGAACCAGCAAAAAACAGAATTAATGCGAGTTGACATTGTGCCCTCCTCTTAGGCTTAATTCTGTCAGAGCGAAAGAAAAAGGGCAGTATACTCCCCCAAAAGCGGAAATCGGCGAACTGGATATCAATCGCCCAAACAGTTTATACAGCGCCATTGTTGGCAGCTTGGAGCTAGAGACCCGCCGTAAGATCCGTTCGAGTGAGGTGCGAAAAAAGAAAAAGGTATATGCCTCGTAGAGATGCTTATGGGTTGAGCATTCCGCTTGCAAGTTTCCTTGGTGAAATCGAGCACAATGATTGTATCGGATTTTGGGGAAAAAATCAAGAATTATTAATGAAAAGCGCCTCTACCAAGGGACTAATTCATCAACCAGGAAGCTGGAATCAGCCCGCATAATTTTTTTACCCGGGGATGCGCAATCCGGGCAGTTGTCTCACTGAAAGCGTGACCTGCTCCTCTACTTCCGCCTCCAGGACAGCCGCCAGCCGCCCTCTCCGCCGACACGTATATCCCGGCGTTGAAAAAGCCAGAAGGCCAGCAGGCTAAACACCATCGCTGCCGCGCCCAAACCCAGCATCCAGGCGCCATTCAACCCATGAAACGCCTCTTGGGGTTGATAATAGTTCAAAGGCGAAAGCCTGGAGATGGGTTCGAGATCTTCGTTCAGCTTAGCAAAGCCGGTGATGAAAAAACTGGCGACGAGCAACATGCCGCTTGTCATGGCTGCCATGCGCCGCGAAGGCAGGACCAGACTTAGAAACAGCGCCAGATTTCCAAATAAGAGCAGTTGCACGCCTAAGGCTACCATAGGCAGGGCAATCTCTGCCCAGGTGAGGTCGATCTCGATCCACTGCATTGGGATCACTAGCCCCAACCAGCAGAATGCCAGAATGATGAGCGTGGCGCTCAGGAACGCCAACCAGCGGCCCCCAAACAGCGCACTACGGCTGATGGGGTAGGCCAGGATCAAATCCAGCGTGCCGTTCTCTTCGTCTGAGACGAGCAATCCACTGCCGGTGAGTATGGCAAAGATGCCCAATACCAAAGGCATATAGGAGAAGAATTCAATGGATAAGAAGCCTTCAGGGGTCAGGAACTTTTCGATATCCCCGAAGAAAGCCATCAACTCTTTGGGGTAAATATCCTTTAGGGCGTTGAGGTATTCGGCTTGCGAGGCAAAGGGTTCATACATAGAAACCAGGAGGATCGAAAGCAGCGCCAGGCCAATTCCCCAGCCCCATATCCCGCCACGTAGATTTCTCAGGGTGTAGCGAAATACCGTTTTCATCTCATCCCTCCTGTGCTTTGTTTTCATAATATTCCAGGAAGATCTCCTCTAAAGAAGGTCGCTCGGTTTCGAGATCGCTGAGCGGCATGGCTGCCAAGGCTTTGATTAACGCCTCCATTTCACCCTCCACTTGAAGGAGAACGCTCTCCCCATCCCCTTGAGAAAGCACCTGGACCCCAGGGATCGCTTTGAGGGGTGAGAGGTCCACAGGGCGCTTGAAGCGCACTTGGGCACGCCGTAAGGCACGGCGAATGAGCGATTCCGTTTCTGCCACCTCCACGATGCGCCCCTGGCGGATGATGGCGACACGCTCGGCTACCGCTTCGACTTCGCTCATGATATGTGAAGAGAAAAAGACCGTTGCACCGTTCTGTTTTGCCTCGGTGATCAGATGGAGCACCTCCCGCTGTATCAGTGGGTCTAAGCCCAGGGTAGGTTCGTCTAGCAGGAGCAGTTGTGGGCGGTGCATGAGCGCCTGGACAATGCCGATTTTCTGTTTGTTGCCGTGGGAGAGGTTCTTGATTACCGGTTTGAGGTCCAGTTCCAAACGTTCCGCCAGGCGCAAGACATGACTCCAATCGACACGATTGCCGTGCAAGGCGATGAAATAGCGCAACGCGCCTTCTACGCTGAAGTTGGGGTCGATGTGCAGTTCACCGGGTAGGTACCCCACAAGCTGGCGCACTTCCACAGGGCGCGATTGCGGATCGATACCCAAGAGGCGGATGGTACCGCTATCCGGGCGAATGAGGTCCAACAGGCAGCGGATGGTGGTCGTCTTGCCGGCGCCGTTGGGCCCCAAGTAGCCGAAGATCTCGCCGCGCTGCACCTCCAGGTCCACCCCGCGCAGCGCCTGCACACGACCGTAAGACTTGGTCAACCCCTGAACGAGCAGAGCAGGTTCTTCGGTCATGGATGCCTCCTTAGAGTAAGCAATGCCTTGTTGAGTGATCCAATACACACCGATTCTATCAGAAGGATGAGGTAGTTTTCAGAGGATTACGGCACTCATTGCTCTTTGGTAATCCCTGAGCGAGCCTTTTATTGCTGCCCTGGTTGGGTGTTGAATGGCGATAGCCAGCGAATGAAGCGAGGCATTTGTGCAAGTTAACGATTGCCCAATTTCAGTTAGAATCAGGATGCCATGAATAAGTGCATGGACGCTCAAAATCTTTCTCCTTGGATCACTTTGGCGCTGAGCGCACCGGTTTTCCTGATCGTGGTGTTTCGATTTTTTACTTCTTGATTGACTTTCGAGAGGCGCAATGAAAATGTAAAACCACTTTGTTGCGCAGTATGAATCGCCTGCTGGAAGAAACCGATGGCGTGCGCATCACAGGCCAGGTATTTCTAGATGGGATGGATATTTACGATCGAAGCACGGATGTCACCGAGGTGCGCACACGCATCGGCATGTTGGCGCCGAAACCGTTTCCCTTGCCCATGTCCATCTTCGAGAACATCGCCTATGGACCCCGGTTGCATCGGGTGAACCCGCGCAACGGGAAAAAGGTCGCGTCTATGGCTCAAATAGTTGAAAAGAACTTGCGTGCGGCTGGCTTTTGGGATGAGGTGAAGGATCGGTTGCCTGAGCCAGCCTCCCGACTTTCTACCGGACAGCAACAGCGCTTGTGTCTGGCGCGTGCGCTGGCGGTGGAGCCCGAAGTGCTCATATGTGATGAGCCGACCTCTGCCTTGGATCCAATTTCCGCACAGAAAATCGAAGATCAGCTCAAGCAGTTGAAAAACGAGCGCACGATTGTAGTGGTCACCCATTTGTTGCGCCAGGCGCGACGTCTGGCAGACTACCTGATTTTCTTATGGATGGGGCAGTTGGTTGAAGCTGGCGCGGTTGAAGACATGTTTACCCACCCCGCGGACGAGCGCACGCGGGCGTACTTATCCGGGCAGATCGGTTGAACACCAGCCCAATTCGATGTGGTTGGATGTGCTCGCCATGCACGACTGGGGCGAAGTGCACCCCCAAGCAGAGGTGATGGAGAATTGAACCGATATATCTAAGCGGTCCAAGCTCAGGCTACAACTCTCCAGCGCTGTTCCACCTCTCAGCGCAATAGGTGGTAGTAGCTGAACCGCAGTTGTGTACGACGCAGACTTCGGTAATGAACGAGTGCGCGCCATCAACTTCAAGGTCATAGACTTCTTCTTGGGTTTCTTCGTACTGCAGGTTGGTAATTTCAAATGGTTGCTGCAAAGGACCGCAATAAATTACATCACCGATATGCAGCGAATCTGCGCGACGCCATTGTTGGTAGTGATCTTCAGACCGTTTGACGGCCTCAATGGTCTCAACAATTTTGCTCACCACTCCATCTCTCTGCGTCGTGGCTTCTTGATTAGTGAATCGCAGCACTGTCAGACCAAGGGAGGTAAGGTAGGTATCTCGTTCACGGTCATAGTTTTGGGCTTCGGGAGTGAAATGGCTGCTGCCATCCAACTCGATGACCAGCCCGGCTTCCCAGGAGTAAAAATCGGCGATGTAAGGACCAATGGGGTGTTGTTTACGGAATTTGACGCCCAGTTGCTCTCCGCGCAGGGCGCACCATAGCTGCCGCTCAGCCGGGGTCATCTCCCTGCGCAACCTTCGTGCTCGTTTAAAATGATCTTTCGGTATGTGCCGCCATGTTCGCTCAGCGCCGTAGGATTGGGTTCGCTTCTGGCAGAGGACGTAGTGATCTGCCGTCACCCAAAGTGTTTGCGTTGAACCACGATGCCGGATGCCGATCATGGTGCCTCTATAGAACTTGTCGATGGTTCGTAACACTCTATGGGGCTTGCCGTCGTGCCCAAGGACAAAGTCACCTGGTTGAATGGCTTCGATGGTGATCAGCCCCATCCCGGATATCTCTGTTAACGGGTGAGATTGCCCCTTCCCATCCCTCCCAGTCAACGGGGAGGGAGGTGCGAAAGTCCCCACGTTGACGGGGGGATTTAGGTGGGTCAGCACCCGCGTCCCTTTGCGCACACACGTTGGGTCAAACACCAAACCACCCGGATCGGTGGTCATCAGGATACAGCGCTCTAAGATTTGGGTGTTGGTCTGGACGGTGAATAGCTTATCTGTTCGGACAGTTGTACCTTCCATAGGTTCCCTAATTCAGCGATTGGGAAATCGTTATTGGAAAACTTGTATCCTATTGATGTAACATACGGCACAATGCGCTAAGCTTCAACAAGCCCTTGAAGTCCTTCCAAACTACAACGCCAGCCTCTCGCTTGGGCAGGGTAATGCTCCTTTGAACAAACCCAGAATGGTATCCGACTTGCCTCACCCCCAGTAGTTGAGCTCAGGCTGCTGTGGGTTAGAGCAATTTTGAAATGCTTCTATACAAGAATCTTACCAGAACTCACGTTAAAATCAATCATCAGTGGCACAGTACCTCCTCGATTAACTTCATGAAATCCTGCGCATTATTCACACGACTGCTATCGTACTGAAGAATCTTTCACGGATTATGCACGGCATATTATTTTCCTTCGCCATGAACATCACCCCGAGTTTCCAGGAAACGGTACGGCACCCTGGCTGGCAAAGGTTAAGAACCGTTTCCTGGAAACCTATAAAAGTAACAGCTCACCTGCGCGGTGGCTGAGGCGGTGAGCCTCCTGTAGAGACCTCGGCGGAAGGCTCAGCATAATGCACAAGTCGGCATGGTCTCCGCTTCAGGTGCAACCCCGTGTTAGCCCGCCCACAGCGCTGGCTACCTACTCTGATGTCTTATCGCCTGTAAGTCTGAAAAGCACGACACCATCAGGGCATACAAAGGTTATCTCGCAAGGTCCATCGCCGCCCAGGTTGCGAAGATCACCATCGCATCGGACAGCTTCCATGGACGGGAATATCTTGATGAATGAGGTCGGGCAGAATCCTGCGGGCGTCTCATAGGTGCATTGAAAGGTATCTCCAGGTTCAAGACCAAGCCTGCATTCTTCCGCCCTATTCTCCTTCCCGACTCGCACGATCTCAATCTTGAAGCGAAAATCTTCTGGGTACCACTTCTTCAAGACCGCCTCCTTATGTCCATACTTTAAAGGGCACACTTCTTGCGCGCACGTTAGGCGGATTAACGGGCTGCGACTCAACCGCGCCGCGAAACGCTGTGATGCAGGTTTTGGCCAGATGCGCGCGTTAATCGGAGCAGTTAGGATTATACGCTAGCTTGCAAAACGTCTTTCTTCTTTGGGCATGAGCAACGAGAACAGCAGAAAGAATAAGCCCGTAAGGAGACCCGAAATCCAGATGAATACACTAGATATCCCCTCCGTGATCCCCAAGAAGAAAATGACGAGGGTGGGCAAGGCGTTATCGATCAGCCCTGCTTTGAGGATTGCTACGTTACGAAGGGGATCTTTATATGCAAACCAATAGGCAACTCCCCAGGCAGTTGCTGCTCCGCCAAAGAACCTGAGATAGATGGGATCTTCAGGGGTGGGTACTCCAAGCATAACGAGAAGGGACAAAGGTCCGACAAGGGCGGGCAGTCCCCAAACTAATGGTGATCATAGTCTTGACGAATAGAACGCGGCGCAACCAGACGAGTCTGAGGTCTGTCTCCATGTTGTATACTCCTTTATGGTATTGTTTCGGCGATACGATCCGCTTTGCCCAATGCCGGGTTTCAGATGCAGCGGCGATGCGAACAAGACGCGCTGAAATCATTGACGCCTTCGTGGGCAAAGCGCGGTAGGATAAGGCGTAAGGGTGAGCGTCTGCTCCACACAGAGTTAGCCCGCTCCTCTCACCTTTTAGGTGACTATTACCTCACAAGCGACGGTCACCTCCATTTGTGCTGTTTGTCTCAAGCCCTCATCAATTGCGCAGGATGAGGGGCAGGTAAATCCTCTCTTCCAGTTGCTGAATAGAGAACACACCGTTGCCCCAGGTTCCGGCATAGAGGTTGGTCGGGGTCTGCGGGTCTATCGCCAGAGCCTGAACACTGGTATTGGTCAAGCCGGTGTTGACCGCGCTCCAGTTCGCGCCGCCGTCCGTGCTCTTGAACACGCCGCCGTATGTCCCGGCATAGAGTGTGGTGGGGATCTGCGGGTCTATCGCCAGAGCCCGGACATTGGTATTGGTCAGGCCGGTGTTGACCGCGCTCCAGTTCGCGCCGCCGTCCGTGCTCTTGAACACGCCGCCGTATGTCCCGGCATAGAGTGTGGTGGGGATCTGCGGGTCTATCGCCAGAGCCCGGACATTGGTATTGGTCAGGCCGGTGTTGACCGCGCTCCAGT
>JBBIVW010000029.1:0-2588 GCA_037439525.1 Anaerolineae bacterium
CAGCAACCGTCCCCCTGCCCGGAAGTGCCGCAGTGGCCCTATGACCATCGCAGCTATTGGGCAAAAGACTACCAGGCGCAGATCATCTTCTTCGACCCCCAGGAACCTGGGACGCGTCGCACGCGGCTAAATGTACACCTGGCAGCCGCAGCCTTACGCCACGCTGCTGCTGGACGAATCCTTTTTCGACCCGCAACGGCGTCCAGAGGGCTAAAAGCGCGATTTGGTCGGCGCGACGGCCTTCGACCGGGAGCATAGCCTGCTATTCATCCTCGAGCGGCTGGCAGGTGGGTGCAGGCTGGTGGTGTTTGTGCGGAGGGAGTGGGGGATATGAAGGAGGAAATTAGAAAATAATGGATCGATATAATCCTTAGGCACCAAAGGGAAAATCACTTGACAGGTTGGAAATTTTCATCCATAATGGATGTATAATGGAACCATTTGGAGTTTGAAATATGCCAACTCTGACAATAAAAAACATACCCGAAGACTTATATGTTCGCTTGAAACGCTATGCTAAGATGAATCGGCGCAGTCTGAACAGCGAAGTCATTCTATGTATCGAGCGCGCGGTTCGCAGTCGCAAGATTGAACCAGAAAAATACCTGGCGAGAGCACGGAAATTACGTGAAAAAACCAAGCAGGTTCCCATCAGCGATGCGGAGTTCAATGAAGCGAAGATGGCGGGAAGGCTATGATTGTAGTGGATACAAACATTATCGGTTATTTGTATTTGAGCAGTGAGAGGTCTGCGCAAGTTGAGAAAGTGCTATTGAAGGATGCTGAATGGGCAGCGCCGTTGTTGTGGAGAAGTGAATTTCGGAATGTGTTGGCACAATATATCCGCAAAAAGATTTTGTCTTTTGAAGATGCCGTGCAAATAATGGATGAAGCCACCCGGTTGATGGAAGGTCGGGAATATGAAGTTGCTCCAGTGGACGTGCTTATGTTGGCGAAAGAAAGCACATGTTCGGCATATGATTGTGAATTTGTGGCGCTAGCACGAGACCTAGGGGTTTCGTTCATTACCGTGAACAGTCAAATCCTGAGAGAGTTTTCGAGAGATGCGATTTCCCTGGATGAGTATGCCGAGGGTGTAATGGGTGATGAGTGACCTAACAGGTAATTACCACTGCCCCGCCGGTGAGAATGCGTCGCGAAAAATGTAGCCTGGACCTCTTAGCCAGTTATGAACTCTGGCAGTGGCTTTAAATTGGTAACCCTCGAGTTGAGAAGTTTCTTCTATAACTCCATCTGCGCATGAGGACCGGTTATGGCATTGTGTTGGCTCTAACGGTGCTCGCCCGCTCGCGCGGGCTGTTGTTTCACATCGAGCGCCTGGTGGATGGGTCCAAGCTGGTGGTGCATGTGCGGCGGGTAGGATGCGTCTCGGTGGCTTGAGATAGTTGCTATATTCTTCTCGATCATCGGAGGTGCGGTGTAAGTATGGTAGCAATGTGAATAAACCCTCCGAATGGACCTATCCATATGTCATGCAGCCAATGAAAAAGGTTTGGTGTACAAAGCGCGAGAGAGGTTTTTGTTCTAAGGTTTAGATTGCCCTTATGAGAATCTGGTATAAGGCTGCTGCCATACAGAAGGTGTATAGCTACAAACAAGCAGATATAATCGTAGTAAACATCCCTCGTTGACGAGACATATCATCGAAAGACATGCTTAGTGGATGCTACAACATATGATTCTCTTTTAGGCTAAGATCATTTATAGCCCTTTCTAAGGCAGGCAACATGGATACTAGTACATTCATCTTACCAGGAGCGTTGCTCCTGGTCACGTACACCTTTGGACTTTGGTTAAGCGTCCTCGGCAAGCCGTATAACGCACTGCTCTTCAATCTTCACAAACTTGTTGCGCTTGGCGCAGTGGTCGTCGCGGTACTCCGAACATACAACCTGCTCAATGGCGCAAGCATTCACTTGCCTATGATAGCGCTGACGACGATCTGTGTCTTGTGTGTCATCGTCCTTTTTGCGACGGGCGCCCAAATGAGCATCGGTAACCTTCAGCACTCGCCTCTGCTAACCGTTCACAGAATCGCGCTGGCTGTTTTGCCGTTGGCAGCGATATCTATGGTTTATATTCTGGCTGGGATCAAACCATGAAATACAAAAGTGCAAGTTCTCCCGCTACGGTGGGCCAGAAGTTTTGAAAGTAGTTAAGCATGACTTGCGCTATCCAACTTCTGAGGAAGTCCGTATCAATATCCTGGCGGCAGCGGTGAGCCGTTCCGACGTGGCCGCGCGCCGAGGCGAAGCGCTGAACTCCGGCGCCCCTCTCGGAAAGAAACCGCCATTCGTACCGGGTTACGCAGTGTTTGGCGATGTGGATGCTGATGGTGACGGCGTTCGCGAATCGCTCCTCTCACCTGTCCCTCCGCGCAAGCAGATTGCTGGCTAAGGGGAGCGGTGCAGCGACTGAAGTCGCGCCGGGCGATCCTGTGGCAGGGCGTCCACCTGCGTGGACGCCAGCGAGTTGTCCGCGTAGACAGGTGGCTGGCAAAAGGGTGCAGCGACTGAAGTCGCGCCAAACGAGCCGGTGGCGGGGCGTCCACCTGCGTGGACGCCAGC
>JBBIVW010000029.1:2688-18138 GCA_037439525.1 Anaerolineae bacterium
CGAGCCGGTGGCGGGGCGTCCACCTGCGTGGACGCCAGCAACTCGTCCGCGTAGGCGGACGAGCGGCTGCAGGCCCGACAAATGCGATTTCAATGCTCCTCCTTGATCTCGGATGCTAATAATTGTTAAGCGTCAATGGCAGATAGAGGTGATAGCGCCTTAGTCCTATCCGAGCTAAAGCGAAGCCAAAATTATCTCCGGTTTCGGCATTTCCTGGCACGCCAAAAGTGCCCTGGTCGAAATATTCTATGGTGACAGACCAAAGCCCTTCGATAAAACCGTATATCACGCTTACCTCACCGGCATCATCGTTGCCATCAACCACCCCACCAAATGCTCCAATTGCAAGGTCGCAATACTGATCGCCATTGAAGAAGCCGGAAGCCAGGGCAAAACCAAATTTCTCGCCCTCTTCGCGATGGGTATCGTTTTGATAAAACAGTTGATTACCTGTGATGGTCAACCGATTGAAGCTGCCGTAGATTACGTTGACCACACCAGCCAGGATGTCTGAGTTGTATACTTCAAAGGGCACGCCAACCGCCAGGTCGTCATATCCGTCCGCATCAAAATCGCAACTTGCTAATGCGGATCCGAATTTGTCTCCATCCTCGACTTGGTCTTCAATATTGGCAATATCCTGGTGCCAGATCTGGTTGTTTAAGTACCCTAAACCACTTGAAGTGCTGTAGAGCACATTAACTACACCAGCATAGGCCTCGCCGGAGATACTTTCATTAGGTGCACCGATTGCCAGGTCGTCTGTACCGTCGCCGTTGAAGTCTCCAGAGATGAGCGCTGCACCGAAAGAATCGTACGCTTCACAATCGTCGAGTATCCCTATGGAATCCTGGTGCCAAAGTTGTATCCCCGTGGTGGAAATTCCAGCATCGCTACCATAGAAGACATGCACAATTCCTGCATTTTCAAACCCGTTGTAATCCTCTCCTGGCACGCCTACAGCGAGGTCATCACAACTGTCACCATTGAAATCGCCGCTGGCGAGGGCTTCGGCAAAGTGATCACTCACTTCGGCTATATCGTCCACTCCACTGCGGTCTTGGTGCCAGAATTGATTGCTTAACAGCTCGCGTAAGCCGGTTGGACTTCCATATACGACGACCAACGCGCCGGCGTCGATGATCGCTTCCAAGTCTTCATGTGGGATGCCGATGGCCAAATCATCATAGCGATCGCAGTTGAAGTCCCCGACGGCAAATGACATGCCAAAACGGTCATTTGCTTCCGTGGTTCCGCCGGCATCCGATTCATACAGCATCTGATCGTCATCTGCGTTTATCCCATTGGGAGTGCCATATAACACGTGTACCACACCGACATCCACACCAGGGGTGTCACCCTCAAATGGTGCGCCTATTACCAAGTCTGGCATGTTATCCCCATTGAAATCCCCTGCAGCGAGAGTGTAACCGAAATTATCATCGTGTTCGGTGACGCCTTGAACTCCATTCACTCCCTGCATCCACTCTTGGGCGTCTGTGCCATCCAACCCCAAATATTTCCCATAAAGAACATCCACCAAGCCATTATTTATAAACACATTCCCTCGATCTTCGTAGGGTACTCCTATGGCCAGGTCATCAATGCTGTCGCGGCCATATAGGGCGGCAGTGATAGTCAGATTTTCAGCTGCTCTGGCAGGTAATGCCGCACAATAAATGATCATAGCCGTGAGTATGATCATGCCTAAGGGTTTATTAAGCTTGTTCATTCTATTTGCCTCCATTCGATTATTCTTTATCTATCCAACTGAGTACCAAATCCACATCAAGATCGTCTTTTAAAAAAAACGCTTTCGCGCCAGCCTCCGTGGCTGCTTTCTGAAATAAACTTTCATAATCGGCAAATGAGCTGATCAGGTAAATTTTGGAATTTGGTGAGGCTTCCAGCAATTTAGGAGTGCCTTCAATGCCATTTACTTGCGGCAAGATGACATCCACGATGATGAGTGAGGGGTGGTGTGCGCGTGCCATAATACAAGCGGTGGAGATATCCGAGGCTTCGGCGATTACCTGCAAACCAGCCGTTTCTAAAAGCTTCACCAATTGACGGCGAAACCCTGGTTGGTCGTCCACAATCATTACCGTAGGAAGGGTGCTTTGCATGACTTCAATTTAGCAAACCATCCTGCGGTTGTCATCGAGGTGGAGTATTGTTTTTCTTAATGATTTTTTCGGTACTTGGGTACTATTGAGAGCGAGGAAAGGTGACTTGAATACTAAGGAGTAATCATTCTATTGTCGAGGCCAAAAGAGGGTGACGTTGGTACCCTGATCGGGGTGACTATCGATAGATAGCCGAGCGTTGATTAAGGCGGCGCGCTCGAACATGCCCGCCACGCCAAAATGACCTTGAGAGGTGAGAGCGTGTTGACTGGCAGGCATGGCAAATCCCTTCCCGTCATCGATAACTTGCATGGTGACCCCTGCGTCTTGGTGATTTAATCTGACGATGACATTTTTTGCCTGGGCGTGTTTGGTGATATTTCTCAAACACTCTTGGGCAATACGATAGATGTTCAACGCGACTTCAATTGGTAACGACTCAAAGGATTTTTGCACCGGTAGATCCAGAATAACGGCGACCTGGTTTTGTTGGCACCAATCGGTGACCAATGCGTGCACTGCGGCACTCAAGCCCAAGGTGTCCAACATAGGCGGGCGCAAGTCAGCACACACTTGACGGAGTTCGTTCGTTAGCGCTTGGATTTGAGCGCGCACTTCCTTCAACTTGCTTTGATCGAGCACACCAAGGCGGCTCTTCTTAGACTGGGGATTGAGCATTAGCCCCAGTTGCAAGTTCATGCTCACCAAACCTTGGATCGGCCCATCGTGGAGCTCTCGTGCCAGTATGCCACGCTCCTCTTCCCTGGAGCGCAATAACTGCTGTTGCGCTTGGGTGAGCGAAGCGCGACTGAGTTGGATTTCTTCTAATTGACGACGGAGCTCTTCGACCAGCAAGACATTTCCAAATGCCAGCTCTGCTTGTTTTGATATTGTATTGAGAATACGCAGGTCGCTCTCATGAAAGCTTTCGCCATCCAGGCGCGTACCTGGCGTCCAGGTGCCGCATATCTTTCCCTGAAAGTGAAGCGCAAAGGTGTGCGTTTGGGTTGATGAGCCTTTATCCGGTGGCTCGATAGGTTCCCTGGACAATTCACCAGGATGTAATTGCATCAATTCACTGACCTGATAACACAATATCTGATGGAGGCTGCTCCAATCTAGGCTTTTTGCCAACTCTTGGCTGATGGTTTCGACCACTCCAGGGTAGTCATACCAACCTCCGTAGAATAAGCGGTCAACCAGATTTTGAATTACATTTCGCAACCCATTGAAGCCCACTCCCAATGCCAGCACCACCACGGTCAGGAGAAGTGATTGTAAAAATAGCTCACCGGGTAAATATCGGTAGGTGATGAAAAAGGTTCCCAGAAAGAGGCTGAATATGATCGCTGAAATCAGGGAAAAAACCACGGAACGATTGAGCAAACGGTCGATGTTTAGGAGATTGTGCTTCAGTGTAGCGACTAGATGGCTGACTGGGGAGACAATGATGGTCATGCTCACCAGCCATTGCGGCACCCAAAAGTTAATATGGTAAGCTCTGGGTAAAAAGAAAAATAAAATGGGAGGCAGGGCAGCGATCAGGTTGCCGGCAACCAATAAACGGATACGGCGTTTGTCCTCAGGTGTCGAACGACGGTGATATGAAAATATCAAGAACCCAAGCGCGAGGACCACCATCGATGCGCTTGAGGCTGCGCTGATTTCTAAAGAATAGGGAAGATGAAACAAGTATGCCAGGATTGTCGCACCGGCGATTAAGTACGCCAAAGGTATCATCCTCTTGCGTTGGGATCGTGTGCCAAGATAGACTGGAAAAGTGACCAGATAATGCAGCAACAATGGGGCTATCAGGATGAGCCCGCTGACGCTCAAGGAAATGACCCAAGTTGGCAATCTTAATTGAGATGGCTCAATCAAAGGAGGGAATACAGATATGGCAACGATTTGAGACAGGATAAAAAATAGGCGCACAGCCAATTCACCAGGGCACCGCAGCATTAGTAAAACACCTACTCCCCAGAACGCAAGCGAAGCAATGTCTGCACTTAGGGTGTCAGGAAGGTTCAACGAAAGAACTGATGTACCAGGAATACTGAGTTGGATGATCTCGTTCTGCCGTTGGATGAGCACCAGATTTTGGGAGGTAATTTCCAGGTCGGGATGTTCAATGGGCTTTCCGTTAATGGAAAGAATGCGGTCTTCGACCAGTAAACCATGCTGCGCTGCCTGTCCACCAGGGATCAATTCAGCGACTCGGTTCTTTTCTAGTTCATCGACATAGAAATCTAGTGTCAGATGGGTGGATTGGAAATAATTCAGGTAGGCGATAATAATAAGTGGTACACTGGAGCATGCAACGAAGAAAGCCTGAGGGAAATATTTTTGCCAGGTTTTTTTAGCTTTCATCATCTGCGATGGGAGGATGTGCAATACCCATGCGAAATGCAGTCAATGTGGCCTGGGTGCGCGAAGAGGTGCCCAGTTTGGCGTAGATGTTGCTGACATGGTTCTGTACGGTGCGCGTGGTAATCACCAGTTTTTGCGCGATCTCTTGGTTATCCAGCCCCTGGGCGAGCAGGGCGAGAACCTCTTTTTCTCGCTCTGTCAACGCCTCAGGAGATTTCTTCTTCCTTTGGGGGTAGGTATCTTTCGAAGTTGGAGTGACTTCCTCTTTTGCCAAGCGTCCCACCAATTGCGTGGCCACCGCCGGACTCAACCAGGATCTCCCTTCTGCGGCAGCGCGCACGGCACCCACCAGGTGTTCCAGGGCTTCATCCTTGAGCACGTATCCAATCGCGCCGCTTTCCAATAACCCGAAGATCGTTTTGTCATCATCTAGGGCTGTCAGAACGAGTATTTTGCAAGTTGCGCCTTGTTCGATCAATCGACGTGTGACTTGGAGGCCATCCCCATCTGGAAGGTGAATATCCAATATCAGTACATGGGGATGATGTTGCTCGACCAGACTTAGTGCCTCGTTAGCGGTGCTACCTTCGGCGACCACACGAATATCCTCTGTCGCCTCGAGGATCGTGCGTATCCCAGCTCTCACAATGGGGTGATCATCAATAATGATCGTGCGTATCATGTCCGGTTAATAAATTATAATCAAAACTTCCATTGTGCAAATTAATGTGTTCACCTTCCCCCGCTTTGATACAATCAGTGCGAGATGAACAGACTGGTGCGCATGGGCATACCCATTCTCGCGGCTATTTCTCTGCTGGGCTTTGGGCTGGGATATTGGCTCTTCTCAGATTTGCCTTCCGTGGAATCCTTACCTCGATATTTGCATGCCCCCAGCGTGCACATCACCGATCGCCAGGGCCGCCTGTTGTATGAAATGATCCCACCTGAGGGCGGGCGGTATCTCTTTGTCCCCCTGGAGAAAATTCCCCGATCGCTACAGCAAGCAACCATCGCCACCGAGGACCAGAACTTTTATCGACATCCCGGCGTGGACTTTTGGGGCATGGCGCGTGCCGTGTGGATCAACTTGCGTGAAGGCGCCATGGTCGCGGGCGGAAGCACCATTACCCAGCAAGTGGCGCGCAATCTTCTTCTCGAAGAGGCAGAACGTGGCGAACGTTCCTTGAGGCGTAAGCTGCGTGAGGCGTTCCTTGCCTGGCAGCTCACGCGTCGCTTTCGAAAGGACGACATCCTGGAGATGTACCTCAACCAAACGTATTATGGTGGCATGGCGTATGGCGTGGAAGCAGCCGCGCAGACATTTTTCGGCAAATCGGTCGATCAACTTGACCTTGCCGAGGCAGCTTTGCTTGCCGGTTTGCCTCAGGCGCCCGCGCGCTACAACCCATACACGGATGTGCAGGCTGCCAAACGCCGTCAGGAGGTGGTCTTGGGGTTGATGGAAGAAGCAGGCTATATCACTGCCGAGCAGCGCCGTCTGGCGCAGGCCGAGAAGCTGGTTTTAGCCGAGGCGCCGTATCCTATCGAAGCGCCGCATTTTGTCATGATGGTGCGCAACGCAGTGGATGCGTTGTTTACCTCAGAGCAGATTCTCTCTGCTGGGGGCTTGATCGTCCGCACGACGCTCGACCTGGATTGGCAACATCAGGCTGAGGCCGCGGTGCGCGATCAATTGTTGCGGTTGCAACAACATACCCTAGGGATCAGCCATAACGTGAACAATGCCGCCCTGGTCGCCATAGATGTGCATCGCGGGGAGATTCTGGCGCTGGTGGGCAGCGCAGATTATTTCGATGCCTCGATTTCCGGAGCGATCAACATGGCTCTTGCCCCGCGCCAGCCGGGTTCAGCGCTCAAGCCTTTGATCTATGCCGCGGCGCTCGATCCGCAATTCCCCGGCGGTCCTTGGACCGCAGCTACGATGATCCTGGATGTGCGCACTGCTTTTCTCACCGGTGAGGGAAAAGCATACCTGCCAGAAAACTACGATCGCCAGGAACATGGTCCGGTGCTGGTGCGGCAGGCGTTGGCTTCTTCGTTGAATATCCCGGCGGTAATTGCCCTGGAGCATATCGGTTTGGAAACGCTGGTCAATCTGACCAGCCGCCTGGGCATTACCACTTTGAAAGATCCCTATCGCTACGACCTCTCTCTGGCGTTAGGGGGCGGAGAGGTACGCCTGTTGGAGCTCACCGCGGCCTATGGCGCTTTTGCCAACGGCGGTTATCGCCTGACCCCGCATCTGATTTTAGAGATCACCAATGCGGAAGGCGAGGTGCTATATCGGACTGAACCTGTGCCACAGGTACGCGTCTTGGATGCGCGCGTGGCATGGTTGATCAGCGACATCCTCAAGGATGACGAGGCGCGTCGTTTGGGCTTTGGGGAACATAGCGTGTTGAATTTGGGTCGCCCCGCCGCGGTGAAAACCGGTACCACCAGCAACTTTCACGACAACTGGACGATCGGTTATACCCCTCACCTGGTGGTGGGGGTGTGGTCTGGAAACAGCGATTATCAACCCATGTGGGAGATCAACGGGCTGACCGGCGCCGCGCCGATCTGGCATCAGTTCATGCGCGCCGTGCTCTCGGGTGCACCGGAGGATGATTTCACGCGCCCCGAGGATTTAGTGCAAGTAGAAGTTTGCGCGCTTTCGGGGCTGCTGCCCAGCGAGGCCTGTGTTTTTCGGCGTTGGGAGTGGTTCATCCCTGGCACGCAGCCTGTCGAACAGGATCGGTTCTACCATTGGGTGGATGTGGACACCCGCACGGGAACGCTTGCCAGCGCGCAAACCCCACCACAATACCGCGCTCGCCGCCTGGCGCTGGATTTGCCGCCTCAGGCTCACGCATGGGCGCGTGCGCAAAATTGGCTGCTCATTCAAGACCTGGTTGCCGCACCTTCCTATGAAGCGCTGCCCGCAGAGGGGTTATGGCTTGTTTCCCCTGCTCCTGGCAGCCGCTTTCTCTTCGACGCACGTGTGCATGCGTCCTCGCAGCGCATCCTTTTGGAAGCCTCTGCCGTGACCCGTTTGCAGCAGGTGAGTTTTTGGGTGGATGGAGAAATGGTGGGTGTGGTGACCGCATCGCCGTATCGCCTTTGGTGGCAGCTTCAGCCTGGCGAACACCAGATTTGGGCAGAGGCGCTAACCGTCCAGGGAGACCACTTGAAGAGTGACACGGTGAACATTGTGGTCGATGTCGCCGGTTGAGATGGTGATGATCACTTATTAGAGGATTTTGGCAAGATAACAAAATTCCATTTGGGGGTTGCCTGATCCTTTAATCGGCTGCAGCGAAACAACCCGAGTAGAAAATCATCGGGGTTCCCCTTTCAGAAAGGGAACCCCGATTGAAGTTGATGCTTCTGGTGTTCGGTTTATGGCGTGACGGTAAAGATCATCCCCTCGCCGCGCCCATATACCTCCGGAAAGTAAAACTCGAAGGCTGTGGGTGGTAAGGTCTTGAATACTCCGATCGTTGCCGCGCGCACCAGGTATGTATAAATGTATGTGCCTGCAGGCAGCAGGTCGGCGCTCAGCACCACCTTTTCGTCATACTTCTGCACATGATCGAAATGCCACCACCCCCAACCCTTCCAGAAGATGTCTTCCCAGGTGTACTGCTGGGGCACTTCGATGGTCTGTGGACTGGTGCTGAGCGATTGATCGACGGCTTCAAGTCCCGCGGGGAGAGGGTCTTCGACGATGACATGGTGCAGCGTTGCCGGCGCGATGAGCGTCAGGCGTGCCAGGATCAACTCGCCGAGACTGGCTTGAGTGATCGGCCTCTCCAGATCCTCCGGATAATAGTAACTGCGCGAGACGATGATGCCACGCTCCAGTGAAGTGAGGCGCTCTACCGGCAGGGCGAGCTTCAGATGCGCGGTGTAGTACAGGTTTCCTGGACCGGCGCTGCGCCCAATGGCGAGGCGATTGAGTTGATCGGTGAGCAGTTCGGAGACCTGCACCGTGAGCTCTAGGTTTTGGTCGAGAGTCTCGGCGTTGGCGACTCCGCCTCCCAGGCGTTTGCCATTCAGAGCCAAGGCGTAGTCGTAATCTGCCTGCAGTTCCCCACTTAAGGCTGCCCAGCGCGATAGTGCCATGATCGCCCAGGCGGTTTCCTGTGTGCTCACCCAGTAGCCCTTCTGACGATGGCTCATCAACCAGCGCACGGCATTGGCGTTTATCGGGTCTTGAGGGGCGATTTCTGCCAGTGCGTGCAGGATGATGGCTGTGGTGCGTGTGTCTGTGTTCCAGTTCCAAATGTCGCGCTCGCCTTCTTCCCAGTGGCTGCCGGTGGCAGAAGTGATGGCTGCGCTCAGCAGGTCAGAGCGCAGGGTCTCTATACGCGCGTCCTGGTTGTCGATCAGGTATAGCGTATGCATCAGATAGGCGCGAGCATACAGAGCGAGCTGTTGGCGCAATTCGTACAAGCGCACGCTACGACTGACATCGGCTTTGTCGCCGCGCGCCAGGACATACAGGATGAAAGCTTGGCGGTTGGCTTTGGCTGGGTCGGGTAAGTCGGGAAGGGTGACCAGCGATCCACGCAGGAAGCGCAGCGCGCGCGCGAGCACTTGTTCGTCCACGGCATAACCAGCGCGGCGTGTTTCGATCAAGCCCAGGGTGACATAGGCGCTGGTATTGATGTCGCTCTGATCCCCTTTCCACCACCCCCAGCCTCCATCGGCATTTTGGCTGTTGTAGAGCCGTTGCAGTGCGGTGTTGACCTCATCTTGCAGGCGGTTTTCTTCACCCAACTCGGGTAATTCCACCTCTTTGAAAGCCTCGAAAGCGATTACCGAGGGCAAGAAGCGCGATACCGTCTGTTCCGCACATTCAAAGGGGAAATGCTTGAGAAAGCGCAAGCCATCTTGCAAGCCGGCCGCCAGAGAGGGGGAGAGTACGAGGCGCAATTCGCCCTGTTGCACCTCCATGCCATAGGGAAGTTGGATGGCTTCAATGGAAGTGCCTTCAGCGGTCATCATCCCGGATGTGGCGACGCTTTCGGGGGCTTCGTAGCGATACACCGGGATGCCCTGGTTGTCCAGGCTGCCCATGGGAGGTCGGCTGGCATCCTGCAACTCTCCGTTGCGGGCGCTGAAGACCAAATCTACGCGCTCTACGTTTTCCTCCACGGTGGCATCCCAAGTGACCAGAACCTGACTTCCCGCAGGCAGGTCAACGCTTTGTGTCGCCTCAGATAATAGTCTCAATCCGCTGGACTCCAAATGGACTTCCACATTGGAGAGGTCCTGGGTTGTATTGTTCTGTACGACGCACCCCAAGCGTACCTGATCTTGGGCGACGAAGAAACGCGGTGTTTGCGGTCGCACCAGTAGGGGCTTGCTGCTGATGATGTCTAGCGTGGTCTGCCCGACACGTGTGTCTTTGGTGACGGCTCGCGCGTCCATGCGCCAGGTGGTCAGGTTGTCCGGCAGGGTCACGACAACCACCGCTTCGCCGTTGGCGTCCGTCTCAAGGTGCCCTTCCCAGTAGGCGGTATCCGGAAATTCCTGGCGCACTTCAACGACGCCATAGACGCCAGAACCTTTTCCACCGCCGCTGCCCAAGCCGCCGCCCTCCGGTTGAAGCGCCTGGATGACACTGGCGTTATAGCTTTCGATGCTCAGAACAAGGGGCACAGAGCTCCAAACGCCCAGGCTGCGTTCGGAGTAGAAGAAATCCAAAAGTGGCGGAGCATTGGGCGGCATAAGCGATAGGGTAGCCAGATCGCTCAGGCTGAGTGAGACCTCGGCGGGGATGGGGTTGCCCGCAGAATCGCGCGTGCGCACCGTGAAACTTACCTGATCGCCGGGACCGGCGGTCTGAGGTTCTGCGCTAAGCTGCACGTCGATTTCCTGCTCCAAGGTATCGACCATTATTTCCGTAACACCCATTTTGAACGTGGGTAGCAGGTTCGTGTCATCAATGCCCTTGACCACCAGAACGGAGATATACGCGTTGGGTGCCATCTCTTTGCGGATCGGCAGTTCGTATTGTGTGCTGTTGCTCACCAGGTGGATGACCTCTTTATAGAGAATGTGCCCGCGTTCGACGGTGATCAGGGCATAAGCTTCGCCCTGGAACGGAGAGGCGATGAGCACTTTTGCCGTGTCGCCTGGAGCATAACTCTCTTGATCCGTGATGAGATCGAAACTGCGGTCGTTGGTTTGCCGCCAGGGGATATATTCTTTGCCGGCTACCCACATATACGCCGAAGCGCGCGCGATGCGCCCTGTGGTGTCTTGGGTTGTGATCCGTGCGCGGAAGATTCCACCGTTTGGCGGAGTGAAACTCACTTGTGTTTCCCCCTGAGCATCGGTGACCACATCTTCAAACTCGATAATGGGAATGTCTTCGACCGTAGAGGTCCAACGGATGGATCCGCTGGCGTCCTGCTCTTGCACGCTGTACCAGCGGCGCTCGACGATTTCCACATCCAGCAGTTGACCGGCGATAGGCTTTCCTTCCCAATCGAGAGCGACTAAGAGAAAGCGCTCTTCTTGACCTTCCAAGCCTACATAACTGGCTGCGCGCACCCCTGGATAGACTGCACTTCGATGGGCGGTGATCTCCGTCCTTCCGCTGACCATATTCTTAGAGATGTCGAGGACATCAGCTTCGAAAATGAGCCGCTTGCTTTTATCGAGTTGTTCCAGATTGGCAGGCAGAGTCAGGTGGAACTCGCCTCGCTCGTCTGTGCGCCCCGTTCCCGAAGCGATCACCTCACTTTCAGAGGGATAAAATTCGGGGGAGTAGAACACATCGCGCTCGATATCTTCGAAGCTGTATCCCGAATACTTCTTTGGTGGATCGAAGATGAAAGGTTCAGCCACCAGGCGCCAGTTGACCTCCGCCTCTGCAACTCCTCCGCCTGAATAATACTCGGCTTTCACCAAGATGGAAAATTCATCGCCGATAAACAGGTTTTGGGGCTCGGCGCTGACCTTTACTTGGAACTCGGGTTTGCGGTATTCAGCGACATTGAAATAGACATAGCCCACACTTTCATCTTCCATACCCGGCAGGCTCAGCGTTAGCGTGTATTCTCCTAATGTGGCATCTTCATCGAGGGTGAATTGCCCACTGAAGGTGCCAAAATCGGTCAAGGGCAAATCGGTTTCATAGACTTTGTCCTTGTAACTGGAGATGGTCACATGCACGCGTGCCTGTTTGGGGAGGCTATAACGCACATCGTCATCCACCCGCAGGATACCTTTAAAGTACACCGGTTGTCCGGGGCGATAGATGGGTCGTTCCGTGTACACGTAGCCGACAATAGGTCTGGCAGGGGCGTAATAGCTTCCCCAGAGGCCATAATCCCACAGGTTGACGCCGCTGCCCCATTGGCTGGAAGCGAAAGCAAACACCTCTTCGGATTGCGTCAGGGCAAAACGCGAGGCGTAATCCTCCTCTGGTTCGGGGAGGCTCATATACAGCCAACCTTGATCGTTCGTTTTACCTTGACCGATAGACTGTAAATCTTCGTTATATACCCTCAGGGGCACATTTTGCAAGGGAAGCCCGCTATCGAGATCGGTCACCCAAAGTAACCCATCGGTAGCGCTGGATTTGAAGGTCAGATTGGCGTTTGCCAATACTACCACTCGAGTGTCGGCAAAGGGGCGTGGTTCGGTAAACTCGGGAAAATCCAGGGTGAGGAAATAGTATCCTGGTTGCAGAGGGCTTCCATCAGGGGGGAGGAGGCTATGGCGCTCCAGTACGAGCTCGTTGAGTCCCGCAGTGCTGCTTTGGGTGAACTCCCATATTAAATCATCTCTCCCCGGTCGATATTCCCAGGGATTCACTTCCCCTTCGATGATGTGGATAAATTCTTCCATTGATAGCCGGTACAGCGATAGCGTTATCGCGCTGACATTTTGATACTGAACGTAGAATTCCTGCGTACTTGTGGCGCGAAACACAGAAACATCATATGGCATTTGGAAGAAAGCCGAGGGGGAATATGGCGCCGTGGTGAAGCGGATGACTGTGTCTTCGGGGATGGCATTGCCATAGATATCCTCTGCGCCGGCAAGGAGGCGGATCTCGTATCGCGTCGAGGGTTGCAGAAAGAACGCAGATAAACTCCAATCCCACTCGTTGTACCACCACTGGATTTCTTCATCGGGGGTCGGGCTGACGACGATATGGGCTTTGACGCTTTCCAGATTCATTGGGGAGGCAAATTTGATGCGAAAGAACCTCGAAAAGTTCGTCTGCACTTGATTGTTAGCCGGTTCCGAATAGAGCACCCCGGGTGCTGGGATGGTGGTGAAGTGCCACATAAGCCCATTTTGCAGCCTGCCGCCATCCGTGGTCTGCGCGGCTTCATCCAGGCGCAAAAGATAGCTGGTGTTCAGGTCGAGAAGCTGCGTGGGAGTGATCACCAGGCGCGTCCAATCCTCATTCCAAGCCGTCTCGAAGGTCACAATCTCGTCGGTGGAGGAGGTCAAGTTCAGGTTGGCTTCGGTGGATTCGACATCCATGGGCTGTTGGAACACCAAGGTGAAATATTCCCCCAGAAGCACATCGCGCAGACCGTCTTTAGGGTTGCGTGCTCCACTGGACAGTTCCAAGGCTAAGAGAGAGGCAGGTGCGGTTTGGAAGCTCCATGTATAACTTTCGCTCATTGTGGTCTTTTGCGCCGCGTCTTGCAATCCGGCTTGAATGGTGACCTGATAGGTTGTGCCGCTCTTGAGGGGGCGACTGGGGCGGAAGGCATACACCGAAGTATTTACCCATTCTCCTTCGCCCTCGACAGCCGGGGAGAACTCCAGGGGTTGAGGCAACCCTGCCTGCTCTTCGGCAATGGTCAGCGGCACGACCGGACGATTGAAGATCACCGTGATGACCGCGTTATTGGCGATATCCGCGGCGCCATCGGAAGGGAAGACCTGGCTGACACTCAACGCGCCCATGGTGACAAACTCTAAAGAAAGAGGTTCACTCAGGGGAATCCCCTCGGTGCTTTTTGCCTCGGTGGATATGGTGGCAAAGTACAGGCTATCTTCAAGCAGAGCTTCTTGCGGTTGAAAGCGCATCTCCTGAGGGGTGACCCAGGTGATTTCACCCGCGATCCGATTCCCTGCTGTGTCACGCATCTCCCAGGCGCGTGCTGTGCTTTCGGCGTCCATAGCTTGATCGAAGGTGATCTGGATGGCTCCATCCACTTCCAAGCCCACGCCTCCCGCCGGTGATATCGCTACCAGGCGAGGGGGGAGCGGGCGGCCATCGTCGAGCACATCCAGCCCTGAATCTGGAATTGCGGGCGTGGGGATTGCCTGGGGCGTTCCCGCTAGAGGTGTTGGCGTGGCCTGTTTCCCCCATGGTAGGCTGCAAGAGGCGAGGATGAGCATCGCCATGCTGCATAAGTGTACCAGTTTTGTCCACTTGGTCAGCTTCGAACGAGCGATTTTATATCCGGTATGCATATGAACCTTCCTCTCGATGGCTTCAGAGGTCAATGGAAAAGACAAGATGGAGCCAACAGGCTTGTGAATCGTTGGTTTATTGTATCCCTAAGTCGAAGAAAATAGGTGATCAATTGTCCAAAACCAATAGATGTTGATGTGGACGACTCAAGGCAGGATTTCAACGACCACTCCGTTCTCTGCCCAATGGTAGAGCCACTCGGCGGGTTGTAAATCCATGATAATGCACCCGTAAGAAGCCGGCCTTCCCAGGATGTTTGCCCATAAGCGTTGCCCATTGGAAAGGGTGGGCAAGCCATGGATGCCATTCATGAAGCCCGGCCAGGCTTCATAGATGCCGATGAAATGAGGCATATACAGATCCCAGACGGAAGCATAGGCCATCTTTTCGTGGGTTTGCACCTGAAAAACCCCGGGTTGGGTTGGTGAACGGTCGATGCCGGTGCTGATCACATATTTGCCGATTTCTACCGAATTTTCATACACCCACAGGCGTTGTTTACTAATGCTGATGCGGATACGCTTGCCAAAGACCACCGGCAATGGGAGCAGATCGTCTTTTGATGGGATGTTGAGCTCGATACCTGCCCACAGGTTGTTGGGGTCGAGACCGGGATTGGCTTGTAAGATCATCCAATATGGGAAGCCCAAATTCCAACCGATCTTAAGCAGGGTGTCGCCTGGTTTTATGATATATGTGGATGGATAGTGGCGCACCAACAAGCGTGCGGAACGATGTTGAGCAACTGCATCTGCCAGCGCAGCTGCGTTTTCGGAGCTGTCCAGGTAGCTATCTCCGGGGAGATTCGAGTTGTACGTGCGCAGCATGGCTAAGGCGCCATCGCTCTTCAGGCTGAGATACGGGAGGCCACCCTCCGATTCCACCTGGAGCAGGTCAGCTAAGTCGCCTTTTTCCAGGGTGAACGTGTACCATTGGTCGCGAATGGCATCGTAAGCCTGGATTTCAATGGGCGTTTGGATCAAGGCTTCGGCTTCAGCTACCAGGGAATCCACGGAGGCGATCTCGGGCAGCACGGGTTTCAAATCCACTTGGAAAAATCTTTGGCGCATCACGCTTTGGTATTCGTTTTCCAATCGCTCCAGGCTGGTTTCGAGGTTGATGGTATAACCGATCTCGGAAGGGAGAGCGGTGATGATTTCACCTTCGATGTGCAAGCGAGCGTTTTGAGGTGCCTGGCTGAAATTTGTGTTCAGGTGCTCCAACCCACGAAGGGCTTTCTCTTTATCGAAGGTGACCACAGGTTGCACTTCCCAACCATTCACCAGGCTCACCAGCATTTGCATGAACTCATCCACGGGGTGGCCGCCATGCCCGATTTCATGCGCCCGCTGTGCCGTAGCCGCTGCGTTGAGCAGGATGCCCAATTCCGCAGGAGCGATGGGCAGGTGCTCTATGCCGTTGGTGACTTGCAGCGTAGGCAGTTCGTTCCAATTTTGTTCCAGCCACAGGGTGGCTTCCTCCAGCGTC
>JBBIVW010000030.1:0-17574 GCA_037439525.1 Anaerolineae bacterium
TGCCCCTCAACCCAGGCGCAGCTCGAACTGGAGGCGACGGCTAGTTTCAATCCCAATTCCTGAGCGCGCTGCAGGTAGGCATGCACTCCAGGTAAAGGCAATTGCTGCTGGATATAAAAGTCTTCTCGTTCGCGCTGCTGGGCAAGGACAAGAGAACGGTCCACGCGATACCCCAAGCGCCTTTCCAATTCCTCCAACGGAAAATCGTTATATTCGGAGGAACCAATGGTATGTGACCAATCTTCCAGCGTCAGGCAAAAACCATGTTCTTGAAATATCTCCTGCCATGATTGGAACGCCGGGGTTTCCGTATCCAAAATCAGACCATCAAAATCAAAGATCAGTCCGCGAATCATCGACCCTTCCACTAAGTGCTATGGGTTTTCAGCCAAACAAAACGCTGATGCTGCGCAAGGTCTAATCAGAAGCACCATTGCCGGGAGAACGAAAACTACGCAGCGACAACCAGAGACCAAACAAAATCAATAAGACGGGCCAGTAAGTCTGAAACCCCTTTCCCGCCCCCAGAATATAGGCGAAGAGCACAAACAAGCCCAAGCTGATGAGCATCAAATTAACCCCACGGGCTAAACCTTTCCGCCACCACCCTCCGAGCAACCCTTCGATGACGACACCCAACCCAACAAATCCGGGAATCAACGTCCACAAATAGGACCAACTGGTCCAGTCATCGTGCAGCACCTGCCAATACAAGATGAAGCCAATCCCTGTAATCAAAGTGGCGGGGACCGCCATGCCCGAAGCTCCGCTGAGCAGTTCTAAAATGAACAAAAGTACTCCGGCGGCAATGAGATACGCTGGCCAAAGGAACTCGAAATCCAACCACTCACCCAGCGGAGGGTAAAAACGTACCGCCAGCAACCAACCCCCTGCCAAGATCATCAACACCCCAAGCAAAAATCGAGAGCGTCTCTGTTGATCCATGTTCACCTCCTCGGTTAATCTTCCAAAGCAAGCCAATGTTAAGCACTCTAAACGATGTGGATCACCTATTTCAGCAATTGTTCCAGGCGGCTTTCGCCAATGTTGAAGTACTTTGCCAGTGGATGATGAACAACGATCGCGGCAGTAGATTGCTCTGGAACAAGCTGATAAGAAGCCGTCAGACTCATCTGTAACGCCTCTTCTGCTGGCAATAAGCGAAACACCAGGGCATGTCCCTCTAGATCGGGAATCGCAGGGTATCCCCAGGAATAACGTTTGCCTTGATCCAAGGGCATGCCCAACTCCCTTCGGATGTGGCGGTGCAGATACTCGGCGGCAGCCTCGGCAGTTTGCACCGCTAAACCGTGAAAATAATATGCCTCTGCATAGGCACTTTGTCCTTGGAGGGTGTCGAAACGCTCTGTGGCAACATGCCCGACAGTCACCACCTGAAAAGCAACCACATCCATCACCCCGGTTTCTACTGAAGCGAAGTAATCCGCCAGGCATAAGTGCTCACCATCGGGCTGACGAGGGAAGGAAAAACGCATCACCTCATGGTGAGTTCCACGCTGCTGCCAGATTTCAGCATCATAGACGATCAGCTCATTTCCTTCCGACTGAGCCGGCCAATAGCCGTACACCCCTTGAGGCTTTAGCCAGCCCTCCCTCATCGCCTCTTGCTGCATTCGTTGCAAACGCGCCTCGAATTCTGCCTGCAACCGATCCCACTCTTCGCCATGCGCATTCTTCGCGCCCCAGGAGAGGCGGAAGAGTTCGTTTTTCGGGAGATACTGAAAAACGGCTTCCAAGGGGAAGTTCTGCACCACACGCGCCCCCCAGGCAGGCGGGACAGGAATACGTTTCGCCGGAGGGACGTTAGAAACGGCTTTTTGGGCACCGGGCGCGTTTGAGACCAACGGTCGGTTGAGTTCACGCTCAGCTTCACGCCGAATCTTATCCAGCAATTCCTGGCGCTTGGCCTCATCACCCAACGCTTCCATCACTGCCAATCCTTCGAATGCGTCCTTGCAATAAAAAACGCCTGGCGCGTAGAATTCGCCATCTTCGGTCTGCAACACACGCCAACCAAAACGTCGGTTGATCGCTGCTCCGCCGATCAATACGGGAAAATTTAATTGGCGACGCTTGAGTTCATTGACAATCAGGGGCATCTGCTTGCTGGTGCTCACCAACAAGGCACTGAGGCCAATGGCGTCTGCCTCGGTTTCCACTGCGGTGGAAATGATCGTCTCCGCCGGCACCTGCTTCCCCAAGTCGATGATCGTGAACCCGTTATTCGCCAGGATCGTCTTGACCAGATTTTTTCCGATGTCATGCACATCTCCATAAACTGTGGCAAGCACGACCTTCCCTTTTGACACGCCTTCCCGACGTTCGAGAAAACCTTCCAGGTAGGCTACCGCAGCTTTCATCACTTCCGCAGATTGTAAAACAAACGGCAGGATCAATTCACCTGCCCCAAATCGATCGCCGACTTCTTTCATCGCCGGCAATAAGACCGTGTTGAGAAGTTCCACCGCGTGCGCATGGCGGCCATCTGCAGGTGCATCCGCAAGGATGGCATCGATGTCGGCTTCCACGCCCTCTTTGTGGCGATGTACAATACGCCAGTACAAACGCTCGCGCGGGGTCTTGCTTTCCTCAGCCCGAGACAAGGGGCGGCCGGTCTGATTTGAGGCTGGTTTCATCCCTTCGAAATAAGCGATCAGGCGCTCCAGAGCATCCGGCGAACGATTGAAAATCAAATCCTCGCATAAGGTGCGCTGTTCTTGGGGGATGTCTGCATAGGGGGTGATATGTGCAGTATTGACAATCGCCATATCCAAGCCAGCCCGAAGGGCATGATAAAGCATCACGCTGTTCAAAACCGGGCGAATAGCCGGCGAGAGCCCAAATGAGACATTGCTCACCCCCAGCGAAGTGAACACACCGGGCAAACGGGCTTTGATCTGGCGGATAGCCTCCAGGGTATGCACGGCCGAGTCGCGAAAGGCTTCCTCACCAGTCGCCAGCGTAAAGGTCAAAGGATCGAATACCAGGTCCTGCGGGCGCAAGCCGAACTCGTTCACCGCTATCTCGTGTATGCGGCAGGCGACTTCCACCTTGCGTGAAGCGGTCTTCGCCATGCCTTGCTCGTCGATGGTTAACACGAGCACCGCGGCATTAAAACGTTTAGCCAAAGAGAAGACACGTTCAGCTCTTGCGCGCCCCCCTTCTAAATGGGTAGAGTTCAACAGGCAACGCCCTGGATACACTTTGAGTGCCGCTTCCATCACTTCTGGCTCTGTGGTGTCGATCACCAAAGGGACTTCAACCGCGTTGGAAATTCGTTTGACCAGGCGGCGCATCAGCTCAACCTCGTCAGACCGTTCGGTCACAGCCACAGAAATATCCAGGGCATGCGCGCCGCCTTCAACCTGTTGACGTGCCAGAGCAATCATGGCGTCATAATCTTCTGCTAGAAGGTAGCGCTTAAAGGCACGGCTACCCTGGGCATTACAACGCTCGCCAATCAGCAATGGGGGTGGCTCCTGGCGCATGGCAAACGCACGCGTCGCAGAGGCAAGAAATGCGCCTTCATGCTCGATCCTTTTTTGCCCTTTAGAGGAAGAGCGTGGCTTTTTGCGAAGCAATTCGACCAGCATCTTGAGGTGCGCCGCGGTTGTGCCACAACATCCTCCGACGACACGCACCCCAAAACGATGGACAAATTCTGCCATTTCTTCAGCAAAGGTTTGTGGCGCCAAAGGATATACTGCCTGGCCATCCACATTGAGCGGCAAGCCTGCGTTGGGGATACAGGCTACCGGCAAGCGCGCATGTTCCACCAGATAAGCGATCGGCTCACGCATATGCTCTGGGCCAGTCGAGCAGTTCAAGCCGACCACTTCTACACCCATGCCCTGGATAATCGTCAGTGCAGCAGCCACGTCGGTGCCCAATAACATGCGCCCACGGGTATCCAGGGTAACCTGTGCCTGGATCGGCAAGACCTGGTTGGTTGCCTCGAAAGCTTTGTGAATACCAATGATCGCCGACTTGACTTCCAGGATGTCTTGCGAGGTTTCAATCAACAGCAAATCCACGCCACCCTCGATTAAACCGACCGCCTGCTCCATAAACACGTCGGCAAGCTCATCAAAAGTTATATCGGAGAGCTCTGCATCCTCTGCAGAGGGCAGCTTGCCGCTCGGCCCCATCGCACCGGCGACAAAGCGGGGGTGTTCGGGGGTGCTAAATTCGTCGGCTAGGCGGCGCGCCAGAGATGCAGCGGCGCGATTGATTTCAACCACACGAGATTGCAGGCCGTATTCCGCCAGGGTGATGCGATTGGAACGAAACGTGTTTGTCTCGATGACATCAACGCCCGCTTCCAAAAACGCACGATGGATTTGTTCCACTGCCTGAGGGTAACTAATCACTAGGTAGTCATTGCACCCATAAGTGCGCTCTCCCCCATAATGCGTCACAGTAAGGTTCTGCGCCTGCAGGTTGGTGCCCATAGCACCATCGAATACCAACACATGCTGGCGTAAGCGTTCTATATAAGCGCTACGGGTGTAGTTTCGTACCATATTCTCAGCGTCACGAAAATGGAGGGGGTTGGATGGGTTTATTGATCCATTTCTTGCCGGCCGGCCAGGGCGCGCAAGAGCGTGCTCTGATCTGCGTATTCCAGGTCCCCCCCTACTGGCAAACCACGCGCCAGGCGTGTGAGGCGCACACCAAAAGGCAACAGTCTTTGGCGCAAGTATGCCGCCGTATAATCCCCTTCCATGCTCGGGTTGGTGGCGAGGATGATCTCCTTTATGCCCCCTGCCTGCACGCGGTCGACCAATTCACGAATGCGTAAATCTTCTGGGCCGATACCCTCTACTGGAGAAAGTGCGCCATGCAAGACGTGATAACGGCCAGTATAACCGCCTGTGCGCTCAAGGGCGACTACATCCAGCGGCTCCTCCACCACACAAATCAGCGCGGCATCGCGCTTTTCATCTGTACAAATCTCACACGCTTCTCTGCCCGCGGAGGTAATGTTGAAGCACACTGAACAGTAAGCAATCTCGGTTTTCAACCGGCTCAACGCGCGTGCCAGCTCCTCCACCAAGTCATCCGGAGCATGAAGGAGGAAAAAAGTAAGTCGCGAGGCGGTCTTTGGACCAATTCCCGGTAAGCGAGATAGAGCCTCGATGAGGTTTTGAAGTGCATCTGGTAATAACATATCCCTTAGAAAGGCAAGCCGCTGGCAAGAGGTCCCAAGCGATCCGCTGCCAATTGGCGCGATTGCTCCAATGCGTTGTTGAAGGCGCTGAGAATCAAATCCTGGAGCATCTCCACATCACCTTCTTGTAAAACTTGCGGGGAGATCTCCACAGCATGACAGCGCTGGTCACCCGTCACAGTGATCTTGACCACTCCCCCCCCTGCTGAAGCGGTAACCGTCTCTTGAGCAAGCTGAGCCTGAATGGCCTCGATTTGCTCCTGAAGTTTCTGCAATTGCCCCATCATGTTCATGCCCATTGGCTGGTTTGGGCGGCGATACCCTTTCGACATCAGTACCTCCGTATAAGGAATTCAACACACCTGTGGAAACGCGCTTGTTTGCATGCGCAGTGCATCATTTTAAATCTACGATCTCCCCACCAAGATCGCGCAGAGCCGTGGCCACCATGCCGTCTTCTTTGACGCCAGGAGGCAGCGAATCGCGGCGATTGGCATCTACGCCGCAGCGCACGCGAATGGCGCGTTGAAATACCTGAAATAAAACCTGTTCCACTGCCTGGATGTACTCTTCTTTTTCCATCTTTTCCTTGAGCAAGTCGCTGGCAAAATTGAGCACCAGTTCATCCCCCCGGATGAGGCGCGAGGTGCACGAGTTGAGCATGCCGTAAGCCAGCGGATTCTTGCGGCGCACCAGGCTAAGAATGGTTTGCCAGGCATCTGCCAGGCTCTGCGCCGAAGGGAGATCATCGCCGGCTGGAGCTGTGGAGGCGTCTTCTCGAGGCGGTGGTGGTGGAACTGGGTTTTCAACACTTTGAGCTGCGCGGCGGCTAAACTCTGCAGGGGATTCTGGCTCGCGAGCGCCTTCTGGATTGCGTTGTGTTTCTTCCGCGAGGCTCTCTGCAAAGGCGATCTCCAACGGGAGCGAGGGTTGCCAGGCATAGCGCGCCTCGTTTGCCGCGTGGTTGAACGCCTGGATCACACTCAATAGCCTCTTTAGCCCTAAAGACCGAGCATGGCGTTGCATGGTCTGGAGTATTTCCGACGAAACACTTACCTCTCGCAGATCACCGATCAGAACCAGCAATGCGTCACGCAGGTAGTCCACGATTTGGCGCGCGAACTGGCGTGGGTCACTGCCCCTATCCAGGACGGTGTGGATCTCCTCCAGACCCCGATCTGCCTGCCCGGCGATCAGAGCCTCGATCAAGTTCACCACAGCTTCGTTGGAGGCTGTACCCAGTATCCGATGCGCCATTTCCAGGGTAATTGGCTCGCCAAGAGAAGCCAGCTGATCTAAGAGTGAAATGGCATCGCGCATTGCCCCGGTGGACTGGCGGGCAAGTAGAACCAGGGCTTCCTTTTCTACTTGGAGGGATTCCTGACGGGCGATTTCTTCAAGGTGAGCGACGATTTCAACTACAGGGATGCGGCGGAATTCATGCCGTTGGCAGCGAGAAAGCACTGTGGCGGGGATTTTATGTGGTTCAGTAGTCGCCAGGACAAAGATGGCATGGGCAGGTGGCTCTTCGAGCGTTTTTAGCAACGCATTGAATGCCGCAGTGGAAAGCATGTGGACTTCATCAATGATGTACACTTTATAGCGCCCCTGGTTTGGCGCAAAGTTTACGCGTTCGCGCAGTTCGCGCACATCCTCAACACTGGTATTAGAAGCGGCATCGATTTCGATCAAATCCAGGAAATGTCCCTGGGCAATCGCCTCACAGTGCGCGCACTGATTACAGGGGCGCTGGGCGGGCTCAGGGTGTACACAGTTGACTGCCTTGGCCAACAAGCGTGCGGTGGTTGTTTTACCCGTGCCACGTGGTCCTGAAAAGAGATACGCATGCACACCCTTGTCGGATTCCAGGGCATTGCGCAGAGTGCGAATCACATGAGGTTGGCCAACGACTTGATCCCAGGTTTGAGGTCTCCACTTTCGATAGAGCGTCTGCGTCATAGCTAGAGTGTATCAGAGAGCAAGAATATGGTCAACTTTGACAAAAAATTGCCCAAAGCTAGCGGTTACACAGGGCGTTCAGCTCGTCTCGCAGATCGATGGCACGAAGCTGAAAACGCGCCAGTGGGACTTGTAAATTGTAATCTGAAATGCGTCGGTTAAGGCGTGCCACTTGTTGCTCAAATTCATGCCACGCCCGTTGCCAATTTTCCTCAGCACAGTCGGCCATATCGGCAGCCAGCAGGGGCTCGTTTCGCCAGTTCCAGGCGTGCCTAATCGCCTGCCGGGCAGTGTTGAGTTCGGTTTCAATTTCCTGGCGCAACTCGATCCAAGGCAAGGTGTATCCGTTGGCGCGCAGAAGGTGAAAAGCCAAACGCCACTCTGCCTCCTCAAATGGGTTTTCCTCCCACTGAAGCGGTTGGCCTTTGCCTGGAAGATTGTCGAATGTACCATCTTCCATGGCACGGCGCAAGTGCTCTTCTACATCTGGCATGAGTTCCTCCGCACGCGCATCATCCCTCCAAACAAGGTGGTTATACCCTCTGCAGCGCTTATCATGGCACTTGATATGTCGCTCGGACGACCCCTTGTGCATCGCGCAGGGTGACCGTCGTACCAGGGCTCCAGATTGCCGCATCCAACCCCCAGTAGAGGTCCACCACCGTATTCGTGCCGCGTTTGGTGTACACATTCACAGCACCACCACTGAACAATACCAGGGACGGAAATACAAAGACCTGCCCATTTTGACTCTCTAAACGCCAGTTTGTCAGGGAAACCTCGCCAGGGCCTGGGTATTTGATCTTCACCCGTTCCACATCCAGAATGCCCGCGCCAATCACCGTTTCGATGACCACCCCGGAGCCATCACCCAGGGGGATGCGCAAAACCTCGCCTTCGCCTAGAGGCTGCACCTGGCTGAATCCGTTTACGGCCACCAACACTTCCAGGGGTACATTAAACTTTTCCGCCAGGCTCTCGAAGGTGTCGCCAGGCTGCACCTGATAGATAATATACTCTTGCGTCTCTAGGGGCAGGGTTTGAGGCGTCTCAGAAACCTGAACGAGCGATGCAAGAGTGGAAGTTGGGCGCGGCGCAAAAACGCGAGAGAGGATCCCTTTTGGCAATGGGCCATATGCTTTATCCCAAATGATTAGAACAAGCAGGATGCTGCAGATAGATACCAAAGCGTTAATTAAAATCATGAGGAAAAAACGTCTCCATTGCTTCATATACTTGCCATCCTCCTCACGATCTCACCACTGTTTATCACCATGTCAAAGGCTATAATTTGATTGCAATTGGCATGCCAAATGATAGCACACTTTCCTAGTTGACATTTGGGAGACTAGATGGTACATTGCGGTTATGGCTTATCTGATAGACGGTCATAACTTGATATCCAAAATGCCCGGCATTTCTCTGGAGGATTTCGACGACGAAAAGCAATTGGTCGAGCGTCTCTCCATTTTTAGCAATCGGCGGAGGTGCCATATCGAAGTCTTTTTCGATAATGCCCCTCCGGGTGGGAGACGAGTGATACAACAGGGCCTGATCACCGTGCGCTTTGTGCGTGCGGGGATGAGCGCGGATCAGGCAATTCGTAACCGTTTGCAAAGCTTGGGCGGCGAAGCACGCAACTGGACGGTGGTCAGCTCGGATCGACAGGTACGGGCATCTGCCAAATCTGCCGGGGCAAGGCACTTGACCTCAGATGAATTTGCCAAGACGGTGCAAGCTGCCCTGTACGACAGAAGCGAAGAAGATCAGCTTGACTTCAAAGGTGAGATGAGCGACGAGGAGATAGAAGAGTGGCTACAGCACTTTGGGGGTACGCCAGAGGAGGAAAAATAGGACAAAAACGGTGTAGCCAGTCTAAATTTCTTAGGGGATTTTAATGCTTTTTTGACCAAATTAGTGTATATTTTTATTGCCGACACCTGCCCTCCCTGTTTACTGGTATCTTAACAGGTGTCGTGTCACCGGAATGCAAACGTTGAAATCCGGTGGCCCTCCTTAGATTGCCGGGCGTGCCCCCCCCACGTCCGGCGATTCTTTTTCAAAGGGAATACTATGAAGCACCAATAAGGTCAAGTCATCCGAGGGAAGGCCCTCGCCAACAAATTCCCGCACCGCCCGCTGAATAGTTTCTACAAGGTACTCCGCATCCGTCCGGGTTGCGTCGGGGGTTTGGGGGAGGTTTGCCAGCGTGGTTTCAATTAGAGAACGAAAGCGTGCCTCTCCGAAAATCTGTCCTTCGCGCGAAAAAGCCTCGGTAATGCCATCTGTATAGAGGATCAGAAAATCGCCCGGTGTCAAGAGGATTTTCTTTTGAGAGTAGAGCACATCTTCTTGCACGCCCAGAGCCATGCCGCTCTTGGGTATAGAGCGTAATTTTTTTTGTGCTTGATGCCATATCAATGGTGGGTTATGGCCAGCATTGACAAGTTGAATCACGCCCTTTTGGATATCCAGAACTGCATAAACAAGGGTAACAAACATCCCTTGTGGAGCATCGGGCAAGATCACATTATTGACTCGCTCCAAGACGCGGTGCGGCGATATGCCCTCCTGAACGGTAGCGCGCACTAGGGTGCGCACTAAGGTCATGAACAGGGCAGCCGGCATGCCTTTATCGGCCACATCGGCAACGACGATGCCAAACTTGCCATCGGGCAGAGTGAAATAGTCATAGAAATCTCCCCCCACTTCGCGTGCGGTGCTCCAAAGCACTTTTAAATCCCAACCTGGCAGGGAGGGTTGCTCATGGGGCAGGAACGCCTGCTGAATTTCGCGCGCCAATTGCATCTCCCCTTCCAGTCGCTCCTGTTCCACCCTTTGCCTCTGTAGGCGGTCGTTTTGGATCGCGACCGCAAGTTGGCGAGAAATACCCGTGGTGATCTCCACCCTTCTAGACCGCAATTGCCGGTTGGAGCGCGTCACGCCCCGTTCAACACTGGGGAGTTGGGTCGGCTCTTCGATCACCAACACCCCAAACATCTCCCCTTTAACAGAAATGGGGAAGGCCAAGATAAGGCAATCCGCCTTTTGCATGAGATTCTGGACTTCTGCACGCGGAGGTGGCTTGGCTTTGCTCCAGCCCTCCAGCACCTGCCCGGTTTCTAGCATGCTTGAAATGGAAAGAGCGGTCACCTCATCTTTTTCAATCACCCGCTTCAAAAGCGGGAATTGGTCTGCTTCAATTTTAACGAGCCTATCCTCCTGAGTAGATGATAGGCCATACGACTGTGCCAGAGTAAACAGCTCGTTCTCCGCATCCCATAGGAATACCGCGGTACGTTGCACACCAACCAGGATGGGGATGGTGCGAATGGTCGAAGCCAATATCTCCTCCAGGTCATTCGAGCTGACCACCGTTTGAGCGATTTGTAAAAGCGCAACAGTGATATATGCTTCTTCCTTCTGGGTTTGCATCAGACGAATGTTCTCCACCGCCACAGAGGTCTGCTGCGCAATGCCCTGGACAATTGCCAACCGGTCTTCAAACAGCTCTTCTATCGCCTCCCCGGTAACCTCAGCAAAGCTGCCATAATCCACAAAAAAGAAACCGAGCAACTCGTTTCGAGAAAGCATGGGGACGAGAACTTGTAAACGCGCTTCGTTGATTTCTCCTTCTCCATACACGATGCTTGCCAGGCGTGCATCTTCTCCCAGGCCATTGACCATCACGGGAAACTTTTCGTCAAGCAAGCGGCGCAATGCAGGTGCATCTGAGGGGAGAAAACGCCAGCGTTCGAATTCCGCCTTGCGTTCTGCATCCAGCCCCCAAGAGGTGAAGGGGATGAAGTAGCCATCCTCATCAAACAGATAAATCAGGCAAGCTTGGACTCCTGCCAACGTGGGAGTAAGGCGGATAATCGTATCCAGCAGATCTACCAGATTATCTATCGAGTTGACCGCGTTCGCTACCTGTAAAAGCACCGTAGAAACCCAAGCCTGGTCATGGGCAGCTTCATAAAGTCGCGTGTTCTCGATGGCAATGGAGGCATAGCTGGCAAATGCCATGCTCATCAAGCGCGCTTCATCGCCATAACGTCCTGGCGATCCGCTCGCCAGGGTGAGCACGCCCAGCAATCGTTCTCCCAGGCGTAACGGCGCCGCGATTGCGGAATATTCTGGGGGATAATCCAGGGCTGCACCAAGCGGATCGTATGCTGAGGAGGGGCTTCGAATTACGACGCCTTCGCTACGCAACACTTCATCGAGCCAGAGAGAGGTTTGCTGAAGGTCAATCGCATGCCTGATGGGAGGGTTGCACTCCAGGAGTTCCTCAGGGCTGATGCCACTATCCAGGTCAAGTTGGGCTACTGCCTCCCCTGCAAAGGCTGCCAAGCGCAACGCGGCACCTTCTTCGCCTTCTCTGGCTTCACCTTTCAAAAGCCAGATCGCGGCGATATCCAGAGGTAGGGTGCGGGCTAATTCCTCCAGGATGGCGTGCAGCACCTTATCCAAATCCACATCCGCGGAGAGCAAACCAGCCACTTCGCGCAAGCTATCGGTCACCTGACGGCGCCAAATCTCCGACCGATACAGAGCCGCGTTGCGCATGGCAATCGCAATGTGATCTGCTAAGGCTTCAAATAGAAAGCGATCTTCCTCCGTGAACGCGTTCAATTGATCGCTTTGGATGTCCAGCACTCCAAGGACATGGTCTCCAAAAACGAGGGGCACGGTTAGTTCCGCGCGCGTGTCTGCCGGCGGGAGTGGTGAAGGGCGGTACCGCGGATCTTCATTCACATCGTTGGCTAATACAGTTTCTCCCCGCCGCGCCACCCATGGGATGATGCCCAGTGGGTCATCCAGGTCATATTGTAGATTCAAAGCGCGTAACGCCTGACTGCGCGTGCCGCTACCGGCTACATATATGACCTTGCGGTAGCCCAAGTGCACGCTAAATAAATGCACAAAGGGATAACCAAAACGCTCGCGTATCAGATGCACCACTGTATCCAGCAGTTCATCCTGATCCAGGATCGAAGTAATTGCCTGGCTAACTTCATAAAGCGTCGTAAGCTGGCGGGCGCGCTGACTCAAAGCGCTATACAGTTGCGCGCCCTCCACAGCAACGGCAATGCTGCCGGCTAACGCGCGCAAAACGGTGACATCCAGCTCATCAAAGCCATTGAGCTGGTTGCTCTGTACATCGATCACTCCCAGCACCCGATCCTCCACCTTGAGGGGAAAGACCGCCTCTGAGCGGGTTTCAGGTAGGCTGTCAATGGGTCGGAAGTGGGGCGCGCGGGCAATGTCGTTGGCGATGAGTTCCTCGCCAGTTTGAGCCGCGTAACCGATCATCCCCTCGCCCAGAGAGACATTGAACACCAAGGGCACCTCAAGGCGCGTCTCATTCCAACTTTGCTCACCGGGGCCTGCACTGGCACGAAAGCGCAAAATTTCCTGATGTGGCTCCAGGGTGAAGATGGCTACGTAGTAATACCCAAAAGTCTTTAAAATGCGCTGCGTAACCTCCCGCGCTAGTTCGTCCAAATCGCGCAGGCTGGCAATGCGCGCGCTCACCTGACCTACCAGCTTCAATTGTTCCTGACGCCAGAGCTCAAGGTGCAAATGCCGTGCTGCGGCAATGGACAGGGCCGCCTGAGAGGCAAGCGCATGACACAATTCAAGATCAGCGGCTTCAAACGGCGCATCAGGGGATCGTTCGATTTGGATCAGCCCAACGAGCTCCTTGGCGTGTGTATGCTCATCAGTCACGCACATTGGAACGGCGACAGCCGATGGGGATGCGGACAGAGGCTCCTGTTGGTAGAGCCAGACACGATTTGCCTGTGCAGAATCTCCCAGGCAGAGGCGCATCTCCTGCAAAGCGACACGCATCAATGGCGATAAAGCATCAGGCGCTTCTATTTGCCAAGGGATTTCTCGAGAAAAATGGGGTTCGGCCAACCACACCTCAACCTCGCCCCCAAATAAAGTCCGGGTTGTTTGTTCAATCAATGCCTTCTGCCGAGCAACCAGTTCCTGTGGTTTTAGCAATGCCGGCGTGCGTGTTCTCCCCAAAGTGAACAGACGCTCCCCCAATTCAATCACCTTTTTCCAACGCGAGTCAACCGCTGGATAGTGTGGCGCTGCTTTCTTTCTCATTGCTTCAATGGCGCTTTTCCTTATACTTGACCATGCGTAAAAGGTTGTAATTGCTCTGATTGGCAGAAGCAGGAGAAAAATAAAACTCCACCTCGTCCATCAGATGACGGATAAAATATAAACCCAAGCCTCCTTCGACACGCTTATTTAACGTGGCATGCACATCCGGTTCAGGGATATCATCGGGGTTGAAAGGAGCACCATAATCTTTGATCCAGATGATAAGTGCATCAGGGGTTAGGGTGCACATACATTCGATCAGCTCTTCTGTCTCCCCATGATAGGCATGATCAATGATATTGGTGAAGGCTTCATCTACAGCAAGTTGGATTTCATACACCTGCCCTGGTTGGAATCCCCCTCGCCTTGCCAAATCTCCCACAAAAGCGCGTATCACCTCAAGATTCTTGTATTGCGCGGAGAGAACAACCAATGCTGTGGGTGGAGTCGAAGGACTTTGCGAGGTGTCACACAGATTTTCCAATGTCAGTACCCTTTTATATTCTGCATACAGGCGCGTGGGCTTTCATGGCGAGGGAGGGCTGGAACATTAAGCGGGTTCGCTGGAGCGGATAAAATAAAACCGAAGACCCACCGATCTCCGGTTTCTCATTCTGCCGTTTTGTACCATGGTCAAAGTTAAAAGCTGCCCACAGCATCAAGCAGGTTATCAAAAAATTTAAAAAGAGGCACAAAACCGGCTAAGTCGAGCGCATCGTAAATCCGCTTTGGCACCAGTGCCAGCACAAGCTGTCCGCGGTTGTAGCGCTTGCACGTCTTTTGCGTGGCGATCAAGACACGCAACCCTGCACTGGACATAAAGTCCACTTCGCTTAAGTCTAAAACGATTTTAAAATTACCAGCACCGACCAAAGAATTCAAAGTCTCCGCCAGCTTGGAGGCAGTGGCGCTATCAACTCTTCCCTTGACTTTTACCATGACACAGTGCTTGTAATGGGTGGTGGTTATTTCCATGAGTTATCCTCCACATTGAATGATTTCAACACGACATCAACTAATTTGAGAATTATATCATTAACCCTCCAGGGGGATTGAAAGACCGCGCCAGGAAAAAGTTGTGTTAAAATTTCGTCATTCTCTCATGAACTTATTGTAAAAAGGAAGGGCGCTATGCAAACACAATCTAAGTACCGCTGGTTCGTGGTAGTGATCTTCTTTCTTTTCATGTTGCTTCATCAGGCAGACAAGTTGCTTATTGGTCCGCTCACCACCCCAATCATGGAACATTTCAAACTCAACCGGGCGCAGATGGGTTTTATTACCACCGGGGCATTAATCGTTGGCGCGGTTTGTTATCCTTTATGGGGCTATTTATATGATCGCTATGCACGCGCCAAGTTGCTTGCTCTGGCGTCTTTCCTTTGGGGGGCAACCACCTGGTTGAGCGCGCTCGCGCCAACATATCCTGTATTTATGGCGACGCGCGCCTCTACCGGCATCGATGACTCCAGCTATCCGGGTCTGTACAGCCTGGCATCTGACTACTTCCCCCCAAAAGTGCGCGGGAAAATCTACGGCTTGCTAGAAGTCACCATGCCCATCGGTTATTTGGTGGGGATGGTATTGGGCTTGTTTTTAGGCGGCGTTATCGGGTGGCGAGGGGTGTTTTACATCACGGGCTCCCTGGGCATCCTGCTTGCCGTGGTGATCTTCTTCGGCGTGCGCGAGCCACAGCGCGGCAAGAGCGAACCCGAGCTGGCAGATTTAGAGCACATCCCATCCTACCGCTTCGATTGGCCAACAGCGCGCGACCTCTTAAAAAAGCGGGGTTTACGCATTCTTTTCATCCAGGGTTTTTTCGGCGTGTTCCCCTGGAATGTGATCACCTATTGGTTTTTCAATTACCTGGAAACAGAACGCGGCTATGACCAGAGCGCCGTTTTTGTGACCATGGTGTTGGCGGTATTGGTCCTGGCTGCGGGCTACCCCATCGGTGGTGCGCTGGGAGATTTTTTCTTTAAAAAGTCCTTGCGCGGCCGCTTGTTGGTTTCGGCCTTTGGCGTGCTCGCGGGAGCAATCATGCTCGTCATCACCCTGAACATCCCCCACGAGAATCGCACTGCGTTCTTGATTTCACTTGCGGTCACAGCATTGTTCATCCCCTTTGCAGCACCAAATGTAGTCTCGTCCGTACACGATGTCACGCTACCGGAGGTGCGCAGCACCGCGCTTTCGATTCAGTATTTGATCGAGTCATCCGGAGCGGCACTGGCACCAGGCATCGCGGGTTTGATTGCAGACCAGACTTCGCTGAAAGAAGCCTTTCTGATCATCTGCGTCTTTACCTGGGTTCTGTGTGCTCTATTTTTCCTCGTGGCGGCGAAATATTTCCCTGGTGACATTCAAGCTTTGCGGGAACAACTACGACTGCGCGCAGAAGAGGAGAAAACCCGTCTGGCAAGTAGCCAAGCTTCTGCCGTAGATTGAGGAAGCAATATCCTTATTCCGCGGACGCCACCTCCGAGTTGGGCGAAGGCGCCAGCAAGGCTTGTAGGCGCGGGTGATGAGCATACGCGCCGCGGTAGTTTGGGGGGAGCAACGCGGCAATGCGGCACATGATCTCATCCGTGTATGTTTGCAGGGTATGATCATCTGGCTTGCCCTGCAAGGGGGGTAAGGTAAATACCTCGCCCACACGGATGGCCACTCGCGCTCTTCTGAGGCGACGCAGGCCGGCAAACACCACTCGGTCTTCGGTACCAACCAAGCCTACCGGGTAGATCGGCGCACCCGTTTTGGCAGCCAGGTAGCTTACCCCATGGCGCCCCTCCAGCAAGGCTTCAGCCTGGCTGCGCGTGCCCTCAGGCGCAAGCACAAGCACACCGCCACGGCGTAGGCGCTTCAATGCCTTGCGCACTGCCCCAAAGTCAGCCTCAAAGCGTTCCACCCAAATGCCATCAAGTTGCTTGACAAACCAGCGCACCAAGGCATAGCGTTGGTATTTTTCCGCGACGAACATGATGATGTCTTTGCGCCTCAAGAAATGGTAGACCAATAACGGATCCAGTCTGCCGAGATGATTCGAGGCAACGACGAAACCTCCTGTGGCAGGCAGTTTTTCGCGGCCAATGACCTGAACGCGCGTTGTCAGAAAAACGATTAAAGAAATGAGCCGGCGTGCAAGCCAATACCCCATGCCCTACCTCCTCAGCTAGGTTTTTAGCTCGATCCAGGAAGGGCGGATTTGCGTCTCATCGATGATCTGAGATAGCTCAGCAAGGCTGAGAGGTCGCCCCTTCGATGCATAGGCGGTAAAGACCGCTTCCATCATATTCACTCCAAAGGAACGCCCCTCAAAGCGCGGCGTCGTGGTAAGCACCCACTTCACCCCGCGCGCGCGGAGCACCTGAATGTCCTCCTCTGTAGTCGTATTGGTGATGACACATTTTCCATGCAAATTCGAGGAGGAGTACTTGCGAATGTAGTGCATATCTCCGGCGATAAGGTCGGCCTGCTCCCAATAAGAGAGATACTTCGGCTTGAGGTGCTCGTCTTTCGCGCCTGGTGGGAAAAGCACCGAGAGGGGCAAATACCCTGCCAATGGTAAAAGCAACTTCGCTAAGCGTTTGAACTGCTCTAAGCCGGGAATGGCGTAGGGAACGCCAAACATGAACATCAAATCCCCGATCCAAAGCTGATCCGACACCTGACTGACCGCCGTGATCAGACCAATGCGGTCGGTGCCGAATGGGATAAAGGCACGCCGAAAACGTACCCCACTTCCCAGGAAAGGCTGTGCAAGTTCAAACACGCGGCCCTCGAGCGCATATTTGAGCATACGGCCATCAACCACTGGAGTGTGGCGCACATCCTGCACTAATTTCAGCGCAGAACGGATGGGGTAATCACGCCCCTCCAAATGCACATACAGGTCAATTCCACCTACACTGAGCGCATCTACCTTCCCATCCAATTCGGCAAACAGCCTCCGCGCAGCCTTGGCATCACCTCCAGTGCCAATGCGCTCGACAATGATCTTCACCCCCTGGAAATCGACAACGACTCTCTTATCCCGCGTGGGGCTTCCTAAGCTAACCGAGACGGCATGTTTCATGGGGACTCCCGCTTTGATTCGATGTGTATCGGATGACACCTGTTCAGGCAAGGCGATGGCCTACGCCCGGTAAGCATAGAAACAAGCGTGCACACAACACCATGCCTTTAAGGAACGCCAGGCGTATTATACGCCCAAATACTGCATTAGGTTTGTATGCAGTGGTTAAATAAAAAAGGTCTCTTGGCGATGACCTACTCTCCCAGGGGGTTACCCCCCAAGTACC
>JBBIVW010000031.1:0-16316 GCA_037439525.1 Anaerolineae bacterium
TCATTCCGACCGAAGGGAGGAATCCATAAGGCCATTGCCTATCACAGCCCGCGCTTTAGGGATGCCTCGCTTCTACCTCGCTTCGCTCGGCACAAGGCTCGGCATGACACTACGGGGCGGGGCGCTTCACCATGCAAGGCGATCCGAACGGGGTTGTCATTCCGACCGAAGGGAGGAATCCCTGAGGCCATGGCTGATCATAGCCCGCGCTCTAGGGATGCCTCGCTCTGCTCGGCATGACACTATGGGGTAGCGCACCCTCAGCCCCGTAGGGGCTTCCATGTGCTGAGGCAGGGTTTTAACCCGTCTCAGCCCGACCGAAGTAAGGAATCCCTATGACCATCGCTTGCCATAGCCCGCGCTTTAGGGATGCCTCGCTCTGCTCGGCATGACACCATTTGGCGGGAAGCTCCACCATATAAAGCCCTCCGAACGGAATTGTCATTCCGACCGAAGGGAGGAATCCCTGAAGCCATCGCCTACTACCGCCCGCGCTCTAGGGATGCCTCGCTCTGCTCGGCATGACACGATGGGGTGGGATGCTCCACCATGCAAGGCGATCCGAACGGGGTTGTCATTTGACCCACTTCATCACCCCTCCCCAAAATCGCAGATTTTGGGGAGGGGTAGGGGTGGGGCTTATTCGTGTCCATTCGTGAACATTCGTGGTCCATACTCTCAGCCTATAGGGGCTTTCATGTGCTGAGACAGGGTTTTGAGCTGCCTACCTCAGCCCCGTCGGGGCTTAACACACCATTGTGATGGGGGCAGGGGTGGGGCTAAAGGATGCTTCACCCCTACTTCTCTGTGTTCTCTGCGTCTCTGCGGTGAAACATTCAAAGGAGCATACAAA
The DNA here is from genome assembly GCA_037439525.1 of Anaerolineae bacterium. Lineage (GTDB taxonomy): Bacteria > Chloroflexota > Anaerolineae > Anaerolineales > UBA4823 > JBBIVW01. Next base: position 854 of record JBBIVW010000031.1, read on the forward strand.
GTGCGACTACATTTACCCTATAACACAGGGTTCCGCACGAAGCCCGAGCATCGAGTCGCCTATTGAAAAAACCGCCATCTTTTGATAGCATGAACGCGTGCCACACATACCTCAGGAGAAAGCCATGTCCAAGCCGAAGGTCTTTGTCAGTCGTTTGATACCACCGGAGAAACTCGCTCAGCTCGAAGCGCACTGCCAGGTTGATTTGTGGGCTGAAGAGTTGCCGCCGCCGTATGAGGTCATGCAGTCGCGCGTGCGCGGGGTGGAGGGGTTCATGTGCCTGCTCACTGACCGCGTGGATGCTCGGCTGATCGAGTCGGCTGGGGCGCAATTGAAGGTCATCAGCAATTGCGCCGTGGGTTATGACAACATCGATATTGCCGAAGCCACGCGCCGCGGCATACCCGTGGGCAACACTCCCGGCGTGCTCACCGATACCACGGCGGATTTCGCCTTTGCCCTTCTCATGGCGGCGGCGCGTCGCGTCGTCGAGGGTGATCGCTTCACCCGTCAGGGCAGGTGGCAGACCTGGGGGCTGACTCAGCTTTTGGGCCAGGATATCACCGGCGCTACACTGGGCATCGTCGGCTTCGGGCGCATCGGTAAGGGAGTGGCACAGCGCGCCCGGGGCTTCGATATGCGTGTGCTATATTACGACCCCCTGTGCGAAAATGACCCCTATGCACAGGAAATCGGTGCGCAATGTGTCGATTTGGACACCCTGCTGCGCGAAGCTGATTTCGTATCCCTACATGTCCCGCTGAGCGAGGAGACCTACCACATGATCGACGCAGCCGCTTTGGCGAAGATGAAGCCCACAGCCATCCTGATCAACACCGCGCGCGGTGGAGTGGTGGACTCAATGGCGTTATATGAGGCCCTTAAATCGGGCGGCATTTGCGCTGCTGCCGTTGATGTCACCGAGCCAGAGCCGATTCCCCTGGATGACCCCCTACTGGAATTGGACAACCTGATCATCACCCCGCACATCGCCAGCGCAAGCGTCGCCACGCGCCACAAGATGATTCAGATCGCCATAGACAACCTGCTGGCAGGGTTGCGCGGCGAGCGCCTGCTGCATTGCGTCAACCCTCAGGTGTATGCGCGCGAGATGGGCGATGAACACTAATGTACTCGCAATATCAAATTGTAAGATGGTGCACTGTAAATCCGCGAATGTTGCGCATAGCCATTTTCGAGGGTGGTGGTTTTCGGAGATTTCACGCCTCGCTTTTATTTACATATCAATGGAAATGCAGCCCATCGCTCAACACGCACACCTGCGCCCGTCCACATAGGGACAAAGTGAAAAACTACGGTTCCATATCCTTTTTGTTTGCAGTGAATGTACACTTCGTTTGTATTCGTCACCAATCGGACCGTGGCTAATGCTTTGGGGTGAACGAAAACACCGAGAATTTCAGCTATTGGCGCTTTAACTAAATCGCCTAAAAAAACTTGTGTCTCCTTGCACTCCTCGAATGTCTGTTCTTTGATGAGAATGGCGGGAGGGTCAAAGGAGAATCAACCTTTGGCAAGGTGTGTGCTGTATGTGCCGGCTACAGTCAATTGATACAGGCCGAGTGGACGACCGTCCTCGACATGGACGGTGCCGCTTAGGGTGCCGGAATGATCTGATTTCGTATCATAGGACCCTTCGCTCTGGTCAGGGCTCTCGATGCGCACGATGAGTCCTTCCTCCGGGTGGAAACCATGCGCGCTGAAAGCCAGCTCTCCTGGGGCAGTACGCGCATGTCGGCAAATTCAATGGCGGATTCTGCGGGTTCGTGTGAGACCACCGTGAAGAGTTGCGCATAGGTTTGCTCGCTGGCACGGTCCAAAACGATTGCCTCCCAGCTGCCTTTGGGCACAGCGGATGACAAACCTGCATAGGGGGCGCTCAATGTGCCATCGGCGTCGGTGGTTTCAGCACCTAAGGTCATGAGCTTGCCCTGGTAAGCAAGGAAAATCACCACTTCTGCATTTGGGCTCAGTCCGCTGCCAAAGACCTCAAAGTGATCTCCCGGATGCAAATCCTCAGGTGTGATCCTGAATACGGGTGGAGGTTTGACTTCAACGGTTTGATAAATCGGGACGCTGACCGGTGTGGGACAGGGTTCATCGATTTCGATTACCTCGGTTGGTTCGAAGGGTTTGAATTCACATGCAGATAATCCCCAAATAAGCAGCCATGATACTAAAGTAAAAAGGGTTTTCCGAACCATCGCAGCCTCCGAATAATATGTAGATAAAAATGTTTCGTGATATGGCTATTGGCGGTCGTTTGTGCATGATGCAGGCTGAGATGAAATAGGAATGAAGCTGTTGGATGCGTCCCAGGTGCATTGTCACAGTTGATTTAGGTGATTGTCGCCTGTGAAAATGTACCTTTTTCCCCGCTTTTCAAGGAAACATGCATCGCCAATAGTGTGAAAATATGTAATAATAAGTATATATGCAATATTATATAAGAGAGGCTAACCTTCGTTAATACCCACTTTTGTTGCATCGCGGTTAGGGCGTGGCGCACGTCTATGGGCACGCCGTTTAGTTCTGGCGCAGGTTTTCCTAGAAGTCCGTCTTTATCACCTCTTTTTGCGACTTCAAAAACAGCATAGGTCTGTTCTTTGGGGCATGTAACGAGTTTGGCAAACGCTGCGAGTTGTCTTTTAGTGGTGAGGAGCAGTTTATCTCCTCACCTTTTCTGTATATTAGCCTCAAACCTGCAGGCGATCTCGCAGGCGTTCGAGCAGGTTGTGCAGCGCATTGAGTTCTGCGCGGCGCAAGCTCAACCAGGGTGTGAAGAAATAAGTATCCGTTTGCTCTTCGGCTTGCTGGCGGATGTGGGCGCCTTCCGGTGTGAGCCGGTACTTCTCTGCATGGGCTTCTACCCAACCGCGCTGCACGAGCTCACCAAGCGATTGCGCATAGTCTTCACGGGTATAGCCGCGGCGGGCGAGCTTTTCAATCAACGCGTCCAGGGTTTCCGCCTCGCCGCGCCATAGGAAGGTGAACGCTTCCCAGGTATGCCCGGCCACACCAAGCGGCTGCCAGGCAGCCAGGTGCGCATCGTCGCGGTAGGCGTTCAGATCGCTCAGGTATTGGTCGATGCGCGCCATGCGGGATAGGTCTCGACCATGCTCGGTTCTGCGAGAGAGCCGTAAAGACCACTTGCCTGGCGGCTCAGCGGCTTCCAATGAGGAGATTACTAAGCGTCGCAACAGGTCCTCCAGGTGCTGCATGTCCGCCTTGGGGAGGGTGGGTAGTTCGGCCATAGCCTGATATGCCGCCTGAATCACTGCTTCCGCCGCTTGCCGGCCTTTCTCCGAGAGGCGATAATCGCCGGGCGCGACTTGCGCTAAGAAGCCGGCAAGGGCGCCCTCTTCGAGGCGTTGGTCATACAGGCTTGGGGCAATGTAGGGCATGCGCACGCGTAAGCGCGCGGTGGAAATGGGCTCCGGTTCAAAGATCAGTGCTGGTAGCAGCCAACCATACCAGTTTGGCTTGGATAAACCAAAGGATTCTGCGGCTAAATCCATCGCCGGGGTGTATTGTGCCGCCATGACACGCGAGACTTCTTGTGCGCATAGCCAGGTCTGATGATGGTTCATAGACGCAAACTCCATTTGATTTACAGAGTATTTCTTTGAGGCAAATTATAGTACACCTCGCACACAGCTTAGAGGCTAAGAACCAACATCAGCCGTAGTGGGGAGGTTTTTTCCGAGAACCATGCGGTTCTCACTCGCTTTATTCATGACTCGGCCAAAGGAGCGACAAAAAGAATGGGTCAACATAGGTGCAGGGCGGGGGTACGATGAAAGCCAGGAGGAATAGGAATTCAGGCGGCACGGAGGAGGGCGAGAGCAATTTTGTAGCTGGGGTTTCTATACCCCGCTATTCGAGATATGGAATTCTCGGCTTCGGATGTGGTTTTTTGGCCGGGGTTTTGATTTGCTTACCGCGAAAGAGGCAAAGAGCGGATATTCGAGATATAATCGGGGAACGCATGTGCGCAGCTTCATAGAAAGGTTTAGCTGAGATGAGCAAACCAGGTGCTATGACCCGGGTAAATCTGCCCACCCTGAAAGACAACCTGCCTGTTTTTTCTACGGTAGTGTTTTTCGTCTATGGCTGGGCGCTGTATCGCTTCTTCTTCCATGTGCCGAGCTGGCTGTACTACTGGCAGATTTGGGATGTGCTCGTGCTGGCGTGTTATGTGCTTGCTTACGCCCTCGTCGAAAGCCTGCTGGTTTTTACCGCGGTGTGGTTGTTGGCGTTGCTCTTGCCGAAGCGCTGGCTCAGGGAATGCTTCGCCATCTGCGGCACTTCGCTGGTAGCCTTGCTTGCCCTTGGCGCGTTTCTCCTGCAGCGCAAAGCGGCGCAGCTCATGGAAATGGAATTGGGGCAACTCGTGCTCTATCCCCTGCTGGCTCTGCTGGCCATCCTGCTGGCTGCCTGGGGATTGAATCAGGTGTACCGCCGCGTGCCTCTCCTCGAGCGCCTGGCGCGCGAGCTGGCGAACCGTATGGTAATCTTCGCCTACCTGTACCCGCCGTTGAGCCTGATCGGTCTGATCGTCGTCCTGGTGCGCAATCTGTTCTGAAAACACACACAAAGGATCAATGCCGGGAGGAAGTCATTGCTCGAATGCATCGCACGCATGCCTAAACCAAGGTGCGATTTTCGCGCCCTTGATTTTGTTTGAGCGTGATTGCATCGCAAGCCATCTTTTTCTTTGGGAGTGTGTATGCCACCGTCGTTGAGTCGTCGATCGTTCCTCAAGTTTTCCGCGGCTGCTTCACTGGGGCTGCTCGTGAGCCAGGTCGCACAAGACCAGCTTCTGGCTACAGGTAAGCCCTCTGCTCCAAACGTGATCGTTTTGCTCTATGATACGCTTTCGGCGCGGCATCTTTCCTTGTATGGCTATCCACGCCTCACGAGCCCAAACATGGAGCGTTTTGCACGGCGCGCGTATGTGTACCACCGGCATCATGTCGCCGGCAATTTCACCACCCCCAGCACGGCTTCATTGTTTACCGGTGTCTACCCCTGGACGCACCGCGCTCTGGCGTTGGAAGGCACGATTGCCCGCAACCGCGTGCCTCTCAACCTGTTTCGCTTCCTGCCCTCGCACTACCATCGCGCCGCGTTCACGCAAAACATCTACGCGGATATGCTCCTGTACCAGCTCGAAGATCACCTGGAGAGCCACTTCAACCTGGATGGTTTCGCCCTCGCCGGGCATACGCTGTACGATAAGTTATTCCCAGGCGACGGCGTGCATGGCATGAAGAGTTTCGATCAGATGCTCTTCAAGCGTGAGGAAGCCCACGGTTCGCTCTTTCTCTCCATACTGCGCGATTTGAGCACCAATCTGCAATACCAGTGGAAAGCGCGCCAGTACGCCCAAAGTTACCCGAATGGACTGCCCCGCCTGGCGAACACAGAGGTCTTTTTTGCCTTGAATCAGGTGACCGATGGTGTGGCTCACCTGCTGCGCAGCCTGCCGCAGCCGTTCTTTGCCTATATCCATCTCATGCCGCCCCACGCGCCGTATGTGCCGCGCCGCGAATTTTTGCAACTCTTCGATGACCACTGGAACCCGCCCCCGAAAAAGCCTCACCCGTTAGGCGCAGGCGTCTCCGAGGGGCGCCTGGCGGAACTGCGCCGCACCTACGATCAATTCATTGCAGATGTAGATACTGAATTGGGTCGCTTGATGGACGAGCTGGAGGGTGCCGGACTGTTCGATAACAGTTACATCTGCATCACTTCCGACCACGGTGAGCTGTTCGAGCGCGGCGTGCATGGGCACTCCACCCCGTTGATGTTCGAGCCCGTGTTGCACGTCCCGCTGATGATCGCCGTGCCAGGCGAGAGCGCGCGTCGCGATTTTTACACGCCCACCAGCAACGTGGACCTGCTGCCCACTCTGCTGCACTTCACCGGGCAGGTCGCGCCTCCCTGGTGTGATGGCGCGCTATTGCCGGGCTTCGACCCCCAACCTGCGGAGGCGCGCAGCCTGTTCAGCGTCGAAGCCAAGCGCAACCCCGCCTACGCCCCATTGAAAAAGGCTTCTCTGGTTTTGCTACGCGGCAACTACAAGCTCGTGCGCTATATGGGCTACAAACACGCGCAGGATCGCTACGAACTATACGACCTGGAGTCTGACCCGGAGGAGCTGGTGAACCTGTACCCCGATCACCCGCAGGCGCCGGCGCTGCAGGAAGAGCTGGAAGCCAACCTGGAAGCGGCAGACGCGTTGTTGGTCGATTAACCTTATCGAAGCTCGCGCCTGAAAAAATGCGCATGAGGCTGCGTCACAGCTCTGCGCGCCTGGAGATTAGAACAGCGTCTATCGAATGGGATATAATTCACAAAGTGCTCCGCGATAACCATCATTAGATCTCACAAACATTCACCGGCAAGAGGGAAGCAACATGGACAAGAACAACATGGCAGCATCGCGCCTGGAACACGCCCAAATCATCGCCGAGTGTGGAGATATACGGCGTGCTGTGAGAAAGGGCAAACTCCCCCAATTTCTGGATACCACGCTGGCGGAAGCCATCGTTCTGGGGTTGTTCGCTCAAGGTGTGCGTACCTACTTCACCGTCTTTGGGCATGGCAGCACCGAAATCGGTGAGGTGCTGCGCATATACCAACAGGCGGGTCTGGTGAAGGTGTTTGGCTTGCGCAGTGAGATCGAAGCTTCGCACGCGGCGACAGCCCTGCGATGGGTGCGCGGGGAAAAGGCGGCTGTGGTCACCTCCATCGGTCCAGGGGCTTTGCAAGCTCTGGCGGCCTCTTTGGTGCCCGCTTCCGATGGCATTGGCGTGTGGTATCTCTTTGGCGATGAGACCACCCAGGACGAAGGCTTCAACATGCAGCAGATTCCCAAGCATGAGCAAAACCTGTTTTTGGAGATGTGCGCCACCATGGGTCGGGCTTACACCCTGCACACACCTCTGGCGCTGACAACAGCTTTGCGCCGTGGCTTGAACACCGTGGACCACCCCTATAAAGCAGGGCCTTTCTTCCTGCTGATGCCGATGAATACCCAGCCAGAGCCGCTCAAAGGTTTCAACCTGCATACTCTGCCGGTGCAACCTCCTCCGCGCCTCGGGCCTGCAGGGGAGGGTTATGAACAAGCGATGGAATGGCTCTATAAAGCCAAGCGCGTGCTGATCAAACTGGGTGGTGGGGCGCGCCATGTCCAATCGGATATTGCATATATCGCCGAGCTGCTCGATGCGGTGATTGTGCATACACCCATCGCCGGCGGGATTGTGCCTTATGACCATCCGCGCTGTATGGGCGTTGGGGGCTCCAAAGGCAGCCTGTGTGGGAACTACGCCATGGAACACGCCGATTTGTTGCTGGCCATCGGCACGCGCGCGGTGTGCCAATCGGACTGCTCGCGCACAGGGTACCCCCGCGTGAAGCGGGTGATCAACATCAATGCGGATATTGACGACGCGCTGCACTATCAAAATACCCTGGCTCTGGTGGGGGACATACAGGCCACGCTGGATGAGCTCTTCCGCGTCTTGATGAGTGAATCAAAGCCGGTGGATGCTCATGGGTCGCAATGGCTGCGCGCCTGCCAGGAGCAGAAACGAGCCTGGGAGGCATTCAAGCTCGAACGCTACACCAACCCCACGCTATACGATGCATTCTGGAAGTGGGAAGTGCTCACTCAACCAGCCGCGATCAAAATTGCCACCGATTGGGCGTACCACAACCAAGCGATTACCTTCTTCGACGCCGGTGATGTGCAGGCGAATGGCTTTCAGGTCAATCCGCGTGGAGAGGTGTACACCGATAGCGGCGCCAGTTACATGGGTTTTGCTGTCTCCGCTTTGTTGGCGAGCGCTGCGGCGGAGCAGCCGTTCTACGGGCTGGCGATCACGGGGGATGGTTCCTTCACCATGTGCCCACAAGTGCTCATCGATGGCACGGAACATGGTGCGCAGGGATGCATCCTGATGCTGGATAACAATCGCATGGGAGCGATTTCAGCTCTGCAACGCGACCAATACGAGGCGGAATTCGCTACCTGGCACACCCAAGAGGTGGATTATTTGCAATGGGCGCGGAGTGTGCCAGGGGTGTTGGCGTTGGAAGGCGGCGATACGCCGCAAAGCCTGGAGGCAGCATTGAAACGCGCTGGCGAGCACAAAGGGCTCTCTTTCATCCATGTGCCAGTCTATTTCGGGGAGCACCCGCTGGGCGGCTTGGGCGTTTATGGCCGCTGGAATGTGGGGAATTGGTGCGAAGAGACCCAGGCGCTGCGCCATCGCATCGGGTTATAGGCGCGAAGGAATCGACTTTGGCTCTTCGATAAGCATGAATCCTGTTATGGAGGTTCAACATGACTACCAAAAGCCCCACCGACTTCATCCCCCGCAAAACCAAAATCTTCTACGGCATCGGAGATTTGGGGAACGCGGTGATCAACTCCGCGGTGCAATTCTTCTTGATGAAGTTCTACACCGATGGCGCCCTGGTGCCGCCGGCTCTGGCAGGCAATGCCCTGCTGGCAGGAAAATTTTGGGATGCGGTCAACGACCCGCTGTTTGGCTGGCTGGCAGACCGCACCAACTCGTCCTGGGGGCGCAGGCGGGTGTTTATGATCTTTGGCGCCATCCCCCTTGCTTTGAGCATTGCCCTGTTGTGGTTTGTGCCTGAAGGTTTATCGCGCACGATGACCTTCTTATGGATCGCCCTGACCTTCATTTTCTTCGATTCCATGTGGACGCTGACCAATGTGCCTTACTATGCACTGACTTCCGAATTGACCGATGACTACGATGAGCGCTCCAGCCTGACCGCCACGCGCATGGTGATGGCTGTGCCAGCCTATCTGGTGGGCGTAGCGCTCACGCCGCTGATTGTCGGGCTGTTCGCCGTGGAGCGCACCGGCTGGGGCTTTATCGGCATCGCTTATGGGAGCTTTTGCGCTCTGGTGCTGCTGGTCTCTGCGGCGGGCATCCGTGAGCGGCAGAAAGTGATGCGCCTCGCAGCCAAGACGGACGTCTTGAAAAGCTTCCTGGCGACCTTTCGCAACGCTCCTTTTGTGCGCCTGCTGGTAGCTTATCTGATCATCAACCTGTCCTTTGCGTTGATTAAAACCCTGATGGCATACTTTCTGGAATACCAGATGAACATGCAGGCGGAAATCCCTTTGGTGATGGGAATGATGCTCATTTGCGTCACCCTTTCGCTGCCCGTTTGGCGGCTCGTGGGAGGAAAGACGGACAAAGGGCGGGCATACGCTTTAGGCATCGGCTTGGGCGCGCTGGCGGTGGGCTTTAGCTTTGCCCTGCCGCATGCCAAATCGGGCTGGATTTACCCCCTGGCAGTGCTGGCTGGGTTGGGTTTTGGCGCGCAGTGGATCTTTCCTTGGGCGATGGTCGCGGATGTAGTCGATTACGACCGCTTGAAAAGCGGCGAGTTCCGCAGCGGGATGTATTACGGCGTTTGGGGGCTGGCAACTAAGCTCTCCGAAGCCCTGGCGTTGGCTGGGGTGGGCTGGATCCTGACCGGCTTTGGGTATGTGCCCAATGTGGAGCAGACGGCTACCTCACTATTGGGCATTCGCCTGTTCTTCGGTCCGCTGCCCGGGGCGATCATTCTGCTGAGCTTGCCTTTGCTCATCTGGTATCCGCTGACGCGCCAGAGCCACGCCGCCATCCGTCAGCAATTGGAGGCGCAGGAGCAGGCTGGCGCTTAGTACGCTCAAATCCATGATATAGAAAAAAGGATGACACTGATGCAACCTTCGCTTGAAGAACATCCAGAAATTCACCCCTCCCAGGCGGTGAGGAAGCCTCCCATGCTCACCCCGTTGCTGCTGCTGTTCATGTTGGCCATGATTTTGGCGAACCTGGGAGGGAATATGTATTACCCATTGGAGGCGCTCTACCTGAAAGAACTAGGCGCAACCATAGCCAATATTGGCCTGTTCTACACCCTTTCGCGCATTATCCCGCTGGTTTTGCAGATTCTGGGCGGTTGGATCTCGGATTCGTTGGGCAGGCTGCGCGCCATCGCCATAGGCGCGATTTTCGGCATGTTGGGTTATGTGCCTCTGTTGCTTGCCAACCGATGGGAGTGGATCCTTGCTTCTTCTTTTATAGGGGCGATTACCCATGCCCTGATCGGTCCCAGTTTCGATGCCTTTATCGCCGAACATTCAACCCCCGAAAATCGAGGAAAGCTGTTTGGCCTCACCCAAACCATGTTCCAAATCGTCGCCGTGGTCGGTCCGCCGGCGGGTGGCTTTTTGGTAGAGCGGATGGGGTTCAAGGGCATGTTGGTGGTGGCAGCGGGTCTTTACTTCCTCGCCACACTGATGCGGCTCGGTATGGCACGCCAGGCAGCCAGAGGAGCGACCTCCGCTGCAGCCAAACTAACCCTCAGTGGGTTGAAGCGCGAATTGGGGGCGATCGTCGGCTTGATTCTCTCCGGCGGCGTGTTCACCTGGATTATGATCACCGATGGTGTGCGGGATATCTTTTTCAACATCTCGTTTAGCTTCCTCTCGATTTATCTAGAAGACATCGCCAACCTGTCGATCAGCCAGATTGGCGTGTTTTCGGGGTTATTTGGGATGGCGATGATGGCGGTGATGATCCCTGCGGGATGGCTGGCAGATAAAGTTGGTGAACGCGTGAACATCGCCGTAGGATTTCTATTGATCTCGGTTGCGGTTGCCTTGATTGCCTTGCTACCCCCCGCCAGCCCGTCCTGGTGGTACGCGCTGGGGCAATCGATTGCCGGGGTTGGGGTGGGGCTCGCCACCCCTGCGTATCAGTCGTTGATCAGCAAAGCCGTGCCGGAACGATTGCGCGGTATCGCCTTTGGCTTATTCAGCACCAGCCTGGGCTTGCTCTCGCTCCCCGCGCCGATGATCGGTGGCTGGCTGTGGGAGCAGGTCAACCCGCAGTTCCCCTTCTACCTGACCGCAGCGGCTTCATTCCTGTCGATCATTCCGGTGTGGTTGAAGTTCAAAGTCAGCGGCGATGCTCCGGCAACCCCCTCTGAGGCCGCAACGCAGACGCCGAACGTATAAAAAAGGAGTGTGATGCATGAAACCCATTCGAGTGGCGATTGTCGGTTGTGGGCGCATTGCCGACCTGCATGAAATGGGCTACCGTGGATTGGAGGGCGCGCACATCGCCGCAGTTTGCGATCGGCGACACAGCCTGGCGCGCCAGCGCGCCAAAGCATGGGGCGTGGAAAAGGCGTATCACGAATATTCGCAGGTGCTCGCTGACAAGGAAATCGACCTGGTGGAGCTGCTCGTACCGCACCACCTGCATGCTCCGATGACCGTGGCTGCCTGCCGCGCCGGGAAGCACGTCTCTGTGCAGAAGCCGATGGCAATGAACAGCACCGAAGCGGACGAGATGATCGCTGCGGCGCAGTCTGCGGGGGTTGTGCTGCGCATCTACGAGAACTTCGTCTTCTATCCGCCGCATGTGCGCGCCAAAGAGATGATCGACGCAGGCGTCATCGGCGAACGGCAGATGCTCCGGATGCATGTCAGCACTGGCAAGAGCCGCACCGCGTGGAAGGTGCCCAACAGCGCCTGGCTCTGGCGCATGCAGGACGCCAAAACCTCCGGCGGCTTCCTGGTGTTCGATCATGGCTATCACGAGTTCTCCCTGGCGCAGTACCTGATGGGACCCGCTGAGAAAGTGGTCGCCTGGATTGACCACACCCCTGCGGGGCGCGGCATCCCACGTCGCTTCGTGCAGGTGGACGCCCCGGCGACGATCATGTTCAAGTTCCAAGCCCCCCACCGCTACGGGGTGCTGGATTTCGCCAACACGCCCGATTTGGTGATGGACACAAAGTATTATGCCGATGACGACCGCCTGGAAGTGATCGGCGATAAGGGCATCCTCATCGTCAACCGCTGCACGGCGCGCACCCTCGACCTGCCACCGCTGATGCTCTTCAAGGATGGCCTCACCCGCGAGGTGCCCGTGGAGCGCTACGAGTGGCACGACAGCTTCATCGACTGCACGCGCCACCTGGTGGAGGTGCTGCACAAAGGCGGCGAGCCGATTTTGGATGGAGCAACGGGCAAACAGGTGTTGCAGTTCGCCCTGGCAGCGCAAATTTCATCGCGCGAGGGTTGCGAGGTGCGCGTGGAGGAGGTGTGATGGAGGAGGTGCGATGTATGATGTATGATGGAGTGATGTAGTCGGGGGCTTCATACACCGAATAACGGTGCAGTTGTAACCGGGAGCTCCATATCCCGTAAAACAGAAGGCGTAGGCGGGGTCTTCATATCCCAAAGAACGAATAACGAATGTGTGTCAAGAATGCATAAATAACACATACATGCAAAACCCTCGTATTCCAGTCCTCTAGGTTTATTCATGAATGATCCACACTTTCTTGATGGCTTTCGCAAATAGCCTCTCGAAAAACTGTATAGCTACCCTAAGCATAGGCGACGCTGATCAACCGAGACAGCCCACAGATAGGCGAGTTCAGATGACGCGACTATTTGCAGATACATACCCAAAGATGGAAGAGCTGCAAATCCAGTTGTTGCGGCAAGCCAGCCCAACGCGTAAGATGAATATGTTGGCGCAGTTAAACCGTTGCGCTCGTTTGCTGGCGCTCACCGGGCTGCGCGCGCAATTTCCTCAAGCCAGTGAGGAGGAGTTACGCTTCAAATTGGCCGTATTGCTTCTGGGGGAAGACCTAGCGCAAAAAGTGTATGGAGAAGGCACCAGTGTACAATGAACCTCTGGAAGTCACCTTGCGCGTAGCCTCGGTTTTCGAAAAATTAGGCATACCCTATCTCATCGGAGGCTGACTTGCCAGTGCCATGATGTCGCTCCCCCCACGGGGAGCGTGGATTGAAACTAAGATTTGTCCATAGAAAAATGCCCCTGGCAAGTCGCTCCCCCCACGGGAAGCGTGGATTGAAACGAGCCATCCATTGATCATTACAGACATCCAATTCCCTCTTGACTCTCCCGTTGCTGGAGACTGTATAATGCACCCTGGAGGCCTCGCATGATGCGCATTGGTGATTTCTCGAAACTCAGCCGTGTGACCGTCAAAACGCTGCGCTACTACGATGATGTCGGTCTGCTCAAAGCCGCCCATGTGGATGGCTTTACGGGCTACCGATACTATACGTATGACCAACTACCGCGCCTGAACCGTATCCTGGCGCTCAAAGACTTGGGCTTTTCGCTACAGGAGATTGGCCAGCTCCTGAATGATCGCCTGACCGTCGAGCAGATGTACGGCATGCTCAAACTACGCCAGGCGCAGATCCGCCAGCACATGCAGGAGGAGAGCGAGCGCCTGGCACGCGTCGAAGCACGGCTGAGGCAATTGACTCAGGAGGAAGGTATGTCTACATATGATGTACGCATCAAACCCGTGGCAGCGCTGCGCGTGGCGGCGCTGCGCGCGGTCGTCCCAACCCCGCCGGATCAGGGGCAGTTATGGCAGGAACTATATCTGCACCTTGCCAGAGAAGGCGTGCAGCCCGACGGACCCTGCCTGACGGTGTACTACGACGAAGAGTACAAAGAGCGCGATTGGGACCTCGAAGTGTGCGAGCCGATTGCAGGGGACTTACGACCAACGGAGCGCATTCAAGTGCGAAACCTGGAAGCCGCCGAACAGATGGCTTATGTCGTGCATCATGGTCCCTTTACCACCATCGGCGAGGCTTACGATGCGCTGATGAAATGGGTTAGCGAAAACGGTTATCGCATAATCGGTCCGGCGCGTGAGGTGTATCTGCGCGCTGCCGAAAAAGGGCGCCAAGACGATCCAGAAACGGTGACGGAAGTTCAGTTTCCGGTGGAAAAAGCGAGGGAAGCGGCATAACCTCGAGCAGGAGCAAGGCGATGTCGAAAATAGACTATAAACAAGAATGGCGTCATCTTTACAATCCATCCTCCAAAGAAGTCTCTGTGGTGGATGTGCCGGAGATGAACTTTCTGATGGTGGACGGCGCCGGTGACCCTAATGTTTCGCAGGCATATCGTCAGGCAATCGAAGCGCTGTTTTCCCTGTCGTACACGCTCAAGTTTCGCATCAAAAAGATGATGGGTGTGGATTACGCCGTCATGCCCCTCGAAGGCTTGTGGTGGACAGACGATCCCGGCCAGTTCAGCCTGAGCCGCAAGGAAAACTGGAAATGGACGGCGATGATCATGCAACCCGAATGGGTCACCGCGGAGCTGTTCTCCGAGGCGCTGGGCGAACTTGGAAAAAAGAAAGCCCTCCCAGCTTTGGAGCAGATGCGTTTCGCGAGTTCCCATGAAGGCCGATGCGCGCAGGTGATGCACATTGGGCCATATGCCGCCGAAGAGCCGACCATCGCCAGGCTATATGCCTTCATCCATGAGCATGGCTATGAACGGCGCGGCAAACATCACGAGATTTACTTGAGCGATCCGAGCCGCACTGCGCCAGACAAGTTGAAAACGGTCATCCGTCAACCGTTTTAGGTTTTGATGGGTTTATGTTTCCAGGAAACGGTTCATGATCCTGATGGGTTAGGGTACTCTGTACCGTTTCCTGGAAACTCGGGTGCCGGAAAATGGATCATAACCTAGATCATGTAGGGAGCCCATCAGTTTCTTGTAAACCACAAGTCTGCTTATTTTGAAATTAGGCGCATCTAATCTTATTAATATGAAAGAAGGAAAAGATCAAATGAAAGGGAAAGAGAACCACCACTGGCTTCAGAAAAACACAAACCAGGTAGAGTGCTATCGGAACGAGCGGCTCCTCCTTCCTATTCTGCTTATCGTAGTCGCAATGGCAATGACAAGTTGTAATTGGCGCCGACAGCCGCTAGGTACGCCAACCACCGCGACGGAATACCCCACTACGTCGCTGACAGCCATACCGACTAGCGAGTCACCCTATCCTCGTCCGGTAAATTGCTCCAATGTCCCTTTGCCACCCGAAAAAGAACCGTTCCCTTATGATTATTGGGGGCACGTGGACTTGCCCGACGTAACAGAGCGACAAGTTGTCTCCACTTACTGTACTATGATGCCAGCAGAGTGGGAAGCCTTTTTCGACCAGCAGAACCAGACAGCAATGCAAATCAGCCAGGCGCTCGAAAACTATATTCACCGCTGGTTGAGTGGGAAAGCAGACGCCAAACTACCGCCGGGATTGCTACCGCCTTCGATGGACAATGAGAAATTGCACAATTGGACGCTCCTTCGTCCAGAGGAAGTGGATCCTCGCGATCAGTGGTATATGGTTCCGGCGCGGGACAATCCTACCGATTTCACTCGGCCTGTCCTCATGCGTGCCTACGCCGAGCCTCACGTCACGTACTTGCGTGTTGTGTTCGTTGCGCCTTTTGGCAGCGATCTGATCGTCGAAGGGGACTTTCCTCACGCACGATTCATGGATTTTCAGATACAACAGCCCTTCGATCCGCGACACC
>JBBIVW010000032.1:0-10497 GCA_037439525.1 Anaerolineae bacterium
CAATGTCCAGAATACCGATTGCATTCGCTTGTCCATTTTCTATCTCCTCTCGTTGGTTGGTTTTAGATATGTGCCAGCGCTTCGGCGCGCAGAAAGCGTTTCGTCTTGGGCAGCATTTCCAGGTTCACCTCCAGCAGCGAAGTTTGCACCAGCCGACAGGCGCGCAACCTGTCGAGATCGCTGAGCACCTCGTGAGGAGGTCCATCGGCGGCGATCCTGCCGTTTGCCATGAGCCAGACGCGGTTGGCGTACACCACTGCCAGATCCACATCATGCGTCACGAACAGGATGGCGGCAAAGCCGGGCATCTGTAATATGGCATCCATAAAATTGAGATAATTTTGATAATCCTGCCCGGCAGTGGGCTCATCCATGATCAGGATGCGGGAACGCATGGCCAGGATGGCGGCGATGCTCACTCGCTTCTGCTGGCCAAAGGAGAGCGCCAGCGGGGGGTCTTTGGCTCTGTCACTCATGTGGACAATCTCTAGCGCCTCGCTCACCTCCTTTTCGATTTGCTCCGGCAGGTGTTGGAGGTTGGTCGGTCCAAATGCCAGCTCCTCCTGCACCGTGGGAGCGAATAACATATGGCTGGGGCTTTGAAACACATATCCCAAAGTGCTGGCAATTTGGGCGACGCTGGCTTCTCGCGTATCGCGCCCGGCGACCAGCACGCGTCCCGAGGTGGGTTTCAATAAGCCAATGGCATGTTTTACCAGGGTGGTTTTGCCCGCTCCGTTGGGCCCGAGCACCGCGATCACATCGCCATGCCGAATCTCTAAATTGATTTCTTCCAATACGCGCCTTTGAGCCTCGTAGGCAAAGCCCACCTGCTCAAAGCGCACCAGCGCTTCGTCTGTTCCCTCCGCCTGAGGTGCGGTGCCTGGGGCGATCCCAGCCCACGTGCTGATCTCTGCCGGGGACGGTTGTTGCGCGCTTTGAGCGATGATCATCTGCGCCGGCAATTTCACTTCCTGGTATGCCACTACTTTTATTAACCCTTGCACATCGCCCAGGTAACGCGCCTTTCCTGCATGCATGAAGAGCACCCGAGCTGGGTGAATGCGCAGCACATCTTCAACGCGATGTTCCACCAGCAGCACCGTCAAGCCTTCATCTGCCAGGAGGCGCACCATGTCCAGCGCTTCGAGGGCGCTTGCCGGGTCCAGGCTGGCCAGCGGTTCGTCCAGCAGCAGGATTTTTGGGCGCATGGCGAGCACCCCCGCCAGGGCAACTTTTTGTTTTTCTCCGCCAGAAAGGTTGAAAGTCTCCCGCTCGCGCAGGTGCAGGATGTTCAGACGGCGCATGGCTTCTTCGGTGCGCGCCAGGATTTCTTCGCGCGGCAAGCCCAGATTCTCCAAGCCAAAGGCTACTTCGTGCAACACCTTGGTGCCCAGAATCTGACGCTCCGGGTCTTGCAGCACTGTGCCCACGTATTGCGAAATTTGGGAGAGCTTCCATTGCGCCGTGTCTGCGCCAAAAATGCGGATGCTCCCGCTGATCTCCCCCTTGTAGCTGCGCGGGATGAGGCCGTTGATACAGCGGATGAGCGTTGTCTTGCCGCAGCCGCTGGCGCCGGCAATGAGCAAAATTTCCCCTTCCTGCACAGAAAAAGAGACCTGCTCCAGTGCCAGTTCCTGGCGATCGCGGTAGCGAAAGCTCAGATTTTCAACCACCAGCGGGAGCTCATCTGTCTGCATGTTAAATCTATTTTACCATCGAGTGGATTCACTCTCTACGATATAACGCGGTCTATTGGGGAAGCCCACCATTTCAGTTTTGTAGGATTTCGAAATCAGGAGAGAGGAAAAAATTTTTATTAGAAATTCTTGACATTTAGAGGTAGATTCTGTATTATTGCTAATTAAGCGTAAGGGAAAATTTAGCCTGATCAACCATTGAACGTTATAGGAGAAATTTTGGGGTTCCTAACAAGGTGATGTAACTTCCGAAAACGTGCTTTTTGATGTGGAAGCAACGATCCAAGGATTGAATCTGGTCGCTTATCCCTCATCAAAAAATCATTGACGCATGGGGAAAATCTTTGGGGAGCGAATAGCGAAACCGGCTGCTGGGCCGGTTATTGCGTTAAATAATCAGTTTTTAACTTGTTAAGTTTCGAGCGGAGGGTGGATTTAAGAAGATTTGGAAAAGGAGGTGGTTATATAGCTCATACCTGGGCGTGCGTAACTCTGGAAGTTGAAACCTAGCAAGTAATTCAAAAATAAAAAGGAGAGTTAGAGATGAAAAAGGCGATTTGGGTTATTTTAATTGTCATAGCAGCCTTGCTTCTCACGGTTTCAGTTGGTTTGGCAGACAAGCCTATCAAGCCGGATGAGTCGGGAAATGAAATCGTATGGGAGAAATCAGGCTGCACGGATATTCAGTCCGGATTATTGTTGAGGTCGGATGGTGTGCCCATCGTGTTGGGTTATGATGAGTGGGGCTACAACTATCAGGCGCACATGTTCAACGGTGGCTATTGTGATGCCTATCGCGATGCAGCTTGGTGCCAGCCATACCGTGATGTGGAATTGATCATGAAGTGGAATGACGCCTGGCTTGCCAATGTGGACTGCGATGGAGATGGTCAACTGGATCGCCACTATGGCTACCCCAGCTACATTGGCTCTGGTGCCTGGTTGACCAATCACCAAAAGGGCAGCTATGAAATGGATGGTCAGATCTGCAGGTGGGAATATTTCACCAAGATCATCGCAGCCCCTGCAGATGCAACTTTGACGGGAGGCATCTGGTATGCTGCTGATGGTACTGAGATTGGGCCAGCTATTTGGGGGGCGTTTGCAACCATCCAATCTGTTTATAACGACCCTTGCGGGGGGTTCCACGGCATTGAGTACCTGAGCCCTGACCACGCCGGGTTTGGTGGTTGGTAAAATTGGGGTAATCCAACATTATCTTTGAGCAAGAGAGGACACCCCTGGAGAAAACCTCCAGGGGTGCCGTGTTTTACAAGATTGTGGAATGCTGATCGATAAAGTCAGCCCTGTGTTACTCAGAGTGGGTGGCCACATCTCCTATCTAGGAAGTGCTAGACTTAGCCGTCCAGCGCAAGTGTAGGAAAGGGCGGTAGTTCAGGGTGAGCAGTGCAAAGATTTATAAAATATTGACCACTAAGTTCAGGAGCAACATGAGTCGCGCCTTTGGTTATTAAGGGCAGTTAATAATGGATTGTCCATTAGCGGTGCCGGTGCGGATCACACCTTTCACCCACTCTGCCTGTCTCGCCTGGTTGAACTTGAGCAGTACCCACAATGTGGCGTGGTACGCCCCGGCCTCGCCATCCAACACGGCCTGGTATAGATTGCTTGCGCTCCATGAGTAAAATGCCTGGCTTACGATGCCGTTACCGATCTCGGCTTTCAAGCGCGCCTCAGGGTTGTTGCACGAGGCGGCAGGTCCCTGCCAGATGTGCGCCGCCTCGTGGGCGATGCTGGCTGCAGTTTCGTATTTATTATCGAACAGGTTTTTGGTGTACAGCACGATGATGCCCTGCGGCGGTGTGCCACCCAAGGGGCGTGCCATGGCTGCGGCGTAAGGGTGCGCCACCCGGCTGACGATGTAATGCACCTGTTCGCCGCCAGCGAAAACGTATTCCGCCAGTTCCTGCATCTCGGCGCGGTTGTACAGCTCCACCACCGATTGCAACAGCAGCACCTGATTGAAAGTCAACTCGCCTACTCCGAAGAACGCCGAACGAATGTGCGTCAGGTTGAAATAGGCGCGCAGGTACGCCTGTGTGCGTCGATCTTCAGGCATCAGGATGTTCTCCTGGATCATCTCTAAAAGGTGCTTTTGCAGGTCACCCCCTTTAGAAAGTTGTTGCACATCGGCTTTGAAGATGACCTCTTTGCCAGGGCGCAGGTAGGCAACGTAATCGCCATCCTCGCTGATCTGCTGCACAAGGCCTTCGATCCATGGCGCAGGGGTGATGGCGACGATCTCGCCGTGCTCATCTCGCGTCCAGGCGTAGAGATGCTCGCCTGCGCCGTTGGTTTGGTCAGCCTCGATCAGATAGGGGATTGGAGGCGCGTGCTGCTCGTCCAGGAAGCGCGCGCGTACCACCGGCTGACCGCCAGACGGGTACCGACGCTCCTCGAGCAGCCGCTCGATGGTTTGCATGCGCTCCAAAAAGTGGGATAGGCGCCTCGCCTCTTCAGGCGTTATCGGCTGCGCGCCTGCGGCGATGGCTTCCCAGCGTTGGAGCAATTCTGCTGGCAGGCTCAGCTCTAGCGCCCATGGGCTGTTTAGAAAAGCATCCAAGCCGCGCTGCACCTCTTTTATATCGACTTCTTCTTCATCGCTTTGTGCCTCTGTTGGGGAGAGAGGTGAGGTCGGTGGCGTTTCCTTTGTGTGCATTGGGCTCGATGTGGGGAGGCTGTCGCCTGTGGCGCGGGTGCTCGTCGGCGCGTGGGTTGCGACGCTGCTCCAATCGATGACCACCGCGCAGGCGAGGGTGAGAAGTACCAGGATGATGCATAGCGAGAATTTATTGAATTTGTGCATGGCAACGAAATGAATACCACGGTCCTTAGGGTTCACTGTGTGCGTATTATTTTATAACAATCTGATGACAATTCCTGTAGATTGAGTTCATGACGAAAAATTTTATCTTACGGTAGCAGAAGATGGTTGATCAATTGGCAGCTCTCTATTATAGCCACCGCATTTGATTTTTACCGACACACATTCTCTCTATCGACCCTTGCGTGGTGTATTTAGGTTTAACCATCCAAATTAGGTGGGTAAAATCGCCATTTTGAAATATTGCTTCGAAAGCGCCAGGCGCACTAATTCTCACTGCTGGCTTTAAGAATTCGGAAGCAGTTTGCCATCTGTTGGCGGAGGAACGGCTGTCCACATTCCAACTACGGTGCTCGAACGGGGCTGCCCGTTTATCCCCATCTCCTCACAATTTGGATTCTCGGGGCTTGTTTTGAATGCTTGTTGTGGTTCTTTACTCCAGCTTGTGACTACCAGTGCCATCACCGTCAGAGGGTTTCACACCTACGCCCTGACCAGCAGAGGCGGGGTCAAGTGCTGGGAGAATAACTTGCACGGTCAGTTGGGCAACGGAACGACCACCAACAGCAGCACGCCGGTGGATGTGGTTTCACAGCTGCTGAATGTTTATCTGCCGCTGATCATGAAGGTGCGTTATGTGTGCAGGTTTAGGCAGGGTCTACGGTCTGCCCTGTGCGGTGATCAACCAATGGTTGAGGTAGGCGACAAAGTGTCGTCAAGTCCTCCAACTATTTCTTGAGCAAGAGTGGTGATCGGGGTCTTGGTTGGGGTGGCGGTGGACTCAGGGATTGGAGTGCGGGTGGTTATCGCTGTGAGGCGCGGGGGTGGTAGGCGGTTGAGTCAGTGAAGGCGTGGGGAACAGGGTGGCAGTGGGTGCACAGGCGGTGAGGAGAACCAAGGAAAGGAGAGAAACACAGAACCACTTGACCATAGCTACTCCAGGGTTTTTACAAACGAGGCTCCAATGCGTTCACATCGGTGAAACAATTTTTTATCTGTTGTATAGAACTCAGCGTTCAGGTGCTCGGCCAGAGCCAGATACTGGGCATCATAGGCTTTCCCTTGCCCCAATCGCTCAGCCCAATTCAGCGCCGCGATTGCCAGTTGGAGATCTAAGGGTACATGCAATAATGTCAGGCGAAAAAGTAAATCGATACCGGTCAGCATCGCTTCTTTTTTTATCGCGCCCTGCCTTTGAAGCCAATACAAAGCAGAGACGATTTCGTAATCCCACAAACCTGGCACAGCGATCGTGACATTTTGACGAATCCATCGCTCAATCAAAGTGCGACAGGTGGCAGAATAAGGCATCAGGCGCACCAGCGCCACGCCAAAGTTGGCGTCTATGACTACTGTTGCCATATCTCTTTGATTTGGCGTTCCCGCGCTTCTCGAGCCTCATTGACCGCATTCCCCTCGTACATTCCATCCTGGGCTGTAGCTTCGCGGATTTGATCTAATTTCTTTAGCGCTTCTAATGCCTCTATTTGTGCCTTGCGATCTTGGCTGGCGAAATATTCATCCAGAATCTGGCGAACCACCTCGGAAAGGCTCTTGCCTTCCCGCTTGGTTATTTTCCGCAGGCGCTGATTTTGCTCATCAGTCAATAGCAATTGTGTGCGGTGCAATTTCCACCTCCTTGTGCATATTAGCGTATTTGCTCAATGATGTCAAGATGTAATTAACCAAGTTGCTACTTTGCCATGTAACAAGAGCAGCATAAGAAGAGCCCCTTTACCTCAGCTTGCAGGGCGTAGGCAATTTGCGCGAGGAGGATGTGCACAGGTGCGGTAGGCCGCGATAATTTATCTGGGAAGGTAGCTTCGAAGACGATTAATCCGAAGAAATCAAGGTTATCAGGGAACATCACCACCAGGTGATAGTGCAGCATTTCAACCATTTCACCATCGTTGCCTCCCTCTCTTCTGCCACCTTCCCTCACTCTTTATGTGTTTACAACAACTTATCTAACAAATCGATCAGTTCCTCGTCCCCGGCCGCGGGCGGTTTCCAATCCACGTGTACGACTTCGACGTTCTGTTGCTCCAGGTTATCAGCGAACTGCTTCAATCCGATATTGATGATCACCAAAGGTTGGTGCAACCAGGCTGTGATTTTTTCTTCCATATGCGCCTTATTTTAGAAGTTGACTACAAAAGTGAGCTGCTCGGGCGTTGCTTTCGAAGACCAGCACCCCTGCCTCCTGAAGCATGCGCACCTGGGTGTCCAGCTCCTGGATATCCCCCTCGGTGCCGCACACCGAGGCGACCAATGTAAGGTGTCCACATAGTAGAGGAATAGAGCGTGTGGCTGGTATTTTCCTCATGTTTCTCATTATGATCCTAGAATCGATGTGAGCGGCGCGGAGAACTATCTTCACCAATAGGTTTTCCTCAGAGCCTTTGTCTCTCCAACCAATGGGCGATATCCTCTGCCACCGCCTCCCAACCCGGCTCAGCCATGATCCAATGGGCGTGTTCGGGGTATTCTTTGTATTCTGCCACCCCGGCAAGCTTTCTGGCAATTTGGTGCTCGACAAAAGGCGGGGTGATGCGGTCCTGACCGCCGGCGATGATCAGCATCGGGCAGGTGATTTTGCGCACGTCCACGGTTGCCGCGCGTTGGCGGTCGAAGAACCAGAAGCCGATTTCCGCAGCGGCGCGCCCGGATTCATACACGAAGCGCGCGTAGGTTGCTTTTTGTTCTTCGGGGGGCAGCAATTGCAGCATGGAAAACACCGCTTCCTTATAGGTCTGGCGCATGGGTTTGCGCCAGAATCCCCAGCGGGTGAGGATGCTGAAAAAGCTGCGCGTTACGGAGGGAGTGATCGCCAGCACACCTACCGGAGAAGCCGGCGTCAGGCAGACAGTTGCGGCGGGTAACCCGCGGCTGGCGAGCATCATGCTCAACAACCCGCCCATGGAATGTCCCATGAGGATGGGTTTTTCGGGCAGAGTCCGGATTTCCGTTTCCAGATCGGCAGCGTAATCCAGCAGGCTGGTCGTGCCCAAGCGCGGGTCGGGTGTGTCGTGCGGGTGGATGTTGTGATAGCGCAGGGTGGCGGCATGTGTCGTGTAGCCTTTACGCTCGAAGAACTGGCGAAAATTCTCCCAGTACCAGGGTCCGCCCCACATGCCATGGATGAAAAAGATGGTTTTGCTCATGGTTGCCCTCCTTTCCATAGATTGGCGTACTGAAGGGTGATTTGTAGGTACAGGTCGTGATACAGTTGGCTGGGTTCGATATGCGTGTGTTCCCACCACTCGTTCCACGAAGTGATGAAGATCCAATCCGGGTCGCTGGCGATAGCTGCCTCCCAGGTGAAGCGGTAATAATCCCCATTCAAACGCTCCTGCACCTGCCCTTCGCGGTCGGGTAACAGGGTGTCGTCATAACCAGGCTGAACCGTGGCCGCCCAGATTTTCGGCGAGGAGGTCTCAGCCAGCAGGGGGTAAAAATGGACTGCCTGGCCTGTGGTGCGCGCGGTTTGCGCCAGGTTGGGTATCGGGAAGACAGCGTATTCATGCAGTCCGTCGAACACTTCCAGGTTGCTGAGATCATATCCCATGCCGATGTACACCGCCTCCAGGCCACGTGCCCGTAAGGAAGAGAAGATCGCCGCCCAGGATTCCAGAGGCACACTCCCCGAAGCCCAGACGACCACAACAGGTTTACCATCTACTCGCAACATCGCCTCGTTCTGGCCGTAGCGTGTCAAAAAGTATTCCAGCCACTCTTCGATGTCTTTATCCTTCAGGGGAGCGCCGTTTTCGCCTGCCAGCGTTTCGAAGATGATACACACTTTGAAATCTTGCTCTGCAGCCAGCTCCAACAACCGAGGCAGATAGCGGTCTGTGTCGCTGCCGGGTCCCCACCAGGAGGAGATGAACCCGTCGATGCCCGCAGATTGCGCCTGAGCGATCTGCTGCCGGATGGTCTCATGAGCACCCGAATCATAAGCCACCAGAGGCGTGTCCTGAAGCCAAGGGCTTTCCCAGGAGCGAAGGGTGTACCACATGTAGAAAAACGCCAGCAGCATTTTTTGTGGCGCGATACGGTTAACCTCACCGTATTGTGGCTTATAAAACTCAACTTGGCTCAAATCTGCAGTGAAGGTGACCGGGTTGAGCCCACCACTCCCAGGAACAACGCCTGTATGGCTAAACTCCTGAATCAGCCGGGGCTCCTCTTCTGTAATGAGGTATAGGCGCACCACGCTCGTGCCAATGTCTCCCTTTTGCAGACGAAACGATAGACCTTGATTCACCGCGGAGGCTGAGAACAGATAATCCACGGATAGACCCACCGATTGGCCGGCTTCCGCTTCTTCCAGCGATTGATTTAGCTCCAGGCGTTCCAAAGAGATCTTATAAAAGGTCGGCTCACCCTCCACTGAGACACGGCGGACGGTCAGCAGGTGCTCTACATCGAGCTGTTCCAGGGTACTCCAGTCGGAGGTGCTCGTCCATTCCAAACGGATGTGAAAAAAATCGCTTAGAGGTGTAGAAGTGAAGGTTGGAGAGGGGGCAATCGTGGTTGTAGGAGACACCATTGGACTTGGTGAAAGGATTGCCCCGATTGGGGAGGCAGGAGGGTGGGTTGGCTGTGGCTGAGTGGCGGCGGGCTTTGTAGGTGTGGCGCTCGGTGTGGGCACACACGCAACCACCAGAGCGAACAAACCGCATAAAATCATTTTTTTCATGCTTACCTCTCTCGCTCTGTGAATAGGGCAGAAGCATGAAAAGTATATCATCGGTTTTAGGCGCTAAGGCTACCTGCCTCTACGTTCATATCACCCTCCCTAAAAGCACTTGCACAACAATAGAAACGAGGGGGAACCTAAGCTGCCTACCCCATCAAGGCTAAAACCAGAGCGCCTACCAAGAATGGGAACGCCAGCCCCAGCCCCCAACGCACCGCGGTGAAGCGCCAGCCCATGAAAGGCAGTTCGAATGAAATGGTCAGCAGCGCCTGGGTTGCCCAACTGGTGATCATGGTGATCGCCGGGGCAAACCCTGCCCCCGCATGGTAAATCGCGGAGATGAGCGGGAAGACGACATACGGACCTCCCGGCAACAACATGCCGACCCCCTCGGCAACCAGCAACCCTTGCCATCCAGATTCGGGACCGATCAGCCTCTCGACGAGCTTCTGTGGGGCAATAGCGTTCACAAAGCCGACGATGGTAAACGCCAGGAGCAGCAGGGGCAAGGTGCGCAAGAAGGTGCGCCAGCCCACGCGCGCCCCCTGCACATGGCTGCCATCGCCGCGGCGCCAGGCATAGAACCACAGCAGGAGCGCCAGGACCCCGAGGGTGACGGTAGCCGTGGTCATACACGCACTGCCTGGCGAATGGTTTCTACCAAACTTCCAAAAAACCGTTCGACGAGCAACCCTAAAAGAGGTGGGATGAGGAATGTGACCGCGTAGCGCACCAGGGTCAGCTCGCTGCCCAACAAGGCGATTTCCAACGGCAGGCGCGAGACAGTCCACAGGTTTTTGGCAGTCACAAAGGCAACCATCACCCCCAAGCTGGCTCCGTTGTGGAGCAGCACTGCAGCGATCGGGTAGTACACATAGGGTCCGCCTGG
This sequence comes from Anaerolineae bacterium, assembly GCA_037439525.1. Classification (GTDB taxonomy): domain Bacteria; phylum Chloroflexota; class Anaerolineae; order Anaerolineales; family UBA4823; genus JBBIVW01. Next base: position 10,137 of record JBBIVW010000032.1, read on the forward strand.
GATGAGCGCGCCCCCCAGGCATGCCAGCAGGATGCCGCGCCATCCAGCGGACCTACCCAGCCAGCGCCGGATGACCTGCTCCGAGACGAGCACCTGCACCAGGCCGGCGATCAAAAACGCGGCGATGAGCAAAGGGATGACACTCCAGAGCGTCATCCCGCCCAGCCGGAAGCCTTCTAGCACGAGTTGCCAACCGCCCTGCCGCCAGGCGATTGCCACCAAAAAGAGGACTACCAGGACGAGTACAGGATAAGTAGGGTCGAATCGTTTGCGTGATTTGTGGGCAGACATGGATTTCACCTACAAGAATGCGAATGCACCGATTATATCAATATTCGCGCACCGACTTGAGGATCACCGC
>JBBIVW010000033.1:0-9143 GCA_037439525.1 Anaerolineae bacterium
TGAGAAGCTTACCAAATAGTGGCCCGTTTTTCGTGATAAAAATGGTTGAGGATGCACAGACAGCTTTCCAAGTCACCGCCTAACATTCGTTCCAGCCGATCTGTAGGGCGTGGAGGGTTTATTCAGTGTTGTGCTGCTCGAAGGTATTGAGCAAACGGCATGCCGGTTGACCTCCCACACGGCTTAACTCTGTAAATATTCGGAACGCTTCGCTCCTCAATGCTCCGCTCGCGTTCCGAATAACGGCGCGGCGGCTGCGCCTCCAGTTATGCTCCCGCTTGCTCCGCTGCGCTTCGCGTGCGGCTGAACCCGACCGTTGGGCGTGCAAGCAATTGCAAGTCGCGATGTGAAGCACAGCCATCAAACAGTATCTAACAACAATAGGCTCATTAGATTTATTAAGGAGGCAACCATGGATCAATCCAAGCATTGTCCAAAATGCAATGGCAGCATGACTCCGGGCTATCTTAAAGAAATCGGCAATTATGGCAATCCGCGCAACGTTTTTGCCCCGGCAGACGAACCTCCGTTCTCGGTCAAAGATGCGCCTAGCCCGCGGCGCGAAATCATCATGTATCGTTGTGAGAGGTGTGGGTTTTTAGAGATGTATGCGCCTTGAGAGCCAGCGCGGCTCCCCTTTGGAATTGAAAGCCAGGAGGTGATGAGGCGCGGACCTGGCGAAGCGCTTGGTGCAAGGTCCCGGTGGAGCTCATGTGTACTTTGAGGGTAAGTGACCATTAAGGGTGCTGACTGCAAACAATCCTGCTTGAGGCTGTATGCCTCGTAGGCTGTGTGCGTTTTCCCCATCATTGGCCGATTCAAGACATTCAACCTTGGGCTCAACTGCAATTGTGGTAAAATCTAATCATAATTGTCTTATTAAAATGCGTGCCTCAATGCGCAGAATTAGCCGCTTGTGCACTCAAGGTAGTGCGAAATCCACCGCATCGATGTTTAGTCGGCATCAGGGCACAACACGAATTAATCGCCGATAAAGGAGTGATTGATGAAACCCCAGAAACGCTTGAAAGCCATGAGTCATTGGAAGGAAGTTTTTCAAATTCCCACGGTTATTTACTTTCCTGCTCTATTGTTATCGATTGCCATTACAGCGTTGAGTTTCATAATTGAACCGTTTTCTACAAGTTACTTTTTGGGGGGAATCTTGGCGACTGCATTGTTTACCATTTTGATTTTTATAGCCATTTTCATCCCCGCCGTGCGCGCGAGCGTCATTCGACGTGATGCCATTAACACGGTGGCTACAGTGGTTAAGAAAGAAAAGCGTTCACACTGGATTGGCACTCTTGAGCCTAATAATCGAACCAGGGTTTCGCGTACCGTGATTACATTTGAGTTTACGCCTGAAGGCTCAACGTCGCCACTTTTGTTCGAAGCAGATGTGAAGAGGGTTACTCCATCCATGCAAGCAGGTAAAACGATGAAGATCTCCTATTCCAGATCTAACCCACGCATTATCAAACTTCCAGGAGAGTAAATCGGCGTGGATGATATCTATGTAGTACAGATGGTTTATGGTCACTAGCCACCCATATTTGTTTCAGCGATCGGGGCTTTGCCCTGGTGGTACGAGGCGCGTTGGCTGGCTATGGTTTTGGTTGGCAAAGAGGCTTGCCCGCCTACCCAGCCGCTAAAGCCAACCATTGGGTAGGTGATTACTCAATTTTCGGAGCCAGTGTTTTAGATTTCAAAAGAATAGTTTGTACTTTCTCCATTAGGTCTTTATGATGAAACAATTTCAGGAAGCCCTTCATTCACTAAATAGGAGTTAACATGAAAAATGGAAAATGTATTAAATGCATGTCGGAAAATGTTGTCGTGAGCAAAAGTGAGCACGGTGGCAGCGTTGGTCCCGGTTTCACGCTTTCTGTCATGGCCGAGGGCAATGCCATGTATGCAACAAAACTGTGGCAAACATACTTATGCCTCGATTGTGGCTATTTCGAAAACTATCTGACAGACAATAAAATCCTTGAGACAATTAAAGCCAATCTGGCAAAATCAAATTGGAAAAGAGTCTAGCACTTATGACATAACCAATTGTGCTCTTACTCGTTGTCATAGCGCCCACCCAGGTTGAGCTGGTTGGCTGGTGCAGGTTTCTTCAATCAACGGCCTGAGCCATGCATCAAAGCAGACCAACAGGTGTTTGGGGTCATAGGGTTGTTCGTACTGATCCAGCACATCCTCCAAGCAAGATCCGTACTCTGCACTCGCTTTTGGGACGCACGCCATGCGTTTCTGACAGGTCTTCAGAAGTCTTAGTCATCGCCATTGGAGCGTTTACGTGGCGGGCTTACAGCAGCGTCACGCCTTATGGATGGGCGTAGGGCTGTGGAGGGGTGAATCGGCGTTCCGTTCCCATAAACAGTTTGGGGAAGTACTTGTTGCCGCATTGTGATCCCGTTTTTTAGAAACTTAGCTTGCCTGCCCAGGCATGACCCGCTTGAGCGCTTCCTGAATGAGGGCTTCGGATTTTTTATTCAGTTAGCTGGAAGCTTCCTCTTAGACCAATAGGGGGTATATGGCTTTATCGTTTTTCGAAATGAGGTAAACCTCCTTCAAGTGGTTCTATCCCTGCTTGCCTGGCGATTCGCATGGTAAGATACTGGGGATTGAACCTGTGTATGGAGGTGAGCGAGTGGATTTTTTGGATATCGTGATTCTAGGCAACAGCTTGGAGAAATGGGCTGTGGCGCTGATCGTCGCCGCGCTGGCCTATCTTGTCTTTCGCCTGCTACAAGAAGTGATTCTTTTTCGCCTGCGGAAAACCGCCCAGGAAGACGAAGAAAGCACGGAAAGCCTCATCTTTGATCTGGCTAAAAGTACACGTACCTGGATGGTCGTGACCTTGTGCCTCTATGCGGGATCTTTGACGCTCTACCTGCCCTATAGCCTCGAAAAGTTCCTGAAAGTGATAGCGGGCAGCGTAGCTTTGCTTCAGGTGGCGCTTTGGGGCTTACACGTGATCGATTATGCCATTGAGCGCCGTGTGCGCCTGGAACCGGAGAAAGCCGACGAGCAGCGCACCACGTTTTCTGCGTTTCGCTTGATTGCCCGCATTGCTTTGTGTAGCGTGATCGCCTTGCTGATTTTGGAAAATGCCACCGGTATAAAAGTGGATGCCTTGATTGCCGGCCTGGGCATCGGGGGTATTGCCGTGGCTCTGGCGGTACAAAATATATTGGGAGACCTGTTCTCCTCGATGACCATCGCTCTGGACAAGCCCTTTGTCATCGGAGATGTCATTTCGGTAGGGACATTCACCGGAACGGTGGAAAAAATCGGTTTGAAAAGCACCCGTCTGCGCAGTATCGATGGCGAATTGCTCGTGTTTTCTAACTCCGATTTGCTCAGCAGCCGCATCCAAAACCTGGGCAATCGACAACGGCGCAGAGTAGTGTTCAGTTTGGGAGTGGCTCAAGAGAGCGATCCCAAGACGCTCGAGTCCATCCCTGGGATGCTGTGTGAAATCATAGAGCATCATGAGCACACCACTTTCGGTTGGGCATTTATTAAGGAAATTGCAAACTACTGGATCACTTTCGAGTGTGTTTATTTCATCGAGAGCGCTGATTTCCAGACTTATATATCCACCTCGCATGCCATTTATCTCGAAATCCTCCAGCGCTTTCACGAGGCAGGTATTGAAATGCCATACCCGACCCAGAATATCAGGATCACTCGGCCTGATGAGGCATAATGCATGCCTCCATTACTTCACGGCGCGTCGCTCTGGAATGCGCACATTCAATCGCGAAGCGTAGGCGGATCTGGCGATAGAAGGTGTAGGTCATGTTTTCTCCGGGAGGGGGGAAGGCTTCATAAGTGATTGCATTCACCCGAGAAAGATATTGGCATCGCGCTGATTTGTTTCATGGCTCATGGAGGTGCTCCACTCATAGCGCATGATTGTGAGGTGTGTTAAAGGGGAGCCAAGCGTGCGGGTATAATGCTTTTAGATCACACAGGTGAAACGCCACATGGGTTTAGGGTCAATCAAACCGCACAGTTTGGTGGTATATCGCGGGCGACCGGCGCGCGTTCTACGCCTTACGGACAAACTTGAAATTGAGCTACCTGATGGCAACCGTGCCAAAGTGCGACTTAAAGACGTGCTTGTGCTTCATCCAGGCCCTGTAGAGCGGCTGAACGGTTTATCGCAACGCGAGGGTGACGTGAAGCTCGCCTGGGAGATGCTCCTTGAATCTGGGGAAGGGAGTGTATGTACGTTGGAAGATTTAGCCGCTTTGATCTATGGCGAGTTCACTCCGTCAAGTGCCTGGGCTGCTTGGGAGCATGTGCAAGAGGGCATTTACTTCCAGGGGAGGCCGGAGGCGATCGCGCCGCGTGCTGAAAATGAAGTACACGCCGCGTTGCACGCCAGGCAGGTCAAGCAAGAAGAAGCACGCCGCTGGGAGAGCTTTCTCGCCAGGCTTGAGAGTGGCAGGTTTGACCCGCTCATAGACCGCCCTTTCCTGCGTGAAGTGGAAGACTTGGCTTATGCCCGTCGTAAGCAGTGCCGTGTTCTCCGCCATCTCGGACGCAGTGAGCGACCGGAAAACGCGCACGCCCTCTTGCTCGCCTTGGGATACTGGGATGAGACCGTCAATCCCTACCCACAACGGTTCAGGGTGGAGCATTCCATCGAGGATATCGAAAACCTGGAGCTGCCAGAAGAAGCGCGCCTGGACCTCACTCACCTGCCCGCCTTTGCCATTGATGATCCGGACAACCAGGACCCCGATGACGCTTTGAGCCTGGAGGAGCTTTCGCTCGATAGACACGGAGGCATACAGCGCGCGCGGCTATGGATCCATGTTGCCGATGTTGCCGCGTGGATTCGTCCTGATGAGGCGGCTGATCTGGAAGCCCGCGCGCGTGGCGCGACCTTATACCTCCCCGAAGGACAGGTACCCATGCTACCTCCAAACGCCATCAGGCGCCTGGGGTTGGGGTTGCAGAAAATTTCCCCGGCGCTTTCGTTCCATGTCGAACTCGACGCGCTGGGCAAGGTAACCCTGCTGAGCTTCCACCCCAGCCTGGTACAGGTAGAACGCATGAGCTATGAGCAAGTAGAGGCACAATTGGAGCGCACACCCTGGCGCGAGCTGTGGCACATCGCGCATACCTATCAGGAACGGCGTCGCCGTCAGGGGGCATTGTTCATTGATATGCCGGAAGTCATTGTGCGCGTTGTGGATGGCGAAGTGCGCCTTCTCCCGCTGGAACGCCTGCGCAGTCGCGACCTGGTGCGCGAGTGGATGCTCATGGCTGGCGAGGCGGTGGCGGATTATGCCCGACAGCACGCTATTCCGTTGCCGTTTGTGGTGCAAGAAGCAGTGCCTGTAAATGGTGTCGCGCATGTGGCACCTCTCGCCGGGCAAGCGGTAGAAGGGGCAGAGCCCGCCTCTTGGCCGAACCTTGCCCTGGCTTACGCTGTGCGCCGTAGCTTGCCGCGCAGTCAGGTAAGCACCCGGCCAGCCGCGCATGGGGGCATTGGCTTGCCGCACTATTGCCGCGCAACAAGCCCTCTGAGGCGCTACCTCGACCTGGTAGTGCACCAGCAACTGCGTTTGCATCTGCATGGCAAAAACCTGATGGGCGAACAAAAAATCCTTGAGCTGATCGGAGCCGTGGAAGGGATCACCAGCAGTTTGGCGCAGGTGGAAGCCCTATCCCGGCGTCATTGGACTCTGGTGTATCTCCAACGGCACCCCGGCTGGCAGGGAGTCGCAGTTTTGGTGGAGCAGCATGAGACGCGCGGGCGGGTGATCCTGCCTATGTTGGCGTTGGAAGCGGATGTCTTTTTACCCAAACCCTATCCACTGAACCAGGTCTTGACGCTGGAATTGCTAGAGGTGAATCTGCCCGAACTGGAGGCACACTTTCGTATGATTCGCCCATAAAGCCTAATTTGTCGAGGGAACATCCACGCCTGCAAAAACCGTTAGGTTAAGAAGCGCCATACATAGAAAAACGTCCGACTCGCCGCTTGCTCCTTGATTTAATCGTGGGGGTGACAATCCCATTTGAGGGGGGGTGTTCGGCTATAGAGTTTGAGACGCGTGGTACGCCTCCAGGAACTTGTTCGGCTGCCCGCGAAAAGCGGACAAGGGAATTTCGTTGCGCACGAGGGCGAGCAACGTGTCGTTGAGAAAGCGGTTGGTTGGTGTAGCCACTCCATACCTTTCGCCAAAGCGCACTACCGCGCCGTTCAGGTCATCGACCTCGCTCTTGCCACGCCCACGATGCAGGTCGATGTGGAGAGACGGCATCTTATTACCACGCCCGCGCCCAAGGGCTTCTTTGACCAGAGGTTGAGAAAGGCGCGGGTGCAGATGCTGTATCAGGATTGCCAGCCACCTCACGGGCGCACCGGGTAGATTGGTGGCGCGTATCTTCATGGCGCGCATCACTTGCAAAGCTTCGCGCAGCTGGGCGATTTCCAGCTCATAAAGCCGAGGATGCGCGAAGATCTGCGCCGGAGTCATGTCCAGGATGGCTGCGCTGGCGTTGGCGAGCAAATTAGTGAGCAGCTTCGACCATTTCATGTCTGCTTCGCGCGGCATCAAACGCGCGTTCAATCTGGCATGGTTGAACGCCTGTACCAGGAGGGCAGATAAAGCATGACCTGCCGCGATACCCACGCCGCGCCGTCGTTCCAGCACAATTTGCCCCGGCGAGGGGCGGGCAATGGCACTGGTTACTGTGCCGGCAATAACCTTTGATTCGCCTAAGACCGCCCTCAATCGCGTTTCGTTCTCCACTCCGTTTTGCAAGCACAATACAGGTGGCAGGTGTTTCAGATGAGGCCTCAAATCATCCAAGGCGTTGAGCGTATCGAAGGACTTCAGGACGAAGATGAGTACGTCGAAGCTTCTCTCTGCCAGGGCGTCTTCGAGGTGGCTGAAGGCTTGCACTGCCTTGAGGTGATATTCGCCTTCCGGCATGTGCAGACGCAAGCCCTGTTGTGTTAAAACGGGCATGAGGTCAGGGCGGGCCAAAAAAGCGACCTGCTCGCCGCTGAGCATCAGGCTCCCACCGATATAGCCTCCCAATGCACCTGTGCCGATCACCAAGAAACGCATGTTTGCCACTCACCACCCGCGCGCGCCACCTAAAAACGCCTTGCCTGGCATCGCCTTCTTGCCGGGTGGCTGAACGACTTCCAAAAGCAATAAGCCATCGCTGCAGATCACCGCGGGGGTTTGCTCGTGCACACAGCGGGTGCCGATTGCTCCTCGGATGGGTGAGGGGATCAAGGCGCTGGCGCGATGCACTTTGAGCAGCATGCCCTCCATTTCAAAGTAAGTCCCAGGCCAGGGATAAAAGGCGCGCACCTTGCGCTCCAATAGCGCCGCGCTCTCTCGGAAGTCTAAAGCGCCGTCCTTTTTACTGAGCATTGGTGCCAAAGTCGCTTGTGAATGGTCTTGAGGCACCGGCTGCAGCTCGCCGCGTAGGTAGGCGGGGAGTGTTTCGATGAGCAATTGTGCCCCGAGTATAGCTAGCTTTTCACTCAGGCTGCCCCCGGTTTCATGCAGTGCGATGGGTATGGCACGTTGGCTGAGTATAGCTCCAGTGTCCACGCCCTCGTCCATTTTCATGATGGTCACGCCGCTTTGTGCGTCGCCGTGCAGAATAGCTGCCTGGACGGGCGCTGCACCGCGCCAGCGTGGCAATAGGGAAGCATGTACATTGAGACAACCGAATTCTGGCAGCGTTAGCACCTCTTTGCGCAGGATTTGACCGAATGCCGCCACTACGATGAGCTGTGGGCGCCAACGACGGATTTGTTCCAAAGCCTCGGGATGGCGCAGGCTCGCAGGTTGGATGAACGGCAAGTCAAGCTCCATCGCCGCCAGCTTGACAGGGGGAGGAGTGAGCTGACGGCCGCGCCCTGCAGGTCGGTCGGGTTGGGTGACCACACCGACAATGGAGTACTGATGGCTCAAGGCTTTGAGACTGGGCAGGGCAAATTCGGGCGAACCCATGAACACCAGGCGTACATCCATGAGGCTGATTTTAACATAAGTCGGTTTATCGCATGCGCAGGTACACCGTGCGCGAAGTGATTAGGACATCACTTTGTGCCATCCCAGCGTAGATGGCGAGGATACTCCTGGAAGGTACCCCCAGAATAAACCGCAAATCCCCCCTTTGGTTATGGAACTAGAACAAAAGTTCTAGTATTATCAAAATGTGCGGCAGCGGAGGCAATAAAAAGACATGGAGTATGCCGATGATCAAATCGAATTGCGAACGTTGTGGAAAACCATACTTGGGGGAAAGCTGCGCCTGCTTGCGCGGGAAGAAGCCCTCCGCTTTAGGATGCGACTGCGGAGAACAGGCTGTCGCTGTGTGGGTGGATGAGTTTGGCGAGTGGGCGCTGTGCCGCACTTGTCTTAGCCTGGCTGAGGAGGAAAGCGCCCAAATGCCGACACCTCGTTGGTATCGAAAAAGTCCGTTACCCACGGATGATGGAAACCCTCCCGCCGAGAGCGGTGAAGGCCTGCCATTTGGTCTGACCTGGAGGGAGTATCAGGTCGCCTGCCTGGCGCACTATCCCAACAAGCAAATCGCGGAGACGCTAGGCCTCTCCCAAAGCACGGTGCATTCGCACTTAAAGCAGATTTTTCGTAAGCTGGGCATCCGCTCTCGTTTTGAAATTCCCTTCATCCTGCCGCGGGCGAAGGAACAGGAAAGCGGTGGCGATTTCTACCTCTCAAAGCTCATTTCTTCCGCCTCTGAAGGGAATGATGGGATCGGCCGCCCAACGATTACATTATCCATCACCTTACCCAACTGTGCGATGGACCTGCGAGAGCTGCTCGCCTGGCTGATGCGAGACGCACAAGAAGAGTAGGTCTCTGGCATCTCATATAACCAGACAACCAGAGAAATAATGAAGGGGAAAGTCGTTCTGGCTCTTCAGCTTATGGGAGGCTCAGGCGTTCGGCAAAGATCAAGGCTGCCACCGCGTAACCCAGAGTAACTTGCTGCTCTTCGATGCGCAAGCTCAGCGTCTGGTTGAAGGGCAGGAGTGCCACCACTTCTGCCTGCATGCCAGGGTACACCCGATTCTTCGACAGAAAGGTGAGCAGCGCCTGATCGTCTTCCAG